>DKUN01000008.1 GCA_002490725.1 Porphyromonadaceae bacterium UBA7203 | reverse complement strand
GCCAGATGAGCTAATACCCCATTGGGTTGTTTTGCGGTGCAAAGTTAGTGAGTATTTTTGAATTGTGCAAGTGTTTTGCCGATTTTTTTAAATTTTGAGGAAAATTTTGTGTTTATACATGAATCTCAGCAGCAGAAAGAGGATAAAGAAGTTGCCGAACGTAAGCCATACAGGATACCAGTCCGCCAAATGCGGCTGGAGGCCGTAGCTGACCGAGTGGACTATGCTGCGGAAGTTGATGACCTCGCCGAGTATGTAGGCCGTAATCGGGTTCATGCCATATATTTTAAGCCAGTTGAGGCCGCGCGAGTGGCCCTTGGCGTCGACCCACCAGTATGTCAGCGCCATGAGCAGCATGCAGAGGCCTGACGCATAAAGGGTCATCGAAGACGTCCAGATGTGTTTGATTATCGGCTCCACCAGGCTCAGCAGCAAGCCGAGGGCTATGAGTGTAATTGCACCGGCGGCAAGGAGTGCGGCAATGCGGGTGCGGGGCAGACGGCGCGTATTTCTCATCAGCTGGCCGGCCAGGGCGCCGAACATGACGGTCGAACCGAATGTGAGTGAACTCCAAAGCCATGTATAGGCCGGATCGCCGTGGAAGCGGCCATATATCGACTGGTCTACGATATAGGCGAAGTTGCCTTCAACACTCCAGTCGCCAAACAGCGCCATCGGCACGGAGTAGATGACCATCAGCAGGAAAGTCCAAACGACCTGCATGCGCACGGAGCAGTTCAGCAATATTATGGCTGAAATCAGATAACCCATGGCAATGGCCTGCAGAGTGTTGCTGTAAATATACAGTTGCCCGAAATCGAAGCCGAGCAGGTTGCCCTGAACAATCATGCCGAACAGAAACAGCAGCGCTACCCTTCGGGCTATGCGCTTGTAGACATCGCCACGCGCGCCTTTATCGGTGCGATACTTTGCAAACGAGAAAGGCATGGCCGCACCGACCATAAAGAGGAAGAGAGGCATAACGAGGTCCCAGCAACGGAAGCCCTCCCACGGCTCATGGTCAAGCTGATACATGACCGAGTCAAACCACGGGGCACTATAGACCCTGGAGACGGAAACGAGCACGGGTTGAAGAAAGAGGAGCATGAAAAGGTCAAAGCCTCGCAATATGTCGAGCGAAGCAAGGCGATTGCTGTTCGGGGTAATTGTATGAGTCATGCCACAAAGATAATTAAATTTGAAAAATTACGCAACCATCGGCTCCATTTTTTTGTTGTAGGATTGACTACGTTTCATTATTTATTTTCACTCATGGCCCGACTGTTTATTGTTATCATCATATTCTGCACTGCCATGACGGCCAAGGCACAGTCGCCGTCAATGCCCGACACTGTGCCTGTGCCGGTCGACACCGAGACGCTTTTTCCGGCCAACACGATGCATCCGCTTGAGCGGCCGGTCAAGTCTATTTACTGCTTTCCGGAGCAAAACACCCGATTAGGGTTCAGCCATCCCGACTGGAAACGGATGTGGATCAACACCGGCGTGCTGTGCGGCTGCTACGTGGCATCGTTGTTTGTTCTGGAGATGCTCCCCGAGGACGCGACCAACTGGAACCGAGCCGAGTTCTATCACGTACCGCTCTGGACCCGCTGGCGCAAGCACGTGTTGAAAATGGGCCCCGAGTGGGACCACGACAACCCGATGTTTAACTTCGTGCTCCACCCCTACTCGGGAGCAGCCTACTTCATGGCCGCGCGCTCATGCGGATTCAGTTTCTGGGGTTCGATGCTCTACAGTGCCTGCATCTCGACCATTGCCTGGGAGTTCGGCATCGAGGCGTTCATGGAGCGCCCGTCATATCAGGATATTTTCATTACGCCATTGGTGGGCAGCGCTATGGGCGAGGGCTTCTTCAGAGTAAAGCGCTATCTGGTGGCCAATAACTACTGTCTGTTCGGCTCTCCGGTTGTCGGCAATATCGTTGCCTTTCTGGTCGACCCCGTCAATGAAGTCGTGGGGCTTATCGGCGGCAATCCGGCCCGTCAGGCCGCCAAGGCGCACAAGCTCGAAATCCGGTCCGCACCGATTATTACCGGGCGCAGCATCGGCTTCAATCTGGCGGTAACGTTCTGACAATCTCTTCTTCGGTGCGCTCTACGGCCGCATCGCCGCTCGCTCTGAAATATTCCTCAAGCGTGCGCCGCCCGTTGATAAGCTTGGCAAAATTATCTTCCGATATGATAAACGGCTTCACCTGTTCGGGCAGTGTCAGCACCGTCGAGCGGCCGAGAATCGAGCGGTAGTGTTCGGCCTCGTCCACGTTGGCAAAGCCCTTTACAAGCAGCATTCCGAGTCGTCCGAAATTCATCTGCTCCAGGTCGAAGTCTTTTACGACAAACGAGTTGAAGTTATGGCGCGCCACCTGATAAAGCAGCTCGTTGGGACTGATTGTGTCGGTCGGATAGGCGAGCACGAGCAACTGGGACACGTCGGGGGTGAAGTCAAACGCCGTGGCGGTAGAGTCAGCTGCCATCGACGCAGAGTCTCCGGGATTGACCAGACGTATATCCCACAGCATTCCGCGTGTGTTGGCCACACCTTCGTTTAGCTGCCGTCCGTTTGCCAGACCAACGAGATAGGCCGACGCCACCGGCGTAATGTCGGTTTGCGGATAGCGCTCAAGCATTTCGCGCAGTGTCGCGGCAAATTCGTCGGGCTTCTTCTCGGTGACATAGGCCAGCGCATGGAGGAACATGAATTTGGGCATGATGTCGCTGACCGGATACTTGCGCATCATCTCTTCATATGCTCCGTGAACCGCCGCATTATCGTTGTCAAGATAAGCCTCGTAGGCCCTGTCGTATAGAGCCTGCTGGGCGGCCGGCATCTCCCTCAGATTCTCGATATAGTCGGGATTTTGCAGCGCGTGGCCATACTTGCTGTCGGCAAATTCGGTCAGAATCAGCCCGCGCCACCTCTCTGCGTCCGATGTGCGCCCGAGCCTCATCAGCATGATGTACATGTTGTAGTAAACATCGAGGCGATACACATTGTCGGGATATCGTTCAAGCAGTTTATCCCACTCGACCTGAGCCGCAGGGAAGTCCTCGAGCTTATCCTTCAGAATCGAGCCCATCGAATACAGACCCTCCTGGATAATATCGTGGGCGGTCTGCTTTTCTTGGTCGGTCGACGGAATCTGGGCGAGGTAATATTCCGGATAATGCGGATCGGCCGCGCGTTCGGCTTCGGCGGCCTCGGCTGAACGTTCGGCATTGTCCGTGCCGCCATTGCCCTCGTCATTGTCACCGCCGCCGGCTTCCGGCGAGGAACTGTCGGCAAAATCATCGAACGAGAATGTCGACTTGTTGCGTCGGCGCCAGTTATCTTCAAGCCTGCGCGAGCCCCACTTGCGTTGAAAGGCCGTGCGACCCGACGAAACCGTGGCCGAATTATAGAAATACCACGAATCATCTTTCGACCCCATCTGGAACTGAGCCGGCGCATTAGCTGAATTGTCGCCGGTCGAATTGGCTGCAACTTCGGCCTCATGGTCGGCGCGCGCCTGCTCTTCGGCCTCTTCCTTTTCTTTCTTTTTCAGGTCATCTATGATTTTGTTTATTACCTTGAGCTGCTCATCGCGCGGCAGTTCGGCAAGCCGCAGCAGCGAGTCCTGCAACACGACGTTCTGCGAATAAACCGCCAGCTCATCGAGCACGTCGGAGCGGCGCTTCAGCAGCGCGTAGTCATCGAACGTCTCGGGCAGCAGCGGCACCGCCTCCGAAAACCGCGGCTGCGCCAGGTCGTAGCGGCCGCGCCCGAAGTAGAGCTGCCCGAGAGCAATATTGTTTATGGCCTTCTCGATTCCGTTGCGCTCCGATTTTTCGGCCGCGAGCACATAGTTATCAATGGCATTGGCCGTGTCGCCGCGGCTCAGGTAAAGATTGCCTATGGCATAATAAATCTGGTCGAGATAGGGCTTGTTGCGGTCAAGCGATGTCATGCGCATCAGGCTGCGCACCTCAGGGCGAATATCCTTGCCCGAATAAACCTCGCTCTGCTTGATGCGTGCGTTGAGTTTGGTGCGATAGGTCGTGCCGCCCCCCGAGGCCGCCTGCCCGAAAGCCTTATAGGCCTCTTCCTTGCGGCCCTCGCGGGCCAGACACTGACCCAGCAGAAAGCGCAGGCGCACTTTCTGGGCGCCGCCGGTGCGGTTGATGGTGCGCTCAAGGGGCTCGATTGCCGCGCCATAGTCCTTGCGTCTGAGCGCTATGTCGGCGTCGACGAAATCATAGAGGGCCTTGAGGCGCCCTGAAGTCAGGCGGTCAGGCTTGATGCGCTTGAAAATGGTTTCGGCCTCGTTTACCCAATCGAACGCCACGTAACTGCGGGCCTGCCACAGTTCGGCCTCCGTCACCGTTTCGGGAAGCCAGGAAAAATGGCGCGAAATATAATAAAACGTAGCCGCCGCTCCCGAAAAGTCGCCGTTGAGATACTGGCTTCGGCCCATCATCATCCACGCGTTGTGGATAAACGGGTTATACTCCTCGCGCTTGAGCCACCGCTTGTCCTCCTCGCTCTGCTTTCCGCTCTTTTTTTTAGGGCGCTTCTTGATGCTGTGGAGCTGGATTGCCTTTTGCGCCTTCTCGATCGAGCGTTTGAAGTCGCCGCTCGGCTGCGGAGCTTTTGGCGCGCCTTTGGCCTCGGCCGGATGCGGAAAAAGAAAGTCCGTGTAGTCGTCCTCATAGTTCTTTTCCATATCGCCCAGCGTTTCTTTATAGTGCTCGTCGCCGTTGTAGTAAACGTTATAGCGAGTAATAAACGCCTGATATTTGCGGCTCGCCGCAGTGTTTTTCTTGGCCGTACACGACGCGACGAGGCCCGCGGCCATAGCCACGAGCGCCCATATTCCTATGCGCCTTATGCGGTCCATACATCTCATTAACGCGGCCCACCGCCAAAAAATTGCTCTGCGCGCGTCAAATCGCACAAAAAAACGGGCCGGAAGAAGCAGGCTCTAACACACACCTGCCTTCCGGTCACCGCAAAACTATTATATTTTAGTGCACTATTTATTTTTCAATCGTCGCCCTCGGGCTCCGGCGCGGGCAAGTCGGCCGCGTCGACTCCTTTAAAGCTGAGCTGCATGCAATCGGCTACGGATTCGCCGCGCAGTATGTTCACAACATAAAACACACCTTCGGCCACATCGCCGTGACCGACAAGAATAATGTCATTGACCTGAATATCCGAAACATGATCGGCGACCACCGAGCTTGCAAAAACCGAAGTTATGCCGGCGGCAGTCGCGCTTGCATAATCGAAATTGTTGGCCCGCAGAAATTTGGTGCGGCTGTTGCTGCGCCATGTAATTGCATCGAAACCCGTGGACGGATCCACGTAAATGTCGGCGGCCTCGGGCTCAGGCGAATCGGCGAGCGAAAACGGGTGGGAAACGTCGGCCAGCGTCAGCGCGTCGGGCAGGCCCGTTCCCGGCTCGAACATAATGATTCCGGTCTTCTCGGCAATGGAGAGCACGCGGTTGACAACCGTGACCTTGCGGGTCAGGCTCGCTTGATTGCCCTCATTATCGGTTGCGATAAAGGTTAATGTTATTTCTGACTGGGGTCTGTCGAGTTCCGGAGCGGCGTAAACGAACTGATAAGTGAACTCTTTTGACCCGCACGGAATTTCGAGACACTTGACCAGACCGTGTTTGGGGTCGAACGAGTTGACTTCCAACGACGCCACATGGTCATGAATCGTCAACAGCTTTACTGTATAAAGCGCCTGTTCGCCGGAATGGAGCGTCACCGGAGTGTCCTGACCGGGCGTAACGATTACCGCCACATCCGACAGGGTGGAATCATTCTCCACACACATGGTAAACAGCATGCTCGTCGCCGCTGCAAGAATAGTTTGTTGAATAATACGTCGCATCGCTATCGGTTTAACGGTAAAAAAAGTGAAAGAGACGGCCCCGGCGCAGTGCCCGGCCGTCTCTTTTCCTCATTGGTTTATTTTACGAGTTTATAAGCCTTGACTTTAGCGCATTCTTTGTGCACGCTGCCGAGGAAGAGGCGGTCAATATGCTTGGTCTCGAACACAATCTGGAAATATACGGCGTTCGGAAATGTTTCAACCAGCTTATAGGCGGCCTTGTCGAGATTGCGGTTGCGGAAGTTGCAGCTGCGCGGCATGGTCAGCACTTTTTTGTTGACCGGATTGTAGGTCTCGCCGTTAACCTTCTCTACGCTCTTGATGATGCCCAGATATGAGGTGTATTCAATCGAGATTTCCTGCTCTCCGAGATACTGGAGGTCATTCATGTTCATTTCCAGGCGCACGTCGTCAAATGAATACGACCTGCTTTTGGAAATCGAACCACACGACGTTACGGTGAACAACACCGCTACCGCCGCTATTAACTTGGCTATTTTCATAAGTTCAGAGTTTGAAGAAGTAGGTTAAAGTCAGGCGGGCCTGGTTGCCGAGTTTGAAACGGTTGGAGCTGTGGTCTTCGATTTGCCGCTCGATTTTGAAGCCGTCGGCATCGAGAATACCATTGCTTACATGGCAGTTGCGCACATTGAAACCATATTCAACACCTACAGCCAGGGGGAGGTTGCAGATATAAGCCTGAAGGCCTACAAACGCGCCCAGACCGATTTCGAAGCGGTTGCTTGTGATGGAACCCTCGAGCTCTTCGCCGTCATACTTAGCCTTGGTGGCATTGGCGCCTCCGCCAATAGGCAGTTCGGCACCGATGTAAACGTCGAGAATGTTCGAACGGTTAAAGTGATAAGCAATGCCGGGATAGAACATGATGCTCGTTTCGCGCTTTGAGGAGATGCCTGACTTGTCTTCATAAACATCCTTTTCCGAGTCAGTCTTCGACCACCATTCCAGACCCAGGCGGGCTTCCACCTTGTCTGACAACATATACTTGAAGTTCAGAAGCGGCATTGCCGAATACGAAACATCTTCGTCAGCAATATTTTTAAACATCGAGGTGGTTGCTCCGAGATAGAGGCCGAAATCGCCTTTTTCTGCACGGTTGCCGGTACGGATGGTCTGCGCGGTGCTTTCACCGGTAGAAATCTGGGCTTGCGCAAAAAGGCTGCCGCCCAGACACACACATAAGATTAGTGCTAACTTTTTCATTGAAGTGATAATGGATAAATTGGTTTGTGAATGTGTTAATTTTTCAGCGCAAAGTTACACACTTTTTCACATTTACCCCCCCCCAGCGTTAATTTATGTTAATGCACAGTATTTCACCTGACCACCAGTCTGTTGCGCGGGCAGTTGCGGAGTTGTCGATTTTTTATTAACTTTGCGGGGCAGATTGCAAATCAAGCATATAAATATGAAATTCAACAGAGTTTTAACCGCAATAACAGCCGCCGCACTGATGGTGTCAGCGCCGGTCGAGGCCGCTCCGAAGCGCAAGGCCAAGGCCAAGTCAAAAGTAACGGCCGAGGAGCTCATGACCCGGGCCCGTCAGGCGTTTTATGACTATAACCCAGAACTTGCCCTTGAGAGCATCGAAGCCTTGCGCTCCGACAAAAAGGCCGACACCAACGCCGCCGACAGCCTCGAAAGCCGCGTTAACCGCATGAGCGAAATGATTCAGAGGGTTGAGGACGTGGCGATTATCGACTCAATCAATGTTGACCGCGAAGACTTTTTCAGAAGCTACCGACTTGCCCCCACGGCCGGGCGCTTGCTGGCGCCGGCTGAACTCGGCGATGATTTCGAGGCCGCCGGGCAGACTGTGGTCTTCATGCCTGAAGACGGGTCGTTCATGATCTGGGGTACCGACAACGGTCTTGTCGAGAGCGCCCGGCTGACCGACGGCTCATGGGAAGAGCCCGTGAGCCTCGGCGACGTGCTCAACGCCGGCGGAACGGCCAACTATCCGTTTCAGCTCGCCGACGGCACCACGCTATATTATGCCACCGACGGCGACGACTCGCTCGGAGGGCTCGACATCTACATTTCCCAGCGAAACCGCGACGGCTTTGCAGTGCCGCAGAACATGGGCATGCCCTACAATTCGCCCTATGACGACTACATGCTCGCAATCGACGAAGAGACCGGAGCAGGCTGGTTCGCTACCGACCGCAACCGCCTGGGCGACATGGTTACAATCTACGTTTTCATTCCGTCGGAAACGCGCGTGAATCTCGACGTAGACCTGCCTGACCTGGCCGACCGCGCTCGCATAGCAGGCATAGCGTCGCCTCTCGACGACGGGCAGCAGGCCCTGCTTGAACGCATCAGCCGGCTGCAGCCCGCAGGCAACTCCTACATCGACAACACTCCCGACTTCATATTCCCCTTACCCGATGGAAGGGTCTACACACGCTGGAGCGACTTCTCCTCACCGGCAGCCCGCCGGTTGATGGAGAACTATGTCGACGCCGAAGCCGATAACCGGAGCGACCTTGAACAGCTCGCCGCCCTGCGCGCCGGCTTCAATCCGGCCGACAAGGAAGCCGCCCGCCGCATTCTCGCCCTGGAAAAGAAAGTGCGCGACGCCTCGCGCCTGCTCACCAAAATATCCAACCAGGTCATCACCGCCGAACTTCAATGATTGACTCTCTCCTTAACGCCGACCGAACGGTATTGCTTTGGTTCAACGGCTACCACACCCCCTGGCTTGACTCCACCATGATGGCTATAACCGGAAAATGGATATGGGTGCCGCTCTATGTGCTGCTTGCAGGGCTGCTGGTGTGGCGCTGCGGATGGCGCCGCGCTCTGGTCTACCTGATCGGCGTAGCGCTGGTCATTACCCTCGCCGACCAACTCTGCGCAACCTGGATTCGCCCGGCCGTAGGCCGTTTGCGCCCGGCCGACCCTGAGAATCCGTACGCCTATATGGTGCAGACCGTCAACGGCTACTGCCCGGGGTCATACAGTTTCCCGTCGTGCCATGCGGCCAATACCTTTGCCCTGGCCACATTCCTGACGCTTGCCTACCGCATGCGCGCCATGACAGCATTTCTCTACTGCTGGGCTTCTATTGTGTGCATTTCGCGCCTGTATCTCGGAGTGCACCACCCGGGCGACATCATTGCCGGCGCCATTATCGGCTCGCTGATTGCCATTGGCGTTTACAGGCTGTGCGGCCTCATCCGGTTCGGACGCCGCGGCGCCGCGGCAGCGTTGCTGCTCATCGTCGCGGCTACCGGCGCCAACGCCCAAAAATTTGAATGGGGCGGAGAATTCGCAACCATTTTCGACAACCGCGAGGGCGAAGCCATGCATACGCCTGCTCGCACATACTTTCTGACACGCCTGGCCCCGGAAATAGGCGTGTCGTTTCAACATCGCACCCACAGCATCATGGCCGGCGCCGTCTATACCCAGCCTATCGGCTGCGAATGGGACGGGCACCTGGTTTCGCCCACCATCTACTACCGCTACGAAACACGCCACGTCAGAGGCTCGCTCGGCATGTTTCCGCGCACCCAGCTGCTGCGTCCGCTGCCGGAATATCTGGTCAGCGACTCAACCGGCTACTTCCAGCACAATCTGCGCGGCGCCATGATTCAGTATGTGTCGAGGCGCGGCTTCTTCGAAATGCTGTGCGACTGGCGCGGCATGCAGACCGAAACACGCCGCGAGGCTTTCGCCGTGATTGCCCGCGGCGAATGGACCCCGCGGAAATATCTGGTACGCATCGGCGGCACGGCCATGCTCAACCACCTCGCCAAGGTCAAGAACGCGCCTGACGACCAATACGTGGTCGACAACATCATAGCCAACCCCGACTTCGGGCTCGATTTCATGAAGTTGCTCCGACCCTGGCGCAACTGGCACGCCCTCGACATCAGCGCCGGCCCGCTCGCGTCGCTGACCCGCGACCGCATGAACAACCGCTGGCTCTCGGCAATAGGCGTCAGAGCCGAACTCAACGCCTCGTTCTGGCGAATCACGCTGCGCAACGTGGCCTGGGCCGGCAACCGCCCCCTCTATCCTCTCTACTCCAAATTCGGCCCCACGCTCAACGAAGGCGAGCCCTATTTCAGCTCAAAATGGTATAACCGGACCGAACTTTCCGGCCTGCTGCTACGTTGGAAAAAAATTGTTGACCTGCGCGCCGAACTCGATTTCCACCTGGCCGACAAAAATGATTTCATGTTTTATCAACGCATTATATTAACAGTCAAGATATGACAAATCTCCATCAGCTGCTTGTCGAGCGCCGCTCGATTCGCAAATATACAGACCAGCCCATCGACCATGAAACGGTCAAGATCATTCTCGAAGCAGGCCTGCTCTCGCCTACAGGCAAGAACGCACGCGCCTGGCACTTCATTGCCGTAGAGAACAAGGATATGCTCCTGCGCCTGAGCGAATGTAAGGCAACCGGCGCGCTGCCCGTGGGGCGCAGCGCCCTGACCATATGCGTGGCAGTTGATGTCACCGCATCGGAAACCTGGATTGAAGACGGCTCGATTGCGGCCGCCTACATGATGCTTCAGGCCCGCGAACTCGGCGTCGGCTCATGCTGGATTGAAGTCAACGGACGCCTGGCGGCCGACGGCACTCCGGCCGAAGACGTTGTCAGCGAACTGCTCGGACTGCCCGAACAGATTCAGCCCCTCTGCCTCATTGCTCTGGGCATTCCCGACGAGGAACGCAAGCCTCAGAACGTCGAGAAACTGCTCTGGAACCACGTTCACTGCGACACGTTCAAGCCCGAGCAATGCTGAAAGTAAGCTTCATCGGCTCGGGCAACGTGGCCACGCGCTTTGCCGCGCGGCTTCGCCAGGCCGGAGTTGAAATCGTGCAGATATGTTCACGTTCGGGCGAGCCGGTCAGCTCGCTCGAACCCGACCGCGCCGACCTGGTCATAGTAGCCACTGCCGACGACGCCATTGCCGAAGTGCTCGACTCGGTTCCCTCGGCCGGTTCGGCTCTTTGGGTTCACACCGCCGGCTCGGTCGGCATCGACGTATTCGACCCCGAGAAGTTTCCGCGCTACGGCGTTCTCTACCCCCTGCAGACCATGTTGAAGGAGCGCGAAGCCGACTGGTCAACCGTGCCCATGCTCGTTGAAGGCGACCCGCAGGTGCTCGAAATAGCGCGCATGATGTCGACTTCGGTGGCACGGCTCGACTCTGCGTCGCGCCGACGCCTTCACGCCGCCGCCGTCATAGGCTGCAACATGGTCATGTATCTGTGGAGCCTTTCCGAGCGCATATGCAACGACGCCGGTCTCGACTTCGACATGCTGAAGCCGCTGCTGCGTCTGACTCTCGAGCGAGCCATGCAGATGTCGCCCTCCGATGCGATGACAGGCCCGGCCAAGCGAGGCGACCTCAAGACCATCAACGGCCATATAGCCGCTCTGCCCCCGGAGATCGCCGAAGTCTACAGCTTCCTGTCCGACAAGATGCTGGCGGCCCTCCATCCCGCCAATACTGAAAACTGATTCCCGAGAGGATTATTCACCCACTGATAAACCAATGATTCCATTCGACCTTACAAAGCTGCGCGGATTCGTGTTCGACGTCGACGGCGTGCTCTCGCCCAACGTAGTGCCCATCGACGCCGACGGCAACCCGTCGCGCATGGCCAACGTCAAAGACGGCTATGCCCTGCAGCTCGCCGTGAAACACGGCTACCGCATCGCCATAATAACCGGAGCCGACACCGAAACCGTTTATCGCCGCTATAAACTGCTCGGCATCAACGATATTTACCTCAAAGCCGGCAATAAACTTCCGGTACTCGAAAAATGGCTGGCCGAAAACGGCTTGTCGCCCGAAGAGGTGGCCTACTGCGGCGACGACGTGCCCGACCTGCCCTGCATGAAGAAGGTTGGCCTGAGCATCGCTCCCGCCGACGCATCGGCTGACGCGCGCCAGGCCGCCACGTATGTGTCGTCAGTAACCGGCGGCAACGGAATTGCCCGCGAACTTATCGAACAGACCATGCGCGCCCGGGGTCACTGGCTCCACGTCGACACGGCCTACGGCTGGTAAATACAATCAATTACACTCATGAACAGCAAACGCTACATCCTTGCAAGCGGCTCGCCCCGACGCCGCGAACTCATGGCCATGCTCGACGTCGACTTTCGCGTCGACACATCGCGCCCGGTCGACGAAGTGGTACCCGAAGGAACCTCTGCCGAAGAGACCCCGGCCTACCTGTCGCGCCTCAAGGCTCAGCCCTACATGGACTCGCTCCGGCCCGACGAAGTGCTCGTTACGGCCGACACCGTGGTCATTCTCGACGGCAAGGTAATAGGCAAGCCCAAAGACGCCGACGACGCACGCGCTACCCTGGCCCGCCTCGCCGGCAAGACCCACAAGGTAATCACCGGGGTGAGCATCGGGCGCCCCGACGGCTCGCTGACCACATTTTCCGAAGTCACCGAAGTTGAGTTCGACACGCTGACGCCTGCCGAAATAGACTATTACGTAGAGCGTTACTCACCGCTCGACAAGGCCGGCGCCTACGGCATACAGGAATGGATTGGCGCGGCGGCCGTCAAAGGCATACGCGGCAGTTTTTATAACGTGATGGGGCTTCCCATTCACCGCCTTTACCGCGCCCTGACCGCAAACTGCTGATATAGACCCCGTTCCCCAATATTTGTTAACGCTGGGGCGGTCAAGCGTTGTGCAGATATGTTCGCGCAGTGAGGGAGCAATG
>DKUN01000010.1:5336-10258 GCA_002490725.1 Porphyromonadaceae bacterium UBA7203 | reverse complement strand
AAATTCATATACGGTACGCCATTTGGGAAAGTCATGGGGTAGAAGTTTCCACCGGCATCATGTCTTGGCCAAATAAAACAAGGCATTAAGAATCTCAAAAATGTATGCTTTTGACTTTGTATGGAAAATTTCAGAGAAATTCGCAAAAATAAAGTTGCGTTGTCTGATTGTCAAATATGTCGTATATCCCAATTTGCTCCTGTAGATTATTGATGGTTAAAATCATATAACCGAATTTGTGTGTGATAAATTGTGCGGCAATCGATAAAAATACCTTACCATCGCATCTCTCTGGCGTTTTTTGCCTTGTTCCTCAGTCACGTAGCAAAGGCTACGCTCCATCATCACAAGACAAAAACCGCTCAGAGATATGCGACCCCAGCGTTTACAAATATTGGGGAACGGGGTCTTACGCGCTCGTCGCCGCGCCGGCTCTGCCGGCCGTTCAGTCAGTCAACGAGATGCGCGAGTCAATGGCGGCCACGAAATCGGCGGCGTTGCGGCAGCCAAGCATGTATTTGCGGCCGTTGGCAAGCTTGACGAGAAAACAGTCGGCAGGATCGCCGTAATAGGCAAAGTATGAGCCGATGCCGCGTTCGGTAAAGTAGCCCCAGTTGCCGAAAAAGCCGCTGCAGCCGCACGTGCGTATCGGACCAGAAGGATAGTGAAGCGACGCGCTGCGTCGTATGTCGGCGACGGGGATCACCTTGCGGGCAAGCAGACGGTGAACAATCAGGGCGTCGTCGGTCAGCTCGATACTTACGGGAGCATAGAAGAGCTGGCTAATCAGCGTGGCCGCCACTGTGGCTAACATCACCCAGGAAACTATGGCGATGTCAAGGGCAAAAGGCCATATAACAGCTCCAATCAGAAGCACGGAAACGAGCACTGTTGTGAGCGTGCCGGTTTTGCCGAGAGAGACTTTTGATTTCATAATCATAGACGGGGTATTTTGCGCCAGCGCGCCAACAACGCTTCGAAGTCGGCCGGAAGCGGCGCGGTGAAAAACATTTCCTGACCGTTTTTTGGGTGAACAAAACCGAGTGTGCGGGCGTGTAGCGCCTGGCGCGGACAAGCCTCAAAGCAGCCTTCTATAAAACGGCGATAAGTAGAGCTCGGCACTCCGCGCAGCACCTTGTCGCCGCCATAGCGGGCATCGTTGAAGAGCGGATGGCCCAGGTGACGCATGTGCACGCGAATCTGGTGGGTGCGGCCCGTTTCGAGCACGCAGCGTACCAGCGCCACATGGGTCAGCGACTCAAGCACCTCATAATGGGTAACGGCGTGCTTGCCGTTGATGTCATCGTCGGGCAGAACCGCCATCTGCAGCCTGTCTTTCGGATTGCGGCCAATCATCGACTCGACAGTGCCGCGGTCGGGCGATGGAATGCCCCACACCAGCGCGTTGTATTCGCGCTTGGTCGTCTTTGCAAAGAACTGCGCTCCGAGATGTGTCTTGGCCTCAGGCGTCTTGGCCACGACGAGCAGACCCGACGTGTCTTTGTCAATGCGGTGAACCAGGCCGAGCCGCGGGTCGGATACGTCATAGTCCGGATTGTCTTTGAAATGCCACGCCAGGGCGTTGACCAGAGTGCCCGTATAGTTGCCATGGCCGGGATGCACTACAAGGCCGGCCGGCTTGTTGACCACAAGCACCGTGTCGTCTTCATAAACAATGTCGAGCGGAATATCCTCGGCCACTATTTCATTTTCGTAGCGCGGACGGTCCATTACAATCTGCACCACATCGAGCGGCTTTACTCGATAATTGGCCTTGACCGGCACTCCGTTGACGAGAATGCAGCCGGCATCGGCGGCCTGGCGTATCCGCGTGCGCGAAGCATGCTGCATGCGGTCGACCAGAAACTTGTCGACTCTCAGCAGCTCCTGGCCCTTGTCGGCCACAAAGCGAAAATGCTCGTAGAGTTCGCGACCGTCAATGAATCTGAGTTCGCCGGCGTCATCGATGTCAGCTGAATCAGTATTCATTCTCGGCGTTGTCAATAATGGAATCCCACTCGTCTTCGCTCAGCATGGTAATGGTGTCATCATCGTCGGCCGCCTTGACTGCGGCGCTATATCCCTCGCCGACCTCGATTACGATTGTCGACGACAGCGGCAACTTTGTGCCGGCGCGAAGGGTTACACCCATGCTTTTGATTGCAAGAACAAGGTCGCGATAGTCAGAGGGCACTCTGACTTCGCGTATATCTTTAAAGCCCATGGATTCGAGCGAAGCGCGCGCCTGGCGCAGCGACGAGCCGACAAGGTCGGGCAGCGTAATGCGGCGCGGCGAAAAGGCATTGATTGTAAGATAGACTGTACGGCCCGGCTTCACACGGTTGCCGGCCGGAGGCACCTGCTCGACCACCGATCCGCGGGCAATGGCGGTGTCATAGACAGAGTCGACCACTTCGCCCTGCAGATTGCTGCCGCGAAGCACCCTCTCGGCCTCAGGTATGGTCATGGCGTGGACATCGGGAACCACCTGCACCTTTCCGTGGGCCGTCCAGACATCAAGCCAGAACATGGCGGCCACTATCAACAAAAAGCCGCAAGCCGCTATCAGCAGCAGGTTTGTGACTATAGGGTGCTTTTTGAAAAAATCCATGGATTAAAAAAAGGAAATGCGTAGAAAAAGAAGGCGGGAGGCCGTTGACTGCGACCTCCCGTTGATGCCTTACTTACGGATGCCAAGCTCTTTCTGAGCAATGATGGCGCGGTAGCGGTTGATATCCTTGCGGATCAGATAATCCAGCAAGCGACGACGCTTACCCACCAGCTGCTTAAGAGCGCGTGCCGTAGCATAATCTTTGTGATTTGACTTGAGGTGTTCAGTCAAATGAGCAATACGGACCGAGAACAATGCTATCTGGGCTTCAGGTGAGCCAGTATCAGTCTTACCCTTACCGTACTTCTCAAAGATTTCAACTTTTTCGTCAGAATTAAGATGCATTCTTTGGAAATTTTGGTGGTTAATAATAATGTTAATGTGCTTTACAGCGGCGCAAAGTTACGCATAATTTTCGTAAATCAAAAATTATTCGCCGATTTTCCTCTCCAAACGTCTCAAAACAGCCCTCAATCGACAAAGATTCGCGCCCGAGAAACTAAAACGTTATTTTACGCGTTATTTTACATATATATAATATTAAGGTAACCAAAACTCATTCATTATGGAAGAATTTGACAAACTCATCGGAAGCGCAACCCCTACCCTTGTGGATTTCCACGCAACATGGTGCGGTCCGTGCAAAATGCAGGGCCCCATCCTCGATCAGGTCAAGAAGGCAGTCGGCGATGCGGCCAACATCATCAAAATCGACGTTGACCGCAACCAGGAGCTATCGGGCCGATACAGGGTGCAGTCTGTGCCTACACTCATGATTTTCAAAAACGGCGACCTGAAATGGCGCGCTTCGGGGCTGCATCAGGCCGACGTGCTAGAGGCGCAGCTGCGCGCCAACATGGACTGAGTCCACCCGCATCGACCTATAGCCTCCTCCCCCCCCCTTATCATTCAACAGGCCCCGCCACGACCGGTTTGCAACGGATTCCGGACTTGGCGGGGTCCGTTAAATAATGAACCGATTTTTAATAATAATTGGCCAAACGAACGTGAAGTTTGCTCAGAATTTCGTAACTTTGCACCCGAAAACAGAGAGACAAAAAACGATGAACACTGACACGTTTGACATGGTGGCCAAAACCTTCCAGGGACTGGAAGAGGTGCTGGCCGAAGAACTGCGCTCAATCGGAGCGCTCAACGTAGAGCCCGGCCGCCGCATGGTATCCTTTCAGGGCGACAAGGCATTAATGTATAAAGCCAACCTTCAGTGCCGCACGGCGCTGCGTATCCTCAAGCCGTTCTATCGCTTCAAGGCACACAATGCCGACAAGCTCTACGACCGCGTCAAGGAATATGACTGGAGCACGATGCTCACCCCCGACAAGACCTTTTCAATCGAGGTCACCGTCAACTCCGACAACTTTACAAACTCGCGCTTCGTGACCTATAAGGTCAAGGACGCCATTGCCGACTGGTTTCGCGACCGCGACCCGAAGGGACGCCGTCCGGGCGTGCGCCTGACCGATGCCGACGCCGTTATCAACGTCCACATTTCCAACAGCGACGTAACCCTGAGCCTCGACTCAAGCGGCGAAAGCCTTCACCGCCGCGGCTGGCGCGAAGCCCAGACCGAAGCGCCGATCAACGAAGTTCTCGCCGCAGGCATCATTCTCAAAAGCGGCTGGCGCGGCGAATGCCCGCTGATTGACCCCATGTGCGGCTCAGGCACCTTTCTGATCGAAGGCGCTCTGATTGCGGCCAACATCGCACCCGGCATTTTCCGCAAAGGATTTGCTTTCGAGCAGTGGCCCGACTTTGACCGGGAGCTGTTTGAAAGCCTCTACAACGATGACTCGGCCGAACGCGAAATAACATGCCCCATTATCGGCGCAGACATGTCGCCGCGTGCCATAGCCATCGCCCAGCGCAACCTCAAGCGCGCGGGTGTGGCCAAATACGTCGACCTGCAACTCAAGCCGCTCAGCGCCTGGGAAGAAGCCCCGGCCAACGGCGTGCTCATTACCAATCCGCCCTACGGCGAACGCCTCAAGTCCGACGACATCGAAGGCCTCTACCGCCTGCTCGGCACCAAACTGAAGCATGTGTTCACCGGCTATCACGCATGGATTATCGGCTATCGCGACGAAATCATGGCCAACATCGGACTGGCCCCCTCGTCGAAAGACCACCTGCTGAACGGCTCGCTTGAATGTGAGCTCCGCGAATACATCATTTTCAGCGGCGACAAGCGCTCATTCAAAACCCAGGGAGGGAAACTCGAAAGCAGCCGCACCGACCGCCCCTTCCATAAAAACAGAGGCAATAAATCCGGCGACCGCAAGTTCGGCGACCG
>DKUN01000010.1:0-5025 GCA_002490725.1 Porphyromonadaceae bacterium UBA7203 | reverse complement strand
CGCAAGTTCGGCGACCGCAAGTTCAGCGACCGCAAGTTCAGCGACCGCAAACCCGACGACCGCGACCGCAAACCGACCGAGCCCGCTCCCGACCCTGAAAACCCGCTGGCAAAACGCCGCAACCCCAAGGCGCTCGAAGCCATTATCGGCCGCCAGCCCAAAATTTCCGCCCGCAAGGGATGGAGACTAAAAACCGACCCGGACTCCGAAAACTCATAAATCAGATTCTTTAAACAATAATTCTTTTCACATTACCCCGATGACCGTTCTACTGCTCGGCTCCGGCGGCCGCGAATCGGCCCTGGCCTGGAAAATCAGCCAAAGCGCACAGTGCTCACACCTTTTTATAGCTCCCGGCAACGGAGGCACAGGCGCCTTCGGAACAAACGTGGCGCTCAAACCTACCGATTTTCCGGCAATCGAGGCTTTTTGCCGCGAACATGGAGTAGAACTCATCGTCGTGGGCAATGAAGACCCGCTGGTCGCAGGCATCCGCGACTACTTCGCCTCCAATATGCCCGAAATGCGGCTCGTAGGCCCCGGCGCCGACGGCGCCGCCCTCGAAGGAAGCAAAGACTTCGCCAAGAAGTTCATGCAACGCCACGGCATCCCCACCGCAGCCTACTGCTCATTCACCTCGGAGACGGTCGACGCCGGATGCGAGTTCCTGCAGACCCTCCGTCCGCCCTACGTGCTCAAGGCCGACGGCCTGGCAGCCGGCAAAGGCGTGCTCATCATCGACAACCTCGACGAAGCCAAGGCTTCGCTGCGCGAAATGCTCGGAGGCATGTTCGGCAAAGCAAGCGCCACGGTGGTGATCGAAGAGTTCCTGAGCGGTATAGAATGCTCAGTGTTCGTGCTCACCGACGGCACCGGCAACTACCGCGTGCTCCCCGTAGCCAAAGACTATAAGCGCATAGGCGAGGGCGACACCGGCCTCAACACAGGCGGCATGGGCGCCGTAAGCCCCGTGCCGTTTGCCGACGAAACATTCATGAACAAAGTGGAGGAACGCATTATTCGCCCTACCGTCAGCGGCCTGATCAAAGACGGCATCGACTATCGCGGCTTCATCTTCCTCGGCCTCATCAACGTCGGTGGCGAACCGATGGTTATTGAGTACAACGTGCGCATGGGCGACCCCGAAACCGAAGCCGTGATGCCGCGAGTGGCCTCCGACCTGCTTCCGCTGCTCGACGCCGTTGCCCGCGGCAATCTCGGCGACCTTAAGCTCGACATCGACCCGCGCACGGCGGTGACTGTCATGGCCGTCAGCGGCGGCTACCCCGGCAGCTATGCCAAAGGTAAGGTAATCACCGGCACCGAACTCGCAGGCGAATCGCTGCTGTTTCATGCCGGAACTGATATCGACGCCGAAGGCCGGCTCGTAACTTCAGGCGGCCGCGTAATTGCCGCCACCAGCTATGGCACCGACATTCCTGACGCCGCCGCCAAGTCATTCAAGGCCATCGGCGCTCTTGACTTCGAGGGCAAATACTATCGCCGCGACATAGCCAACGACCTGATTTGACGCAATGAGAGACCGGGAATCGCGCTTCAAGAGCCTGATACTCGGCCAAGGGCTCAGCCTCGCCACAGCGCTGGCCGGACTGATAATGCTCTGGTCGCGCCACGACTCCTGGATTGCCATGGCGCTCGCGGCCGCAATCAGTGCCCTGATGGTCTACGAAATCAGGGCAAGAGCCCTGTACAAGGGCCCGAACTTTCCGTTTGCCGGACTGTTCATGCTGATGCTGGCCGCCATAACGCCGGGAATCACGGGCATGCTCCTCGCCACTGTAGCCGCCGGAGCAATGACCCTGCTGTTTCTCTGCTTTTCGCGACCGGGCGAAACGCGCACCATATTTCTGATATATCTCTTCTGCGGGCTCGGAGCTCTCGGCTCACGAAGTTTTGCGCTGCTTGCCGTGGCGCTGATTCTGGTGCGCGCCTTTTCAATGCGCGGCCTTGTCGCCGCTATGCTCGGAATGCTCACCCCGGCCATCATTGCCGTCGGCTTTGGTGTCTACGACCCCCGCTCGATTGTCGACATATATGCCGCTCCATGGATTGCGGGCATTGACGCACCGACAATGATGGCGGGAGCCACTGCTCTGCTGTTCGGCCTTGCAATGTTTCTGCCCTCCTACGGCTATCCGGCCAAGGCGCGCGCACGCAACATGGCCATATTAGGTCTGACGGCCTGCGCCGTAGCAATGCCGATGGCCGACTCGGCCAACTCATTCAACTACCTGCCTTTGGTAAGCCTATGTGCCGCCTATAACGTCAGCCACCTGGCCGCGACCAGGCGCCTCGGCTGGTTCTGGGCCATAGCCGTCGGAGCCGCAGCCGTTCTCTTCTACTCAATGTACCGATGAGAGTAATCGTTGAAAGCCACATCCCTTTCATTAAAGGACACCTCGAAGCCGCCGGCCATGAGGTAATTTACCTTGACCCCGAAGCCATCACCGCCGATGCCGTCAAAGATGCCGACGCCCTGGTCATCCGCACACGCACGCGCTGCGACGCTGCGCTGCTCGAGGGCTCGCGGGTGAGCCGCATCGCCACCGCCACAATAGGCACCGACCACATTGATCTCGGCTACTGCCGGCGAAACGGCATTGTCGTAAACAATGCGCCCGGATGCAACGCGCCCGCCGTTGCTCAATATGTGCTGTCAGCAGTCCTCGCCGCAGGCTTCGGGCCGGGCGCCACCATCGGCATTGTCGGAGTTGGCCACGTCGGCTCGATTGTTGACCGCTGGGCCCGCGCCAACGGCTACCGCACACTGCTCTGCGACCCGCCGCTGGGCCTCCCCGCCTCTCTCGGGCAAATCGCCGCCGAGGCCGACGTCGTCACATTCCATACGCCTCTCGACGCGACCACTCGCCATATGGCCGGACGCGACCTGTTTGACGCCTGCCGCCGCAGCCCGATGGTAATCAACGCAGCGCGAGGCCCCGTGACCGATACGCGCGCACTAATCGACGCCCTCGGTTCGGGCCGTCTGAGCACCGCCGCCATTGACTGCTGGGAAGGCGAACCGACAATCAACCTCTCGCTGCTCGACATGGCATTTATCGCCACCCCCCACATTGCCGGCTACTCGCTCGAAGGCAAGCGCCGCGCCACGGCCATGGCTCTCCACGCCATAGATCCGGAACTAAGCGTAAGCCTCGACCCGGTGGCCGAGGCGCCGACACTCGACTCCATAGCCGCAAGCTACTCCCCCCTGGCCGATACGGCCGCCCTGAAAAACGCGCCGCTCGACTTCGAATCTCTGCGCAATCACTATGACTACCGTCCCGAACCCCGATGACTCCCGGTCAATGAGCGGGCTGATAGCCCTTGCTCTCGGCACCTTTGCTCTCGGCATCGCCGAATTCGGCATGATGGGAATTTTAGGCGACGTGGCCGACGGCATAGGCGTCAGCATCGTCGACGCGGGCCATCTGATTTCGGCCTACTCGCTCGGAGTGGCCATCGGCTCACCCGCCCTCATCGTGTTTCGCCGCCTTCCGCTCAAACGGCTGATGCTGATTCTCGCAGCCATGATTTTTGCCGGCAACCTCGCAACCGCCGTCGCACCGGGCTTCACCACGCTGCTGATGGCACGCCTGCTCTCGGGGCTGCCCCACGGAGCCTATTTCGGAGCCGGGGCCATAGTGGCCCAGCGTCTGGCCCGACAAGGGCGCGGCGCTCAATCAGTCGCCGTCATGGTAGCAGGCATGACAGTAGCCAACGTCGTCGGCGTTCCGGCTTCGACCTTTTTATGTAATATCATTGACTGGCGCATGGTTTTCGCCGTCGTGGCGCTGTTCGGCATGCTGGCGCTGATATCCATAACAAAATGCGTGCCCTACCTCGACCCGCTGCCCGACACCGGAGTCAAAGGCCAGTTCCGCTTTCTCCGCAACCCGGCCCCGTGGCTCATATTTGCGGGTGTGTTTTTCGGTCAGGCAAGCGTTTACTGCTGGTTCAGCTACATTGAACCGATTATGACCGACATAGCCCGCTTCACGGTTGCCGACATGACCTGGATCATGATGCTGGCCGGCCTCGGCATGGTGTTCGGCAACGCCCTTGCCGGCAAGCTGGCCGACCGCCACCGCGCATCGCTGGTAACAGCCTGCATAGCAGGCAGCCTCATAATCATAATGCCCGCAATCTACTTGTGCGCGCCAATGAAGATTCCGTCGCTCGCACTGATGTTTCTGGCAACGGCCGGCCTCTTCGGCATCGGCGGCCCGCTTCAATATCTGATTGTGCGCTATGCCAAAGGAGGCGAAATGCTTGGCGGCGCCGGCATCCAGATAGCCTTCAACGTAAGCAACGCCATGTCGGCCACCCTCGGCGGCATGGCCATCCACCATGGCCTCGGACTCGCATCGCCGGCCGCAATAGGCGCTCCGCTCGCCCTGGCCGGAACCATAGCCCTGGCCATACTTTACCGTCGCTATGACCGCAGATGAACTTTTAATGCAAAAGGAGCGTTTCGGTATTGTGAGACACCAAATTTTTTTGTAACTTTGCAGCGATTAATCATAACCCGCCCGGCGAGATGCCGGGAATCAAAATAAACAACCGAAATTTACTTTTCTAAGCCCAAACATCATGGACATGGACACAAACTCAAACGGCGAAATAAAGCGCCCCAAGCGCCCCCGCATCGGCAACACAACCGACGGCAGTGCGTCAACCGACTCGCGTTTCGAAAAAGTTTCATACGGTAGAGACACCAGTGAAAACAGCAGCCCGAATTCCGACGGTGAGGAACGCCCGCATCGACCCTACCAGCAGCACCAGCGCTACAACCGTGACCAGCAGAACGGCGAAGGAGGTTACCAGCCCCGTCCGCGTTACAACAACTACCAGCAGGGCGGTTATCAGCCCCGCCAGTACAACCCGAACGGTCCGCGCAACTACAACCGCCTGCAACAAGACGGTGCCGAAGGCGGCTACCAGCCCCGCCAGTACAACAACCAGAACGGTGAAGGAGGCTATCAGCCACGCCCGCGCTACAAC
>DKUN01000006.1 GCA_002490725.1 Porphyromonadaceae bacterium UBA7203 | reverse complement strand
CCGCACCGGCTGCGACTCGCTCGCCATCTCGATCGGCACCAGCCACGGCGCCTACAAGTTCACCCCCGAACAGTGCACCCGCAACGCCGAAGGCCGCCTCGTTCCCCCGCCGCTGGCATTCGACGTGCTCGACGCCGTTATGGAAAAACTCCCCGGATTCCCCATCGTGCTCCACGGCTCAAGCTCCGTACCCCAGGAATACGTTGACATCATCAACAAATTCGGAGGCAAGCTTCCCGACGCTATCGGCATTCCCGAAGAAGAACTCCGCAAAGCTGCCAAGAGCGCCGTTTGCAAAATCAACATCGACTCCGACAGCCGTCTGGCCATGACCGCAGCCGTTCGCGAAGTATTCGCCACCAAGCCCGGCGAATTCGACCCCCGCAAATATCTCGGCCCCGCCCGCGATGAAATGGAGAAACTCTACAAGCACAAAATCGTCAACGTGCTTGGCTCCAACGGCAAGGCATAATCAAGCCACGCCAACCAACCCCCCTTTAGCCAATCAGAGCCCCGCGTCAAAAACGCGGGGCTCATCTTTTTTTATCTGCCGGTCCGCGTTTTAGTGATTTTTAATTTTTGGATTCTGAAATTTTAGGGTATCTTTGCAGCAGGAAAATCCCGAATCATGACCGAAAAAACGCCCGGACTTAAAGCTAAATTCATTTTGTTGAAGCGCAAAGCCTTCAAGCTATGGGACTACGCGCTCAAAGGGGTGTGGCGCGACAGGCGCAACTCCCTTTCGGTCAGAATTGTCAAGACAATCAACCTCACAGTCAAGTCGTTCATGAGCGCCGACCTGCAGTCGACCGCATGCGCCCTGACCTACCGGCTGCTGCTCGCCCTGGTGCCGGCCCTGGCCCTGCTCTTCGCCATTGGCCGCGGATTCGGATTTCAGAACATTCTCGCCAGCCAGCTCTTCAACTACTTTCCCTCGCAACACAACGCCCTCGAAGTTGCCCTGAAATTCGTCGACAGCTATCTTGCCCAGGCATCCGAAGGCCTGTTTGTCGGCGTCGGCATCGTCGTGCTGCTCTGGACCCTGATTTCACTTATCAGCTCGGTCGAAGACTCCTTTAACCGCATCTGGGGCATCAAACACGGGCGTACCCTATGGCGCAAAATCACTGACTACACGGCCATCTTCATCATTCTCCCCGTGCTGATGGTATGCGGCTCCGGCCTGACGGCCTTCATGTCGTCGAGCGTAGACACCTACCTACCCTTCATGACCCCGCTCGTGTCATTCATGCTCGACGCTGCCTCGGTCATTCTGATCTGGCTCTTCTTCACGGGCCTGTACATGCTCGTGCCCAACACCAAGGTCAAATTCAAAAACGCACTCCCCGCCGGCATCCTGGCCGGCATTGCCTATCAGGTGCTGCAATGGCTCTTTGTCGGCGGCCAGATTTACGTCAGCAAATACAACGCCATCTACGGCGGCTTCGCCTTCCTGCCGCTGCTGCTCATATGGCTCCAGCTCGTATGGCTGTTCACCCTCACCGGCGCCCTGCTGTGCTACTCGGCCCAAAGCATCTCAGACTATGCCCTCGACGAAGACATCTACGGCATCTCGTTCAACTATCGCCGGCGTATCGGCGTAGGGCTACTCGCCGTCGTGGTGCAACGCTACTCGGCCGGCAAGACCCCGCTCTCGGCCTCTGACTTCGAACGCTCATTCGGAGTGCCGCTGCGACTGGTGCAGATTCTGCTCGGCGAGATGGAAGAAATGAACCTGATTTGCCGCGTGCTACCCGCCCGACGCAAAGACTCCATCCGCTACCAGCCCGCGCGCGACCTGACGGAATTGACCGTCGGCCAGGCCGTCGACCTGTTTCGCGACCACGGCACCACCGACTTTGTCGCCTCGTTTTCAAGCGACTTCAAGCCGCTTGTCGATGCCCTTGACCAAGCCGACAACGCTTCGCTCCGCGCGGCAGGCGAGAAAATCAGCACCCTCAACCTGGCCTCGATTGGCTCAACCAACCTTCGAACATAAACCAAACAATAATCCATAATTTAACATAACAACATCAACTAATCATGAAACAAGTAATCGCAACCACCAACGCTCCGGGCGCAATCGGCCCCTACAGCCAGGCAATCGACGCCGGCCAGTTCATATTTGTCAGCGGCCAGATTCCCGTCAATCCCGCCACCGGCGAAATTCCCGAAGGCATCACCGCACAGGCCCGCCAGAGCATGGCCAACGTAAAGGCAGTGCTCGAAGCAGCCGGCCTCACCATGGACAACGTAGTGAAGACCACCGTATTCCTTGCTGACATGAGCCTCTTCGTGCCCATGAACGAAGTTTACGCCGAAGCCTTCTCCGCTCCCTTCCCCGCACGCTCGGCCGTTGCCGTCAAGGAACTCCCCAAGCAGGTTCTGCTCGAAGTCGAAGTCATCGCTGCCAAGAACTGATTTCAACCGGCCCCTCCCTGCGAAACAACAATAATATCCAAATAAACAACCGAACACACTGATGAACAAGAAATTTATCTGCACCGTCTGCGGCTACGTGCACGAAGGTGCTGAAGCCCCCGAAAAGTGCCCTCTCTGCGGCGCCCCCAAATCGAAATTCGAAGAAGTCAAGGAAGATGAAACCCTCAACTTCGTTACCGAACACGTTATCGGCGTGGCCAAAGAAGGCGCTGACGAAGAAATGATCAAAGACCTCAACGCTCACTTCATGGGCGAGTGCACCGAAGTCGGCATGTATCTCGCAATGAGCCGCCAGGCTGACCGTGAAGGCTATAGCGAAATCGCCGAAGCCTTCAAGCGCTATGCCTTCGAAGAAGCCGAACACGCCGCCAAGTTCGCAGAACTCCTCGGCGACGTAGTCTGGGACACCAAAACCAACCTCGAAAAGCGTATGCACGCCGAAGCCGGCGCCAACGCCGACAAGATGCGCATTGCCGCCAACGCCAAAAAGGCCAACCTCGACGCCATCCACGACACCGTTCACGAAATGGCCAAAGACGAAGCCCGCCATGGCCGCGGTTTCTATGGCCTCTATCAGCGCTACTTCGGCAACAAGAAGTAACACACTCCTTCAGCCTGCTGAATGAACATAATCATCATGGGGGCGAGCTCCGGCATAGGCGCGGAACTCGCCCTCTTCTACATTGAACGCGGCCATCGCGTAGGGTGTGCCTCTCGCTCAATCAACAAGATAACAGCCAGAGCTGCCGCCCGGGCAGCCATCGACATAAACTCGCCCGACGCCGGCAACCGCCTGCTCGACCTCATTGACGAACTCGGAGGCATGGACCTCTACATCCACGTGGCAGGCATCGGCTACGACAACCCCGGCCTCGACCCCGGGCGCGAAGCCGACATAGCCGCAACCAACTGCGTCGGCTTTGCACGCATGGTCTCAACCGCCTTCAACTGGTTTGAATCGACACGCCGCCCCGGCCACATTGCCGCCATCACATCCGTAGCCGCCACCAAAGGCCTCCGCACAATGGAAGCCTACAGTGCGTCGAAACGCTTTGGCGCCACCTACCTCCAAGGCCTGCGCCAACGTGCCGTCACCGGCCGCCTGCCCATAGCCCTCACCGACCTGCGCCCGGGATGGACACGCACCCCGTTGCTGAAACCTCACGCCGGCTACCCGATGCTCATGACGTCCGACAGCGTATGCCGCCACATAGCGCGCGCTATCGCCCGCCGGCGCAAAACGGCCTTTATCGACGGCCGCTGGCGCCTGCTCTGCGCCCTCTGGTCCATTATCCCCGACTTCATTTGGCGCCACATCCCCTACCCCCACTGACCGGCGCCACAAAAAAAGTCAAGCCGGGCGTCGAAGAGTCGACGTCCGGCTTACGTTTGAGGTCCCAAGCAGATTCGAACTGCTGTACACGGTTTTGCAGACCGTTGCCTAACCTCTCGGCCATGGAACCTTGTCTCATTGCTAATTGCGCCGCAAAGTTACGCACATTTTCCCAATTATGCAAATTTTCCGCACGTTTTTTATCGGATGTCTATAATTTGTTAAATATTTGCTTTATTGCCTGAATTCATGTAACTTTGCCAAAAATTTCAATCTTAACCCTTAAAATCAATCACAACACCTATGTTTTTAAAGAAATTCGCGCTTGCATCGGCTGCTGTGCTGACCATCAGCGCCACCCTCTGCGCCCAGTCGCTGTCGCCCTCGACCAAGACACATTGGGACAAAGGCACCCTTGTAGTCGAGACCCCCGAACGCCCCGCCGGCCAGGAGCACGTGCTCGGTCTCACCGCTCCGAAAATGGAAACCGTACGCGTTGCATTCGTAGGCCTCGGCATGCGTGGTCCCGGCGCAGTTAACCGCTTCGCCCACATTCCCGGCGTAGAAATCGTTGCCCTCTGCGACTACGTGCCCCAGCGTGCCGAAGCATGCCAGAAATACCTTCGTGAACAAGGTCTTGCCCCCGCAGCCGTCTACTCCGGCGAAGACGGCTATAAAGCCGTGTGCGAACGCCCCGACGTTGACCTCGTTTACGTTGCCACCGACTGGGACCACCACTTCCCCGTTGCAAAGTGCGCCCTCGAAAACGGCAAGCACACCGCAATCGAAGTTCCCTCGGCCATGAACCTCGAACAGTGCTGGGAGCTCATCGACCTGAGCGAAAAAAACCGCAAGCACTGCATGATTCTCGAAAACTGCTGCTACGACTACTACGAGCTCAACGCCCTGGCCATGGCCCAGGCCGGAGTGTTCGGCGAAGTGCTCCGTGCTGAAGGCGCCTACATCCACAACCTCGACGACTTCTGGGACTACTACTGGAGCAACCCCGACAACGACCCCGATAAACTCGGCTGGCGCATGAAGTACAACATGGAAAACCGCGGCGACGTTTACGCCACCCACGGCCTCGGCCCGGTTGCACAGTGCCTCGACATCCACCGCGGCGACCGCTTCAAAACCCTCGTGGCCATGGACACCAAGTCACACCACGGCAAGGAATGGGTCGAAAAGAAAACCGGCAAGCCCTGCAATAATTTCCGCAACGGCGACCAGACCACCACTCTGATGCGCACCGAAGACGGCAAGGTTGTTGAAATCCAGCACAACGTAATGAACCCCCAGCCCTACAACCGCCTGTTCAAACTCACCGGCACCAAGGGCTACGCCACCAAATATCCCACTCCCGAAATCGCACTCGACAAGAGCCAGCTCCAGGCCAGCGGCGTGCAGCCCAAAATCGACAACCTGTCGAGCCACGGCTTCCTGCCCAAGAGCGAATATGACGCACTGGTGCAGAAATACTACCACCCCATCCTTACCAAATACGGCGAAATCGGCCGTCAGATGGGCCACGGCGGCATGGACTACATGATGGACGCACGTCTGGTTTACTGCTTGCAGAACGGTCTGCCCCTCGACATGGACGTTTATGACCTCGCCGAATGGTGCTGCCTCGCCGAACTCGGCTCGCTCTCGATGGACAACAACAGCTGCGCCGTTACCTTCCCCGACTTCACCCGCGGTCACTGGAACGACGTCAAGGGCTACAAGCACGCCTACGCTCCCGCCGCTGAAGAAGCTGCCGCCGAAGCCGCTGCCGCTGCCTACACCGCAGCAGCCAAGCAGGCTACCGCCGACAACAAGCTCTGGGACCTCTACGACGCCATCGGCACCGCCACCACTCCCAAGGCCAAAGCTAAAGCCGAAAAAGCCTACAACAAGGCCGTAGAAAAGGCCGACAAGCAGATTGTCAAGGCCCTCACCCCCAAGAAATAACCCACCCGAAACTCATATCAAAAGCTCTGCGCCACTGCGGCGCAGAGCTTTTTTTGTTGCCAGTCACGCAGACGCGCATACCATAACAATACTCACCGCCCGGCCAGGCTATGGTCCGATATGATAAACGCGAGAGCAGCCGCCCCGGACGGGCGACCGCTCTTTGTTAGTATGATTTGTCTCTGTTTGCGCGGCGGCGTCTGGCTTACTCGGCGCGGAGCAGGAAGAAGTTCTTCTTGCCGCGCTGGGCCAGGATATATTTGTCGTTGAGCAGCATCGACGCGTCGGCCACGGCCATGGGGTCGGTAACCTTCTCCTTGTTGATGCTGAGTCCGCCGCCCTGCACCATTTTGCGATATTCGCCCTTGCTGGGGAATACCGAGCAGGTCTCCGAGACGAGCAGGTCAACCAGGGGCGTGGTGCCGCTGACCACTGCCTCGCGGCTCACCGTGAACTGGGGCACGCCTTCCATGATATCGAGGAGCGTGGCTTCGTCGAGGTGGTGAAGAGCCTCTGCGGCCTTGGGATTGAAGAGAATCTGCGAAGCCTCGATTGCAGCCTCGCAGTCGGCGGCGCTGTGAACCATAGTGGTGATTTCGCGGGCCAGACGCTTCTGCAGGGGGCGCAGACCGGGATTTTCGGCCTGTTCGGCCACGAGCGCCTCGACTTCCTCGCGGCTCAGCGTGGTGAAGATTTTGATGTACTTGGCGGCGTCGTCGTCGCTGACGTTGAGCCAGAACTGATAGAACTTATAGGGCGACGTGCGCTTCGGATCGAGCCATACGTTGCCGCTTTCGGTTTTGCCGAACTTGCCGCCGTCGGCCTTGGTAATCAACGGGCAGGTCAGGGCGAATGCCTCGCCACCCTCGGTGCGGCGAATGAGTTCGGTGCCGGTGGTGATGTTGCCCCACTGGTCCGAGCCGCCGAGCTGCAGGCGGCAGTTCTTGTTGCGGTAGAGCCACAGATAATCATAGCCCTGGAGGAGCTGGTAGGAGAATTCGGTAAACGACATGCCGTGGCTTGAGTCTGAACCCAGACGCTTCTTGACGCTGTCTTTAGCCATCATGTAGTTCACGGTGATGTGCTTGCCGATGTCGCGGATGAAGTTCAGGAAACCATAGTCCTTCATCCAGTCGTAGTTATTGACCAGTTCGGCGGCATTGTCGGCGTCGGAGTCGAAATCAAGAAATTTAGCAAGCTGCTTCTTGATTGCCTCCTGATTGTGGCGCAGGGTCTCTTCATCAATGAGCACGCGTTCCTGACTCTTCATCGAAGGGTCGCCGATCATGCCTGTGGCGCCGCCGATAAGGGCCAGGGGCTTATGGCCGGAGCGCTGAAAATGCTTGAGCATCATAACTCCGACCAGGTGGCCGATATGAAGCGAATCGGCGGTCGGGTCGATGCCGAGATAGGCCGTCGCCATTCCCTTTTTGAGTTCGTCTGCAGTGCCGGGCATGACGGTGTGAATCATGCCGCGCCAGGTCAGTTCTTCAATAAAATCCATACTGATTCGGTTATCTGTGATTATGATTATTCGGGTTGAAACATTCCGACAACGTCGCCGACGCTGAAGGTCAGTTATTGCGATAGTAGTCTAATGTGATGGTTACGTTGATTTTCGTGTCGGTGGCGACTTCGCGCAGATTGAATGAGGCGGTACGCTCGCCGTCGTAGTCGGCTGCAAACGAGCAGCGGAAGTCGGTTATCTCGTAGCTGCCGCGGGTGCCGTCGGAATAGACACCGTCAACCTTGTCGACATTGATGGAGAATCCCTTGTCGTCGAACGTGACAGGAAGCACGTCGAGCACCAGTTCGCGGATGTCGATGCGCTTATGGTCGCTGCCGCCGCTGGTGTCGACCGGAAAAACGACGCCGTTGGCGCGGATTGTAGCCGTTGAGTTATAGACGTTGAGATCAAAGCTATAACGCGGATGAAGGGAGTTTTCGAGTATGGTCTGGCCTTCGGAGTTGACAATTTCATTGCGGTTGGCATACGTCTCGACCTCGCGCGGCAGCATCCATATGCGATAGCGGCCGTTGTCGGAGGTAAATTTACCCCAGTAAACCGTAGAGAGCCAGCCTAAGCGCAGATTTTCCACGCTCATGTCGCCGTCGGCATACGTGTCGCCCTCCTTGTTGAAGCACACGTAGTTCAAGGCAGTAACTTCGCCCTGCTCGTTGGTGGTTTCCTTGAGATACTGGGTCAGGCCCCTTACATCGGCCCAGCAAACGTTGCCGTCGGGCGTGAGCCGGAAGTCACGGAGCTCAAGCCTGTAATATCCGGTCGACGCATCGCCGATGATGTTGATGCGGCCGTAGTCGGTAATTACGTCCTTATTGGTGTAGCCGTCAAGGGCGTATACAACGCAGTCGGTATATTCCGCAAAGGTCTGTTCGGAATAGATGGGCTTGCAGCCGACGCCGAGCATGGCGCCGAGGGCAATTAAAATCGGAAAGAGATATTTCTTGTTCATGAGTTTTCAACATTTACATTATGTAGCGCAGGGTCATGCCGAGCGTGCGCCTGGAACCGCGCTGCACAAACCGGTTTTCGATAGATTTAAAATAGAACGTATCGAAGCGCTTGTTTAGTATATTTTCAGCCCAGAAGTCAACCGACACTTTCTGCATCTGCAGGCGCACCGACGCGCCAAACAGCGCATAGAAGTCCTGACGCAGCGAGTTGGCCTCATCCCAATAAATCGGACCGACGCCGCGGCCGTTCACTTCGAAATCCATGCGGTTGAACCACCACATGGGCAGGGGCTGGCTGTACTGAACCGACGCAAACGCCGTGTGGGCCGGAGCGTAAGGTACGGTCTTGCCCTTGAAGTCTTCAACCTCGCCGGTTTCATTGTTAAAGTCGGTATAGCGGAGAAAGCGCGCGTTGGTGTAGCCATAGCTTGCGCGGGCAATCCAGCGGTCGGTGGGTCGGGCCGTGATGCTGACCTCGGCGCCTGCCGAGCGGGTGCGGCCAGCATTGGTCATCATGCGCCCGGTAGAGCTGCCGTCGGGAAACACGGTGAGCTGCTGGTCGCGGATGTCGATATAGAATGCGGCCAGGTCAGTCAGAATGCGGCCGCCCCAGCAGCTGAAGTGGGCGCCGATTTCATAGTTCCACGAATATTCGGGCTTATAGGCCGCAGTCTCCTCGACCGTGAACTTCTGCGAGCCGGCTGCCGGAATGCTGCCGCCGGGAAACATGCCGGCAAACGCATCGGCTTTCATTGCGTCCTGGAGTTTTTCCTGAAGAATAGTACTGAACATCTGCGTGTTGTAGCCGCCGGCCTTATAGCCCTTGGATATGCTGGCATAGATTACCGACGGTTCCTTCATGGGCAGGCGATAGCTTACCGACAGCTTTGGCAACAGTTCGAGCCAGCTTTGCTTCAGGTGGTCGCTCTCGTGAACCTCGCCGCGCACAGGCCTTCCGCCCATTGATGCGCCGGTTTCCACGTCGATGTAATAGAACATGCCCGACTCTTCATAGTCCAGTCGCAGCGCGCCCGTAAATGTCCAGTCGCCGAGCGTGTATTCGCTCTGATGATAAATGGCTGCGCCCCAGTTCGGAAGAACGAAGCGCGAGTCGAGATTGAACTCGTCGGTGTTCCAGACCGGCTTCAGGCGGTTAACTACGGACTCGGGCATGCCTCCCTGAACCATGTAGTTGCAGATGTTTCTGACAATCAGGTTTTCGATGCCGTCTTTCTGAAACACTACTGGGGCCGTCATGCGCGAATGCTTAACGAAGCCGAACGCTCCGCCCATCCAGTTATAGTTGCCTTTCGACCCGCGAAAAATGAAGTCCTGAGTGGCCGAGAGCTCCTTGATGCGCTGATTGAGCGTAAAATAGCTTTGAGGGGTGAAATCGTTGTCAAGCATCATGTCATCGTTCATGTAGCGCAGACCGGTTACGGAACTGAACGTAAAGTCGTCGGCACGCCACTGCACGGTCAGCCCCTCGCCGACCGACGTGCGGTTATAGTAACAGGTGTCGTTATAGTTCACCTCGCCCGTGCCGACCGGCTCGTAGGGATAGCCGCCCTGACGGTTATAGGAGAACGACACTACATTGTCGACCGTAACGTTTTCCTTGGGCAGCCAGGCGAGTTTCAGGCGTGCGCCATACTGCTCGGCCTGGTCGGCCTTGCGCTTCATGCCCGGAAAGAGCGAGCGCTTATAGACGTTGTCGGTCTGGCCGGCCGTGGAATATGCGTTGAGGTCGAGGCCCATGGCGAAGTTGTGCCGGAACTTGTGATACAGTCCCATGGCCGTTCGCCACGAATTGAAGCTCGCGCCCTCCATCAGCAGGCGCAGGCCCTGATAGCGCATGGGCGAGAGGGTGTAGACGTTAATCAGGCCGCCCATTGTGTTGCGGCCGTAAAGGGCGCTCTGCGGACCGCGCAGAACCTCTATGCGGTCAATGTCGAAAAAGTCGAAGTCATAGTCATTCTTGTTGAGCACAGGAATGTTGTCGACGTTGAGGCCCATGGCCGGCTGGTCGATGCGGGCGCCGAGGCCGCGCACATAGATGCTCGACGTCATGCGCGAACCATAGGCGGGCACATAGAAGTTCGGCACCAGTTCCGAAACCTGCTTCACATCGGTGATGTTGAGACGCTGAATGGCCTGCTGGCCGATGGTTGTCGACGAAACGGGCTCTGTTTCGAGCGTTTCAGCCTGTTTGATCGACGTGATGCTGACTTCGTGGAGCGAAAGGGTGTCGGCAGCCTCAAGAGGCTGCACGGCAGGGGCAGCGCCTGCTGTCAGCGCCGCAACCCAGAAAGTCACTACCGATGATATCGTGTATCTGCTGTTCATAAGTTGTTAATATCACTGAGCCATAGCGTCGCCTCGGCGTCTGACGGAGCGCGCCAGTCACCGCGCGGACTCAGGTTTACAGTCCAGACCTTCGGACCATCGGGCATGCACGAACGCTTGAATTGCTGCGAGAAGAAGCGGCGAATAAACGTCTGCAACCAGTGTTTGATGGTCGCACGGTCAAATTTACCGTCGAAGGCTATGCACGCCAGGTCGAAAATAACCGACGGCTTGCGGCGCAGAGCCAGCAACTGATAAATAAAGAAGTCATGTAGTTCATAAGGGCCCACGAGGTCTTCCGTCTTCTGGGCTATAGTGCCGTTTTCGTCGGCAGGAAGCAGCTCGGGCGACACGGGGGTATCGATTATATCGGCGAGCGTAGCCGCCAGTTCGGGCCACAGTCTGCCATACCACTCCACCTGCGGGCGAATGGCTGTTTTGGGCACGCCGGCGTTGATGCCATACATGCTCATCTGGTCGCCATTATAAGTGGCCCAGCCAAGAGCGAGCTCGCTGAGGTCGCCGGTGCCGAGCACCAGGCCACGGGTCTCGTTGGCCAGATTCATGAGAATGAGCGTGCGCATTCGAGCCTGAGCGTTCTCATAGGTAACATCGCGCACCTCGGGGTCATGGCCGATGTCGCTGAAATGCTGCCCGACGGCCTCGGCAATGGGAATCTCGCGGATGCTCACCCCGAGCGCTTCCATCAGTTTGACGGCGTTGCTCTTGGTGCGGCCCGATGTACCGAAGCCCGGCATGGTGACGGCGTGGATGCCCTTGCGGGGCAGTCCGAGCATGTCGAAAGTCTGACAGGCCACCAACAGAGCCAGCGTCGAGTCAAGGCCGCCGCTGATGCCTATAACCAGGCTGCGCGACCCGGTGATTTCGAGGCGATGGGCAAGTCCGAGCTGCTGGATTTCAGAGGTTTCCACGCACTGACGTTCAAGCTCCACAGGATCGGAGGGCACAAACGGCATTGCATTGACCGGACGGCGCAGTTCGGCCGTAGAGACTACGGGCGCAGCAGGCGTCACGTCGATATATTTCCACAGTTCCGGACCATCCTCGCGCACGCGACAGTCGGTAAACGAGCTGTTGACCACCCTTTCGGACCTGATGAGCTGCACGTCGACGTCGGCGCTTTCATAATAGGCCTCGCGGCGCCATCGCGGAGAGTCGGCGAGCGTTTGGCCCAGCTCGGCAATAATGGCCTTGCCGTCAAAAACGAGGTCGGTGGTCGATTCGCCATAACCCGACGCAGCGTAGACGTAGGCACATCGGAGAGCCGACGACTGGTGGGTTACGAGTTCATGGACTTTGGCGCGCTTTCCGACCAGATCGTTGCTCGCAGAGAGGTTCACAATAATTTCAGCGCCGGCAAGGGCCTGGTGGGTCGACACGGGAATGGGCGCCCAGAGGTCCTCGCAGATTTCCACGCCGAAGCGCACGCCGTCGACCACAAACAGGTTGTGTTGCGCGCGGGCATCGTGGCGGAACCAGCGTTTTTCATAAAATTCGCCGTAGTTAGGCAGGTATTCTTTGGTCTGCACTCCCTTGATTTCGCCCGACGAAATCACTACGCCGCAGTTGCGCAGCGCGCCGGCAATCATCAGCGGCACGCCCACCACCGACACCAGCGGCAGCTCGGCCGTGGCCCGGGCAATGCGGTGAAGTTCGGCGAATGCCGAGTCAATCAGCGTAGGCTGCAGAAAGAGGTCACCGCAAGTATATGCGGTGACACTCAATTCGGGAAATACTGCCAGACGGACTCCGTCGGCGGCCATAGTGCGCGCCAGGTCGATTATGTGGTCGGCATTGGCGCTGCAGTTGGCAACCTCTACGCGGGGCACGGCTGCCGCCACCCGCAAAAAGCCTTGACGATTCACTCTCCGGTCAAATCAATCAGAAAGGAAGGTCGTCGTTGGGGCCTGCGACGGGCAGATCGGCGGGTGCGGGAGGAAAGTCGCCCGGAATGCCGGCGGCGGGAGCTGTGGAAACCGGGGGCACGCCGGCACCCTTCTCGATGCGATATGCGCGCACGTCGGTGTACCAGCGGCCGTTAAACTCACGGCTTTCAAGATCGAAGCTAACGGTTACATCGTCGCCAATCTGGACGGGATTCTGGTCAATACGGTCACCGAAAAGATTGAAGCACACCTTTTTAGGATATGTTTCCTGGGTTTCCAGAACGTATTCTTGTTTTTTCCATTCTTTGCCGCTGGCTTTGCCGACACCGCTCTGAAGCGGGAGCACGTGAATGATTTTGCCTTTGATTTCCACTTTGAAAATTAAATTTTTAAATTACGGTTATAATAGGTTCATTATCGGCCCTGACGGTCAACCGTTGATCGACTCGATATAGGCCTTCATTTCGGGGGTATGCTTCTCGACGCTCTGCAGCAGTTTGAACTGAGCCTTTGAACGCACGAGGTTGTGTTCGGGATACTGAATCTTGTAGTATGTGTCGCCGTTGATGTAGTCGGCCAGGAAGCGTACCGTCTGCATGTAGGGGAAGAGGGCGGCGGCATACGGCAGATTCTCGATTTCAACCGGAAGGAGGAATTCCTTGGCGGTCGAGAGGTAGCCCGTGGTGAACGCCTTGAAAATATCCATGTTGAACTCGACATTGTCGAGGTTGGGGTCATCTTCGAGGCCTGTGTTGGCGCCGGTGCGCATGAAGTCACCGAAGTCCGAGAAGATAAAGCTCGGCATGACGGTGTCAAGGTCAATGACGCAGAGCACGGTCTTGCCGTCTTCGTCGAACATCATGTTGTTGACCTTGGTGTCGCAGTGGCAGATGCGCTTGGGCAGCTTGCCCTCGCGGCCGAGGCGTTCGGCCTTGCACATCTCTTCGGCGCGGCTTTCAAGCTCGTCGAGCAGCCACTTCACTTCAGCCACACGGCCCTTGGGGTCGGCAGCCACGGCTTCGCGCAACTGGCGCAGGCGCAACTCCATGTTGTGGAAGTCGGGAATAGTCTCGACGAGAGTTTCGGGAATGTCGACGAGCATGGCCTGGAAGCGGCCGAAAGCGCGGCCTGCGTCGAGGCTGCTTTCGGGAGTCACGGCCTCGAAAGTCTGGGCGCGGGGAATGAACACCATGATGCGCCAGTAGCTTTCGCCGTCGAAGTAATATGTCTTTTCGCCATCTTTGATTTTAACAAATGAGAGGACTTTGCGGTCCACGTCGGCCTCGCCGGCAGCCTCGAGCTTGCGGCGGATGTGGCGGGTAACCGCTTCAATGTTGCCCTGCAGGCCGTCAACATCGGTAAAGATGTGATGGTTAATGCGCTGAAGCACGTAGTCGGGTGCGTCAGCTTCTTTAGTGCGAACGACGAAAGTGTCGTTTATGAGGCCGTTGCCCAGGGGCTTGACGGCCTCAACGGTGCCTGTGATGGCAAACTTGTCAATGATGGCGTTGAGGTCTTTCATGATGATTGGTAATTGAGTTGATTATTCCGGGCAAATTTACGCATAATTTCCCAATCAAGCAAATCATTTGCCCCGACATAAATCGAAAGTCGGCCGCCCCGGAATGGAGCGGCCGACTCGTCTGTAAGTTCTGCAGTGGTGTCAGCGGGCTTCGTAAACGAGCTCTACGTCGTCAATAATCATAGTCGAGCCTTCGCCGCCCTCGAAGTAGTCGCCATAGCGCGAGGCGGTGCAGACTACCGCGATGTGGGTCGGGTTGCCCTTGCCGGCGTAATACTCCAGCGGAATTTCAAGCATCTGGAGCGAGCCGTCGCCATAGGCCTCGGTGAAAATCTTTTCGCCATAGGCCGCTACGTTGACGGCGTTCTTGTCAAACAGGCGCCGGCCCGACTTCTTGGTGCGCACAACGTAGCCATACTTGCCGTTGTTGCCCGAATCGGTGTCGCCGTTGTCGGGGCCGTCGAATAGAGCCACGAAGATATGGCCCTCGTCGGTTGCGCCGACGCTCAGGTGGTCACCGCTGCCCTTGTTGTTGCCCGACACTACGGTAGCGGGCTGATAGCTAACCCAGAGGCGCACCTTTGTCAGTTTGAGTTCGGTATTGGGCATATCGAACGGACGGCCGAAACCGATGATACCGTCAGTGCCGTCGGTGCCGATATACTTGCCGTAGAACAGGTTGCCGGCCGCAAACTTGCCAACAAAGCCGCCGAGGCCTACAAACTGCGAGCGGAGGCGTGCAGAATAGGTTCCGCCATGCTTTACGTCAGTGTGCGACTGTGTGAGCTGAACGCCCATAGTACCGGAACCGTGATTGCCGGTATCCCAGCCTTCGGCGCCGTTGTTCATAGGCATGACAATGTTCTTGCCACTCTCGACTACGGCACCCCACTGTTCCATACCCGAGTTGGGGAGCTGGGGAGGAGTCAGAGTCGAGAACTCCTGTTCATCGGCGCGGTAGGTGACTTCGGTGCCGTCGCCTGCAACGGCGCGGTAAACGTATTTGGTACCCATTTCGAGGCCGGTCAGGGTTGCGTAGTAGGCCTGGCCCTTGGTGAATGCACGTGAGGTCGAGCCGGCTACGTAGGTCCAGTCGGTCGAGCCGGCAGGAGCATATTCGAAGCCTACGGCCTCGACACCCTCTTTGGCCACAGTGGCCGACAGGGTTGCCTTAACATAGCTGATATCGGAGTCAACCATCGGAGCAGTAACGACGGGAGCCTCGGTTACGCGCAGGGTCAGCGCGGCGCTCGAGCTCTTGCCGTATTCGTCGGTGGCGGTAATGTTGATGACGTAGGGCTCGTCGCTGTTGGGCAGAGCGTTGACGTAGGCGTCGTCGAAGACAATCTTCATCATCTGGCCGCCGTCGACGTTGGTAACCTCGAAGGTGATGCCCTTGCCGGCCAGCTCGGTGAGCGTAGCGGCTTCGGCGCGCACGAGGTTGACCTCGCTGAGGTCGCCCATCATCGGGAGGTTAGCCAGAATCACGTCGCGCAGGTTGGCGGCGGCGCTTGCATAGACGCTCTTGCGCCCAATCGAGCCGCTCTCGCCCGCTACGGGCACGTTGATGTCAAAACCATAGCCTGAAATTACCGGGGGAGTCGTAATCAGGATGTCGTCCTTGACCTCAATCATCGTGTCGTCTACCTCGATTGTAATGAATGCCGCGCCGTCGGCAGTGCCGTTCTTGTCGTCGGCAATCACGTTGAGCACATACTCGTGGGCGGGCTGCACGTTGGCGATAGTGCCGCGCACGGTCTTTTCCTTACCGTCGGTGGTGAAGGTCAGCACGTAGTCAAGCGTGTTGACGTCGTCGGGCATGATGTAGTAGCCCTTGCGCTCGTCGCGACCCTCGAAGGTGAGCGAGCCGCCTTTGTGCGAAACGGTCAGCGAATAGTTGCTTATCAGCTCGTCGACATTGTCGGGATATTTCACCGATGCGACAACGTTGGCGATTTTACATTCGACCTCTACGGCCCGGGGCTGGTCGGGTTTGACTTCGACCACTTCCTGACCCTCGAACCAGCGCGATTCGAACGAGGCATACTCGAGTTTGCCGGCCCAGGCCTTGACGGTGTAGGTTCCGGCTACGAGCTTGATGCCGTTGGGCACGTTGGCCATGCCGTTATATTTGCGCACGACGCCCTCGTCTGAGTAGATCCAAACGATGGTCGACTCGGCCAGTTCCTCTTCGGTCGAGGCGCGGCTCTCGACCATAACGTCGGAGTTCACACGGGTGGAGATGTACATTGTACCCTCGCCCACAGCCAGAGTCTGCTCCTCGGAGCAGCTGCTCAGGCCGGCGGTCAGCAGAGCGGCGGCCATGCCCAAGAATGAAAACGATTTCTTGTTCATAATGATTCAGTGAGCTTGGGATGATTATTCAACAATGATGGTAAACGACATCTTCTCATTATTACCCTCGTTGTCGGTAACATCGAGAGTAAAGGTGCTCGAGCTCGGGCCGAGAATGCCGAGCAGGCTCATGAAGCTTGAAATGTCGAACGTGACTTCAGTCTGATTCTTGACAGCGTCGCCGCAGGGAAGCGAGAGACCGCTGAGCGCCTCGAAATACTGGCTGTCGTTAACCAGCGAGAACTTGTCGGAGAGACCTACGCCTTCGAGTTCCTCGGGAGTCAGCGACGTGGAGTCGATAACCACGTTGATATCCGCGCAGCCCTTCGGTGCTGAAATCTTGACGGCATATACGCTGAACTGAGTCGAGGTATATGAGCCTCCATTCTTGATTTCGCCGCCGTCGAAGCTGATATTATCGGACGGAACTACCGGCTGATCGGGATTCTCGGGCTGGTCAGGCACATCGGGCTGGTCGGGATTCTCGGGATCGGGAATCACGGGTTTTTGGCCGGGTTCCTCTTCATCGCCGCCTATCACGTCTTCCTTGCCGGGGTCGACGGTGCCGGTCAGGTCCTCGTCAACGTATTCCATGTCAATGCTGATGCCATCGCCGCTGATTCCGCCGGTAGGCTGGTCAGGCACGGGAGGCTTGGCGCCGAGTTCGTAGGTAACTATGCGGTGCTGGCCCTTTTCCACATTGTCGAAAGCGTTGGCAATCTGCTCAAAGCGACCGCCGACTGTGCCTTCGAAATGAAACGCCATGCTGACCGAACCGTTGATAGCCTCGAAATAGCCGGCGCGGGTTTCGGCGGGGGTGAACACCAGGGTGCCTTCGTCGTTGGCCTTGACGGTGACTTTGACGTCATCGCCCATGGCGGCGCGCAGTTTCGGGCCGAACACTACCGTGACCTTGAGCGACTGGAAAGTGCACTTGACCAGCACGACTTCTTCTGTAAACTCGCCTGCCGTAATGGTAAAAGCCGACGATTCGCCTGCGAAATAGGGGTTATCCCACTCGGCTTTCTGCACGTTGTGCGAACGCACACTGACCGTGTAGGAGCCTTCGGGCAGGTCTACCGCGCCGGGCATATCCTTGTAGACATAGGAGCTGACGGGAATTTGTTCGCCCTGACGGGTAAAGTCTACTATATAGTTCGAAATATCGTAGGACGCACGCGAACCGGCAGCATCCTTGATTACCTTCTCGACATTGCTGACTTCAACGCCGGGCTTGCAAACTTTGCCCATCGAGCCTTCGGCCACGCCATATAGGTCATCGCTCGAACACGAGCCCATTGCAAGGGCGGCGGTCAGCAGGGCTGCTTGATATTTGAGTTTCATATATCTTTCTGTTTTTTTATATGTTAGCGTTGATTAGTAAACCAACTCGATGTCATCGACATAGAGAGATGCACCGTAGGAATAATCCCTGCTGTTGTTAACCGAGCCTGAACCGACTGCCTCGTTGGTCGACTTGAAAATCACTTTGATTTTTGCCGCCTTGGCAGCTCCGCGCGTGTAGCTGACGGGGATGACGCAGTTGGTGTAGGCCGACGCATTGTCAAGGAGCTTGGTCGCGGTAGCGATTTCATTGCCCGAAGCGTCAAGCACGGTCAGCTCGGCCACGCCAAACTCGGTTGACGTGTAACGCGAATACTTATACCAGAACGAAAGCGCAGCCGGACGGGTTGCGAAATCCACGCCATAGTTAGCGCCACCGCTATATTGGCCCAGATACAGTTCACCGTGAGTGTATTTGTTCGGTGTTTGAAATAGCGTAGGATTGCCGAAGCCTACAGTACGAATCAGCGCCGCATTGCCTGAACGGGAGTCGTCGGTCGGCCCCGTGCAGCTCAGCATGCTGTAAGAAGTTCCGATGCTCATGGACGAGAAAGAAACCTCGTTGAGCGTATTCCAGGGCGAAGGAGCATAATGGAAAGTGCCGTTTGCTGCACCTAACTTCCTTGTTTCCGACGTCCAGCCGTCGTCGAGATTGCCGTTAACAAGCTGGGTGGCGGCTTCGGTAGTAACGGTCACGGTGTTGGAAACCAGAGCGCCGACCTTGGCGCGCAGCGTGTAGGCTGTCGCGGGGTTCAGGCCACCGGTAATATGGTAGTCGGCACCGCTTTGCGCACCGGTGGCTTTATGAAAATTTACGCCATCGGTCGACACGTAAAGTTCGATGTTCTTTTTCGAGCAGTCATAGTCCTTGCCGCTCACTGAGACCCAGAGATTGCGGGCAAACACGTCGTTTTCGTTGACGGCAAGCACCGGAGGCTCGGCGGTGGGGATGGTGACCTCGCCGGTCTTGGTCGAGCCGACGGTGGCCTTCATAACCAGGGGCAGCTGGGCGTCGGAGGGCACGTTGACCGAAACCACGAACAAGGCGGTTGCGCGGCTATTGGGGGTTACGGAGGCAATTGTAGCCCGGCGGAACACACCGGCAACGTTGAGATACTCAACCGCAAGCACGTCGGCCAGGTTTTCGCTGCCGTTGTAGCCTATCAGCAGGTCAACGGTCGGCTCGCCGGCATAGGCGTCGCCCGAAGCGGCCTCGAGTGTGAGGTTGAGACGGTCAACCTTGATGCCGAAGCTCAGGGGCTGTTCGCCCGAGGTCTTGTCGTTGGCGTCGACAACCACCAGCGAGAACATTACGGGCGATGCGGTCTCGACAGTGGCGGGAATATGCTTTGACACGACGGTGAAGTCGACGCGCGCCATTTTCGATCCGTTGCGGAACGAGTCCATATCCTTGAGACCGAGACCTTCCAGAGCCTGACGCTGGCCGTCGCTGAGCGAAGCCAGGTCAACTTCGGCGGGCCAGCCCTGGTCGAGCAGCGCCTGGCCGGTGGTGGTCAGCACGGCCGACTTGACGCCGCCGCGTGCGTTTACAACGAACTGCGGATTGGTTGCGAGGCTCGAGCCTTCGACAACGGTGAGCACCTCGCCGTCGGTCACGCCGCGAAGGATAACTTCGGGGGCGGGCACGGAAAGAATCTCGTCAGAGATATCGACCGTGACATCTTCCTGCTCGAGAGCGTCGTTAAACTTGATGGTGATAGAGTTGACTTCGCCAATGCCGTCGCCGCCGAGGGAAACGGTCAGGCTGTAGCGATGCTGGGCCAGGGCGTCGAATTCGGCCACCTTGACGGTAGAGCCCTTGCCGTTAGGCTTGGTGAAGGTAACATCGAGCCAGGTGTTGCCGGGCTTGACGTAGGCATAACGCGACTCGTCGGTAGCAAAACCGACGTTCGCGCCGCCTGCAGTGTGGAGTGCGGCCGAGACCGAAGTCATATAGCCGGTAACCGATTCGTCGAACGTAACGCCGACCATCGCCTTCGACGGCTTGGCAACCAGTTCGACCTGCGAGGTCTTGCCCTCGCTGACGGTCAGATCGGCCGAGCCGAACACGGCGGGCTTTTCAAAGCCTTCTTCATCGGCCGAGCCGTAAGAGGCAGTGAGCGTGTATTTGCCTATAGCAAACGCCTGATTGACCGGAAATTCGGTTGCAGGAAACTCAGCCGAGAACGAACCGTCGGCTGATGAGAGTGTCAGAGTGAGGTCTTCGACCTTGAGTTGGTCGAACTCAGTAACCGCACGTGAGCTCTCGCTACGTGAGCCGACAACTGTAGCGTCGTAACTCACTCGCGGAGAAATGGTGCCGGTGCCTTCGCCCTTATACATGCTTTCATCGCAAGCGGTGAGCAGCATCAGAGCGGCGACGGCGCCATAGCCCGTGGTTCTGATTTTCTTCATAGAACTTTTTGATTGGTTTATGATAATTAGTGAGATGTTCTGCTTATTTTACAAGGAGTTTGACAGTTTTGCCGTTCTGACGGTGCAGATAAACACCGCCCGAGGGATTCGACACGCTGCGGCCGGTAAGGTCGAACCATTCCGAAGTCACGCCTGCCGCAACCTGCGGTCTGCTGATCGAGCTGTCGATTCCGGTGCAGTCAACATAGTCGGAATATTCAACGCGCTTGAACGGCTCGCCATCTTCCGTCACGGTGAATTCGAGCGGGTAGCCGTAAGTTTCGTCATACACTACATCGGCATTGATGCTGATCAGCAATTCGCGATCGTCATAATTATCGTCTTCCCAGTAATATTCGCTGCTTTCAACCTCGATACCAAAACTATCGACCACCATGACGTCGAGATAGTTTTCAGCGGGAATCGTATTGTCGGTCAGCGAGTAGTAAGAGGTTTCGAGCGTAATTTTCGTGCCATTGGCGGCAGTGGATTCTTCGATGTATTCGCGCCTGACGCCGGTGTCGTCAATGCCCTGGAAGAGGCCCTTCCACTCCGAAACGTAGTCAACGCCGTTGTCGCCATATGTCACTTCGATATCATAGTCATGATAAGGCTTGCCGGCATTGTCGTTTACATAATGACCCTTGGAAATGAGGTTCTCGCCTCGGAAAAGGTCTTCAGACGACACAATCTGGCCGTCGGTCTTGAACCACTCCAGGCCGGTATATCTCGGGCCATTGATCCACGTATAGTTCACGCCGTTGTAGGTCAGTTCGAGGTTGATGATTTCAGTAGCCTTGCCTGTAGCCTCGTCGTAGGTCACTTCCATGCGGCGGGTCGGATCAAACTCACCGTTAAACAGCACCGCGAGCTCAACGTTGGTGACGTTGCCGTCCTCGTTGCGCGTGATGGTGCGGCGATAGCAGTTGCCGGGATACTCTACGCCGTCGACATAGCTGTATTCCAGGTTTTCGATAACGATACCCGTGCGCTCGTCGTAAGCACGCCGCTTAGACGAGGTCTTCACCCATTCACCGGCATTCAGACTCTCGTTGATTTCGGTGAGCATGCGGCCTGATTCGTCGTAGGTGCATGTCTTGCGGGTACGTCCGCCGTCAATAACGTCGGTTTCTACGGTTTCGAGCGCATTGCCTCGATTATCATATGTCAGAGTGGAGGTCGTTGTGAGCACCAGCTCCGAGGGGTTGAGTTCAGAGGGGTCGTATGATGATGTGCGGGTGGCGCGCCAGATGGGCGATTCAGCAAAAGCATACAAGCCGGCGAGGGCCAGACAACAGGTTGAAATAATAAGTCTATTATGCATAATGTTTAATTATTTTCTCGTTAAAATTTATCCTTACAAATTGGCACAAATACGGCGCAAAGGTAAACAAAAAAAACGAACAATCAAACCAAACGGCAAAAAACGTGGCCATTTTTGCTAAAAACAGGTTACATTCTGACTAACGTACCGAGGCGTCGCGAAAGGCCATATATTCCTCAAGTTCGCGATCATCGAGAACCATTGCGGCGACCTCGGCAGGCGTTTTTTCAGCCCTGAGCGCACCCATGGCCATGGCGGCGTCGCGCTTGGCCAGCCTGAGGCCGGCCTCGTTGAGCAGCAGCGGCACGTGGGCGTAGACCGGAGCCTCATAACCGAGCAGGCCGAACAAATAAATCTGCTGCGCGGCCGAGAGCAGAAGGTCACACCCTCGGACAACCTCGGTCACCCCCATGAGCGCATCGTCGACAACCACCGCGAGCTGATAGGCCCATGAACCGTCGGCCCGGCGCAACACGAAGTCACCGCAGTCGCGCGCAAGGTTATAGCTCTGCGGGCCGAAATTGCGGTCGGTGAACACGATGTCGCGGTCGGGCACGTAGAGCCTGACCGCGTGGCGTCCCTCAGGCTCGGGAACTACGCAGGGCATGGACGGCGGACGGCAGCGGCCGCTGTAGATTACGCGGCCGTCGCTCTGATGCGGAGCCGACGACGCCATGATATCCGAGCGCGTGCACGTGCACGCATAGGTCAGCCCCATGGAGCGAAGCCGGTCAAGCGCCCGGGCGTAAAATTCACCGCGGCGGCTCTGACTGTAGGGGCCGTGGCCGCCGAGGTCGGCAAGACCGCCCTCATCCCAGGTCAGACCGAGCCAAAGGAGGTCATCTTCGATTTGCTCGGCAAACTCGCGGCGCGAGCGCCCCGTGTCGATATCCTCTATACGCAGAATCCAGCGCCCGCCGCGGCGCCTGACCGACAGCCACGACTTCAGAGCCGCATAGACATTGCCCAGATGCATGCGCCCGGTCGGCGATGGAGCGAAACGCCCCACAACTTCCGTTTTCACGTCATTCATGGCGCAAATTTACCCCAAAAATCCCACAATGCAAAACCCCGGCCACGACAGACAGGAGCTCCGACCGGGGCCGTTGGCGGCCGTGACAGGCAAAATTTCACAAAATAGGCTGAACCTCGAATGGTTTATTTGTTATTATGGATATAATTTGCTACTTTTGTGGAAAACTTTAATATCTCATAACCCATGACCGACACAGACCTTAAGACACTCGCCTCAAAAGGCATCAGCCCCGAGCAGGTTGAATCTCAGCTCAATCGCTTCAAAACCGGGTTCCCCTATCTTAAAATCATCGATTCCGCCACGGCCGGCCACGGCATAATGCGCCTGAGCCCCGAGCAGCAGAAGGCTGCCGCCGGGCGTTGGGAACAATATCTGGCCGACGGCGGCGAAGCATGCAAATTCGTACCGGCATCAGGCGCCGCATCGCGCATGTTCAAGTCGCTTTTCAGCTTCGTCGACGGCGACACCGACACTCCCGCCCCCGGCTCTGACGTCGCCGCAGTGCTCGACCACATCGAAGAATTCGCATTCTACAACGCGCTCAACGCCGTATGCCTCGAAAACTTCGGCAAGTCGGTGGCCGACCTCCGCAGCGAAGGACGCAACAGGGAAATCATCGGAGCCATTATTCTCGGTTCGGGCCTGAACTACGGCCAGCTTCCCAAGGGCCTGCTGCTGTTCCACTCCTATTCCGAAGGCCCCCGCACGCCGCTCGAAGAGCAGATTGCCGAGGGCGCCGCTACCGCAGTAAAACCGGGCGGAACGCTCCACCTCCACTTCACCGTCAGTCCCGACCACCGCAAGCTCTTCGAGCAGAAACTGGCTCAGGCAGTGCCTGCCGCCGAGGCCCGCTACGGCATCAAAATCGAGGTCGGACTGTCGGAACAGAAAGCTTCGACCGACACCATCGCCGCCAACCCCGACGGCACCCCGTTCCGCCAGGCCGACGGCACGCTCCTTTTCCGCCCCGGCGGCCACGGAGCGCTGATTGCCAACCTCAGCGACATCGACTCGGCGGTAGTGTTCATCAAAAACATCGACAACGTCGTGCCCGACTCTCACCGCGAGTCGACCATCGAGTGGAAAAAGATTCTGGCAGGCGAGATGATTCTGATTCACGACACCATAGCCGAATATCTCAAGGAACTGCGCGGAGGCAACTGCACCATCGAACGCCAGCGCGAAATGATTGCGTTTCTCCACGACACCCTGCAGGTGCGCGATCCACGCATGAAAACCCTCTCGGACGCTGACCTCGAGGGTTTCCTGATCGAGAAGTTCAACCGCCCGTTGCGCGTGTGCGGCATGGTTGTCAACGAAGGCGAACCCGGCGGCGGCCCGTTCATTTCAGTGAACCCCGACGGCTCATCGTCGCCCCAGATTCTTGAGAGCCACCAGATTGCGCCTGAGTTCAAAGAGCTCATGACCAAGGCCACCCACTTCAACCCCGTTGACCTGGTTTGCTATATCAGCGACACCGACGGCAAGCCCTTCGACCTGCCCCGCTACGTCGACGCCGCCACCGGCTTCATTTCCCACAAATCAGCCCACGGCCGCGAACTCCTCGCCCTTGAGCTTCCGGGCCTCTGGAACGGCGCCATGAGCGACTGGAACACAGTGTTCATCGAAGTGCCCGCCTCGACCTTCAATCCGGTCAAGACGGTCAATGATCTGCTCCGTCCCGCCCACCGCGACTGACAAATCCACTCATATATAACACAAACAACTAACCGACACCCCATCCATGCCTCTCGGCGGGCGGGGTGCCGGTAATTTTTTCGCGGGCATGAAGCGCGGGTCAGCGTCGACGGCGTGGCGGCAACGCTATATCCTCGAGATGCTCTACCTCGCGGCGGCCGTCGGCATGATTGGTAATCAGAATCGCGTCGATCTGCACCTCCATTGGCAGGTTGCGCGACTTGACATATGTGTCGCCTGCCCGGCAGAGCCGGCGCACCTTGTCGCGGTCAATGCCGAAGCGTTCGTCAAGATGGCCGGCGGCCCGCGTCTTCACCTCGACGATTACCAACCTCGAATCGCGCCGCGCGATAATGTCGACCTCAACCTTGCCCACACGGGCATTGCGCTCCACTATGGCATAGCCCTTTCCGGTGAGCTCTTCGGCGGCAAGATCCTCGCCCGAAGCGCCGATTGATTTTGCAGTCAGGTCATTCACGGCTTCACTCTGACGGCAAGCAGCCTGTGGCCCAGGCGGCAATAAAGACACTTGCGCACGTCGCAATAATTGCGTCTGAGCTGCACCATTGCCTGCGACGTAAAGGCGTTGGGATTCGCAACCCCGGCGGCGACAAAATCAGACGTAAAACGGTTCTTTTCGCCCGGAAGATGTTCGAGAATATCAACGGCGCGGTCGGTCAGCGACTCATCGGACGTGACGGAGCCATAGGCCATGAGCAGCGGGGCCACGACGTTAATAACCAGCATATCGACAGTCGATGCGCCAAAAGCCGACGGGCGCGACACTCCCGCTGCCGTGAAGCTGCAGCGGGTGGTCCAGAAGCCGGTAAGGTCAAAGTGAAACAGATTGCGCGCCGCATTCTCATTTTCAACCTCGAGCACATCGCGCATAAGGCGAAATCCGCCATAGGCCATCTGCGCCAGGGCGGCCAGGCGCCGGTGAGGAAACGAGGCGGGACGCATGCGGCTCATGCGCCACACAATCGACTCGGGGGCCTTAAGTCCGAACTTCAGGGCCAGAAAATCATATTCGCGGCGCAGCTGCTCGACATAGGGCATCGACGGGGCGTCGGCAAGCAGGCCCGCCTGCCCGAAAATCATCGCTTCGAGGCTCAGCAGCGAATCGCAATGCTTATGGAGCAGCCTCAGCGGCAGCGATGACGCCACGCGTTCAAAGGCATCGCCGTTAATTCCGGCACCAAGCGCCCGCGCCAGGGTTACGAATGCTGCCTGCTCCCAGTCGCCGGCCGAACGCCGGAGCCTGTCGCCAATCGCATCGGCCTTGGCATAGAGCCGTTCAAAAGCCAATGAGTCAAGCCAGTCGCGCACCATCACCGGACTAAGACCGCGCAGTTCGGCCGCACAGGCCAGTTCATTGGCGCGGTTGTTGATAAACTCGGCATAGCGCTGCGAAAAGTCGCGCGCACAGGGCATTACCATCTGGGCAATCAGGCGGCCGTCGCCGGTGTGTATGGGACAGTCGTCATATTGCACCACGTGGAGAATCACCGAATCGTAGGCGCGGTCTGAGTCGTGGCCATGTCGATGCCAGTCGCTTGCCCGCACATGGATTTCGACGTTGCCGCACCACATCTCGTCGCCGATTCTCACCTTTGCGTTGAAAAAGTCGGGGCCGGCGTCACGGTTCTGTTGGCCGACATCAATCACGGCCACGCGGCGTCCGTCGTTTGTGGCCATCTCGCCGGCAAGCCAGAGCCGGTGAAGCCACACATACTGCATCAGTTCTTCCATCGGGCCATAAAGGCGACGTAGACAAGCAGTATAACGTTCATCATCAGAGCATAGACAATAGCGGGAACGGCGAGAGTCTCGTCGTTGAACACGAGCGGCGAGCCGGCAAGGGCTATGGCCTGGGCGGCGTTCTGCATGCCGACCTCGATAACGAGCGTGCGGCGCTCGCGGCTGTTAAGGCGCGCAACCAGGCCCAGAAGCCAGCCGCCCGCCATGGCAAAGATTATAAGCAGCGTCACTATCGAGCCGAGAACTCCGAAGTTTTCAATAATAACCTCGCGGTTGCCTACAAAGAAGAGGCATGCAAGGAGCATCAGCAGCGGAAAAGCCAGGCGGCGCAAAACAGCGTGAATCTTCGACGCCGCTACAGGATAGCGATGGCATACTGACATGCCGACTGCTACCGGCAGAAGCACCAGCACCAGGTTCTGAACAACGAGGCGGCCAACCGGCAGCTCGAACATGGCACCCATCAGCAACGGAAGCGTCACCAGCGTAATGACCGAACTAAGCGCGGTCATGCTGACCGACAGGGCTACATCGCCCTTGGCAATGCCGGTAAACACGTTTGACGAACTGCCGCCGGGACAACAGGCAATCAGCATCAGCCCCATGAACATGGCATCTGAAACACTGATTACGCGCGTAAGGGCATAAACTATAAGAGGGAGCAGGATAATCTGGCCGGCCAGACCGGCAATCACAGCACGCGGACGGCTGAAGACGAGCGCAAAGTCCTTGACCTTCAGCTCAAGGCCAAGGTCAAACATCAGCATCGTCAGAATCGGCATTACAATAAATACGGATGACATAGTGCACAAAGTTACGAAAAAGTATCGTTCCGCACCAAATAAATCGGCCCGACGCATAAATCTGCGTCAGGCCGATTAGCGGGAATTCTTGTTAATTTACTGTAGATAACAGGCTCTTAGAACTGCCAGCCGAGACGGAGAGCGGGTTCGGCGTAGAGCTTGAGGTCGAAGTTGTTGCTCTTGGGGCCCTTTGCAGATTCGAGGTCGTCGTCCCAGGTCATGCGGCTGCCGGATACGATAACATTACCGTCGGCATCCTTAGCGAAGCCGCCCTTGGAGTACGACGAAGGATAGTTCTTCACGCCTAAGCGGAGGCCGAGTTCAGCACCGAGATAGAGGCCTTTGTAAACAAAGAAGTCAATACCGGTGAATGCGTTAACGTAGAAAAGGTTGTAAGAATCGCCCTGGTTGTAATACTTAACGGTGTGAAGCTCCTTGATGTCATCGCTACGGTCGGTGATGCCCATAACGTATTCGCTCTGCTTTTTGTTCATTTCGCGATAGAGTTCGAAGCCGATGCCGGCACCGGCGTAGAGGTTGATGCGCTTGTAGCTGTAGATGTTGCGCTCATAGCCCAAGTTGATCGAGAAGTTGCCATCGGTGGTCTTTTCCCAAACGTCGGCAGCGTCATCGGGATCATTGATTGCTTGAGCCAATGCCGAAGCCGAGGCCGAAGCGGATTGCGTCTTTATCGGTGAAGAAGTAGCGGCCTTTGATCTGCTCGAGTTTGAAAGTGCCGGAAGTTTCAGAAAATGCGTTATTAGAGAAAGGGTTGAACTGGATTTCAACGCTAAATTCGCCTGCTTCGGGGGCATACTCGGTTTGGGCCTGAGCGTTAGCTGCGATGGCAGCGATGCTTGCAAAAGCAATTACTTTAATCAGTTTCATACTTGATGGTAGTGTGTTAGATTTGTATTTTTTTGCGTTCCCGCATCGCAAATTTAGAAAATTTTACAATAACATGCAACTTTTTAAGGATTTTTCTGCGCTCTACTATTTTCAGCCCCCATACGAAACAGCTCCGCATCCTTTTTGGAGAATGCGGAGCCGCTGTGTGAATCAGGTCGGACTCAGAATGTCATTTTACGGGTTCCGGCACCGTCGCGCACAATGTAGACTCCACCGTGGCGCATATCGGAAGCCGAAATCTTACGGCCGGTCAGATCGTATATCTCGCGGAGATTATTGTCGGCGGCGACAGTGATGGCGTCGACCGACGACATCAGTTGCTCCTCGACTATATTGCCGAAGTTTTTCCACCCTTCAGCTGCCGCATATTTGGCGCGACAACCGACGTTGACAACCAGAGTGGCTTCGCCGGCATCTTCAAACGTGTCGCCGCTCACGGCCACGGGCTCGCTCATGCGTGCAATTACCTTGCGGAGCTTCGGATTATTGCCCAGGGCGTTCTCGCCGATTGAACGGATAGTGTGCGGCAGGTCGATTTCGGCCAGTTCGGTTGCGCGCAGAGCGTCGGCGCCAATGCCAATAAGAGCAGGGGGCAACTGAATTTTGCGCAAAGGCCTGAAGCAGAAACTACGGTCGGGCAGAGCGGCGGGAGTGTCAGAATACTCCACTTCAACCAGCTCGGTCTCGCTCAGGTCAATTACCTGCAGATTCTTGCACCATGAGCTGACGTAGCTGATGTCATAAGTGTTGATTGTGCCGATGACTTTAAGCGACGTCAGTTCATTTATGTCATAGCCCTCATAGATTATGGAGCCGAGCCAGCCGGGACCGTCAACATGAACCACGGCGTCTCTGACCACAGGACCGAGGTCGGAAGTCAGGTGCACCTTTATGGTCTTTTCGCAGTTGTTGCCGGCTATTATCCACCATGCGGCATTATATCCGCTGCCACCGTGAATGTTATTTCCTGTAAGCGTTTCGACTGCCAAATCTCCGTGCCAGATAGTAACCGCGCTGACATCGTCGGAGGCGTTAATGGAATAAAACAGCGGCATGCCGGCAACAGCTTCATAAATATCGGGCAGGTCGGAGAAATAGGGAGCCACCGAAACGCCCTTGTCAAGCTCGTATTCAACGGGAATGGTCTTGACATGATGGTTCGTCATGCTGCAGCCCGAAGGATAGGTTCCGTAGCCGTAAACGCGTGTCTTTTCCGGATGAGAGTCGTCGGTATAGAACAGACAGAGCATGTCGGTGCCTTCCACCGGATTGCTGCATGTCAGCTCGCGGCTTATAGTGATGTTTTCATAACGACCGTCAAACAGCGGGCCCATGTATTCGGTGTGCAGCACTTCCTTAATCTGACCGTTGGCATCGCAGTGGGCAATGTAATAGGTCATCGGGCCCAGGTCGCCGCCGGTGCCGTTATAGATATCGCCCACTGCAAAGTGGAAGGGTTGACCCTGCCTGATGTCAGCACAATCAGTTGTGAGTCCGTACGTTTTGTAATATTCGGGGCTGAAGCTCACACGTCCTTCGGGCCAGACGCTCTCGGTCTCGAGTTCGGATTTCAGAGGCGAAATTCCCGTAATGAAATGGTTCGGTTCAAAGGCCGAAATGTCGAAGAAACCGTTGGTATTGCCGCCCCAGCCCCAATTGACGTGAAGAAACGAACGCGAGTCGTAGCCGTCAATGACGAATGCATGATTGGAGCCGCTGTAAGGATCATAGCCGGCAACGAGCACAGGGCGATTCGCGTCAATATCCTTGATTGCGGCATCAATCAGCTCGGAGGCTGAATATTCGGACGAGAACTTTATGTCATAATCGGGACTATAGCGGAAATACATGGAAAGGGCGCGGGCAGCGTAGGTCATGTGAGCGCTGCTAATGCCATAGTCATAGTCCATATCGACAGCTACACCACAGGCATAGAGCAACTTCGAGATGGCGTCGGCCGAGGCTGTCGAGTGCCCTATGAAGTCGGGCTGCATAGCCTGAAAATCAAAATCTGTGCGATAGTCAAACGAGTGTTGTGTGCCCTTGTCGTTATATGAATGCGAACCGGTGCCGGTCGGAGGCCAGTTGTGATATTTCATAACTATGCCCATAGCCGTGGCCACACACCCCGCAGGACAGCCGGCGGGGGCAAGCTTATTGAACGCACCGTCCTGCGCCCAGGTTGCTGTTGAAAGCACCTTTTCGCCGCCGGCGGCGCGCGATGCGGCGATGGCCGAGGCCGGCTGCACTGTCAGTCGGCTTTCGTTTGCAAGCCGACTGAACTGCGGCGGAAGATTTTCAAGGTCAATGGTGCCGTCGGGACTATAGCCTATCAAACGACCGTTGGAATAAAGGGCAAAACCCTTGGCATCGGCTGATAAAGCGCCGAATGCAATCACTACCGACAACCAACAAGCAGATGCAACGCGGCAGATTAGAGGCGTGTTAACTCTCATAACGAATGTATGTGTGTAAAAGAATGAGACGCGAAATCAAAATCACTTCAGATTGCGCAGCGCATAGGTCCGTTCGCGCAGGAAACGGCCGAGGGTTTCGGCATTTTCGCGATACGGGCGCTGCTCTTCAACCGAAATGGGCTCGCCGATGGAGACATGAATCTCGGAGCCGCACTTGCGCACAACCTCGCGCGGCAACATCAGCGAGCGCAAAGGCCAGCACACATGGCCCACGAAGTTAAACAGCCGGCTGTTGGAGCCGTGGAAAAACACGGGCACGACGGGCACGTTGGAGCGATAGATGAGCTGGAGCACCGAGTCCTGCCAGGGGCGGTCTTCGAGCTGGCCCTTGCGGTTGGTCTTGCTCATTGCGCCGGCAGGGAAGAAGCCCAGGGGCTTGCCCTCCTTAATCTGGCGCAGGCAGGCGCGGATGCCGTTGATGGAAACGGCCTTCTTGGCGGGGTCGTTCTGCGCGAGCGGGTCAACGGCTATAAAGTTGGGGCGCAGGGCTCCGATGCGGTTCAGAATCATGTTGACCATCACCTTGAACTCGGGCCGCTTCTCGCCGATAAGCGAAATCAGCGCAATGCCGTCGACGGCGCCGAACGGATGGTTGCTGACAGTAATGAACGCGCCCTCGGGCAGGCGGTCGAGAATGTCGGCGTTATCCACGCGCATGGTCGACCCGAAAGCCTCGGAGATAAGACGTGTAGCGGCGCGCGGTCCGGGCGTGTCGCACACAAGGCGGTGATAGCGGTTGACGTCTTCGAGATGCGTCCACCTGACGAGACGTTCAACCAGCTTGCGGTGGCCGCTCAGTCTGGGCACGAGTTCAATTATATCATCGGCAGTCAGGACGTCAGGCCTTATGCTTTCCGTTTCTTTGATAGTTTCTTCAGCCATGATTCTTTCAGAGATTACTAATTATGAGTTATTTTCGCGGCGCTCCTGATAGAGCTTCTTAAGCGGAGCGGCAAACGCTTCGGTGTGGCGCGCGCGGTTGCGGAGGGCATCGATGGCCATGTAGATGGCCTGGCGCATAGATTGCGCGTCGGCCAGGCCCTTGCCGGCAATGTCATAGGCCGTGCCATGATCAGGCGAAGTGCGCACGTAGGGGAGTCCGGCCGTAAAATTCACGCCGCCGGCGCCGCAGAGGGCCTTGAAGGGAATGAGGCCCTGGTCATGATACATGGCCAGCACACCGTCGAACTTCGTGTGGCTTCCGGCGCCGAAAAATCCGTCGGCCGGATAAGGGCCGAACGCCTGGATGCGCAGGTTGCGCGCCTCGGCAATGGCGGGCTCGATAATATCGGACTCCTCCTTGCCGAGCAGGCCGCCGTCGCCGGCGTGCGGATTCAGTGCAAGCACGGCAATGCGCGGACAGTGCACGCCGAAATCACGCATCAGCGCAAGGTTGAAGTCTTCAAGACGCTTGACAATGAGATCAGACGTCAGCACGCCGCTCACCTTTGCCAACGGCATGTGTATGGTGGCCAGCGCCACGCGCAGGCCGCAGTCAGACGCCATGATCATCAGCGCGCGGTCGCCGGGGTTTCCGACTGACGATTCGAAATACTCCGTATGGCCCGGGAAACTGAATTCAGGGCTCTGGATGTTCTCCTTGTTGATCGGTGCGGTCACAACGACGTCGATCAGGCCGGCCTTCAGGTCGGATGTCGCGCGCTCGAGAGCCGCCACGGCCGCACGGCCGGCCGCACTGCTGCTCTGGCCGGGAGTGATGTTCTCATCGTCGCCTACAACATTGACGATGTTCATGACGCCGTCGCGGGCGTCGGCCGCGCTGTCGGCGCGGAAATATTGAACCTGCGGCAGGTCAAGGTGCTTGCGATAGTGCGCAACCATGCGCTGGCTGCCGTAAACGACAGGCGTGCAGAGCTCAAAAATCGCGGGGTCTTCGAAAGCCTTGAGTATGACCTCATAGCCTACTCCGTTATAATCGCCGTGGGTAATGCCCACTTTTATCTTTTTATCTTCCATCGGATTAGTATCGGTTTTTGGATAATCGAGTGCAAAATTACGGATTTTTTTGTAACTTTGCCGCTCATTTAACGCAATTTATATACTTAAGTCATGCATTATGCCATACTTGCTGCCGGCGAAGGTTCACGCCTCGGCAGCGTATCAGCCAAGCCGCTCGTAACCATCAACGGCAAGACCCTTTCGGAGCGCATGCTCGAAATCATTGCCCAACGCTCTGACGTGCAATCCGTAAGTATCATCGTCAACAGCGAAAAACCCGAAATCGAGGCCCACCTGCGCACCCTCAGTCTCCCCTTCGAACTCAACATAATTTCGGCCCACACTCCCTCGGCCGCCCATTCGCTCGCAGCCGTGGTCCGCGACATTCCCCGCAATGAAAAATTCGTAGGCCTCACGGTCGACACCGTATTCGTCACCAAAGAATTCCACGACTATCTCGACGCCTTTGCCGCCATGGAAGGCCACGACGTGCTGATGGGCGTTACCCGCTTTGTCGACGATGAGAAACCGCTCTATGTCGAAGTCGGCGCCGACAACCGCATCAACGCCTTTGGCGACTTCCCCACCGATGCCGCCGAACATGTATCGGCCGGCATCTATGGCCTCGGCCCCGCCGCCCGCGACGTGCTCGACCTTTCCATGACAACCGGCGTCAACGGCCTGCGCGAGTTCCAGCGCGCCCTGCTGCTGCGCGACCTTGACGTGCGCGCCCACGAAATGGGCAAGGTATTTGACGTTGACCGTCCCCACGACCTCGTCGAAGCACGCGAATTCATCGAGGCTCAGGAAAACAACGACTGATTCGCCCGAAAGTGTCAGCCATCGCCGTAGCAGGCATATTACGTGGAGGGCATTTCTCGCCCAACAACGTCAGTTGCGACGCCGCCATCCTTAACGACGTCGCAGCCGGCCTGCGCCGTCGCGGCCTGACTGTCAACGTCTACAGCGAAGAGCAGTTCATTGCCCACGGCATAGGCTCAGAGCCGATAGTCATGGCCATGACGCGCGACGAGCGCTCAACCTCCCGCCTGCTCGCGCTGGAGGGGCGCGGACGCATCGTCATCAACTCCGGCCACGGCATTGCCCACTGTGCCCGCGCGAACATGGTGCGCATTTTCGAGCGCGAGGGCATACCTCAGCCACCGACATTTGTCGTGGCTACCGACGAAGACGTGCGCCGCAGGCTCAAGGACGCAGGCATCGAGCGCTGTTGGGTCAAGCGCGCCGACTGCCAGACAATCCATAAAGAAGACGTGGCCCACGCGCGCCACATCGAGGAAGCGCAGGAACTGCTCAGCGAATTCTTTATCCGCGGCATCAGGCAGGCCACCGTGGCCCGCCACGTCGCCGGACTCCACGTGAAGTTCTACGGCGTCGGAGCCACCGACTTTTTCCACTATTACTTCACGGCCGACTCGCCGCAGATTCCGGATCAGTTCGACGCCGACGCGTTTGGCGCCACATGCGGCCGCGCGGCCGAAAGCCTCGGAGTATCCGTCTACGGCGGCGACGCCATAGTCGACCCCCTGACCGGCTCATTCGTAATAATATCCTTCAACGACTGGCCCGGATTCGCGCCATGCCGCCAACAGGCCGCCAAGGCCATTATCCGACACATTGCGTCACACGCACGTAAACTACTGAAACGATGAACAAGCAAGACTTCAAATCATCACTCAAAAGCCTCGACACCGAGGAACATATCGACATCTACTTCTACCGCCGCATAGGCTGGGCCGAAGCCAAACTCGCCGAGCGCCTCGGCATAACCCCCAACGCCATCACCATCGCCTCGATTTTCATCGGCGTCGCCGCAGGCATCTGCTTCTACCCCACCGACCTGCTGACCAACGTGATCGGCCTGCTGCTGCTGATTCTGGCCAACTCGTTCGACAGCGCCGACGGCCAGCTCGCACGCATGACCAAACAATACAGCCAGCTCGGCCGCATACTCGACGGCATGGCCGGCGACTTCTGGTTCATTTCCATCTACGTCTGCATTTGCCTGCGCACCAACCTCACCCAGCCCTGGTTTGCCGACCACACGTGGGTTGTGTGGACCGTGGCCGTAGCTGCCGGCGCCTGCCATGCGTTTCAGGCCGCAATGGCCGACTATTACCGCCAGATGCACCTCCAGGTAGTGAACGGCAAGAGCGAGCTCGAAGACTCATCGGCCCTGCGCCAGAAGTATCAGCAGGCCAGGGGCCTGCAAAAGCTCATCATGAGCCTCTATCTCGGCTATACCCGCTGCCAGGAAAGCCTCACGTCAAACGCCCAGGCCCTGCGCCGTCGCGGCGAGCTCCCCGCCGAGTTCCGCCAAAAGAGCCTGCCCCTGATGAAGTGGGCCAACGTGCTGACGTTCAACTGGCGCTCGATCACGCTTGCAATCTGCCTGCTGGCCGGGGTTCCCTGGGTCTACTTCGTTTGCGAGCTCACCCTGGGCAACATCATTCTCGCCTACATGATTTCGCGCCACGAGCGCGCATGCGGCTCCCTGCTCGGCTGAACCAACCCTGTTGCGACAACATGAAAAGGAGGGGCGCGGTTATTGGCCGACGCCCCTCCCCTCACGTTTCAACTATTTATTTATGAGAGCCTCTGCACCCAGTTTCACAACTCAGTCGCAGAGGACGAGGGATGCATTTTCAGTTCGCATATTTTCAATAGCTGACTATAAAACAACAGCTGCAAGACCTTTGTTAGCCCCCGACCGCCAAAAAAACTTAAAAGCAAGTGTTAAATAAACTCATCGTCACGGATTTTCACCCTTAGGCTTGGCTTTTTTCGCTTTTTTTTGTACATTTGCGGCATAACGTGTCTTTTTACTTTAAATCCAATCAGTTATGCGTAGTGCTTTGCTTATTGTAGTCCTGCTGTTCACACTTGCCTTACCCGCACATGCCGTAACCGGCTATCCACAGGAAAAAATACAGCTGTTCACCAACGGCAGCCGCTTCGTCACGGGCGACACGGTCCGATTCCGCGCCTTCGTCCAGGACGCCGCCTCAGGCAGTGAGACCAAAAAGCTCAGCCAATTCATCTACGTGGAGCTCATCGACCCGTTCGGCACAGTCCACAGCCGCATCAAAGTGCGCAACCTCGACGGAGTTTTTGCAGGAGTGATGCCCCTTGACCGCGAGCTCCCCGAAAGCCGATACACCCTGGCCGCCTACACCACATACATGCAGAACCAGGGCCAGGAATACTTTTCGCGCACCCCGATCGAGGTCAGCAGCATATATGCCTACAAATACCGAATCACACCCGAAATCAACGGGCGCAAACTCTCGGTCAGGCTCACCGAACGTTCAACCGGAAAACCGGTCGGAAGCGAGAGCCTCGTGCACTGTGGCCCCGACGGAGTCATAGCCGACGCCGGACGCAAAAAGTCGGCTCACCGATTCACCATACCGCCCGAAATCGGCACGGTAAAAGTCACATTCGACAACTATTCGAAATTCATTGCCATACCCTACGACCCCTCATCAATCGGCGTGGAATTCTTTCCAGAGGGAGGCGCCCTGATTCCGGGAGTGAGCAACACCCTGGTTTTCCGGGCCACTGACCCCGACGGACGCCCGGCCGAAATAAGCGGCGAGGTGGTCGACGCCAACGGCAACCACGTGGCCCCGCTCGCCACCGACCCCAACGGCATCGGCCGCATCAACTTCCTGCCGGTAGCCCCGGCGGCCTACTCGGCCGTAATCAACGGCCGTACCTATCCGCTGCCAGCCCCCGACCCCGACGCAGCGGCCCTGCAGGTCGTGGCTACGCGCAGCCACCATTTCATAGTCGATGTCATTGGCCGCAAGCCCGCAACCACAATCCTCGCGGCCCACGTCAGAGGCGACATTCAGCTGCTCGACACAATCGACGCCTTCCCCGTGATGGTTCCAAAAAGCAGCCTGTCGGCCGGCCCGGTGCGATTCATGCTGCTTGACGCTCAAGGCCGGGAAATCAGCGCCCGCACCGCCTACAACTTCGACCGCTCAGCCTCGGCGCTCACCGCCGCCGACATTCCCTCAGGCAGCTATGTACTTTTTGCCGGCGCCGATTCAACCTCGGCAGCAATGTCACCTCAGGCCGCCATGCTCCGCACTGACCTCAACGGCTATATACCCGACCTCAACCGCTACTTCTCCAACCCCGACAGCATCGGGCTGCGCGCCGAAACCGACGCTCTGATGCTCGCGGCCTGCTCCTCGCGCTATGACGCCGACGTGGCCCGGCTACTTTCCGGCCGGCTCGTCGAACCGACCTACCCGATTGAAATCGGCGGCGTAATCAGCGGCGTAATCAAGTCGCGATGGCGCGGAAAACCAATGGCCGACGCCTGCATAAACATCATCGCGCCTACGCTCGGACTGGCCAACGCCGCACAAACCGACAGCACCGGCCGATTCACCGTAACCGGCATTGACTGGCCCGACGGCACGCACTTCATCTGCCAGGCCTTCAACAAATCCGGAAAACGGGAACACAACTTCGAAATAGCCACCGACTCCTTTCCGACAGTGACCCCGCTGCCCATGCCGCTGACACGCCCCGACCACGTCCCGGCCTCCATTGACCAACTCGAGCGCTCCGGCATCATGCTGCGCGAAATCCAGGTCACCTCCCCCCGCACCAATGAGGAAAACACAGCCATGCTCCAGGCATCGATGGGCATACGCACCTTCGACAGCAACACGCTGCAAGAACGCCACATCACCTCCTACGAAGAAATTATCCGCACCATCCCCGGCCTGAAAATCGAAGGCGGACGCCTGATTTCAACCCGCAGCAACTCCATTTTCGGAGGCCCCGCCCCGGTCGAAATCTGGGTCAACGGCGTCAAATGGGCATCATCGGTCATCAATGAAATCAACCCTAAACTCGATAAAACGCTGGTGACGCGCAAAGACATCCGGATGTTCCGTTCAGGCCGCGGAGCCCCGCAAAACATTGCCGAATCGGCAGTCAAATACTCCGACAAAGGCATGTCGGAAATCGATGAACTGACCGGCAACTACCCCGTCGACGTAATTGAAACCATACAATACGTGCCCTCATATGCCGCCCTGGCGGTCAGCAACACAGCCGCCCACGGCGGAGGCGCCCTCATCATAACGACCAAAACGGGCAGGAACGGATCAGACAACAGCCTCTTCATCCAGACCCACTCACCGCTCGGATATCAAGACGAAAAAAGCGCCTATCAGGAATGCCTCACGCCAAACGGCAACTGGACTCCTGACGCATCCGACGTCAGAAACGACGAAACGCGCCAGGTCACCGTTTTCGGATTCACCGATTCCGGCCAACTCATCTCGACCCTCCTCCCCTGAATTATCCCGCGCAACTGCGCGCCGTGTGAGGAATTTTTCGTAACTTTGCAGCCGCAATGATTTCGATACGCAACCTTTCGGTGGAATTCAGCGCCAAGACGCTGCTCGACAACATAAACTACGTTATAAACCGACGCGACCGCATAGCCCTCGTGGGCAAAAACGGCGCCGGCAAGTCGACCATGCTGAAAATCATTGCCGGACTTCAGCGTCCCACATCCGGCAGTGTAGACGCTCCTTCTGACGTCACTATCGGCTATTTGCCGCAGCACATGACTACCGAAGACACCTGCTCGGTTATCGAGGAGGCCCGCAAGGCTTTCGGCCACATCAAGGAGATGCAGCAGCGCATCGATGAGCTTAATGCCCAACTTGCCGAGCGCACCGACTATGAGTCGGACTCTTATGCCGACCTGATTGAGCGGGTAACCGCCCTTACCGAACGCCTGGCAATGGAAGACGGCTCGGGCGGAGAGGCCGAAATCGAAAAGACGCTTGCCGGCCTCGGCTTTGAACGCAGCGACTTTGACAGGCCCACATGCGAATTTTCAGGCGGCTGGCGCATGCGCATCGAGCTCGCCAAGATTCTGCTGCAACGCCCCGACGTGATGCTGCTCGACGAGCCGACCAACCACCTTGACATCGAATCGATTCAGTGGCTCGAGAACTTTCTGGTCCAGAAAGCGAGCGCCGTGGTGCTCGTGAGCCACGACCGCGCGTTTATCGACAACGTAACGAACCGCACCATCGAAATCTCGCTCGGCCGAATCTATGACTATAACGTCAACTACTCGAAATACGTAGAGCTTCACCGCGAACGCATCGAACAGCAGATGCGCGCCTATCAGAACCAGCAGAAACAGATTGCCGACACGGAGGAGTTCATCGAGCGCTTCCGCTACAAGGCAACCAAGGCCGTGCAGGTTCAGAGCCGCATGAAGCAGCTGGCCAAAATCGAGCGCATCGAGGTCGACGAGGTCGACACCTCGCACCTCAACCTGCGCTTTCCGCCGGCTCCGCGCTCGGGCGACTATCCGGTCATCTGCGATGCGCTCGGCAAGAGCTATGGCGACCACAGGGTGTTCAGCGACGCGACTTTCACCATCAAGCGCGGCGAGAAAGTGGCTTTTGTTGGCAAGAACGGCGAGGGCAAGTCGACTCTGGTGAAGTGCATCATGCACGAAATTCCGTTCGACGGCACTCTCCGCATTGGCCATAACGTCAAAATAGGCTACTTTGCCCAGAATCAGGCTCAGCTGCTCGACGGGGAGATCACCGTGTTCGACACCATTGACCGTGTGGCCGTGGGCGATATTCGCACCAAAATCCGCGACATTCTCGGCGCTTTCATGTTTGGCGGCGAGGCCTCCGACAAGAAGGTCAAGGTGCTGAGTGGCGGTGAAAAGACCCGCCTGGCCATGATTCGCCTGCTGCTCGAGCCGGTCAACCTGCTGATTCTCGACGAGCCGACCAATCACCTCGACATGGCCACGAAAGACATTCTGAAGCAGGCCATCAAAGACTTCGACGGCACGGTCATCGTGGTGAGCCACGACCGCGAATTTCTTGACGGCCTCGTTGAAAAGGTCTATGAATTCGGCGGCGGAAAAGTGCGCGAATGTCTCGGCGGCATCTACGAATTTCTTGAAAAGAAAAAACTCGCCTCGCTTCAGGAACTCGAGCGCAAAAACCGCCCGGCCGCGGCCGATAAGCCCGCTGCAGCAGCCGAACCGGTGGCCGAGACCTCCTCGGCGACGACTGCGGCCAAGCTCTCGTATCAGGAGAAAAAAGAGCGTGACCGCGCCATTAACCGCGCCACAAAGAAAGTCAAGGACGCCGAAGCCGAAATTGCAGGCATCGAAGCTGAAATAGCCGACCTCGAGTCGCGCCTCGCCTCGGGCACGCAACAGAGCCCCGACGTCTACGAGCTCCACGCCGCGCTCGGCAAGAAACTCGACAACGCCATGAGCCTCTGGGAACTCGCGTCGATGGAGCTCGACGAACTCAAGCAACGCTACTCAATGCAATAACACCAATTCTCACACCCATACAATCAATCAGTCACAGTCTATGGACGCAATCTTATCACTGTTATCACCGGGCAACACCTCCTTGGCCGCGACCCTGGTGCTTTATTCCTTCGTGGTAGCTGCCGGCATATACATCGGCAAGCTCAAGGTCGGAGGAATCTCACTCGGCGTCACGTTCGTGCTCTTCGTCGGCATCCTGATGGGCCACTTCGGCTACATTGTCGACCAGGAAGTGCTTAAGTTCATTCGCGAGTTCGGCCTGATACTCTTTATTTTCGCCATCGGTCTGCAAGTAGGTCCGGCATTCTTCTCCTCTTTTAAAAAGGGAGGCGTCATACTCAATATCCTCGCCGTAGCGATAGTGCTGCTCGACGTGGCTATTGCCGTAGTAATCTACTTGATTAACCGCGGCTTCACCACTCCCGCGGCAATCGTCGGCGTGCTCTCCGGTGCAGTGACCAACACTCCGGGCCTTGCAGCCGCCCAGCAGGCAGTCAGCTCGGCCGAAGCGGCCGACACCATGGCCATGGGCTACGCAGCGGCCTACCCTCTTGGCGTTGTAGGCATCATTGCCTCGATTCTGATTCTGCGCAAGCTGTTCCGCGTCAACATCAACGATGAAATCAAAAAACTCGACGACGAGGCGGCAGCCGAGCAGCAAGCGCCCGCCAAGGTATCGTTCGAGGTGACCAACGAGCGCATCAACGGACTGACGCTCAAACAGCTCCACGACGTAATCCACTGTGACTTCGTAATTTCACGCCTGCTCAATGCCTATAACGAGGTTGTCATTCCGACCTCGCAGACCCAAATCCACGTCGGCGACAAGGTCAAGGTTATCATGGCAGCCTCTGAAGAGATGGCTTTCTCGGCCATTCTCGGCCCGAAAATCGATATGGAATGGGACGACACCCCCTCGCAGGTGGTGAGCCGCCGCATCGTGCTTACACAGCCCAAATATAACGGCGTAACCCTTGGCCAGCTCCACCTCCACAGCGCCTATCAGCTGAATGCCACCCGCGTTAACCGCGGCGGCGTTGACCTGCTGGCGTCGGCCGGACTGCGCCTGCAAATGGGCGACCGCATCACGGTCGTGGGTGCCCTCAACGACATAAACCGCCTTGCCGACAAGCTCGGCAACTCGCTCAAGCGCCTCAACGAGCCGAACCTCATCACCATTTTCGTCGGCATCATGCTCGGCATCATTCTCGGCTCAATCAACCTCGGCTGGGGCATGAAGCTCGGCCTGGCTGGCGGCCCGCTCATCGTGGCCATCCTGCTGTCGCGCTTCGGCTACAAGGCCAAACTCGTAACCTACACCTCCTCGTCGGCTTCGATGCTCATGCGCGAACTCGGCATATGCCTGTTCCTGGCGTCGGTAGGCATTGCGGCCGGCAAGGACTTCGCCTCGACCGTGTTTAACCTCACCGGCATGTGGTGGGTCATCTGGGGCTTTATAATCACCACCGTGCCCCTGCTTATTGTCGGCTTCATTGCGCGCAAGTTCTACAAAATCAACTTCCTCCATATTATGGGTCTGATGAGCGGCTCCTATACCGACCCGCCGGCGCTTGCCTACGCAGGCAACTCGACCCAGAGCGACGCTCCTGCCGTGGCCTATTCCACGGTCTACCCGCTCACCATGTTCCTGCGCGTGGTTTCTGCCCAGATTCTCGTGCTCGCGTTCATGTAAGCAACAATCTCACAGAACCATAACGAAAAAGCCGCTCGATTGAGCGGCTTTTTCGTTATCCGCGCTTTTTGACGCGGACCCCAGGCGGGATGGAAGGGATATTACTCGAATATATGCTTTAATTTTGAGAAGAGGCGGCGTGTGGTCGACTCGTCGGGCTTGATATTGGCCGAATCCTTCAGCGACTCGAAAATGCGCTTCTGCTCGTCGGTAAGGTTCTCGGGCACGTAGACCATGATGTTGATCAGCTCGTCGCCACGGGTGCCGCCGTTGGCGTCGGGCAGACCCTTGCCGCGCAGGCGCAGCACCTTGCCGGGCTGGGCACCGGCGGGAATGTTCAGACGCGCACGTCCGGTAATGGTCGGCACCTCGACCGACGCGCCGAGAGCCGCCGACGGAATGTCGAGCATGAGGTTATAGATCACGTCGTTTCCGTCGCGTATCAGTTCGGGATGCTTGATTTCGTTGATAACGACGAGCAGGTCGCCGTTTACGCCGCCATGGGCCGGAGCGTTGCCCTTGCCCTTGACCGTAAGCACCATGCCGTTGCTGACACCGGCCGGAATCGAAAAGCTGACAGTGTTCTCCTTGCGCTGAACGCCGGTGCCTGAACAGTGGGTACACTGCTGCGAAATGATTTTGCCTTCGCCGTGACACTGCGGGCAGGCCGATTCGCTCTGCATTGCGCCAAACATGGTCTGCTGCATCTGCACGATGGAGCCCTGGCCGTGACAGGTCGGGCAGGTGGTAAACGCGGTGCCATCCTTGGCGCCGGTGCCGTTACAGAACGTGCAGGCATCGTTGGTGGGTATTTTCAGAGTCTTGGTCACGCCCGACGCGATGTCGGCCAGCGAGAGCTTGACGTTGATGCGCAGATCGGAACCCTTGCGCACGGGCTTGCGTCCGCGCGACGAGCCGCGGCCCGTTGCGCCGCCGAAACCGCCGCCGCCAAAGCGTCCGCCAAAAATGTCGCCGAACTGCGCGAATATATCCTCCATTGAAAATCCGCCGCCAAAACCGCCGTAGCCGCCATAGCCGCCGCCAAAGCCCTGCTGGCCCATCGAGTGGCCGAACTGGTCATATTTCTGACGCTTTTCGGGGCTGGAGAGTACGTCATAGGCCTCGGCGGCCTCCTTGAACTTCTCTTCGGCTTCCTTGTCGCCGGGATTCTTGTCGGGGTGATATTTCAAGGCCGCCTTGCGGTAGGCCTTCTTGATTTCATCGGCCGTGGCGCTCTTGCTGACGCCGAGCACCTCATAATAGTCGCGCTTATTCTCTGCCATAATGTTTTGTGGGATATGCGGGGAATGGAAATTTTTACTGACCTACGGCCACTTTGGCGTGACGCAGCACCTTGTCGTTAAGCATATAGCCCTTCTGGAGGGTGTCGATTACCTTGCCCTTCTGCTCTTCAGGGCCGGGCACGAGAGCCACAGCCTCATGAAGCGAGTCGTTGAAGTCGGTGCCGGTCGAGTCAATAGCCTTGACGCCATTCTGCTCGAGATATTTAACGAACTTGTTATATATCAGCTCCATGCCCTCCTTGACAGCAGCTGCACCATCGGTGTCGGTAACGGCCTGCAGGCCACGCTCGAAATCATCAAGAACAGGCAGCAGACCCTTCATGGCCGATTCGGCGCCATTCTTTATGAGGTCTGACTTTTCCTTGATAGTACGCTTGCGGAAGTTATCGAAGTCGGCCATCAAATAGAGATACTGATTCTTCTCCTTTTCGAGTTCCGCCTTTGTATCGGCCAACTCTTTCGAAAGCAGAGTCAGACGGTCAGGTTCGGCGGCTTCGTTGTCAATAACTTCTTCAACAGCGGGCTCTTCTTCGCCGCTGCGCACTTCGAGTTCGGGGTCGCACGGTTTGTTTTCCTTATCCATATTGCGTTTTTTATGTTTTCGTCTGTTTTTGTTCATAAGTAGAGTATATCAAAAATTGTGCCAAAGCGTTTATTACTGATTAACGCTTCATGCGGGCAAAGCGTTCAGCGTCGCGACACACGTGAACCTCACATCCTTGACACACTTTCTCAATCATATCGGCCATAATGACAGGGTCGGTTTTCGGAAACAGCGCATAGACTGCCGAACCGCTGCCGCTCATCGACGTGAAGACCGCCCCCATCGACGCCAGCAATTCCTTGATTTCACCGATTTCGGGGTGGAGCGGCACCACGGTCTGCTCAAAGGCGTTAGTCACCGAGCCATGCCAGGTGCTGACCGGCCGGCGCACACGCTCGGCCAGAGCGGTTGCCGGAGTGCCTATGGCCACACCGCGATAGGCCTCGGCGGTCGAGACGCCAACCGGCGGCTTTACGATTACGAGCGTCAGCTGTCGCAGCTCGTCGGGCAGCGTAATCGGCGCCATATCGGTGCCGATTCCCGAGCAGAGCATGGGTTCGTCGAAAATAAAGAACGGACAGTCTGCCCCCACCGTTGCGGCAATGTCGGCCATCTGTTCATTGTCGAGGCCGAGGTTATAAAGTTCGTTCAGGCCGCGTATGGTAAAGGCCGCATCGGCCGAACCGCCGCCGAGCCCGGCGCCGTCGGGAATATTTTTGTGGAGATGGATGCGCGTCGGGGGCAAGCCGCCAAGGGTATCGGCAAGCGCGTTATAGGCCTTCATTACCAGATTCTTCTCGGGCGGGCAAGTCACGGGGCGTCCGGTACACACCAGCTCCGTGTGGTCCTCGGCCGGAGTCAGTTCGAGCAGGTCTTCCCAATCGGTGGGAACCATAACCGTCTGCAACAGGTGATAGCCATCGTCGCGCCGGCCCGTTATGTCGAGGCCGATGTTTATTTTTGCATGAGGGAAGAGTATCATATATATTTATCTATGAAGATTAACTATTGAGTGTTGAGCGCAGGGCATCGGCCGTATGGCCTCCGGCGGCCACTATCTGTTCGGGAGTGCCTTCGGCCACGATATAGCCGCCCTTGTCGCCCCCTTCGGGACCGATGTCAATAACATGGTCGGCACACTTGATTACGTCGGGATTATGCTCGATAATCACGACCGTATGGCCCGCTTCAATCAGGCGGTCAAAGGCGTGCATCAGTGTCGAAATGTCGTGAAAATGCAGGCCGGTGGTCGGCTCGTCGAATATAAACAGCGTGGGGCGCGGCGACTCCTGGGCCAGGTAGTAGGCAAGCTTTACGCGCTGGTTCTCGCCGCCGCTCAGGGTCGACGACGACTGGCCGAGCTTTACGTAGCCGAGGCCAACCTCGCGCAGCGGGTTCAGGCGCTGCACAATGCGCCGCTCGGTTGCCGACGTTCCCTCGGCAAAGAAGGCTATCGCCTCGTCGACCGTCATGTCGAGCACGTCGTTGATGGTCTTCTCACGATGGCGCACCTCGAGAATCTCGGGGCGGAAACGCAATCCGCGGCAGGCCTCGCACGGAATCGTGATGTCGGCCATAAACTGCATTTCGATGGTAATAACACCCTCGCCCTTACACTCCTCGCATCGGCCCCCGGCAGCATTGAAGCTAAAATAGGCGGGCGTGAAGCCCATCTGTTTCGAGGCGGGCTTCGAGGCGTAGAGAGCACGGATTTCGTCGTAGGCCTTCAGATACGTGGCCGGATTTGAGCGGGTTGAGCGCCCTATCGGATTCTGGTCAATGAAGTCAACAGCCTCGATGCGCCTGAGGTCGCCCTCAAGGCCCGAAAACGCACCCGGCGCATCGGCCTGGTCGCCGAGCAAACGTACCACGGCGCGATAAAGGATGTCGCGCACGAGCGTCGACTTGCCCGAGCCGCTGACTCCGGTCACCACAGTCATTACCTGGAGCGGAAAGCGCACGTCGAGGCCTTTCAAATTATGTTCGCGCGCGCCTTTGACCTCGATGAAGCCCGACGGTGCGCGACGCGACGCAGGCACGTCGATTGAGCGGCGTCCCGTCAGATAATCGGCCGTGTAGCTGCCCTTGGCCGCTGCAATATTATCGGCCGGACCCTGATAGACTATGACGCCGCCGTTGCTGCCTGCCTCCGGACCTACGTCAATAATATAATCGGCCGCCTCCATGATTTCGCGGTCATGCTCCACGACCACGACCGTGTTGCCGAGGTCGCGCAGCTTCTTGAGCACTCCGATCAGGCGCTCCGTGTCGCGCGGATGCAGGCCGATGCTCGGCTCGTCGAGAATATAGAGCGAACCGACCAGGCTGCTTCCGAGCGATGTTGCCAGGTTGATGCGCTGGCTCTCGCCGCCGCTCAACGAGTTGCTGAGACGGTCAAGAGTCAGATAGCCGAGGCCGACCTCGTCGAGAAAAGTCAGCCGGTTGCGGATTTCAGTCAGTATGCGCGACGCTATGATGGCGTCGGTCTTGTCGAGAGTCAGCGAGCCGAACCAGCCGAGCAGCTCGGCCACAGGCATGGCCACAAGTTCCATGATTGTTTTTCCGCCCACTTTGACATAGCCGGCCTCGGGTCGCAAACGACCTCCGCCGCAGTCGGGACACACCGTCTTGCCGCGATAGCGCGACAACATTACCCGATACTGTATCTTATAGAGATTCTCCTCGACCATCTTGAAGAAGTTGTTGATCGAGGCTATATCGCGTCGGCGTCCGCTGAAGTCAGCCGGACCGTTCCAGAGCGTATGTTTCTGCTCGTCGGTCAGGTCGGCATAGGGCGTATGAATCGGAAATCCGGGATTCTGGCGTATGAAATAACGTTTCCACTCGCTCATTTTCTCGCCGCGCCAACACACCACCGCATCGTCATAGACCGAGCGGCCGGGATCGGGTATAACGAGTCCGGGGTCAATGCCCATTACCCGGCCGAAGCCCTCGCACGTGGGGCACGCACCGACCGGATTGTTGAAGTTGAACATCATTTCCGACGGCTCGATAAAGGTCAGCCCGTCGGCCTCGAAGCGCGTCGAGAAATCAAGGCGGCGCGGCTTGTCGCCGTTCCAGACTATCAGCGCCATCGCTTCACGGCCCTCAAACAGGGCGGCCTCGACGCTCTCGGCCAGACGGCTCACGGCGTCGGGCTCGCGACCGGCACTCATGCGGTCAATCACCAGGTCAACACCCTCCAAATCTGGTTCGGAGCCGGCGGTCAGCAGCATCTCGACCTCCTCGAAGCGGCCGTCGCGAAACAGGCGCGTATAGCCCCCCTTGAGCAACACTTCGAGATGCTGGCGCGGAGTGCGCCCTTCGGGTACGGCAAGCGGAGCCACCACGGCCATTCGCGTTCCGTCGGGAATGCGAGCCGCAGCCTCGAGCACATCATTGACCGAATGTTTCTTCACCTCACATCCGCTCACAGGCGAGAACGTGCGGCCCACACGACCGAAAAGCAGGCGCATGTAGTCATAGATTTCGGTCGAGGTGCCGACAGTCGAGCGCGGATTGCGCGTGTTGACCTTCTGTTCAATGGCAATGGCCGGCGGCAGGCCGGCTATCTTGTCAGCTTCGGGCTTGCGCATCTTGCCCATGAACTGGCGCGCGTAGGCCGAAAGGCTTTCAACATAACGGCGACGGCCTTCGGCATACAAGGTGTCGAAGGCCAGTGAGGATTTGCCGGAACCGCTAAGCCCGGTAATTACAACGAGCTTGTTGCGGGGAATCATTACGTCAACATTTTTCAGATTGTTGACTCTGACTCCATGAGCTTCAATTTCTGCCAAAGCAAAAATTACAGATTTCTGATTATTAAATTTATTGATTGTCGGAGAGCTGCTCGCGTGTCAGACGCGAAAGTTTGACTACGCAGTGACCTGACGAGTCAAGCAGTTCTGCAGTGTCGCCGCTGCCGCTGCGCGCCGTAGCCACCTCTTCAAGCGCTATCAGCAGAGCCGATTCGGTCTGAATGTCGGGACAGGTCATGCGCGTCGTGGCCAGATTGCTGAACTGAACCGACGAGCCCACCTGCGGGTTGCGCGAAAGTTCGCCGCTCAGGCGGTTGCAGCCGGCATTGCCGCTGATGCGGCCGGAGTTCACGTCGATTACAAGGCGTGCGTCGGGCACGTTGATGTCGCGTCCGTTTACCGCCGTTACCTGCCAGGCACCGTTGAGATAGTCAATATCGCTCTTGCCCAGAGTCATCAGCGGGCGTTTGTCAGCGCCGACCAGCGTCAGGGTCATTGCTCCGTCAGACGCACGGCTGACCGAGAAAATCTTGGTCGCATCGAGCGCGTTGGCAATCGGATAGGCAAGCGAGTCTCCCTCGCACATCTTCATGGTCGAGGCGATATTGCTCAGCTCGAGCGAATGGTCGGCGCCGAGCCTGTAGCTGCCGTTAATCAGGTTGCATCCGTCGTGGCCATAGAAACGGGCCTCGGCGGGCACGAATTCAATGTAAGGCCACTCTTCATCTTCAATCGAATGCAGCTTGATGCTGCCGACGGTCTTGATAAACCAGCGACCTCCAATCGACAGGTCGGTTTCGGTTTCGGTAGTTACCGGATAGAGGGGAATGGCATCGCCCGAGTCGAAGCTCACGGCGTTGCTCTTCTTGAAAAGAGAGCAGCCCGTGAGCCCGAGGGCGAGCGTCAGTGTAAGAATAGTTGCTGTTTGTTTCAGTTTCATGTATGTATATTAAGATTGAGGATCCAGAATTACAACACGGTAGTTGCCCTGAGCGTTCATTTCCTTCACAAAGTTTTGCACTGCCTCGGGGGTGATTCCATTGACCTCTTCAACCGCATTGCCAAGCAGATCGGCGCCGGTGAGCACCCACTGCGACATATACGATGCCCATGCGGGATTCTTTTCCTTGCGCTCAATGTACATCTTAATCATGAATTCCTTGACCTTGTTGAGTTCTTCGGGTGTGATTTCCTCAGCCATAGCCGAAATTTCCTGAGCAATCGACACGAGCACTTCGTTTTTCTTTTCAGGATTCATCGGGAAGGCGGTCATCAGCGTGGCGTTGCGGCCGATCTGCGGGTCAATGTCGCCATTTGCGCCGATTGAGTAAACCGCGCCCATCTCCTCGCGGATGGTCTTCAGCAGTCGGGCCGACAGAATCTGGCCGGCAATGGAAACGAGCTTGGCGTTGACCGAATTGAACGGCATGGTTGCGGTTTCGACGATGGCGCAATAGGTCTGCGGCACTTCCATCTTGACGGTGAAGTTCTCGGTTGCGCGGCCGGCCTTGATTTCATAGTTGGAATCGGCTACGGTGATGCGTTCGGCAGCGGCGCCTGAGGCGGGAAGCGAGGCAATGTATTTCTCAACCAACGGACGAATCTGCTCCTTGTCGAAATTGCCGACAAAGATGAAGCTCCACTGCGACGCGTCGTTAAAACGGCTGCGCACCAGCGCCTCAACCCCGTCGCGGGTACATTCCTTCAGGTCGGCGGCAGTGCAGACCTGCTGGTAAGGCGAGGTGTAGAGAGCCTCGCTCATGTCTTTCTGGAACACGTATTGAGGGTTCTTCTCCTGATTTTCCATCAGGCCCAAATAGAGGCTGCGGTTAGCCTCAAACTCGTCGGCCGGATAGCTCACCGACGTGAAGTAGCCATAGATGAGTTCAAACAGTGTGGGCAGGTCCTTGACGGTCGACGTGCCGCTGAGCGTGGTGCTGTAGAGGCTGAAGCCGGGGCCGATGGCGGCCTTCTTGCCGGCAAGGTACTTTTCGAGATCAGAAGCCGTGTAGCTGCCTATGCCGAACTGGCCGGCGAAACATGAGGTCAGGGCCAGAGCGTTGGCCGGAGTCGTAGTTGTGTAGACACGGCTCATGCCGCCGGGAGCAACAGCCTCGAAAATAATTTCGTCGGCCTTATAATCGGTGTGTTTGAGATAAACGCGCACGCCGTTGCTGAGAGTCCACACCTCGGTGTTGTCAAATTCGTTGACGGCAGCGGTGCCGATCAGACGGCCGGCCACGGGCTCGACGGCAATGAGCGGATCCTCGCGGACATTGTCGGCAAACACTTCGATTTCTTCGGCGTCAACACTCTTCATCATAGCGTCGAGGCCTGCTTCAGTGGGCATTTCAGCAGTGGTGGGAAGCATGCAGAGCACCACCCTGTTGTCGTCTGTAACCATCTGCGAGAAGGTGTCGTTGACCGACTTCAGGTCAATCAGCTGAGCAAACTGGCTCAGGATGTTATATTCCATTTCGACGCCGAGCATCGGAGTTCCGTCGATAAAGTGACGAATCATGTCGTTGGTCAGAGCGGCGTTCTCGATAGATGCGCGGTTATTATAAGCGCGCTCGAGACCGGCTACGTATTCAGCCTTGGCACGGTCGAACTCCGACTGTGTGAAACCGCCGCGCTTTGCGCGCAGCACCTCGCGATATATGCTCTGGAGCGTCGTCGAGATGTTGCCGTCCTTGGCAGCACCGATAACGGCAAACATATCCTGAGTGTTGCTCATGAAATAATTGCCGATTTCAGCCTGCGCGAACGCAAAGGGGGTCGACGGGTCAGACATCATTTCGGCAAAACGCGCGTTGAGCATGGCCGAAATCAGATGCTCGATGAGATCGTAGGCAAGATAGGCCTGAGTGTTGCGCAGTTCGCGGGGAAATACGGGGTGCTTGAACATCAGGTAGACAATCGAGGCCGTCATTTCCTTGTCGGCACCGATGGCATAGATGGTTCCGGGAGTGTCGGGAACGGGGAACTCGACGCGTTCGGGAGCTGCGGCAGGCATCTCGATGTCGGAGAACATCTGCTTGATAACCTGCTCGGTGCGAGCCGGGTCGATATCACCACAAACCACAATACCCTGCAGGTCGGGACGATACCACGCCTCGTAGTAGTCGCGCAGAGCCTGGTGGGGGAAGTTATCGACAACCTCCATCGTGCCGATCGGCAGACGGTGGCCATACTTGGAGCCGGGATACATCTTGGGCAGCAGCTCCTCGAGAATGCGCATCTGGCCTACGTTAGACGTGCGCCACTCTTCGTGGATAACGCCGCGCTCCTTGTCGATTTCTTCACCGTCAAGAAGCAGCTCGTTAGCCCAGTCGTGAAGAATCAGCAGAACGCTGTCGGTCACTTCCGTACGCGCCGTGGGCACGTTGGTAATCTTATAAACGGTTTCGTCGGTGCCGGTATATGCGTTCAGATGGCTGCCGAATTTGACGCCGATGCTCTCCAGATAGCTGATGAGCGAATTGCCGGGAAAGTTCTTAGTGCCGTTGAAACACATATGCTCGAGAAAGTGCGCCAGACCGCGCTGATTATCCTCTTCGAGCACGGAGCCCACTTTCTGGGCAATATGGAAATCAGCCTGACCCTTAGGGGTTTCGTTATGTTTGATGTAATAGGTCAAACCGTTGGGCAACACACCGCTGACCACTTCGGGGTCGGTAGGCAGCTGGGGCAGCTGCTGAGCGGCTGCGGCCAGTGGAGAGGTAAGCGCAGCCACGAAGGCTATAGCGCCTAAAATCATTTTTTTCATCTGTTATAGCAATAAGTATAAATAATTTCAATCGCGCAAAGTTACAAAAAATATCTGTAACGTCAGCATTGTCAGCGACACGACGTCATTGAGGCGATGTTAGAGCGCAATTCCTCGCCCTCCATGAGCCGCTCAAGGGTCAGATGCATGCGGTAGCGCCAGTAATGGTCAGGATTGGCCGGAACGTTGATTTGTTCCGACGCCGCATCGGGGTTACGCATGGCGGCGTCGACCGACAGCCAGTCTTGCAGCGGCAACACGGCAAGCATGGCGGGCGAGTCGACATGGGCCCGCACATATTCCTCGCACGCCGAGGGCGATGAATCGCGGCCGGTCTGCTCAAGCCACAGTCGCAGAGGCGCCATGTCGTGGGTCGATGTCGTGGCAACGTTCATCCAGCCGTAACTTTCGGGGTCGGCCAGTTCCACGCCATATTGCTTCGGCATGCGCTGCACTTCGAGTGCCAGCACGCGCACCTCGTCGAGCACTCCGGGCACACAGGCGGGAATCATGCCGAGGTCTTCGGCGCAGGCCAGCATCGGCGTCGCGTTGACCAGCGCGGGCAGTTTCTTAAGGGCACTGTGGCGCCAGAAGTCATCATGCCGGCGATAGAAGAAATCTTCGTGCATGACCCTGTAAGACTGCTGCATGGCCGCATCCAGGCGCGCAAAACAGGGAGCATCGAAGCCGCCGATGCGGGGGTGGTAACACCCTTTGGCATACGGGTCCTCGACAAAGAGCAGGTCGGTCGGACAATTATCGGAGCCGACAGCCATCCACGGTTCGAACCTGAAGCCATAGCGGGCAAGCATCTCGCCGGGACCAAGGGGCAGCGCAGGCGCGAAGTGGCCGAGCAGGCCCGACGAAACACCCACCGGAATTTCCCAGATTCTGAAAAATCCGAGAATGTGGTCAATGCGATAGGCGTCGAAATATTGGGCCATGTGTTCCAGACGCGACCTCCACCATGCAAAGCCGTCCTGAGCCATGCGTTCCCAGTTATAAGTCGGGAAGCCCCAGTTCTGGCCGTCGGCGGCAAAGGCGTCGGGCGGCGCTCCGGCCGACGCGTCGAGGTTAAACAGTTCGGGATATTGCCAGGCATCGACCCCCGAGGCCGACACTCCGATCGGAATATCGCCCTTGACGGCCACGCCGCGGCTGCGCGCATAGCGGCACGCCCCGAGCAGCTGGCGGTGTAGATGATACTGAAGCCACGCGTAAAACATGAAGTTGCCGTCGGCATTTTCGAGCGCAAGCTGCATGACCAGCCCGGGCGAGTAGGGTTCGCCGAGACGTCCATGGTCGCGGAGCACGCTGAACGCGCAATAGGGCATCAGCCACGAAGCATTGGCGGCCATGAAGTCAGCAAACTCACGCGATTGCAGCTCGCCGGTACCCTGCTCCTTATATATTATGCGCGCATACTCCTCCTTGGCCGCAACCACGGCCGGATAGTCGACCGCGGGCTCTGCATTGAGCCTGAGGCGCAGGCGCTCGAAGCGGCGGCGCGTGTTGCGGTCGGACGGGAGGCCGAGCAACCGGGGCCGCAGATAGAGCGGATGGAGCGCAAACGACGAGATTGCGCTGTAGGGGTACGAGTCGCTGCGGGTGCGCGTCATGGTCGTGTCATTGACCGGAAGAATCTGTATGACCTGCTGGCCCGTGGCGGCGGCCCAGTCAACCAGCATACGGAGGTCTTCGAAATCGCCGCAGCCAAAGTCGTCATTGCTGCGAAGCGAGAACACGGGCACGGCCGTGCCAGCCGCACGCCAGCGCGCGCCTCCGCGGAATTCAAGCGGACCCGGCTGACCGAGAGTGCGGTTGGCGCCTTCCTCCCAGATTACGCTGTCGTCGCCCGTGCCGACAATGATAAATTTAAATTCGGTGTCGGCCGGCAATGAACGGCTCACGCCGACACTCCACAGAGGAATGCCGACGCGATTCATGCGCAGGGCTTTGGACGGCTGCCACGACCCGAGTTCGGGTGCGGAGCCGCAAACGGCTACCGCCAGGCCGGGAGCGAGACGCGTCGTCAGTACGCGCAGCAGTTTTTCAGACCTTTCCATTATCCGCACTTGCTCGTGCCACACGACGTGCAGACCAGGCAACCTTCCTGATAAACAAGCGTTTCCTGACCGCAGTTAGGACACTTGTGGCCACTGGCCGAAGTGCCGCTCGGAATATATTTTTTCAGAGCGCGCTCAACGCCGGCTTTCCACGTGTTAATATTCTCAGAGTCAAGCTGAAGTCCGTCGACCATCTTAATCACCTGGTCAATAGGCATCCTATAGCGGAGCACACCCGAAATCAGCTTGGCATAGTTCCAGAACTCGGGGTTGAACTTATCGGAGAGCCCCTCGATGGTGGTTTTGTGGCCGCGCTTGTTCACGAACTGGAAGTCATAGCGCTTGTTGCCGTCTTCGTCGATAGTCTTGATGATATTGCCTCGGGTAACCGACTTGGGCAGGAACAGACCGTCTTCGTCGTCGTTAAGGCCCGTAAATATCTCGTAGGGGCGGCCGTCAACCAGCCCCACAAAGGCAATCCACTTTTCTTTGTTGTTCTGGAAGCGTACCACGTCGGCCTCGAGCGACACCGGACGCTTGGGCAGCATCGGGCCGGCGGCGGCAACACTCTTCTCCTCTTTCTTTTTTGAGGGAGTAATGGCGTTGAGCACGCCCGAACGGCATCCGTCGCGATAAACCGTACACCCTTTGCATCCGGCCTTCCAGGCACGCAGATAGAGTTCGTTGACGGTCTCTTCGGTCACGGTCGAGGGCAGGTTGATTGTAACGGAAATCGAGTGGTCGACCCACTTCTGCACGGCTCCCTGCATGTTGACTTTTTCAAGCCAGTCTATTTCGTTGGCCGACGCGCCTGCATAGGGCGAGCGCGCCACCAGAGCCGAAATCTCTTCGGCCGACATTTTCTGCGAGGGTTCGATGCCCTGCACTTTCATCCACTCCAGGAATTTGGGGTGGTAGACAATATATTCTTCAAATGCGTCGCCCGATTCATCGACATAATCCACGCGCACATCCTTGTCGTTGGGGTTCACCTTGCGACGGCGCTGATAAACCGGCATGAACACCGGCTCGATGCCCGAGGAGGTGCGAGTCATCAGCGATACGGTGCCTGTCGGCGCGATTGTCAGACAGGCAATGTTGCGGCGGCCATATTCCAGCATGCGGTCGCGCAGCTGCGGGTCGGCCTCAAACAGGCGCTGCATAAACGGGTTCGAGGCCTCGCGGGCAGCGTCAAACACCTCGAATTTTCCGCGTTCGGCAGCCATTGTAACCGACGAGCCGTAGGCAGCCAGCGCAACGGCGCGGTGAACGTTGACCGACTGAGCCGTAGCCTCGGGGGTGCCATATGTCAGACCGAGCGCGGCAATCATATCGCCCTCGGCGGTGGTGCCGAGTCCGGTTCGGCGCCCCATCAGTGTGCGCGAGCGTATTTTTTCCCAAAGGTGGCGCTCGGTGTGCTTCACGTCGGCGTCTTCAGGGTCGGCGTCGATTTTAGCCAGAATGGCGTCAATCTTCTCGATTTCAAGATCAATCAGGTCGTCCATCAGGCGCTGGGCCTTGGCGGCATGGTCGGCGAGGCGGGCGTAGTTGAACGACGCACGCTCCGTAAACGGCTCGTCGACATAACTGTAAAGGTTAATGGCGAGCAGGCGGCAGCTGTCGTAGGGACACAGCGGAATCTCGCCGCACGGATTGGTCGAAATTGTGCGGAAACCGAGGTCGGCATAGCAGTCGGGCAGCGACTCGCGGGTTATCGTATCCCAGAAAAGCACACCGGGTTCGGCCGATTTCCAGGCATTATGTACAATCTTTAACCAAAGGGCCTTGGCGTCGATTTCCTTGCTCACCAACGGCTCGCCGGAGTCAACCGGAAATTTCTGCGTAAACTTCACGCCCGCCTCGGCACAGCGCATAAACTCGTCGGTAATGCGCACCGACACGTTAGCGCCGGTAATTTTGCCTTCGGTCAGCTTGGCATCGATAAATGCCTCCGAATCAGGATGCACAATCGAAGTGGTGAGCATCAGCGCACCGCGACGGCCGTCTTGCGCCACCTCGCGGGTCGTGTTGCTATAGCGCTCCATGAACGGCACCAGACCGGTCGAAGTCAGCGCCGAATTCTTGACAGGCATGCCCTTGGGGCGCAACTGGCTCAAGTCATGACCCACACCGCCACGGCGCTTCATCAGCTGCACCTGTTCCTCGTCGAGTTTGAGTATCGCGCCATAGCTGTCGGACGGATCCTCAAGACCGATTACAAAGCAGTTGCTGAGCGATACGGTCTGAAACGGGTTGCCGATTCCGCTCATAGGAGAACCTTGCGGCACCAGATAGCGGAAGTCCTTGAGCAGACCGAAGATTTCATCCTCGCTCATCGGGTTGGGATACTTCGCCTCGATGCGGGCAAACTCGCGCGCAAGGCGACGGTGCATATCGTCAGGGGTCATCTCATAGAGATTGCCGAAACTGTCTTTCAAGGCATATTTCGAGGCCCAGACACGGGCGGCAAGTTCGTCACCGCCAAAATATTCGAGCGTTGCGGAGTGTACCTTCTCCGGCTCGACGGGTGTGAATGATATTTGAGGTTCCATTTGCCTGCAAAGTTACTAAATATTCGAGAATTTTCGTAACTTTGCGCCAAAATAAAACTTTTAAGAATTATGGAAGATAACAAGGGACGTAATTGGGCGCCGATTATTGCCGGCGCAGTGGTTGCCTGCGTGATTGTAGGCGCTCTCGTGTGGATGCTTATCAGTCAGAAACAGGCCTCCGACGAGGCCATGCTCAAGATTCAGGAACTCGAGCTGGCCAATGAACAGCTCCAGCTATCTAACGAATACGACGAACTGTCAGCATCGTTCGTTCAGCATGAGGGCCAGATGGTTCTGTTCAACAACGACAGCATCCGCGCCGAATACGAAGCCGCTAAAAATAAAGTGGAGCAGCTCCGCCAGGAACTCAAGCAGCGCGACAAGCTCTCGCAGGCCCGCATTGCCGAACTCCAGAAGGAAATAGCGACCCTGAAGGAAATCATGCGCCACTACGTAGAGCAAATCAACGAGCTGAACCAGCAGAACCAGGAGCTCCGCGCCAAAAACGAGACCCTCGAGCAGAGCAACCGCCAGCTCAGCAACCGCGTGGCCGAAACCACCTCTAAGAACGAAGTGCTAAGCCAGCGCATGCAGCTTGCCGAAAAGCTCAACGTCAGCAGCATCAGCCTCCAGGCCCTCAACGCCAAAGGCAAGACCGAAAAGAAAATCAAAAAGGCCAAACAGCTCGCCATCACCTTTACCATTCCGCAAAACAACTCTACCCCTGTAGGCCGCAAAAGCATCTTTGCCCGCATAACGACCCCCGAAGGCAACCTACTGAAAGGCAACGGCATCACATTCGGTTTTGAAGGCGCCACTCTCGAAGCCACCGCCAAGAAAGACGTTGAATACGAAGGCAACGAAATTCCCGGAGTGACCATTTACTGGAACAATAACGCCACCCTCACTCCCGGCAGCTATCGCGTAGAACTTTTCTGCGACAACTACCGCCTGGCATCACGCAATTTCGACATGTCGAAATAAGCCGTACCCCTAATCCGCGCACCTCTCCAATCACCGACCTGACACGACAATGGACTTCTTTCTCTTGTTCGAAGAACTTACAGGCGCCGATGTCACCAACGGCCAGGCGCTGTTCAAGCTGATGCTCAGCATGGTGCTCGGCGCCGTTGTCGGCTACGAGCGCAAGCGCAAAGGCCAGCCGGCCGGACTGCGCACCTTCTCGCTCATAGCCATGGGCGCCACCCTGGCCATGCTCGTCAGCATCTACGTGTGTCAGGAATATGTCGGACTCAAAAACGGCGACCCCGGCCGAATTGCGGCCCAGGTGATTACCGGCGTCGGCTTTCTCGGCGCCGGCGCAATCATCCAGGCCAAAGGCTCGGTGCGCGGCCTTACTACCGCCGCCGGCATCTGGATGTCGTCAATTATCGGCCTCGCCGTCGGCGTAGGCCTTTACCTGCTCTCGGTGTTTGCCACACTGCTTATTCTCATAATTCTCGTATGGCTCGAAAACATTGAGCGCAAGCTCGAAATGGGAGCCGAGAGCCGAATAATCCGAATCAAGGTGCGCACAATCTGCACCGACGTGCAGCCCTACCGCACGGCACTCGCCGCCGGCCACGGCTCGCTCGTCAACACCTACGTCGAATATGACTACATTGCCGGCACGACACGACTCAACCTCGTGGTGCTGCTGCGCGAACACACCGACTACATAGCCCTGTTCCGTGAGCTGTCGAAAGTATATCCGACCGAAGCCATATCCATAGCCAACCAGCTCAGTTAGCGCACGGCAGCGACTGCCGCTGCCTCCGGCCCGCCCGTTTTTTCAACAACTTTTCAACATTATCGTCCCCTCCCCGTGATAGAGTCGCTAATCACCGACCTCGCCTACATTATGGTGCTCGGCACCATCGTGACCCTGCTGTTCAAACGAATCAAGCAGCCCGTCGTGCTCGGCTATATAGTAGCAGGCTTTCTTGCCAGCCCCAACTTCGAGCCACTGCCATCGCTGGCTAATGCCGACAACATTGACTTCTGGGCCGAAATCGGCATCGTGGTCCTGCTCTTTACCCTCGGCCTCGAATTCAGTTTCAAAAAACTGATGAGCTGCGGAGGCTCTGCTATCGTCACGGCCATGATTGTAATCATCGGCATGATGTCGACCGGATTCTGCATAGGCCACCTGCTCGGATTCTCCAACATCAACAGCATCTTCCTCGGCGGCATGATATCCATGCAGTCAACCACCATCATACTCAAGGCGCTCTCCGACCTCGGACTGCGCCACAGACTCTTTGCTCCCAGAGTATTCGGCGTGCTCATTGTCGAAGACCTCTTCGCCGTGTTGCTCATGGTCATCCTCTCGTCGGTTGCCGTCAACAACTCGGTTCAAGGCTCCGAACTGCTGCTCAGCGTTGCCAAGCTCATCTTCTTTCTGGTGGTGTGGTTCGTCGTGGGCACCTACATCCTTCCCACCTTTCTCAACGCCGTCAGGCGCTACCTCAACGACGAGACCCTGCTGGTGCTCTCAATGGGCCTGTGTCTGGGCATGGCCGTCACCGCCGTCTATTGCGGCTTTTCGCTCGCTCTCGGAGCATTCGTCATGGGCTCGATTCTCGCCGGCACCAGCTACGCCGAACGAATCGAGCACGTGGTCGGCCCCGTCAAGAACCTTTTCGGCGCCGTATTTTTCATCTCTGTCGGCATGATGGTCAATCCAACCGTAATTATCGAATACTGGCGACCGATTCTGTTGCTGTCAGGCGCCGTCATCGTCGGCGGCCTCTTTTTCGGCACCTCAGGCATGCTCCTGACAGGCCAGCCCCTCAAAATAGCGCTCCAGAGCGGCTTCACCCTCACCCAGATCGGCGAATTCTCATTCATCATCGCCACTCTCGGCACCTCGCTCGGTGTGCTCGACTCCTCGATGTATCCCATAATCGTGGCCGTTTCGGTAATCACCACTTTCACCACCCCCTACTTCATCAAGTTCGCCGACCCGACTTACGGGTTCGTGGCCCGCAACCTGCCCAAACGATGGCAGTTTCTCATTGACCGCTACTCGACCTCGGCCGCAACCGAAAGCGAATCCAAACGGGTGTGGCAGGCAGTCATGAGGCGCTACACCTGGCGCATACTGCTCTACGGCATCCTGCTCACGGCCATTACCCTCATCAGCCGGCTTTACATCGACCCGCTGCTTGGCACGCTCATTTCCGGCGTCTGGGGGCGCATTATCAGCTGCATTGTGACCATCGGCATGATGTCGCCCTTCCTTTTGGCCCTGACCTACCACTCGTCGCGACGCTCCGAGCGCCAGCTGCTAATTCAAAACAATGCGCGAGCTGAAGTTCCGCTCGTGGTCATGGCACTGTTCCGGCTGCTCCTGTGCACCGGGTTTGTGGTCTACGTCATCGGCTCATATTTCGGCTTCTCAATCGGAATAACAATCGGAGTTGCCCTGTTCACCCTCGCCTTCATTTTTGTTTCGCGCAGGGTACACCACCGCCTGGTGCGTCTCGAATCGCGCTTTCTCGACAACCTCAACGAACGCGAACTGCGCCGCTCGGGTTCAAAAAACAACCTGGTCAGCAACATGCACCTCGCTTTCGGCACCGTAGGCTACGACTGCCCGTTTGTCGGCGACCGCCTGTGCATCAGCAATGTCGGCCGCAAATTCGGCGTCAACATCGCCTCAATCCAGCGCGGTGGTGCCGTAATTCCCGTTCCCGGCGGCAACCAGCGACTGTTTCCGGGCGACGTGGTCGGAGTCATAGGCACCGAGGACGACATATCGCGCTTCATGGCCCGGCTCGAACAGGGCGCCGAATCATCGGCCGCCGAAGGTAAAACCGAAGACGTACGCCTGACCTCAATCACCCTTTCACCCTCCTCTCCCCTGCCGGGCAAGACACTTCAGGAAGCCGACCTGCGCAACGAGCGCCACGCACTGGTCGTAGCCCTTCAGCGCGGCGGTGCCTTCATCAGCCTCGCCCCGGCCGAAGCCTTCCGCGAAGGCGACGTGGTCTGGCTCGTGGCCCAGCCCTCAGTGGCCCGCGACCTCGCCTGAAGGCCAAAAAGCCTTATGGCAAAGTGCGTAGGCCACAACAGAGTGTTGCAATTGTCGCGGATGTTTCGTAACTTTGCGGAAACTTAACTTCAACCACTCAATTATGACACTAAAAAAGACCCTGATTGCGGCCATGCTGATTATCGGCTCAGCCCTGGCCTACGCTACAAACCCGAAGCCTTTTACAGTGCCCGAAGTCAGCAACTGGAAAGGCGGTGAAGGCTCCTTTACCCCCGCCTTGCAAACCGCCCGCATCGTTGCCGACCCGAAGAGCACCGAAGCACAAAACGTTGCCCGCCTGTTCAGCCAAGACTACACGACAATGTGCGGCACCGCGCTTCCCGTCGTAGCCGAAAAGGCCAAGAAGGGCGACATCTCCCTCCAGATTAAAAAAGACAAGAAAGCCGGCACCGAGGCTTACACCATCAAAATCACTCCCGACGGCGTGACTCTCACCGCTCCGACCGAACAGGGCCTCTACTGGGCCACACGCACCCTGCTCCAACTCACCGAAAACTCTGAAGACGGAATCTCGCTCCCCGTCGGCACCATTACCGACTCGCCCGCCTTCGGCATGCGCGGCTTCATGATTGACTGCGGCCGCAAATACATTCCGATGGATTATCTCTATGCTCTGGTCAACACCATGAGCTACTACAAGATGAACACCCTGGCCGTTCACCTGAACGACAACGGTTTTCCGCGCTACTACGACAATGACTGGAGCAAGACTCAGGCCGCATTCCGCCTGGAGAGCGAAACCTTCCCCGGCCTGACCGCCCGCGACGGTTCCTACACCAAGCGCGAATTCCGCGACTTCATAGCCTACGCCAAGTCGAAGGGCGTTGAAATCATCCCCGAAATCGATGTGCCCGCCCACTCGCTGGCCTTTACCCGCTTCAAGCCCGAAATCGCATCGACCGGACGCAACGGCTTTGACCATCTCGACATCACCAAGCCTGAAACCAACCGGTTCATCGAGCAGCTCTTCACCGAATATCTCGAAGGCCCCGACCCCGTATTTTCCGGCCCGCGCTTCAACATCGGCACCGACGAATATCAGGGCGACTCGCTCACCATGGAGCAATTTCGCGGATTTACCGACCATTTTATCCGCTTTGTTGAAAAATTCGATAAGCAGCCCATGGTATGGGGCTCGCTGACCCACGCCAAGGGCAAGACGCCGGTCAAGGTCGACAATGTGCTGATGCTCTGCTGGAGCAACGGCTATGCAAACCCCAAGGATATGCTCAAGCTCGGCTATGACGTCGTTTCGATTCCCGACGGCTGGGTCTACATCGTGCCAAAAGCCGGCTATTACTACGACTATCTGAACACTGACCTGCTCTATAACCACTGGACCCCGGCCAACATCGGCGGCCAGGTGTTCAGCGGCGACACCATCAACCAGATCAAGGGCGGCATGTTTGCCGTGTGGAACGACGTGCCCTCCAACGGCATCACCGTCAAGGATATCGCCCACCGCGTAATGGCCGCGCTCCCCACCATGGCCGCCAAGACATGGAGCGCCGACAAGACCACCGTGCCCTACAAGGAATTCATCAGCCGCAGCTCGCACATGATGGAGGCTCCCGGCGTGAACTATCTGGGCCGCTACGGCAACCGCGACGAAGCCACCGAAGTGCTGAACCTCGGCGTTGTGAATCCCGGCCAGAAGCTCCCGATTCCCGAAATCGGCTATGACTACACAGTAGAATTCGACATCACCGGCGCCGACGAAGCCAAAGGCACCAAGCTATTCGAGAGCCCCTATGCCACATTCTGGCTCAGCGACCCCGTTACCGGCAACATGGGCTACTCGCGCGAGGATAAACTCTACACCTACCGCCAGAACATTCTGCCCGGCGAAAAGCTCCACATCAAGATTACAGGCAACAACGCCGGCACCAAGCTCTATGTCAACGACAAGCTGGTCGACGACATGAACGTGCTCTGGTTCAAGTACTCCAGGCCCAATGCCGAAGGCCGTCTCCAGCCCGTCGGCGGCTATGAGAGTTCGCTGGTACGCACGCTGGTGTTCCCGCTCGACAAGGCCGGCGACTTCAAGTCAAAGGTAACAAACTTCCGCGTTATCAACGCAATCAAATAAGTGACAAAGAAAGCTCTCTATTCCACTCTCGGCTGTAAACTCAACTTTGCCGAGACCGGCACCATCGCGGCAGCATTAGCTGACCGCGGTGTTGTCCGTATAGCCCCCGGCGAAACGCCCGATTTCTGCATCGTAAACACCTGCTCCGTGACCCAGGAAGCCGACCGCAAATGCCGCAGGCTCATCAGGTCGCTCCACACCCGCTATCCGTCAGCGCGCATAATCGTCACCGGCTGCTACGCCCAGCTGCAGCCCGTCGAGGCGGCGTCGCTGCCCGGAGTGGAGATGGTTGTGGGCATCAACGACAAACTGCGCATTGCCGATTACGTCAGCGGCACGGCGACCGAAGTGGCCGAGGTTGTGCCGTCGCGCATGCTGCGCGAGTTCATGCCCTCATGTTCGCGCGGCGACCGCACACGCTACTTCCTGAAGGTTCAGGACGGCTGCAACTACTGGTGCACCTACTGTACCATTCCCGCCGCCCGCGGCCGCTCGCGCTCCGGCACAATCGAGCAGCTCGTCGACCAGGCCCGCCGGGTTGCCGACGAGGGAGGCAAGGAAATCGTAATCACCGGCGTCAACATCGGCGACTTCGGCAACGGCACCGACCATAACTTTCTCGACCTCATTCGCGAGCTCGACAAGGTTGACGGAATCGAGCGCTACCGCATCAGCTCGATCGAGCCCGACCTGCTGACCGACGGCATCATTGAATTCGTGGCCGGCAGCCGCCGGTTCATGCCCCATTTCCACATTCCGCTCCAGTGTGGCTCGGACGACGTGTTGCGCCTGATGCGGCGCCACTACCTTTCGGACCTTTTTGCCGAAAAAGTCAACAAGATCCGCAGCGCCATGCCTCACGCGTTCATCGGCGTAGACCTCATTGTCGGCGCGCGCGGCGAAAGCCCCGAGCGCTTCGAACAGAGCCGAGAGTTCGTTGAATCGCTGCCGATTTCGAGGCTCCACATATTCCCCTACTCCGAACGCCCGGGCACCCGTGCCCTGACCGACATCGACCTGGTTGTCAGCCCCGAGGAGAAACACCGCCGCATGCAGGTCATGACCGACGTCTCGACCGCGAAGCAGCGCGCCTTTTCCGAGCCGTTCGTCCAAACGGTGCGCCCGATGCTCGTCGAGCACGTCAGCCACGGCAAGACAGGCGGCTTTACCGACAATTACCTGCGCGTCAAACTTCCGACACCGCGTCCCGACCTGGCCAACCGCGTGGTCAACGTGCGTCTGAAATCGCTCAACCCCGAAGCCGACAAATTCATCGGCGAAGTCATATGATGAAACAGATTAACATCATCATTCTCAACTGGAACGGCCTTAACCTGCTCAAGGAGTTTCTGCCGCGTGTACTCGACACCACCGACCTGGAACTGTCGGAGGTAATCGTCGCCGACAACGGCTCGACCGACGGCTCGCTCGACTACGCACGCTGGCTCGGCCTCCGGACCATAGAATTTCCCGAAAACCATGGCTTTGCCGGCGGCTATAACCTCGCGCTCGAGCAATCAGACGCCCCTTACACCATTCTGCTCAACTCCGACGTGGCACCGGTGGCCGGCTGGGACAGGGCGCTGTTTGACTACATGGAGGCCCATCCGCGCTGCGCTGCCTGCCAGCCCAAAATTCTGAGCTGGCACGACCCGTCGAAGTTCGAATATGCAGGCGCCTGCGGCGGATTCATCGACCGTAACGGCTTCCCCTATTGCCGCGGTCGCATTTTCTCGACCGTCGAAACCGACAACGGCCAGTATGACAGCCCCATTAACTGCGACTGGGCCACGGGGGCTGCACTGATGGTCAGAACCGACCTCTACCGCAGCGCCGGCGGACTCGACACCTCGTTTTTCGCACACATGGAAGAAATTGACCTCTGCTGGAGGCTGCGCCTGGCCGGCCATGACATCGCCGCCGTACCCTCGGCCGCCGTCATGCACCTCGGAGGCGGCTCGCTGCCTGTCGGCAATCCGAAGAAAACATATCTCAACTTCCGCAACAACCTGTTGCTGCTCCACAAAAACCTGCCCGCAGCCGATCGCAGCCGGGCCCTGACACGCAGGCGCCTGCTCGACACCATAGCCTGGGCCAAGAGCGTAGCCACATTCCACTTTGCCGACGCGCGCGCAATTCTTAAGGCACACCGCGACTACCGACTTATGGCTCCGGAAGCCGTGCTGTCGGGAGCCGACACAAATCTGATTAAAAATCGCCCCGACATACTTGTCAGCTACTATCTGCGCAGACTCAAACGATTCAGTATGTTGTGTAACATAAAACGGGCAAACCACCACGATTAGCATTGACTCACACTTGTCAGAGTCACAAAAATTGCGTAAATTTGCGCCGTACTGACAGCAGACCCAACCTGCCGTCCGCTTAATTGTCACATCAACAACAAAGAAGCAACTTAGAAACTTACATTATGCTACGCAAATTCAAGCATGCGGCAGCGATGGCCGCCGGAGCAATCATAATAGCAATGGCGCTAACAGGCTGCAACGCCTCGAAAGAGGTGCTTTATATGCAAAAGCTCACCCCCGAAGCCATTATAAACCAGGCTCCGAGCAAGCCTGTCAAGGTGCAGCCGGGCGATGAAATCATGGTCTACGTCAGCTCAGCCGACCCGGAAATCGCAGGCAGGCTGTCGCTCCTGTCAGGCAGCCGACGCCCCGAAATAAACATGAATTACGGCGGCGTGACAGCCAACAACTCTTCAGTCATACTCCCCTACACCGTCAACAAGACCGGCGACATCAACATGCCCGAAATAGGCACGGTCCACGTTGCAGGCCTGACCCGTCAGGAAATAGCCGAAACGGTCCAGGGCCGCATCATCGCCGCCCATCTGGTCAAAGACGACTCCCATAACGCCGTCAACGTCACCGTACAGTTCGCCAACCTCTCGTTCAGCACCATCGGCGAAATCAAAAACGTAGGCAACTATCCCATCACCAAAGACGACCTGACTCTGATCGAGGCCCTGTCGATTGCCGGCGACCTGACCATCTACGGACGCCGCGACGCCGTGTGGGTGCTCCGCGAGCAGCCCGACGGCACGCGCAAGGCCTATAAGCTCGACCTGCGCGACACCGCCTTCCTGGAGTCACCGGCATACTTCATTCAGCAAAACGACATCATCTACGTCGAACCCAACGACGTGCGCGCCGGCCAAAGCACCCTTAACGAGAACACATTCAAGAGCATCGGCTTCTGGACTTCGCTGGCATCTCTCGCCATCACCATAGCCACCTTCGCCATAACCCTTTCACGATAACCTTTTCCGTAAAAGTCAATGGAAGACAACGATATCAGGCAAACTCAAGCCGTCATGCCGGCGGATGAGCCCGAACTCACACTGACCGACCTCTACCGCCAGATGCGAAGCAAATGGATCTGGTATGTCGTTTCTGTCGGCATCTGTCTGGCAGTTGCATGCCTCTACCTGCTGGCAGCAACTCCATCCTATACCCGCACCACCGAAATCCTGCTCAAGGACGACTCCTCGCAGAGCGTCGCAGCCGACCTGTCGATGCTCGGCATCAATCCGGTTTCAAGCGAGGTGCTCAACGAAATGTTCATCATGACCTCGCCGGAAATCATGGAGCAGGTCGTGAAGCAGCTCGATCTCAACGAAGTCTACACCACACGCAAGGGACTCCGTAAGCAAGACCTCTACAAGGCCTCGCCGGTCGACGTCGTGACCATCGACTCGCTGACCAACCGCAACTCGTCATACGCCTTCACCATCGCGATTAACGATGAAAAGACGGGCTACTCGCTCAGCAAATTCAAAAAAGCCGGCAAGAAGGTCAAATCAGACCATATCGAAGCCTCGTTTAACGACACGGTAATTACCCCCGTAGGCTCTTTCGTAATCAAGCCGACCCATTTCCTCGAAGAGCCCGCGACCGAAGGAGGCGACATTCCCTCAAAGATAAATTACGCCCATTCGCCCGTCAAGACGTGCGCCCGCAACTTCTGCAAGCTCATCAACAGCAATTTCGACGAAGACCGCGGCAACATCGTCATGCTCTCCATCTCCACCTCGTCGGCCGCAAAGGGCTCCGACATACTTACATCGATCGTCGACGCCTACAACCAGCGCTGGGTTGCCGACAAGAACAAAATCGCCATGGCCACGTCGCAGTTTATCGACGACCGCCTCGTGTCGATTGAAGATGAACTCGGCGACGTTGAAAGCAACATCACCAAGTACAAGAGCTCGCACCGCATGATGGATATGGAAACCATGGCAAACCTCTATCTGGCACAAAGCACCGAAAACCAGAAGGCGCTCAACCAGCTCACCCAGGAAATTGCCATCGGCCGCTATCTGAAAAACGAACTTGCGGCCGGCGACCTTACCCGTCCGCTCCCCGCAACCGCCGAAATCGGTGGCACGAGCATCCAGATGATGGTGACGGAATATAACCGCGCCGTAGCCGAACGCAACCTCAAGCTCGAAACCATGCCCGAAGAGAGCCCGCTGATGCGCCAGAAGGCCGACGCCATCAAGCGCACGCGCGAAGCTATCCTTGCCTCGGTCGACGCGGCCCTCGAATCGCTCAACAAACGCTACAAGGCAATCTCGGCCGTCGATAACAACACCCAGTCGAAACTCGCCACGGCTCCCGGCCAGGCCAAGTACCTGATGAGCGAAGAGCGCAAGCAGAAAGTCAAGGAGAGCCTCTACCTGTTCCTGCTCCAGCGCCGCGAGGAAAACGAGCTCAGCCAGGCCTTTACCGTCTACAACACCCGCATGATTACCGAGCCGTTCGGCCCCGAGATTCCCACCTCGCCCAAAAATCGCCTGATTATTCTGATTGCTCTGGTAGTAGGCGTGCTGATTCCGACGCTCATAATCTACCTGCGCGAAATAACCAACACCAAGGTGCGCTCGCGCCGCGACATCGAGGACATGCCGATACCGTTCCTCGGCGAAGTGCCATTGTGCGACGCCCCCAAAAAGTCGCGCTTCTCCCTGGCCCGCAAGCAGTCCGACAAGCCCTCGCCGGCCCGCAAGATTATGGTACGGCCTCACACGGGCGACATTACCAACGAGGCCTTCCGCATGATTCGCACCAACATCGACTTCATGGGTTCGATGAACCATCGCTCGGAGCTCAAGCTCGGCAAGACCATCATGGTGGTCAGCCTCAATCCTGGCTCGGGCAAAACATTCATCAGCCTCAACACGGCGGCGATTTTCGCAATCAAAAACAAAAAGACATGTCTCGTCGACATGGACCTGCGCAAAGGCACCGTCAGCCAAAACGCCGGCTCGCCGCGCAAGGGCATAGTTGACTACCTTATCGGCAAGAACACCAACCTCGACGATTTGATAGTCCGCAACGTCAACGGAATCGAAAACCTCGACATTCTTCCCGAAGGCCTCATTCCGCCCAATCCGACCGAGCTGCTCTACTCGCCCAACCTCGAACGCCTCATCGACGAGCTCCGCGAACGCTACGACTACATCCTCTTTGACTGCCCGCCGGTCGAAATCGTGGCCGACGCCCGCCTGCTCAACCCCTATGTCGACATGACAATCTTCGTGATGCGCAGCGGCCTGTTCGAAAAGTGCGACCTCAAGGTACTGCAACAGCTCTACAGCCAGCACCGCTACAACAACCTCGCGCTGATTCTGAACGCAACCGACACCGTTCACGGAGTCTACGGCTCATACGGCTACGGCTATCACAACAAGAAGTAAACCCGACTCAGAGACAGTCAATCCGTTCCGCCCACATTTACCCGAGCCCTTTCGCCGAGCTGCTCTCAACAGCGAACGCGAAAGGGCTCGAGCGGTAATCGGGCGGCAAAGACAGTGCGGCCGACATAGTTCGTCCCCACTGTCAAATCGCCGCCGTGCATCCTCATAATCTGGCGCGACAGACTCAAGCCTATGCCGGACCCGCCGGGCTTGGTGGTGAAAAACGGAATGAAGATTTCATCAGCCAGGCCGTCGGGAATGCCGGGGCCATTGTCGGTAACCCGGACGCAAAGTTCCCTGCGGCAATCGTCAACCTCGACAGTCAGCCCGATTTCACCGGCCGTGGCCATATCTTCAAGGGCCTGAAGCGAATTTTTCAACAGATTTATCAACACCCTCATCAGCATTTTCTCGTCGGCGAACACAACTACATCCGACCTGTCAAAGCTGACTGAAAACTTGACCCCGCACTCTGCCATCTCATCGGCAAACAGCGTTACGGTCGCATCAATCATTTCACGCAGAGAGAACGGCGCAGGCTCCGGACGTTTCAGAAATGCAAGCTGGCGATATGCCTCGGTGAAGTATATCAGATGCTCACCCTGACATCTGATGGTTTCAAGCGCCCTGACCGTCTTTGAGATTACAGCGTCGTCAATCGGGCCATGCGCTCCATCGGCGCCTGGCTTGAAGTATGACTGCAAAGTGCCCGAGAGCGACACTATCGGACTGATGGAGTTCATGATTTCATGTGTCAGCACATGCATCAGCTTCTCCCACGACTCATATTCCTTCCTTGCGAGTTCACGCTCAAACTCTTCCGCCCGATGGGCGGCAAGCCGCTCGTAGACCCTGTTGAACTCGCGGTGAAGAAGGCGCTCCTCGCGGCCTGATGCATTCTCGGGAAAACTGAACTCAGTCGAATCGCCTGTTATTGAATCGAGAAACAGCCTCACACGACGGTTAACCGCATTCAGCGCATAAACGAGCCTGGCGACAATCACCAACGAGACTATGATGGAAATGGCTCCGAAAATCACCGCGCGGCCGCCTGCCAGACCGGCAACTCCGAACCCGGCAAACAAAACAATGGCGGCCACATAGGCCAACACGCGGATATAAAGCCTCACACTGAACATTGCTCCGGCAGCCGCGACTAAAGGTTAAAGCGTTTCAGCTTGTTATATAACGTCTGACGGCTGACGCCGAGCTGCGCAGCCGCAGCCGTCAGATTGCCGTCATGGCGCGTTATTGCCGCCATAATGGTTTGCCGCTCAACCTCAGCGAGGCTCGTCGCGCCGGCTGAAACAGACATTCCTCCCGGATGCAGCGTAATGTCGGAGGCACGTATAATGCTCTTGTCGGCAAGAATCACCGCCTTCTCCACCGTATATTGCAATTCACGGATATTTCCCGGCCAGTCATGCTCCTCGAGTTTCTTGAGCGCTTGAGGGTGAATGGTCATGCCCGGGCGCCGATACATAACGGCATATTTCTTCAGAAAATACTCGGCAAACAGCGTTATATCCTCCCTTCGACGGCGCAACGGCGGAATCTCGATTTCAATAGTGTTTATGCGATAAAACAAATCTTCGCGAAACAGCGACTGACCGACCATTTCGCGCAGATTTCTGTTAGTTGCCGAAATAAGCCTTATATCGACCTTGATTTTGCGATTGCTGCCAAGACGTGAAATCTCGCGGTTTTGCAACGCTACCAGCAGTTTGGCCTGCATAGGCAACGACAGGTTGCCCAGTTCGTCGAGAAAAAGCGTACTCCCGTCGGCCGCCTCGAATTTGCCCGTCCGACATTCGCGCGCGTCGGTAAAAGCACCCTTTTCATGACCGAACAGCTCGCTCTCGAACAACGCCTCGCTGACGGCTCCCATATCGACATTCATCATTGCGCGATGTGAACGCAGCGACAATCGGTGAATCTCACGGGCCAACATCTCCTTGCCAGTTCCGTTCTCGCCATAAATGAGAATATTGGCATCAGTCTTGGCAACCTTTGCCACCATGTTAACAACATTCATCATTGCAGGCGAATGACCGATTACCATGGCCGGCGAACCTGACGCAGCCCCGCCTCCGACAGGCAAAGCCGGCATCCTCCGGTCGCGCAACGCCGACTTGATCTTGCCGATCAGATTTTCATTATCCCACGGTTTCAGCACAAAATCGGCGGCACCTCTTTTCAGAGATTTCACGGCAAGGTCGACATCACCGTAGGCCGTCAGCATAACAACCGGCAGCCCCGGTTCGACCTCGCGGATACGTTGAAGCCAATAGAGCCCTTCATTACCGGAATTAACGCCGGCCGAGAAATTCATGTCAAGCAAAACCAGGTCAACTTTATGCCGGCCTATCGCTGACAGAATCCGGTCAGGCCGCGACACGGTCTCAATCCGCCCGAACTCCTTTTCCAAAAGAAGTTCAAGCGACAACAAAACGCTCTTATTGTCATCAACTATCAGTATCGTGGCCGGTAGCATAAATCCAGTCATGTTTTTTTATAAGGCAAAGTTATCGGTTTTGCATCTATGCCACAAATAAACGTCTAATATTTATACACTTTTTGCCATTATCGTTCACCCCCGCTCCGGCAACTCATGTAAAAATACTTTACACCGGCCGTCAATCATTTTTACACGACACCAGCCACCATTCGGACACATCACACGCAGTATCAACACATTAGCTCGACTGGCACGCTCTTTGCCAGGCCTTAGACATGATTCACTACCAACCGAAACGGTCATATCGTCGACTGAGGGTGTCACTGTCAGTATTCCTTCTGTCAATAACTGCCACTTCGGCCGCCAACGACGGCTGGAGCGTTGACCGCTGCATCAGCTATGCCATCGACAACAACCTGAGACTCCATAACCTGAGGCTCGAATCAGGCATAGCCCGCGTTGAGGCCGTTGACGCCGCAACCGACTTTCTGCCGTCGGTCTCAGCCGACTACAGCTATGTTCCCGGCCAAGGCGGTGCGGCCGGAATGAACGTCATGCTGCCCGTTTTCGAGGGTCTTGCACGCATTAACCGCCTGCGCTTCCGCAAGCTCAACAAATCAATGAGCCCCTTTGCCGAAAAAGCGGCCCAAAACGACCTGGCCCTCGAAGTCATGGAGGCTTATTACCGCCATTACTTTGACAAACAGCTACATAGACTTGCGGGCGAGCAGCGCAGGCTGAGTGAACTATATTACGAACGCACAGTATGCCTGGCAGAGCTCGGCCTGAGGTCCGACGCCGACCTGGCGGCAATGAAAGCCGCACTGCAGGCCGACCTGTATCGCGAAACGGTGAAAGCCAATGACTGCAGCCTCTCGCTGCTCGCACTCAAAGAGCTGATGAATTTTGACGCCGGCAGCGTCAAAGACTCGCTGACCATCACGATGCCCGAAGAGCTACGGCCCGTGCCCGCCGCCCCTACGGCGCCCGACGAACTGCACCGCAGCGCTGAGTCAGCTCTTCCGGAATTCTCCATCATGCGCATTAAGGAGCAGGCCGCACGCGCGTCGGTCGCCGCTGCCGCCGGAGCCGTATGGCCGACAGTCGCGTTCGAATTCAACCTCAACCCGACGCATTACCCTGCCGTCAGAAACAATTGTCATATCGGCGTCAACGTATCCTTTCCGCTGACTGAACGCCTGCGCAACATATCAGACATAAAGAAAGAGAAACTTCGCCGGCAGCAGTTGAAAAACGACAACGAACGGATGCGCATAGCCATCCACAAGGAAATCGACGAGACGCTCCTTGCGTTTCGCGCCGCAACGGCCGAATATCTTCAGGCCGAACAGCAACTTGCCGCGGCCGAGGCGTCATGGAAGGCAGCCGAAGAGAAATGGTCGGAAGGGATGATGTCTGTTTTCGAACTTATAGAGACCCGCAACCTGTACCTGCATGCTAAAACCGAAATTATACGCACGCTGATTCGTCAGACTCTCGCACACCGCATGATGCAATTCTACCGGACGGGCTCTTTCCTATAATAATAGACTTAACCCCCGAGTTATAAACATACAATAGACCGAAACAATGACAACGGACTCAGACTACAGCGGAATGGATACGCCCGTCAGGCGCAGATCGCGCCTGTGGAACCGTCGCACCGCCTCCATAGGCGCATGCGTCGCGGCAGTGTCGGGTGCGGCAATATGTGTTGCCCTGCGCGACAGTGCGCCGACAATGACCGTTGACCGCGACAGCATTACAATCGCCACCGCCCGCCGCAGCGAATTCAACGACTACATACGCATCGTAGGCCACGTCACGCCCGCCAGCATCATATATCTCGACGCCGTCGAGGGCGGCCGGGTCGACGAAAAACTGATCGAGGAGGGCTCGCAGGTAAAAGCCGGCGATGTCATTTTGAGGCTCAGCAACACTCAGCTCAACATCGGCATATTGCAGAGCGAGTCCAATCTGGCTTACCAGGAAAACGAGCTGCGCAACACCCGCCTGAATCTGGAGCAGGAACACCTGCGTCTGGAACAGGAGCGCATCGGGCTTCAGAAAGAGCTGACCCGTAAACAACGGCGCGCCGAGCAATGCACCCGACTCTATGACAAAGGGCTGATTGCACGCGAAGAATATCTGACCGCCATCGAAGAGAGCCTCGCCGCAGGCAGGTGCATGAGCGTGCTGAGCGAACGAATCAGACAAGACAGCCTGCTGCGTGCAAGCCAACTGAAAAGTCTCGACGACAACATCGTCAACATGCGCAGAAGCCTGCAACTCGTCAGACAGCGGCTGGAAGACCTAAATATAACCGCGCCGGCCGACGGCGTGCTCGGCGACATTGACGCCCAGATAGGCCAGACTATAGCCCGGGGCGAACGCATCGGCCAGATCATCACGCCCGAACTGAAAGTCGAGGCAGGAGTTGACGAGCACTATGTCGAGCGCATCAGCCCCGGGCTGCACGCATCCATCGAACGCGAGGGGCAGAGCTTCGAAATGGTCATATCAAAAGTGTATCCAGAAGTCAGGGAGGGCAGATTCAGGGTTGACCTCAGCTTCTGCGACACACGCCCCGAAAACCTGCGCGCCGGCCAGACATGCCACCTCGACCTGAGGCTCGGCGACCCGTCGACCGCCATTATCATTCCCCGCGGCAGCTTCTCGCATGCGGGCGGCACGCATATTTATGTAATCGACCCGACCGGGCGCAGCGCCCGCCTGCGGCCGGTCAGGCTCGGCCGGCAAAACCCGCTATACTACGAGGTACTCGAAGGCTTGGCCGACGGCGAGCGGATAATCATTTCCGACTATGCGCTATTCGGCAATAATAAACGCTTAAAAATAAAAATATGAACTATCTGTCACAAATCATCAAAGGCCTGCGGACTCGAAAATCGCTGACCCTGCTCAACGTGTCGGGCCTGGCGGTCTGCATCGGTGCAGCGCTGCTGATTCTGCTTTATGTAAGGTTCGAACTCAGTTTCGACAACTTCCACGACGACGGCGACCGCATATATCGCGCCGAAAGCCGCCTGTATGAGGGCGACGTGCTCACCGACAACTGGGCCACGACCACGTTCGGCCACGGCCCGGTAATGAGCCGCACTATTCCCGGCATAGAAAACTTTGTCAGAGTGACCGCCCAGGACCGCGAACAGGAAGTGACCTATGCCGACCGCCAATTTATCGAAACGGCCTACTGCTACACCGAGCCGTCATTCTTTGAAATGTTCAACATTCCGATTATATCAGGCAACTCTACCGGCCAGCTCGCCGGGCCCAACACGGCTGTCATTACACGCCGGGCAGCCACACGCTATTTCGGCAAAAGCAATCCCATCGGCAAGGTGCTGACATTCAAGACGCCGGCGTCGGAACAGCATTTCGAAGTGACCGGTATCATCGGCGACATGCCCCGGAATTCCCACCTACGCTATGACTTTCTGCTCTCCTATTCGACGATTCCTGAAGCGCGGCGCGACATCTGGTTCATTCATGGCGTATATACTTACCTCAAACTCGCCCCCGGATGGAATCCCGACGACATCGAAACCGCATTTGCCCGGATTTCGCCCGACTACCGCACAGCCGCCCTGCAACATAAAGACTGGAAAATCGAACTCATTCCGCTGCGCCAAATTCACCTCACACCGCGCAAATCGTACGAAAAGGAAACCAAGGGCAACCGCGTTGTAGTCAACATTCTGATGGCCATGGCCGCAGCACTGTTGCTAATCGGATGGGTCAACGCCCTTAATCTGACCGTTGCCCGCAGCCTGGAACGCAGCCGCGAGTTCGGTCTGCACAAAGTTTTCGGAGCATCGCGCCGCAGCATCATAACCCGGGGGCTGCTGGAATCGGCCCTGCTCAACCTGTTGGCGCTGACTGTCGCCGCCGGCCTGCTCGAGCTCCTGCTCCCCCCTGCCGTCAGCTGGACGGGCACAGACTTCACCGCCGGCATGTTCGAATCTCCGGCCATGCCTGCGGCCGTCGGGGTGATATTCGTGGCCGGAGTGCTGTTTGTCGGACTCTATCCGTCTATAATGCAGACGCGCATCAAACCGTCGGACTTCATGCGGGGCCAACTGCTCAACAGCCGCAAAGGCACCACGCTGCGCCGCACTCTCACCGTAGCTCAGTTCATTGCCTCGTTCGTATTCATTTCAGGCACATTAATCGTTATCCGTCAGGTCGACCACATGCAGAACTCAACGTCGGCCGACGCATTCAGGCGCATCCTGATAATCAGACATCCGTCATCGACCGACAACATGGACTCACGCGTCAGCGACTTCAAAAAGAGGCTCGGGCAGCAGGCTTCCGTAAAAGGCGTGTCGGTTTCAGGCGCCGTGCCCGGCATCGAAGTGGCAAACTATTTCACCAACCGGCCCTTCGGCAGCGACATCTCCGAGGTAAAACTCATGCAGATGTTTGCCGTAGACCATGACTATTTTGACATATACCGCCCGGAGTTTATTTGCGGGCGCGACTTCTCCGAAAATCATGGCAACGAGCTCAACAAGGTGGTAATCAACGAGGAAGCTGCACGAATGCTCGGATATGACAATACCGAAGACGCTCTTGGCCAACAGATTGCCATGGAGGTTCTCAAAGAGCCGCTCGAAGTGATCGGAGTTGTCAGAAACTATCACCAGCAATCGCCGGCCGTACCCTTCAAACCGATAATATTCTTCATCAAGGAACGGGTTCCGATTATAGCCACACCTTATATATCCATCATGGCCGACACGGAGATTACTCCTGAATTCATCGACGGCATAGAACGCGTTTATAAAACATACTTCCCGAACGCGGCCTTCTCATATTTCAGACTGACCGACTATCAGAACGAAATCTATAAGTCGGACCGCAATTTCAGCCGTATATTCATCTGCGCGTCGGTGCTGGCAGTGTTCGTGGCCTGCCTCGGACTATGGATTATGACACTCTTCTCCACCATGGCCCGCGTCAGAGAAATCGGCATCAGAAAAGTGCTCGGCGCAGGCAAGTTCCGCCTGTTCGGCCTGCTTACCCGCGAGCTTGCGCTGCTCATCATGATTTCAACGGCAATAGGCGCTCCTCTGTCGGCCATACTCATGGGCCGTTGGCTCGAGAGCTATGCGTTCCACATATCCCTGCCCTGGCAGGCGTTCCTGACGGCATTCATTGCAATTGCGGGCATAGCCTTGCTGACCGTATTGCGCCGGGTCTGCAAAGTCATTGCCGGCAAGCCGATGCGCATTTTGCGAAACGAATAATCAAACCTCACATAATAATTATGATAAAGACTGAAAACCTGTCAATGGTCTTCACAACCGAAGAGGTGCAGACCCGCGCCCTCGACAACGTGAACCTCGAAATCAAGAAGGGCGAATTTACGGCCATTATGGGCCCGTCAGGATGCGGCAAGTCCACTCTGCTCAACATTCTGGGCACACTCGACACTCCGACTTCGGGCCGCTACTTGCTCAACGGAACCGACACTACCGCAATGAGCGAAAGCCGGCTGACCGAGCTGCGCAAGCGCAACATCGGCTTCGTGTTCCAGAACTTCAATCTGATTGACGAACTGACGGTTTATGAAAACGTTGAGCTGCCGCTGATATACTCAGGCATGAAAAAATCCGAACGTCGCGCCAAAGTAACCGAAGCGCTGAAACAGATGAATATCGCCCACCGCACAGGCCACTTTCCCCAGCAGCTTTCGGGCGGCCAGCAACAGCGCGTGGCCATTGCCCGCGCAACGGTGACGGAATGTCCGCTCATTCTGGCCGACGAACCTACCGGCAATCTGGATTCGGCCAACGGCGAAGAAGTGATGATGTTGCTGCAACAACTTAACAGACAAGGCACAACCATAGTCATGGTGACCCACTCCGAACGCGACGCGAGCTATGCCGACCGCACGATTTACCTGTTAGACGGCAAAATTATTGACCGGCGCTGACCGCGGCTCAAACCCTGAACCGAGAGAAATACTTGAAGGCTGCCACAAATTTTAACGTTGCAACCTCTCGCGAATTGAGTAAAATTGCGTAAATTTGCCGTCAAATAGACCACTTCAAGCATTCTCTTATGGACCTTTTACAACACATGACAGAACGCGCGCGCTCACGCCAGCGCCGCGTAGTCCTCGCCGAGGGCAACGAACTCCGTACCCTCAAGGCTGCAAACCGCATTCTCGCCGAAGGCTTAGCCAAGGTCACCCTCGTCGGCAGCCCCGATGAAATCAACGCCCTGGCCGCCGCCAACAATCTCGAAGCTATTGCCGGTGCCACCATTGTCAACCCCGCCGACCAGGCCGTGATTGACCGCTATGCTCCGGTGCTACTCGAGTTGCGCAAATCAAAAGGCATGACCTCGGAACAGGCAGTGAAAACCGCCGCCAACCCCCTCTACCTCGGCTGCCTCATTGTCAAGACCGGCGACGCCGACTGCATGGTTGCAGGCGCCGAAAACACTACCGGCGACGTGCTGCGCGCCGCCTTCCAGGTAATCAAGACCCGCCCCGGCATCGATGTGGTTTCGGGCGCATTCCTTATGCTCATGCCCGAAGGCGTTGACTACGGCACCGACGGCATCATGATTTTTGCCGACTGTGCCGTCGTGCCCGATCCCGACGCACGTCAGCTCGCTCAGATCGCCGTAAGTTCGGCAGAAACCGCACGCAACATCGCCGGCATCGAGCCCCACGTTGCCATGCTCTCGTTCTCGACCAAAGGCTCCGGCAAGCACGAACGTGTCGACAAGGTTGTCGAAGCAACCAAAATCGCCCACGAAATGGAACCCGGACTCGACCTCGACGGCGAACTCCAGGCCGATGCCGCTCTGGTGCCCGTCGTAGCTGCCAAGAAAGCTCCCGGCTCAACGGTTGCCGGCAAAGCCAACGTGCTCGTATTCCCCTCGCTCGAAGTCGGCAACATCGCCTACAAGCTGGTGCAGCGCATCGGCGGCGCACAGGCCATCGGCCCCGTTCTGCAGGGCCTCGCCGCTCCGGTCAACGACCTCAGCCGCGGCGCATCATGGGAGGATATCTACAAAACCATCATCATGACCTGCAACCAGTAAATCTTCGCACCACCCTGCAAAAACACAAACCACAATTCAAGAAAAAACATGAAAATTCTCGTACTCAACTGCGGCAGCAGCTCGGTTAAATACAAACTCATCGACACCGCCACCGAAGAGGTTATGGCCGAAGGCGGCGTAGAAAAAATCGGTCTCAGCGACGGCTTCCTTAAATTCAAGTTCCACGGTGAAAAAGAAGTCAAGGAACTCGGCCTGGTAGACCACAACGGTGCCGTCAGCGCAGTGCTGTCGATTCTCACCGACCCGAAATTCGGCTGCATCGGCTCGCTGAAGCAGATTGACGCCGTCGGCCACCGTCTGGTTCATGGCGGCACCAAATTCTCCGGCTCCGTGCTCATCACCGACGAGGTGAAAGAAATGGTTCGCGAATGCTATCCCCTGGCCCCGCTTCACAACCCCGCCAACATGACCGGCGTCGAGGCCATCGACAACCTCATGCCCGGCGTGCCGCAGGTAGGCGTGTTTGACACCGCTTTCCACCAGACCATGCCCCCCAAGGCCTACATGTATGCTCTCCCCTATAAGTATTACGAAGAAGACGGCCTGCGCCGCTACGGCTTCCACGGCACCAGCCACCGCTACGTTTCGCAGCGCGTATGTGAAATTCTCGGCGTTGACCCCGCCAAACAGCGCATCATCACCTGCCACATCGGCAACGGCGGCTCTATTACCGCAGTAGCAGGCGGCAAGAGCATCGACACCTCCATGGGCCTGACCCCCACCGAAGGCCTCATGATGGGCACCCGCTGCGGCGACGTCGACCCGGGCGCGCTGACCTACCTGATGGAGCGCCACGGCCTGAGCGACGCCGACATTCAGCGCATGATCAACAAAGAGAGCGGCGTCGCTGCCATTTCCGGCCTCTCGAACGACATGCGCGAAATCGAAGCCGCAGTCATTGCCGGCCACGAACGCGCAACCCTTGCGCTCGACATGTATGAACACCGCATCATCAAATACGTCGGCGCATATGCGGCCGAAATGGGCGGCGTAGACATCATCGTTTTCACCGGCGGCGTAGGCGAAAACCAGACCGGCGTACGTGAAAACGTGTGCGAACCCCTGAAGTTCATGGGTGTAGAACTCGACAAGGCCCTCAACGCCACCGTGCGCGGCACTGAAACCGTCATCTCCACCCCCGCCTCGAAAGTCAAGGTCGTTGTAGTGCCTACCGACGAGGAACTCACCATTGCCCGCGACACCCGCGAAATCGTAGAAAAACTCAACTGATCCAAATGATAAAAGTTGCAATTGTAGGCTACGGCAACATCGGACGCTACGTTCTTGATTCCGTTCTCGAAGCTCCCGACATGGAGCTCGCAGGCATCGTGCGCCGCTCAGCGGAAAATCCGCCGGCAGAACTGCGCGATTACGCCGTGGTCGACGACATAAACAAACTCGGCAAAGTAGACGTGGCCATCCTGGCCACGCCTACCCGCCATGTCGAGGAAAACGCCGCCAAATATCTTGCGGCAGGCATAAATACGGTAGACTCGTTTGACATTCACGGCTCTATCCCCGCCTTGCGCCATAACCTCGGCGAAGTGGCCCGCGCCAACGGCACTGTGGCCGTGATATCGGCCGGATGGGACCCGGGCTCCGACTCCATTGTGCGCGCACTGATGGAGGTCGCCGCCCCCAAGGGCGTGACCTACACCAACTTCGGCCCCGGCATGAGCATGGGCCATAGCGTCTGCGTGCGCTCGAAGCAGGGTGTAAAAGACGCTCTGTCAATGACCATTCCGCTCGGCACCGGCATTCACCGCCGCATGGTCTACGTCGAGCTTCTGCCCGGCGCCGACCTCGCCGAAGTGACCGCCGCCATCAAGGCCGACCCCTACTTCGCGTCAGACGAGACCCACGTCATCGAGGTCAAGTCGGTCGATGCCGTCCGCGACATGGGCCACGGCGTCAACATGACCCGCAAAGGCACCTCGGGCCGCACCCCCTCACAGCGCTTTGAGTTCAACATGGCCATCAACAACCCCGCCCTGACCGCCCAGATTCTTGTCGGTGCCGCCCGCGCCGCCATGCGTCAGCAACCCGGCTGCTACACCATGATTGAAATTCCCGTGGTAGACCTTCTTCCCGGCTCGCGCGAAGAGAACGTAGCCCACCTCGTCTAACCTCCTCCAACTGCTTAAATGAACAACAAACGCCCCCTGATACTCATTTCCAACGACGACGGCATCGACGCCCGCGGCCTGCACCATCTGATCGACAGCGTGAATGCCATGCACATCGACGCCGAAATCTACGCCGTCGCTCCGGCAGGCCACTGCTCGGGAATGAGCAGCGCCATCACGGCCGACGGGCCGCTCCGGCTGATTGAACATCCCGACTACAACGGAGCCCGGATGTTTGCAGTTACCGGAACGCCTGTCGACTGCGTCAAACTCGGCCTGCACGCCGCCCTGCCCAGCTATCCCGACCTTATGCTATCGGGCGTGAACCACGGTTCGAACGCCGGAAACTCCAACATCTACTCGGGCACGATGGGCGCGGCTATGGAGGCCTGCATGGCCGGCATTCCGGCAATCGGCTTCTCGCTGCTCGACCATCACCCCGACGCAGACTTCACCCACACCACTCCCTTCATTCAGAAAATTGCGGCGCTGGTGCTCGAAAAAGGTCTGCCCAAGGGCGTTTGCCTTAATGTCAACATGCCTAAAAACTGTGTACCGGAAGGAATCAAGGTCACGACCTGCGCCCCCGGCCGCTGGACCGAGGAGTTCAAGGATTACACATCGCCCCATGGCCAGAAGTTCTACTGGCTAGCCGGCGACTACGTAGACTTCGAGCCCGAAAATCCCGCCGGCGACACCTACTGGCTCAAACGCCGTTACGTAACCGTAACGCCGATTCGCCCCGACCAGACGGCATTCGACGCCATTCCCGCACTGTCATCCCTTTTAGACTGACCCAATGACCACCAGCACCCTCCCGACGCTCGAACCTATTGCCCGGACTATCGCCCCCGAACTGCGAGAGCTCAACAACCGTATTCTCCTCGCCCTTTCGTCGAGCAACGACATGATGAACGGCATAGTCGAGGAATACCTGCAGCGCAAGGGCAAGCAAATACGACCAATCGTGGTGATTCTGTCGGCGCGACTCTTCGTTGAGAGCATCACGCCCAAAATCATCTCGGCGGCTGCTTCGGTCGAAATGCTCCATAACGCATCGCTGATTCACGACGACGTGGTCGACGAGTCAAAAATGCGCCGTAACCAGCCGACCATCAACGGAATCTGGGATAACCACATCGCAGTGCTCGTCGGCGACTTCTTCACCTCGACCTCGCTTCAACTTGCAAGCGAAACGTCCGATATCCGCATCATCAACACCCTCGCTTCGCTGGGCCGACGCCTTGCAATGGGCGAACTCAACCAGATTTACAACGCCCGCTATCACCGGCTGAGCGAACAGGCCTATTTCAACACAATCGACAACAAAACGGCCTCACTCTTCGTGGCCTGTTCGGAAATGGGAGCCTTCGCCGCCGGTGCTGACAACAGCGACAAGAGGCTCGATGCTCTGCGCCTGTTTGCCAAAAACCTCGGGCTCTGCTTCCAGATTACTGACGACATTTTCGATTACTACCTGCGCGAAACCGAAATCGGCAAGCCCACAGGCAACGACCTGCGCGAAGGCAAGGTAACCCTGCCGCTGCTGAGCGTGTTGCTGCGCGACGACGCCCCCAACCGCGATATGATGCTGGCTCTGGTAGCCAAAGACGGCCTGAATGCCGACGAAATCAACCGGCTGACGCAATATGCCATAGCCAACGGCGGCATCGAATACGCCCGCACCAAGATGCAACAGCTGGCCGACGAGGCCGCGGCCGCCCTGTGCGCCGCCTTTGCCGACACCCCCGCACGATCAGCTCTGCTCGACCTGCTCGCCCACATTCTGCGGCGCAGCAAGTAATATCCATCCCCCTGAAAAAACAATGTCGCCCGGACCAACTGATTCGGACGACATTATTTTTTTGGGGAGGGGGAAGGGAGAGCTAACGACGCGTAACGGCTATGTAGACGAACGATGCCAGTCCTAACAGCACGGTGAGCAGCGTCGTCGCTCCGAGGTTCAGCGTAGCGAACACGAGCGCCTGCTCGCGCGGCAGGCCGTAGAGGCCCGACAAAGCAATGACAATGGCAAACTGCCATGGGCCGATGCCGCCATTGGAAGGAATGGCCATGGCGAGCGAGCCGAAAACGAAAGTAACGAGAACCGACTCCGCGCCCACGGTCTCGACAAGCGACGCCAGCGGCGGATAAGCCTCCATTGAAATCCACATGCCGAGCAGATAGAAGCCCCAGATGCCGAGCGTGAGCGCCAGCCATGTCAGACGATGCGGCATTCGGAATATCACGACGAAGCCGCGCCAGGTGCGAATAATGAAACCGCGCGCCCTGACGGCAAACCCGCCCTTGCTCAGAGCCAGGTATAACAGCGCCGGCAGGCAGAGCCCCGCCAGGCACCATAGAGGCCACGACATCAGTTTGTCGACAGGCAACTGCGCCTCTGCAAGGAAACGGCTCAGCGCCGACGACGAGAAAATAAACGCCGGCAGGCTGATGAGGGCCACCATCATAGTGTCGCTCAGACGGTCGGCCACCATGGTGCCGAACACGCTCGAAAACGGCGCGGACTTGAGGCGTGCAATATAGGCGCAGCGCCAAAACTCGCCCATGCGCGGAAACACGAGGTTGACGGCATAGGTGCCGAATATGGAGCGGCTCATGGCTCCGACGCCGGGGTCAACGCCGATAGCGCGCAGCTGAAGGCGCCAACGCAAGCCGCGAATAACCATGGCGAGCACATTGCACAGCAGAAACAGACACACAAGCAGCGGATTGCACAGACGCGCGCCGCTGACAATGCCGGCCATGTCGATGCCCGAATACAATACATAACATAATCCCACCGTAATGACCGGTGGGATTATGTAACTGATAGCTTTACGGAGCGTTTTTGCCGACATCAGTCTTCGACAATGTCAAGATGAGCGCCGACAACACGCAAGTTGTTATCGCGGATGAACGACAGGATTTCCTCGCGATGCTCGCTCGGCTCAACGTCGGCCTCAATACGCTTGAGGGCGTTGAATACCGATGTGCCCGACTGATACAGATGGCGATACGCCTTGGCAATATCGTCGATTGTATCGTCGCTGAAGCCATGCTTCTTCATAATCCACGCGTTCACGCCGAAGAATTCGGCGGGATTGTGGGCAATGATTACGTAAGGGGGAACATTGGAGCCGATGCGGCAGCCGCCCTTGACGACAGCCCAGCAGCCAACGTGGCTACGCTCGTGGAGAATCACGTTGCTCGACAGAATCGAGCATGCGCCTACCTCGACGTCGCCGGCCAGAGTGGCGCCGTTGCCTACGACTACCTTATCGGCAATAGTCGTGTCATGACCGATATGGCTCTTGGCCATGATGAAGCAGTCAGAACCGATGCGTGTGCCGCGCTCGGCGGCGATGCCTCGATTGACAATCACGTTTTCGCGCACAATGGTGTTGTTGCCGATGAAGCAATAGGTCTTTTCGCCTTTCCAGCGGAAGTCCTGGGGATCGGCGCCGATAATGGCGCCCTGGTAGATTTTGCAGTTGGAGCCGATGCGCGAACCCGACATGATGCTGACATAGGGCATCACAACGGTGTTGTCGCCGATTTCAACGTCGGCGTCAATGAACGCGAAGGGATATATGGTCACATTATTGCCGATTTTTGCGGCGGGATCAATGTGGGCTGCGGGAGAAACCATATGCTTTTAATTATTAAGTGTGAACATTGAAAAGTTAGCGGCCGCCGCCGAGGCTCTGATAGAGATTGATTGCGGCCTGGCTGCGCGAAAGCTGGCAGTTGAGAAAGTTCATCTGCGCGCCGAGCAGGTTCTGCTGGGCGGTGATTACCTCCAGATAGGTTGTATTGTAGTTAGTGGCCGAGTGGAGGAAAAGGGTTTCGGTAACGTCGACCGCTTTGACGAGATTCTCGACCTGACCGGCCAGGTGATATTCCTTGGCCACGGCGTTGTTATAGGTGACCAGGGCGCTGCCCACCTCGGCCGACGCCTTCATCAGAGTGTTTTCGAACGAGTTGAGCGACTGTTCCTGCTGGGCCTTGGCAGCCTTGAGGCGGGCAATGTTCTGACCGCGCATAAACAGGGGCGCGGTGAGCTGGCCTGCAAGGTTGATAAACCACTTTCCGGGGTTGAACACGGTGCTTCCGAGCGAGTTTGTAAAGCCGCCGACGGGCGAGATGCTGAGCGAGGGATAGAACGCAGCGCGGGCCGAGTTGGTTGCGTAGTAGGCAACGGCGAGCGAGCGCTCCTGGGCGCGCACATCAGGACGGTTGGCCAGGGCCACCATCGGCACTCCGGCATTGTACTCGGCAGGCAGACTCATGCTCTGAGCGGCAGGAATGGCCCATGTCTGAGGCATCACGCCGACGAGCAGCGACATCGTATTGTTCATTTCATGGAGCGAGGTCTCCAGGTCGGCAATCGATGCGAGAATGCTTTCATACTGGGCGGAGCTCTGAAATACGGCAGCCGCAGTGGTGTTGCCGGCTTCCCATACATCTTTCATCATCTGAACCGACTTTTCCCAGTTTTTGGCAGTCTGGCGCTGAAGGTCGAGCTGACCCTCGATCGACGAGATGGCATAGTAGCAGTTGGCCACAGCGCCGATAATCTGCGAGCGAACGGCCTGCTCGTAGTCTTTCGACTGCTGGTAGGTAGCCTCGGCCGAACGCTTGGCGTTGAGGGTCTTGCCGAACACGTCAATTTCCCAGCTCACCGAAAGAGGAATCTGATATGTCCATTCGCTCCATGAAGTGCCCTTGATGCTCGAGCGCGAGATGCCCGCGTTGGGCGAGAGCACTACCGACGGCAGATAGCTCAGGCGCGCGCCAAGCATGTTGGCATGGGCCACGTCGATGTTGAGTTTTGCATTCTTGAGGTCCACGTTATTGTCAAGAGCCTGGCCGATAATATCCTGGAGCACGGGATCAATGAACACCTGCTGCCACGGCAGGTTACCGAGCGCGGTCGAATCGACCGGCTGCGACTGAGCCTCGACATACTCGGCGGTGACGGCCGATGACTCGGGCATGTCGAACTTCTTGTATATGTGGCAGCCGGTGGTGGTGGCCGAGAAAGCCACCACCAGCGACATAGCCGCTATTTTATTTGAGAATTTCATTTATTCTTCAATTTTGATATTTATTTACCTTGAATACTGCTCGATTTCGGCTCCGATGCCGGAGTTGTTGGTATCCTGCCACTTCAGCGGCGAAATCTTTTCCTGAATTTTCTGGAAAATCACGAACAGGGCCGGAACGAAGAGCAGCTGCAGAACCATGCCGATAAGCATGCCGCCGATAGAGCCTACGCCGAGCGAGCGGTTGCCGGTAGCGCCTACGCCGTGCGAGAACATCAGCGGGAGCAGACCGATAATCAGCGCAATCGACGTCATCAGAATTGCGCGCAGACGGGCCGATGCACCCTGAATTGCGGCGTTGACGACGCTCATGCCGGTGCGGCGGCGCTCAAGAGCGAATTCGACAATCAGAATGGCGTTTTTGGCGAGCAGACCGATAAGCATGATGAGCGCAATCTGGAAGTAGATATTGTTGGTCACGCCAAACATCAGGGCAAAGACAAACGAGCCCATCAGGCCGAACGGAATCGAGAAGATAACCGCCCAGGGCACAATATAGCTCTCATACTGAGCCGACAACAGCAGGTAGACGAAGAGCAGACAGAGGCCGAAAATCATTGCGGTGGCATTAGAGCCCTGCTGCGACTCCTGACGGGTTATGCCGGAGTATTCATAGCCATAGCCGGCGGGGAGGGCGGTCTTTGCCACTCGGGCAATTGCCTCCAGAGCCTGACCGGACGAGTAACCGCTTGCCGGATTACCGGTAACCGAAATCGACTGGAACATATTGAATCGGTTCAGAAGGTCAGGGGCGTAGACGCGCTCCAGTGAGATGAAGTTGCTTACCGAAGCCATTTCGCCGGTGACGAGATTCTTGACCTTGATGCTCTCGAGGGTTTCAGGACTGACGCGCGCCTCGGGATTGGCCTGCATCATTACGCGGTAAATCTTACCGAAACGGTTGAAGTTGCTGACATACATGCCGCCATAGTAGCCCTGAAGAGCTGCCAGTATCTGCGACGGGCTGAGTCCGGCCTGCTTCACCTTGGCAGCGTCGAGGTCAATCTTATACTGCGGGAAGGTGGGGTTGAACGTGGTGTATGCCATCTGGATTTCAGGCTGGGCGTTGAGCTGCGCAAGGAAGTTCTGCACAATGCCGAAGAACTCATTGATGTCACCGCCGGTGCGGTCCTGCATCTTCAGTTCAAAGCCGTTGGTCACACCGAAACCTGAAATCATCGGGGGAGCAAAGGCCACGACCGTACCGTCCTTGACAATCTGGCCGGTCATGCCGTATATCTGGCCGAGCACCGCGTTGGCGCTCTCGTCGGCGCCGCGCTGACTCCAGTTTTTCAGCTTGATAATGAAGGTGCCGTAGGTCGAGCCCTGGCCGGCAATGAAGCTATAGCCGAGAATCTGCTGTGAGTATTCGACGGCGGGAATCTTGTCGAGAATGCCCTGCACCTGGTTCATCGTAGCCTCGGTGCGCTCCTGCGAGGTGCCCGGAGGCATGTTGACCATGACAAACAGTGTGCCGGTATCCTCGCCCGGAACGAGCTCGGTCGGAGTCACCGCCATAAGCCACACAAGCACACCGACGCTGGCAATAACCGCGCCGAACGACGTGATTTTATGATTCATAAAGAAGTTCGACACCTTACGGTAGCCATTCTGGAGCTTGGCGAACATGCGCTCGAACGAGTCCTTGAAGCGGCGGCTGAACAGACCGATTACGGCAAACACGGCAATAATCCAGGCAACAACGCTGACAATCACATTATCGAACGTGAACCATCCGAGCACCATAAAGGTAATCGTTGCCACGAGCAGCAGGGTTGTTACCAGCGGGGGGAAGACGAAGCGGCGCTTAAGGCCCTTTGCTGCGCCGGTCATGTTCTCCTTGACGCGGGCGCCGAGGGTCGCATTGGACTCGTCTTCCTCGCCTTTGTGGGGCTTGAGGAACACTGCGCAGAGAGCGGGGCTAAGGGTCAATGCGTTGACAGCCGAGAAGCCGATAGCCATGGCCATGGTCAGACCGAACTGACGGTAGAACACGCCCGAGGTTCCCGACATGAAGCTCACGGGAATGAACACGAGCATCATGACGAGCGTAATCGAGATGATTGCGCCGCCGATTTCGCCCATGGCGTCGATGGCAGCCTTGCGGGCCGACTTGTAGCCGACGTCGAGTTTGGCGTGGACCGCCTCGACGACCACAATCGCGTCGTCGACCACAATCGCGATGGCAAGCACGAGAGCCGAAAGGGTAATCAGGTTGACCGAGAAACCGATCATGCTCATGCCGAAGAAGGTGCCGACAAGCGCCACGGGAATGGCGATTGCGGGAATGACGGTAGAACGGATATCCTGCAGGAACAGGTAGGTCACGAAGAACACGAGAATGAATGCCTCGATGAGCGTCTGAACCACATGGTTTATCGACGCATAGAGGAAGTCATTGTTATTCATCGGAATTGCGAAATCAAGACCCGGAGGAAGGTCGGCGCGCATCTTGTCGACTTCGGCAAGACAGTCGTTGATAATCTGCGTAGCGTTGGAGCCTGCGGTCTGGAACACCATTGCAAACGACGACAGATGGCCGTTGAGGTGGTTGGCAAAGCCGTAGGTGACACGTCCGAGTTCAACGTCGGCCACATCCTTAAGGTAGAGCACATCGCCGTCGGAACTTGCGCGCACAACGATATCCTCGAATTCCTTTTCGGTAATCAGACGGCCTTTGTAGCGCATGGTGTACTCGAAGCTCTGGTTGCCCTGCGAGCCGAAGGTGCCGGGAGCGGCCTCGAGGTTCTGTTCGGCTATGGCCTGCGAAATGTCGGTCGGAACGAGGCCATACTGAGCCATCTTTTCGGGCTTGAGCCATATGCGCATCGAGTAGTCGGCCGACATACACATTACGTCGCCCACGCCCGACACACGCTGCAGCACCGGAACCACATTAATCTTCAGATAGTTGTCGAGGAACTCGGCGGAATATACGCCGGTGGTGTCATAGAGCGCGATGCCGACAAGCATCGACGACTGACGCTTCTGGGTGGTCACACCGACCTGAAGCACCTCGGAGGGGAGCAGGTTCTGAGCCTTGGCCACACGGTTCTGCACGTCGACCGCAGCCATGTCGGGGTCAAAACCCTGCTCGAAATACACGGAGATATTGGCCGAACCGGTATTGGTTGCTGTCGACTCCATATAGGTCATGCCTTCAGCGCCGTTGATCGACTCTTCGAGAGGGGCGATTACGGAGTTGAGCACGGCCTGGGCGTTAGCGCCGGCATAGGTGGTGCTGACTGAGATTGTCGGCGGCGCAATGTCGGGAAACTGAATGATAGGCAGCGATGACAGGCCTATCAAACCCAGCAGCACGATGAAAATCGAAATAACCGTCGAGAGCACCGGACGGTTAATAAAGGTATCTAATTTCATTTCTGTTCAGCTTGGTTGGAAGACTGTTGTTGAGCGGCGGCTGCGGCGTCGACAGGCTGGATGGTCACGCCGTCGCGGGCGGTGGTGCCAACGCCTTGCACTACGATGACGTCGCCGGCCTTGAGGCCCGAGGTTACCACAAAGTTCTTGCCGTCCTGGTTGGGCAGCACTTCGATGGGAGTCTGGTGGAGGGTGTTGTTCTCGTCGAGCACGAACACAAAGCGGTTGCCCTGCACTTCGGTTGTTGCGGTCTGGGGAATCACGATGACGTCAGTGTAGCTTTCGGGCACGATAATCGAGCCGGTCGAACCGCTGCGGAGCACGCCGTTGGCGTTCTTGAACAGGGCTCTGACGGTGCTGGCGCCGGTGCTGGGGTCAATAACACCGCTGACTGTGGCAACCTTGCCTTCGCTGCCATAAACCGCACCGTTGGCAAGTTTGAGCTTAACGGCAGGCATAGCTGCGATGGCCGCATTGAGGCTGGTTTCACCGCCCTTGGTCAGGTCAAGAATCTGGCGTTCGGTCAGCGAGAAGTAGGCATAGACCTCCGAGTTGTCGCTCACGGTGGTCAGAGCCATGCCCGAAGGTGACGCCAAGGCACCTACACGCAAGGGAATCGAGCCGACTACGCCGCTCGACGGAGCAACGACCTGAGTGTAGCTCAGATTCTTGCGGGCGTTGGTGAGACCGGCCTGGGCCTGGGCGAGCTGAGCCTGGGCCTGGGCGAGCTGGTTTTCAGAAATGCGCATGGCGTTATCCGAAATAATATTCTTTTCGTGGAGCGCACGGTTTGAGTTAACCGAAATCTGCGCGGTTTCAACTGCGGTCTTGGCCACATTGACAGACGCTTCGGCCTGTTCTACAGCAGCCTGATAGGGCACCTGGTCAATGGTGAAGAGCAACTGACCCTTCTGTACATGGGCGCCTTCGTCAACATGGACGGCAGTGATGTTGCCGCTGATCATGGGACGCACTTCAATGTCGGTTTTACCCTTGATAGTAGCAGGATAGAGGCTCTGGAGCTCGATAGCCGCAGGCTGGATTGTTTGTACGGCAAGCGACGGAGCCTGACCGCGCATTGCGGCGGCTGCAGCAGCGGCATCTCCTTTGCCGCCACATGAGCTGAGCGAGGAAACTGCGGACAGGGCCACGATGGCGAGTCCGATGTAGTAAAGATTTCTCTTCATAGTTGTTAATTTATTTTCCCTAAAATAGATATACTGACGAATTTCGGTGCAAAGATAACCATTAGAACTGACATTTTTATGCTATAAAACATACGAGAGTGCCCGTTTTAGCCATTTTTAACACCGCTTTCGACCTTTCGGCCAACGATAACTGCATTTAGAACAAACCCTGCGGGGGCCTGAGACCCTTAAAAGCTGGATGTCAATGACACCGTACGACAATACCGCCCGGCGCAATTTTGTCAACTTAAGGATTATTATTATCTTTGCAAGTAACAATCAACCATCCAAAATCACACATTCTATGATTAGAAAACTATTGTTAACCGCCCTCGGAACCACAGCTCTCGGCGCGTTTGCCGGTCCAGTGGAGCCCACCACTATCACTGACGGCCAATTTGCCGCCGAAACGAAGTGGTACACAATGCAGATTGCCGCCAGCGGCTTCTACCTGACAAACATCGAAGCCAACGGCTCCATGCCCCTGCAGCAAACAACAGCCATACCGACAGACGGCGACCTTTGGTGCTTTGTCGGCAACGACGCCAGCGGCTACGCCATCTACAACCGCGCCGAAGGCACGGCAAAATCTCTTGCCGCACCCTCCAACCCTGTCGGCTCCGACCAGGGAGGCTCGGCCTACCCCACCCTGAAGGCTCCGGGCGTCGAAGGCCAGAGCTATCTCTGGAACTTCACTGCTTCGTCGAGCAACAACGGCTCATATTACGTCTACGAGCAGGGCAACACGTCTTATAAGCTCAACAACCGCGGCAACCGTCTGGCCTTCTGGACTGCAGGCGCCGACGCCGGCTCGGAAGTCGTGTTGAAGCCCCAGTCGCTGCGCGGCAACCTCGAAGTCAACGCCGACGGCTCAGTCACCGTCAGCACCGACCCGCTCATCAAGCTCACCGGCTCTGTCGCTGCCAAAGCCGAAGCCGACGGCACCATCAGCCTGGGCAACTGCGATTACTTCTTCACCGCCCCCGAAGGCCGTGTGGTCAAGAGCTGCTATATCCGCTATGCCGACGGCACTGCCCGCCAGTTTGACTCGCGCGGCGAAAACGCGAGCCAGCTTCCTGTTCACGGCCCCGCCCGCATCAGCAGCATCATTGCCCGCGACATTGCCACCCCCGTGGCCTCCGACAACGGCTATGTAGTGTTCCGCTATGACGGCACACCCGACTTCAACATCGTTTACCGCATTCCCTCAATCGTCACCGTTCAGGCCGGCGAACACAAGGGCCGCCTGCTCGCCATCAACGACTACCGCTACTGCGGCGGCGACATCGGCGCCGGACGCATTGACCTGCACATGAGCTACTCTGACGACAACGGCCAGACATGGTCGATGCCCGACGACATGCGCAACGCCGAGGGCAACCCCGTGGCACGCGGCACCGGCGCAGCCACTCCCGCCGGCACCAAGCAGAGCGTAACCAACCTCGACTGCGGCTTCGGCGACCCCGCATCGGTTTCCGACCGTGAAACCGGCGAGATTCTCGTTGTGGCATGCTGCGGCCGCATGGGCTTCTTCTCCAGCCGGCGCGACGATCCGCAGCCCTCGGCCCGCTGGTGGAGCTCCGACGGCGGCATCACCTGGACCGAGCCCGACTATGGCCAGTGGGAACAGATTTATTCGCTCTTCGACGACAACTGCACCTATGGCTACATCGACGGCCAGTTCGTCGGTTCAGGCCGCATGATTCAAAGCTCGCGCATCAAGGTCGGCTCGCACTATCGCATTTACTGCGTGATGAGCGGCCGCAACGCCGCAGCATCCAACATTTCAAACTGGGTGCTCTACTCCGACGACTTCGGTCATAACTGGCACATTCTCGGCGACCCGAAGAATCCTGCAGTAAGCGCCAACGGCGACGAGCCCAAGTGTGAAGAGCTTCCCGACGGCTCGATTCTGCTCGCCGCACGCGGCAACAGCGGCGGCCGCAACTTCAACGTGTTCCATTACACCGACCCCGTCAAGGCCGAAGGCTACTGGGGCTCGTGCATCAACTCTAACCTCGGCACCGGCCACGGCATCAATGCCTGCAACGGCGAAATCATGGTGCTCCCCGTCAGAAACACTTCGACCGGCGAGCAGGCCTACGTTGCATTGCAGAGCTTCCCCAACAGCACCGCCCGCGAAAAGGTGTCGCTCGCATGGAAGATTCTATCGTCAGGCTCCGACTTCGACGAGCCCTCTGACTTCAACGTCTGGAACGGCTTCTTCCAGGTTTCCGACAAGGCCTCGTGCTACTCCACCATGACATGGCAGCTCAACAATACCATCGGCTTCATGTTCGAGGAGTGCACCGTGGGGAACTACGGCTACTGCGAAGTTTACCGCAACCTCACCATCGAGGAGATTACCGGCGGCGCCTGGGAATATCACCCCGACACCGATGGCTCCGTAGCCAAAAGACTGACCGACGAAATCGTGGTCAGCCGAACTAACGACATTATCGGCCAGGCCGATAATGTCGTTGGCAACTTTAACGCCGACGGCCAGGCCGCAGTCAGCGCCGCAGCCGAAGCCTACAAGGCCAACCCTGGCGAAGACACCTACATGGCTTTCAACGCCGTTACCGGAAGCAACGAATATCTCATCATGCCCCGCCACGGCGGCGTCTACTCGTTTCTGAGCGCCCACGGCGGCCTCAACAACTATCCTGCCGGCAACCGCTGGCTGGCCAATGACAAAGCGGCCTCGCAGCTCATCACCGCCACATCCGAGAGCAACGCCACACGCTTCGCCCTCATCCAACCCTCGGACTCGGAAAACTTCGTTCTCTATAACGTGACCGACAAGACCTACTTCAAGAACTCGCCGGCAACGATTGAAACCAACATCGCCATCACCACCGATGCCGAACAGGCCGGCGAATATTACTTCAAAACGGGCGACGGCAAAGTGTCGATTGTCAGCGTAACCCCCGGCAACACTTCTTACCCGGCAATCCACATGAACAGCTCGGGCAAACCCGTAATCTGGAGCATCGACGTGCCCGCCTCAAAGTGGGTCATGACTCTGCTCGACTCTGAAACCGACCTCCCCGAGCTCGGCAGCATCGAAGAAATCGAATCGGCCGACCAGGCTGCCCCGTCTGCCTACTATGACCTGCAGGGCCGCCCCGTTGCCCATCCCCGTCGCGGCACAATCGTCGTTACCGACACACGCCGCAAAATCAAATTCTAAACGGCCCCACCATCTCTCTCCCCCTCGACTCTCTCCAAATCCTCACTCCATAAACAACCAAGCGTCGCGCGGCTTAGTTCCACGCGACGCTTATTTTTGTGCCATACCATTTCCCTTTTTTCCTGACAACCGGCACTATATTTAGCGCGGCACCATCCCCCCTTGGCGCTCAACGCCGGCCCTCAGGCTCAACAGAACATTGCAGCGCGTAGCCTCCGGCTCTCCGCCAAGCTCCGGCATGGCCCCGCCCCGACTATCACCCCGCGGGCAAGCAAACCAAAAGCAGGCGCTACCCGCCGGCACATACAAAACCGGGTGGCTACTGATAGCCACCCGGTCGGGATATTCAATTTTGAAGAGGGGTTTACTTCACGGGCTCGATGGTTACGCAGCGGTCGAGGTAAACGTTCTCCTTACCGGCATAACGGTCACCGGAGTTGGTGATAACGTTGATTTGGTCAGCGCTAACGCCGTTGGCAACGAGGATACGCTTAACGTTTTCAGCACGCTTGGTGCGGAGACGCGAGTTAACAGCGTCGGTGCCGGTGTAGTTGTCGGCCCAGCCGCAAACGTTGTACTTAACGCTGGTGTCAGCCTTCATGGTAGCGGCTACGCTCTTGAGGACGTTGCGGTCAACGCGGCTAACGGTAGCAGAACCGATCGAGTAGTAGGTGGTAGCGATGGGCTGGATGCAGGGAGCGGCTTCGGGAGCCTTGGGAGCGGGGCGACGGAGGCATTCGTCGAGCTTGCGCTGGGTGTCCTGCAGACGGCCTTCGCATTCAGCGAGGCGAGCCTTGATGGGATCGCAGTCTTCGATAACGGGGATAACGGGCACGATGGGCGCGTTCCAGGTACGCTGGTTGAAGAGGTAGGTCACACCGAGGAAAGCGGAAACGTTGTTACCGATGCGGTTGTACTCGGCAGGTTCGCTGTTGAGGCTCATAGCGGTGTAGCGGAGGTCGAGGCTGAGGGCAACCTGACGGCTAACGTTGAAGCTGTTGATGAAACCGCCGCGGAGAGCGAGCGAGGTGTCGAAGTCGCTGGTCTGCCAGCCGTCGTTGCCGTCCTTGCCGAACTTGTGCTGGAAACCGAAGTAGGTAGCACCGCCGACATAGGCAATGAAGTTGTAAACACGGTTGGGCTTGTAGCCGCACCACCAGTTGGTGATGTTCAGCATAGCGTCGAAGTTAACGCCGAGCTGAGCGATGTGGGTCTTGTAGTAGCCGTCGTGCATCATGTAGCCGTTGGCGTCCTTGGTCAGACCATAAGCGCCGAGGTTGTTGGCAGCGCCCTTCTGGCCGAGGTAGGTAAGACCACCACGGAAGCCCATCAGGGGCGAGAACCACTTGCCGACCTGCAGGCCGAAAGCGGGAGCGATGCGGTCACCGAAGTCGAGAACCTTATCGGTGGGACCCAGAACAACGTTCACACCACCTTCAGCGGTGAGGAACCAGTTGTCTTTAAAGCGGTTGAAGGTATAACCCTGAGCAGGATCCTCAACATAAGTGATCTCGGGAACAGCTGCGGTAGCTACATTAGCAGATACGAGAGCAGCACATGCGAGAGAAAAAAGTGCACTTTTCTTCATAAATAGTTATGAGTTATTGAGTTAAATAAATAGTTTTGACGTTTCAAGAGGCTATAAAGCCATATTTAACGGCGCTAAGTTACACATTTTTTTTGACATTTACGCATTTCGTGCAAAAAAATGCAAAAGCGATTGGTTAAATTTTTCAAATTCAATGCCTAATATTCGCGTGGGCCGAATATATCCGAGCCGATTCTGACAAGAGTGGCGCCGCGGGCCACGGCAAGGGGCCAGTCGCCGCTCATGCCCATGCTTATTTCACTGGCACCGGGCACAAGCATGCGCACACGCCCGGCCACACCCGCTATGGCGTCGAAGTCGGCGGCTATGCGGTCGGCGTCGTCGGTGTTTGTGGCCATGCCCATCACTCCGGAAATTTCGATGCCGGGCAGGTCGCGGCCTATGGCGGCGGCTTCGAGGAGCTGCTCGGGCTCGAAGCCTGTCTTGGTCTCTTCGGCGGCAACATGGACCTGAAGCAGCACTCTGACCGTGCGGCCTGCCTTGACGGCCTCGGCGCTGACGGCCTGCAGCAGCCTGAGCGAGTCGATGCTTTCAATCACCGACGCGCACGCAACCACGCGCCTTACCTTGTTGGTCTGCAAATGGCCGATAAAGTGCCACTCCACATCGGCGGGCATGGCAGCGGCCTTGGCAACGAGTTCGTCGGCCCGGCTTTCGCCAAAAAGCCGCTGCCCGGCACCATAGGCTTCGAGCAGCGACGGCAGCGGGTGAAACTTGCTGACGGCGACCAGACGGACGCCGTCGGGCAGCGACCCGCTGATTTCGGCTATCTTAGTGCTGATTCGAGGCATCGAGCTTGGCGGCATAGACATCGAGAATCGCGGTCTCGGTAACGGCTACGATTTCAAAATCGGCCATTGTGCCCTTCATGCCTTCCATGAAGTTGTCGTAGGCGCCTTTGAAGGTCGAGCCGGCAACAAGAATCTGCGAAATGGCGCGCTTTTCTGCCGCGGTCTTTTCATCGATAGTGATGAACGCGACCTTTACGAGATACCACTTGTCGGCGGTGTCGTCGCGGAAAATTTCGGATATTTTGGTCTTTTTGACGGAGGCAACGTCCATTTCGCCACTGACAAAGGGAGTAACTTCTTCGATAACACGGGCTTCTGCCTCGGTAAAGCTGAGAGCATCGACCATGAAGGTGTCGGTAACTTTTTTCTGTACGCCGTTTTCGACCAGCTTATGGTAGGCGACTTTGCATTCAAACCAGTTTGACACTGCTGATGTTGGGGGAGTTTAGAGATTAAAAATAAGTTGATTCGCTATGGAAGAGAGGGGGCTTATAAGGCAAATTTACGGAGGGCGCAACAGTGTCGCGCCCTCCGCTTAATGAGATTTCGGGTCGGTTTATTTGTCGGCGCGCTTTGAAACCTTCGAGCCGACAAGGGCGTAGAACAGCAGGTAGGCAGCGCAGGCAACTACTACCCAGAAGCTCTGGATATAGCCAACTGCATCGGCCACGGATGCCTGGATGAACATCATCACAGCGCAGCCGAACACCATGGTCATGAAGATGCCGGAGGCGATGGCGGTGTACTTGCCGAGGCCTTCAACGGCCATGTTGAAGATGGCGCCCCACATTACAGAAGTGCAGAGGCCTACGAGCAGGAACGCGAAGATACCTACGGGAATCTCGGCCCAGACAATGCTCAGCGAGCCCCAGTCAACGCCGGGGAACGAAACGAGCACGTCGGCGGGAGCATACATGCCGAAGAGCACGAGGCAGAGGGTTGCGATGCTGACGGTGGTAATCATTGCGCGGGCGCTGATTTTGCTGCCGATGCTGGCGCCGACGAAGCGGCCGATGAGCATCATGAACCAGTAAACGGCCACGAGCAGGCCCACGATGCCGGCGGCCATGCCGACCTCGTTGACGAGATACTGCTGAACGAAGTTAGGCACGCCTACCTCGATGCCCATGTAAAGGAAGATGCCGAGGGCGCCGAGAGCGAAGTGGCGATAGCCCATGGCGCCTTTGATGAGGCTGAGCTGCACGGGAGCCTGGGCGGGTTCTTCGATTTTGGTGAAGCAGATTACGATGAATGCCACCACAAAAATTGCAAGAGCAATCATCAGGGCGATTTCAACGTCGGCGATTTTCGAGCGGGTAACGTCGGCGATGAGAGCACCCATCAGGATATAGCAGCAGACGGCCGCCGACGAGTTGAACACGCCGCCGAGCTGAATGAGCTGGTTGCCCTTGTTGCCGCCGCCGCCGAGAATGTTAAGCATCGGGTTCACGACGCAGTTGAGAATACACATGCAGAGACCGGCAATGAACGCGCCGATCAGATAGACTGCAAAAATCGCGCCGAGTTCATAGCTGCCTTCCATCAGGCCGCTGGCCCACTGGATAAGGATGCCGGCAATACCGATGGCGAGACCGATGAGGGCGGTTTTCTTGTAGCCGAATTTCGAAATGAGCATACCGGCGGGAATACCCATTACGAGATATGCGACGAAGTTACCGTAGTTGCCAATCTGGGCAAGCACGTTGGAAATTGATCCCTGGTTCTTGATGATGGTTGCCATGGGCGTGCACAGGTTGGTCACGAAGGCAATCATGGCGAAGAGCGCAATCATCACGATGATGGCTCCCCATTGCTTTTTTTGTTGGCTCATAATTATTACTTAATGATTGGTTTGATGAATTTTCATGGTATTCATTGCTGCAAAGTAACAAAAAAACTTGCGCTTTTGCAAATTTTCAGGCCGGTGGCATGATTTTCAGAGCGAGAATGAATAGACCAGAGCGATCGTGTGGGCCGAATCGTTCTCGTCGGGCTCGGATTGATTGGCGTAGCGGTAAAAGAGTTCAAGCCCGTTGCGCTTGTTGATTTTAAACTCGGTGCCGGCTGCCAGACGCCATTTGTCGCAAAATGCGGCGCCCGTGCGTTTGCTTTTCGTGTGGTTGATTTCGGCCATGCGGCTATAGAGCTCGAAGTTCACAAACGGAGTCCAGCGGCTCTTTTTGCGCGGCTTGTACTCGGCCTGGAGACGGCTGCGGAGAATATGCGTGCTCTTTTCGCTGACGGTTTTGTTGCCCCATGGAAAGCCTTCGTTAAACTGAGGAACGTCGTGTGCTGGCCTGTAGGTGTACTGCCAGCGCTCGCGCAGGCTCAGGGTCAGCTTGCCCGACGGCTTCCACTGGCCGGTCAGGCTGACGCTTACACGGTGCTTCGAGTCCCAGTAGCGCGGCGAGGTGTAGCCGTCGCTGTTTTCGCCGGCAGGCGTACAGGCCTGAATGAACTTATAGCCGACGCCGACTTTCAGGTATTTAATCGGCTTATAGCCGAGCGAGGCTTCGGCGCTCCACTGCTCGGTGTTCTTCAGCCAGTTCATGGAGCGATATTCCACTCCGGCGCCGGCCGAAAGCCCTAACGGCAATTTTTTCGAAATCTCGGCTCCGCCGAGCAGCGTCTGGGCGGGAGCGGCCATAGCCGACACCATAATAATAGCGCCCGCAAGAATGCTTTTTGCTGTCATGGCGGCGGTCATTGCCCCTCCTTAGGGAACTTTACGAGGTGATCAACCGTGTTTTCCAGATTGTCGACCGGAATGTAGTAGACCTTGAGCATGGCCGTGTCGCGCAGGAAATCGATGTGGCCTATCTCAACACGCTGAATGTCAAGTCCGGTGCGCTTTTTCAGGTCCTCGACCAGCTCGGCGTAGCGGGCGGGAGCGGTCAGCTCGGGGCGGTCGTAGAGCACCAGCTTGCAGGCAATATGCTTGAGCCACTTCGTACTCTCGCAAATCCATATCCATCCGATAAACAGAACGTTGGCGACCAGAGCCTGAACCAGATGCGACGCCAGGGCGTTGATGACCGAAATTGCAATGATGACAAACAGATATGTCATTTCGCGCACCGGCATCGACTCGGTCCGGTAGCGTATAATGCCGAATATGGCAAAGAGGCCGAGAGCGAATCCGACCTTGAGCTTGACGCCCCCCAAAAGGAAAATCAGGAAGAAGATGCTCACCGAAATCAGCGAGAACGTGAAGTAATAATCCTTGCGGCGGCTCTTCGGATAGTAGAGCAGGTGAATTATACATGTAACCACCAGTGCATTGAACATGAAGCGTATAAGCAGTTCGAGCATATCGCCCGAGTCAAAACCGGCAGGGTCAATCAGCGACCACAGCGAAGCGTGTGTGCGCTCGATAATCGGTTCGGTTAATTCTTCCATTTTTAAGGATTTAAGGTATTTAATATGTTAATGACTTTTTTCTCTTTAAGGGTTTGCGTCACACGGCCTCGGCCGCCCTCAGGCGCAGCCGCTCCACGTAGCGCAACCGCTCCTTGAACCGATTGGTCTTCAGGGCCGAATTGGTCAGCGACATGCCTATACAGTACTTGCTGAACCCGCTCTGCTGAATGCGCAGCGTGCGCAGCATCTCCATGACCGGCGACTCGGTCAGGCCGTCGCGTTTCACCTCGATGATTACCAGCGGCCCCATGTCGGCGTCGAGTCCGGTCTGCTCGTTGTGAAAGCGCAGGTCAATGTCGATTGTCAGACGCTCTGTCATGGCGTCGTTCACCAGAGTTATGCGCCTGAACGAATTGCTCAACTGGGGCAACAGGCGCTCGGCTCCGTAGCGCGACTTCTGAATCAGAAACGTGCGATACGGCTCCCGGTCAAGGTCGGGCGTGCGCTCGCCGACCTGCATGCGCTTCTTGTCGGTGCGCCCCTTGTTGTTTTTGCGCTTCACCTCGAGAAATGCCACTCCGGAATTCTCATAGCGCCTGATGCGGATTTTCTGGCGCGACTTGCGGCCCCGATGGTGCTGGGCAAACATGTCGCAGGTGCAAGTGTCGAAATAGAGCGTCGTGTAGGGCATCATCAGGCGCCCCTCTATCTGCTGCACCGAGTAACTGCCGGCAGCCATGGCAAGCAGACACTCAAGGCGGTCAAGAGTCGTGACGAACTTCGTATCAACCCGGTTCATGAGCTTTACCTTGCCCATCTGCTCGAGCGATACTGACCTGAAGGTTTCTAACAGTTGCTGTAACATCGCTCAAATTTACGACAAAATTCCCGGATAATAAAACCCGACCAAAAAAAATACGCAAATCCGCTCCATCACACGCCCGTCGGCCGCCTGCGCCGGAACACGGAAGAGGCTGTGTCGTAATTAAG
>DKUN01000017.1:187174-187486 GCA_002490725.1 Porphyromonadaceae bacterium UBA7203 | reverse complement strand
ATCTATGGCGAAGTGCTCCAGGACCGTAATGTGAAAGAAGCCGAATATGGAGAATACATGGACCTCACCGCCTCGGCCTATGGCCATGCCCTCCGCACCGTGCTTGACAAAGGCGACTTCAATGCCGACTCGCTCCTCACTTGGCATCACCCGGTCGACGGCAAGCATCTCGTGACATGGGTGGAATCGCACGATACATATGCCAACGAACACGAATCGGCCGGACTTACCGACGACCAGATACGCATGGGTTGGGTATTTCTCGCCGCCCGTCAGAACGGCACCCCTCTCTTCTTCAGCCGCCCGGCCGGA
>DKUN01000017.1:149894-186862 GCA_002490725.1 Porphyromonadaceae bacterium UBA7203 | reverse complement strand
TTCAGCCGCCCGGCCGGAAGCACACGTGACAACTACTGGGGCAACAACCGCGTAGGCGCACGCGGCAACGACGAGTTCAAGCATCCCGAAGTCGTGGCTGTCAACAAATTTCGCCGCGCCATGCACGGACAGCCAGAGACTATCACTCAGGCCAACAACGGAGCTGTCATAGCCGTAGGTCGTGGTGACGCAGGCCTTGTCCTCATCAACCTCACCGCTACACCCCAGGACATTGACATCACGACATCACTCCCCGACGGTGACTACACCGACTCTGTGCACAACAGCAATTTCACCGTTGCCTCAGGCCACGTCACCGGTCATCTCGCCCCCTACACCTCAGCAATTCTGACAAAATAAGAGAGCTATAAAAATATAAGAGGGTAACGTCACCCTCTCCAAACAATACAGTTCCTGTTTATGCAATATTAAAAGCATTGGACAGGAACTGTATTGTTTATATCCTTATCAGACTAATCCGATATATTTTCATTACGGCTTAATCTTGTTTTGATACATATTTCTAAATTCGGTAGGTGAGCAACACTTCTTTTGTCTGAAACACCGACAAAAATGACTGACGTTGTTAAAACCACACTCATAACATATCTCCGAGACCGACATCTTCGTATCCACCAGCTTACGCGTAGCGACGCCAAGCCGCATATTAGTGATGTAATCGCTCACCGAGTAACCTGTGTGCAACTTGAAAAAGCGCGAAAACGACGACTCTGTCATCCCGGCCAGAGCTGCCAGATCAACAAGCCTGATTTTTTCCATCACATGCTCACGTATATAGTTCTGCACCTTGGTTATGCGGCGTGAATCGCTTGTAGTATACATGCTTGAAAACGTCGAGCTCGACAATATCGTATAATCCTTGCTCTCCGACAGCATCCTGACAAGACGGTGAATCGCATACATTTTCTCAAAACTATCCTTTATCTTCGGCAATTCATCCAACGCATGAAAAGCCCTCAGCACGGTCTCGGTGCCGAAAGCTATGCCATTGGCACTGAGTTTGAGCAGACGCACCATTGAATTGAGCTTATTGTCAATAAGATAATCCTCTACGAAAAAATGAGGCGAAAACTGTATGGTAATCTCTCGCATATCGCCCGACTGACAATTGTGCTGCTCCCATCCATGCTCGATGCCGTGGCCTACAAACACCAGATCAAAATCATCAAGCTCGACAATCGAGTCGCCTACTATGCGTCGCGCACCCTTGCATCCATACAAAAAATTGATTTCATATGCGTCGTGACGATGTACAGGATAATCAAAAGAATGTTTCTTACGCTCTACAATATAGTAACCATACTTTTCCTGCACAGGAGCTATTTCAGTAATGATTTCCGAATTAATTTTTCTCATATTGCAACGTCCGTGATTTTCATTTTTTGTGCAAATATATACAAAAAAATAATTCGCCATAAATCATGCTTGACCATTTAACACATTTCATCCTTCCGCAAGTCCCTGATATAACGACATTATTACATTTTTAAGCTACTATACGGAACACTCATTAAACCACAGCTTTTACCCCCCCCATTAACACACTAAGTATCAATATATTACACTCAACACTCCACAAGAAAGCATTCCATAATGTTCTGATTTTATCTATTTTTTGCATCAAAAACAGTTGTAACAACAATGGTTAAAATCAGAACATACATCCCGATTATTTAGTCATAACTTTGCGATGTCACAACCGGAGACGTTTTTTCTCTCTCATATCCTATTGCTATCTATCATAATATAACCGAAATAACAATCAATCACATGAAAGTAATCCTACAGATTCTAATACTTCTCTTACCATTGCTGGCCTCGGCACAATATGAAGGCTCGTTTAAAGTATCAGGTACCCGACTGCTGGATGCCAACGGCAATAACTTTGTAATGCGCGGGGCCAACTATTCATGGTGCTGGCAAAAAGGCAAAGAAAACTCCGTAATCCCGGCAGCCAAGCGTATCGGATGTAACACGCTCCGTATCCAACTCGGCACCGGCCGACGCTTTTCACGTCCATCGGTCAGAGAACTGAAAAAACTCATTACTCTCTGTGAGGAAAACCATCTGATAGCAGTATTCAACACTCATGACGCGACAGGAAGCAACGAATATTCCGACCTCGAGGAAGCCGCACGCTTCTGGGTGGATATGAAAGACCTGCTTAACGCCCACACGGCAACAACAATCGTCAACATAGCCAACGAATGGTTTGGCGCGTCAGGCAACTCGGCAGCATGGGCCGACGGTTACAAACAAGCCATAAAAATCATCCGTGACGGAGGTATACGCAACACTCTGATAATTGATGCAGCAGGCTGGGGCCAATGGCCTCAAAGCATATTTGAACGAGCGTCGGAAGTAGCTTCAGCCGACCCGTTGCAGAATGTTGTCTTCGCGATACATATGTATGACGTGAACTGAACCCAAAAAGTTGGACATGGTTTATATCAGTTCATTATAGTATTTATTTTTATACTCAATGGGAGACAAGCCGTTGAAACTCACTTTAATCCGATCATTGTTATAATACACAATGTATCTCTTCAATTCTCGAATGAAGTCATCCCAAGAACAAAATTCATGCAAATATAGCAATTCTGACTTAAGATGTCCGAAGAAATTCTCCATAACTGCGTTGTCAAGGCAATTTCCCTTTCGCGACATACTCTGCACAATACCCCTCGCGGATAACATCCTGCGATAATTTGCGTGCTGGTAATGCCATCCCTGATCCGAATGTAACATCAGTCCTTCCAGGTCTTTCACTGTGGAAAAAGCTTTCTTCAGCATGGTTGTGACAAGTTTAAGCGAGCATGATGATGATATTGTATATGCGACTATCTCCTGATTGAAAAGATCCATCACTGTCGAAAGGTAGCATCTTTGTCCCAACAACGTGAACTGGGTAATATCTGTCACCCATTTGCGGTTAGGAGCCTCCGCACTGAAGTCCCTTCTCATTATATTGGGTGCGATACGCCCGACATCACCTTTGTATGAGCGGAACTTTTTGGGCCTGACCTTTGACTTTAGTCCGCATACCCCCATGAGACGGAGAACCGTCTTGCCGTTCAAGTTGTATCCTTTGCGCTTGAGTTCAAGTCTGATACGCCGGTATCCATACCGTCCCTTGTGTAGATGGTATATCTCCGATATGAGCTTTATCACAGCCGCATATTTATCGTCTTTTCCATATGTGGCAGCACCATAATAGAACGTGCTGCGGGCCATCCCTGCGGCCTTCAGTAAAAACGAAAGCCGGAACTTTGGCCTTAGTAGCCGGATGGCGGTCACCCTTTCCCTGTTGGTCGGGCATTCCTTTCCCTTACTAAGGCCTGCAATTTTTTTAGGTATGCATTCTCAGCCCGCAGATACTCCACTTCCTTTCTTAAAGAGGCGAGTTCTGCGACGTTGCCAATCTTATTCCTGTCTTTTTTCTTTTCGGACATGTCTGGTTTACGTACAGATGACGGCTTCACGATATAAGCGGCATCCCCATATTTATGGTATCGTTCCTTCCATGTGCGAACGGCTGAAGCGCATGGAAGCCCGTACTTCAGGGCCGCCTGCTGCAAAGTTAACGAATTTCGGACGATATCAGAAACTACCTTTCGCTTAAAATCAGCCGAGTAGGAACCATGTTTTCGCACAGGACGCAGATTACCGTACTTTTCATATGTGGAAAGCCAGAAACTCACCTGCCTGTGATTGGCATTAATCAATCTGGCAGCCGCCCGTATTGACCATCCCTCTTCAAGCACCTTCTTTATTGCCATGACTCGTTCTTCATGGTCATGCTTGACATACTTTCTTTTTACTTTGTCGGACATTTTTCAGACTCTGTTTTGTCCAACTTTTTGGGTTCAGTTCACAGGGCTGGAGATTTTTCCCGAAAACAGGAGGCTTGACCTTGCTTTCCCGTCAAATCCCGGAGTTACCTTTGCGCCCAGAACGGAAATGACTGCCTGATGCGGCTCACTGAAAGGCGCGAAAATGGAGGTAAACGGAAGTAGAGGCAGATTAGACAGAAAACTTCAAAAGAGAAATCCGTGAAAACAGGAAGCTCCCAACAAAAAAAGAACATAGCCGGCAACGTGAAACCGGGCAAACCACCTGTAAGGAGGTATGGTTTTATCTGTCCGGTCAGACGTGTCGGGGTGGGCAGATAAAATTTTTCTTCCCGGTTTGCCTGCTGTGGGTGACGGCTTGTTACATTTATGGACAAGCGGTCATACACGGCTTTCCGCTTCCGGCTCAAAAGAACAACGAAAATGAAAAATCATCTGAAAAGCCGTAAAAGCACCTCTTTGGCATAAGCATAAAAGAAATGGGCCTTGCCTCATCAGTCTAAACTGTTGTTTAGGCGTGAGGCAAAGCCCTTTTCTCCGCTTATGCGATAGTCGGCAGACGTTCGTTCAAAATCCTTTTGTACGATGGTGTGCCGACGAATAAAGCCGCTTTTACGGAAAAACTCGTATGAGATAGAAAAAATCAGGGAGATTCATATCAAAATCTCCCGTTTTATTGTTACTTTTGCATACGAAGAGTTCTTTGAAGGTTACGCAATGCGCAGAAGAATAATGCAGCAGATAACTAACTAAATCGTAACCTATTACTATCATGAGCGATTAACATACGTTCATTTCCAATAAAATACACTCTTTTCGTAACTTCTATATGCAAAGTTACGAATTATTTTTGATATTTCAGTCTCACGTCACCAATGCAATCCATTATACACTGCGCGTGCGCTGCAGGATTCGGCGCACGTTTTTTTATGGGGTAGGAGTTGAATTTCATTGGTCGTTTAGGCCGGTTTATTTAATATTGTTGTGAAATTATCGGATTATTTCTTTACTTTGCAAAAATAATCATTGACCAATGAAAGTTACACGCAACCGCCATTACGAAACCCTGACCTACCTTGGCCTATGGCTGCTGGTCATAGCCCTCTATATGCTCGTAATTATCCGCAACCGGAGCATGGATAACCTCACCCCCGTCAACCTCGAGATTTGCCGACGCATGACCATGACCCTGTTGCCGTTTGTAGCGCTGTTTGCCATACATAACTGGCTGCTGATTCCGCGGCTGCTGTTCCGCAACCGCATGACGGCCTATTTTCTTTGCGTCATGGGCGCCATAGCCCTCGTGTGGACATATCAATACTTCCATTTTCAGCACGAGTTAGCCATACGGCCGAATCCGCACCCCTTCCCGCCGGCTCCGCGCCACATCATGCCGCTGCCCGTGTTTCTTGACCTTTCGTTCTCGCTGCTGCTTGTCGGCGCCAACCTTGTCATAGCCCTGCTGTTTCAGCGTTTTGCCGACCGGCTTGAGCGCGAGAGCCTTATGAAAGCCAATGCCGAAAATCAGCTCAGCTATCTCAAGGCGCAGATCAATCCTCACTTCTACATGAACATGCTCAACAACATCCACGGCATGATTGAGCTTGACCCCGACAAGGCACAGGATATGGTCATCGACATGTCGCGGCTCATGCGCTATATGCTCTACGACAGCGCGCAGCCGCGCATATCGCTCCAATCCGAAATTCAGTTTCTCAGAAACTATCTTCACCTGATGCGCCAGCGCTATCCGGCCGACAAAGTCGCCATATCGAGCATCTTTCCCGACGAAATCGAAATGGCCGGCGTGCTCGTTCCGCCGCTGATATTCCTCGTGTTCATAGAGAACGCCTTCAAACACGGCATTACCTATCGCGAGAAGTCGTTTGTGAGCGTGAGCGTGCGCATAGCCGACGGGCGCGTTGAGTTCAACTGCGTCAACAGCAACCACCCCGCGCCCGAGCCTCACACTCCCGGCATCGGCCTGCGCAATGTGGAGCAACGGCTCAACCTCATTTACGGCCATGACCATAAGCTCGAAACTATTGCCTCCGAGTCAACCTACACCATCAACCTGACAATTCCCATCCATGAAACTACGGACAATCATAATTGACGACGAACCGATTGCGCTCGATAAGCTGCGCACCTATGTCGAAAAGACCCCTCTGCTGCAACTTGTCGGTGCCTTTTCCAACGGCATGGACGCCCTGGAAAAGCTGACGGCAGCAGACGGGAGCGAGGTCGACGTCATTTTCACCGACATAAACATGCCCGACATAAACGGCATGGAGATGATCGGCGCATTGCCAAGGCCGCCGCTGACAGTATTTATCACCGCCCACCCCGACTATGCCGCCGAGAGCTATCGCCACTCGGCTGTTGACTATCTGCTCAAGCCCTACAGTTTTGCCGATTTTCAGCGCGCCGTGACCAAGGTGGCCGATCGCAGCCGTTCAACGCCGCTCTCCGCCCAGCCCGCGTCCCGGCAGCCCGACGCGCGCCCGGCAGGCTCGGGCGAATCAGACTCCATATTTATCAAGGTCGACTACCGCTACATACGCGTCAACCTCTCCGACATCAGCTATATCAAGGGCTACGGCGAGTATCTGCAGGTCTACACCTCGTCCTCGCCCGTCACCCCGATGCTCACGCTCAGTTCGTTTGCTGCCATACGCGAAAAACTGAGTCCGCAGTTCATTCAGATTCACAGGTCCTATATCGTCAACATGGACCACGTGCTCCACATCGAGCGCGCACGCATAGTCATGGCCGCCGACACATACCTGCCCGTCGGCGACAGCTACAAGGCCGCGCTCCAAAGCTATCTTGCAACGCACGCCATCGGCGGCGCTACAAAGAAAGATTAAAGCCTCTGCAGCCGATTCATTGAAAATATGTGCCCGTTGGTTGAATACATTTCGCCGCGGGCACATTTTTTATGTAATATTGCATCGTCATTAAAACAGTCAACCAACTCACCACATCTTCTAACAGCATTAACTGACGATATGAGACTACTTCAAACCCTCACGGCCATGCTCGTGTGTTGCGGCGCTTTTAACGCCGGAGCCGACACATGGAGCTACAGCGACTGTGTCAACTACGCACGCGAGCACAACATATCGCTCCGCAAATCGCAGCTTACCGAGCAGACCTCGGCCATATCACTCGACGAGGCCAAGGCACGGTGGCAGCCGACGCTTGACTTCGCAACGTCTCACGGGTTCACCAACAACCCCTTTGCCGACGACAACAAAAACAGTTACAGCAGCTCCTATGGCCTCAATGCCGGCTGGACAATCTGGAACGGCGGCGAACGCGAAAACACCATCAAGCGCAACGAGCTCCAGCAGCGCATTGACCGGCTCAATTCCGACAACATCATGCGCTCGCTGGAAACCGACCTGCTGCAGGTCTACTTCAACATTCTGTATGCCAAGGAGTCAATCGACATCTACGAGCAGGCCGTGAAGCTCAGCAAGGCTCAGGCTGACCGCGCCCATGCGCTCATGGAAGCCGGAAAGGTGTCGAAAGTCGACTACGCACAGCTCCAATCGCAGTATGAGCAGGACCGCTACAACCTGGTCAACGCCCGCGGCACCTACGACACGCGCCGCATGGAGCTGAAAAAACTGCTCGAACTCGGCATCGACACCGACATCCGGCTCGCCGACCTTGAGTGGAGCACCGAACAGGTCATGGCCGCACTACCCGACATCAGCGAGAGCTACCGGCTCGCCACCATCACCGACCTGCGCCTACGCAGCCTCGAGCTCGAAATCGACGGCTCGGACATTGACATAGCGATAGCCAAATCATCAGGCCGGCCACAGCTGTCGCTCAACGCCGGAGTGGGCACGGGCTACGCCGCCCCGGGCCTCTCGTTTGCCACGGCCATCAAGCAGAATCTGAACGAGTCGGTGGGTCTGACCCTCGCAGTGCCGATTCTTGACAACAAGAAAACCAAGGCGGCAGTCGCGCGGGCAAACGTGCAGAAAATCGACGCGCAGCTCGACATAGACCAACGCCGAACCGAGCTGGCCCAGCTGGTCGAAAACTGGTATATCGACACCCGCTCGGCCCAGTCGCGCTACGAAGCCGCACTGACCCAGCAGGCGGCGTCAGAACTCTCGAACGAGTTGACCACCTCACAGTTTGACCTCGGCCTCGTCAACCCCGTAGAGCTGATGACGGCCCATAACAACCTCACCGAAGCCAACCGCACCGTTCTGCAGGCCAAGTATATGGCTATGCTCGGTCAAAAAATGATTGAATTCTACCGTACATCAACCATATCATTACAGTAACCCCCAGCAATATCTCATGAAGATTACACGATTAACCCTCGCTTTGCCGCTTGCGCTGACGCTCTGTGCGTGTCAGAAAGAGCCGGCCGTCCGGATTGAGACCGTAAAAGTCGAAACCGGCGAACTCACCGAGACCGTCACTGCCACCGGCGAGGTGGAATCTGTCACACAGGTCGACGTCGGCACCCAGGTAACCGGCATTATCGACAAGCTCTACGTTGACTATAACTCCGTGGTAACCAAAGGTCAGCTCATTGCCGAAATCGAAAAGACGCTGCTCCAGAGCGAACTCAACAGCGCCGAAGCCAGCGTTGAGTCGGCCCGTGTGACCTATGAGTACAACCTCACCAACTACAACCGCGACAAGGCCCTCCACGACAAACAGCTGATCAGCGACTTCGAATTCCAGACCTCGCAAAAAGACCTTGAAGTTTCGAAAACCGCCTACGACAAAGCTCTGGCCGACAGGGTGCGCGCGGCCAAGAACCTCAACTATGCCGAAATCTACTCGCCCATCGACGGCATTGTGATTTCGCGCGAGGTCGAAGTCGGCCAGACCGTCGTGTCGAGCATGAACGTGGCCAATCTCTACACCATAGCCGACCTCGACAACATGCAGGTAATCGGCAATGTCGACGAGGCCGACATAGGCCGCGTAAAAGTGGGCCAGGACGTGACCTTTTCGGTCGACGCCTACCCCGACGACCTGTTTGAGGGCAAGGTAACGCAGGTGCGACTCAGCCCCACGACCGAGAGCAACGTTGTTACCTACGAAGTTGTCGTGGCCGCATCCAATCCCGAACACAAACTCATTCCCGGCCTCACGGCCAACCTCACCATCTACGTGATTCGCGAACAGAACCTGCAGCTGCTGCCGGCCCGCGCATTCAAGTTCGAGCCCGAGGCCGACCCCGACAGCGAAACCCTGCCTCAGCCCACAGCCGTGGCCGACCGCTCCAAACTTGCCAAAGACGAACGCTACGTCTGGGTGGTCGACGGAATGTCGCTGGTTCCCACAATCGTGAAAATCGGCGAAAGCAACGGCATCAAAACCCGTATAATCAGCGGGCTGCCTGAAGGTGCCACAGTAGCCGTGGGCTACACCGAGGCGGCCGCAGCCGAACCTGACAGCCATGAGGCACAGGTCAGCCCCTTCGCCCCGCAACCCCCGGGCCGCAACAAAAACAAAAAATAAACCGACGCGACCATGAGTGAACCTAAAGAAATAATCCGCATCGAAAACCTGCGCCGCGAATTCATGGTGGGCGGAGAGCGGGTCAAAGCCCTGCGCGGGGTTTCGTTCTCGATTGCCGAAGGTGAATTCGTCACCATAATGGGCACCTCAGGCTCGGGCAAATCGACCCTGCTCAACCTGCTGGGCTGCCTCGACACGCCGACATCGGGCGAGTACAGGCTTGACGGAGTGTCAGTGCAGTCAATGAGCAAGAATCAACGTGCCGTTACGCGCAACCGCAAAATCGGATTCGTGTTTCAGAACTATAACCTCCTGCCCAAAACCACGTCGATCGAAAACGTCGAACTGCCCCTGCTCTACAACTCCGCGGTCTCGGCCCGCGAGCGTCGCGAAAAAGCCGTCAAGGCCCTCGAGGCGGTAGGCCTTCAGAACCGCCTCTACCACAAGAGCAACCAGATGTCGGGCGGCCAGCAACAGCGCGTGGCCATTGCCCGCGCGCTGGTCAACGACCCGGTTATAATCCTTGCCGACGAAGCAACGGGCAACCTCGACACGCGCACGTCGTTCAGCATTCTGACACTATTTCAGGATCTGCACAAACGCGGCCGCACCATCATCTTCGTGACCCACAATCCCGAGCTTGCCCTATACTCGTCGCGCAACATAGTGCTCCGCGACGGCAAAGTGGTCTCGGACACCCATAACCCCAATCCGGCTTCCGCCCGCGAAGCCTACGAAGCATTGCCAACCGACAACGACTGACATGAAATTAGCCAACCTACTCAAAATAGCCCTCAAAGCTCTCAACAACAACAAGCTGAGATGCTTTCTGACCATGCTCGGAATCATCATCGGCGTAGCATCGGTCATAACCATGCTCGCAATCGGTCAAGGCTCGAAAAACAGCATCAAGGCTCAAATCTCCGAAATGGGGTCGAACATGATCATGATTCGTCCCGGCAACATGCAGCGCGGAGGCGTCAGACAGAGCGCCGACGCCATGCAGACGCTCAAAATCGAAGACTACGAGTCAATGAAATCGGTGGCCGGCGTAGCCGCAACCTCACCGATGGTCAACTCGAGCGGGCAGTTTGTGAACGGTAACAACAACTACCCGTCGAGCATTTTCGGAGTCACGCCCGAATACCTTGACATACGCAAACTCAAGGTCAAAGACGGCTCGATATTCACCGACCAGGACATCAAGTCGGCCGCCAAGGTCTGCATTCTCGGCAAAACGGTGGTCGACAACCTCTTCACCAACGGCGAAGACCCTGTCGGGCGGGTGGTACGCTTCGGCAAGATTCCGCTGACCGTAATCGGCGTGCTCGAATCAAAAGGCACCAACTCCATGGGCCAGGACCAGGACGACGTTGTCATAGCGCCCTACACCACCGTCATGAAGCGCGTGCTTGCCATCGACTACCTGCAGGAGCTCTTTGCCAGCGCCGTCAACGAAGACGAAACCGAGCAGACAATCGAAAACATCACCGAGATGCTCCGCACCAACCACCGCCTCAAAGACGACGCCGACAACGACTTCGAAATCCGCTCGCAGCAAGAACTGAGCCAGATGATGAACTCGACGTCCGACATGATGACCGTGCTGCTCGCGTGCATTGCCGGCATATCGCTCCTGGTCGGCGGCATCGGCATCATGAACATCATGTATGTCTCCGTTACCGAACGCACCCGCGAAATAGGCCTGCGCATGTCGATCGGCGCCCGCGGCATCGACATCCTCTCGCAATTCCTTATCGAGGCCGTAATCATAAGCGTCACCGGCGGCATAATCGGCATCATACTCGGCATGGTTGCATCGTGGCTCGTAACCGTCATAGCCAACTGGCCCGTAGCCATACAGCTCTACTCGGTTGTCCTGTCGTTTGTCGTATGTACGGTAACCGGCATCTTCTTCGGCTGGTATCCCGCACAGAAAGCCTCCAACCTCGACCCCATCGAAGCCATCCGCTACGAATAAACCCGCATCACACTTGCTGAATCAAAGCAAACGGCAGTCCTGACGCGAACATCAGAACTGCCGTTTATTTTCTGACCTACACAGAGCGCGGCCGGCCTATTTGAGCTTGTGGATAGTGTCAATCAGGCGGTCGCCCAGACCGATGGTATATCCCTGGGTCATGAACACGACGCGGTTGAACGTGTCGGCAATGATGAAAATCGGGCGGTCGGAAGCCGGGAGTCTGAGCGACTCGACGAGCGATGCGGCAATGGAGCCTTCGGCATTGTCGGTGCCGACCACAACGTTCGACGGCAGTTCGGGCAGCTGCGAGGCATCGTGGCGCGCGGCATCTGCGGCATCGGCAAAGAGCAATAGCATCGGGCGCCCCCATGCCTCGAATTCGGAGCGAAGGGCGGCAATGTCGCGCAAGGCATGGTTGGAGGGTTCATGACCCGGGCGGATGAGACCGAGCACGTAGTAGCCGCGACCGGTGGTTGAAAGCACAGATTTATCGGTGTCGGCAGCCAGGTCGTGATAGATGCTCTCGGCGTCGAACGAGCCTATTACCTGCACGCCGTCGGAGTCCTGGCGCATTACCAGCGGCGCCGTGGTGAGCCGGCCGGCTTCGACAGGAATGAACGACACCTGCGACAACACCGAGCCGTCGGCCATGCGCTGGCCCGTCACGAGCATGTAATTGCCCGCATCGAGACTCACCGGACTGTCAAAAATCCGCGACCACGGCTCGAAGTCGGGATAGGTCAGCAGCTCAGGCCGGCCGTCTTTTATTTCCGACAGCGAGAAGTGGGTATAATACTTCGGGTCGTCGATGCGGCCTGCGGGAGTGTAAGTCAGCGTAAGCTCGCCTTTGGGAGAGGCCGAGGCGCCCGCAGGAGCATCAAACACGGCCTCGTGCCAGCAGCCGTCGCCATCGGCCCACATAGGCTTGCCGTTAACGGCATCGACACGTGAGGGGATGCCCATGGCGCGGGCTCCCGCGACGAAAAACACGTTGCGCGACAGTCGGTTGGTCTTGCGATAGTTCCACACCGCCACGGGCGACATTATTACCGTCGACGGATTCCACACCATCGAGGCGTCGATATTGGTGCGCACCCAGTCGACCCACAGGGCCGGATTGGCCCTGAAACGGGCCGCATCGGCTTCGCCGACGGCATTGCGGAGCATTCCGCGCCAGGCCACTATCATTTCGTTTTCAACGCGCGGATTGAGAACGTATTCGTCATAAAGAGCACCGGCGCTTGCTTCGGTGGTAAGCATGTGGTCGCGCATCACGTCGAGCGACATGTCGCTGCGGTCTTTCTTCGACATGACTTCGAGCAGACGCAAACCGCGTGCGCGTTCCGCCTCCGGAAGCGAACCGAGAAATGCGCCCGCCACACGGTGGTTGCCGCGCGAGTCGACCAGCACGCCGGCAAGGCGGTCGCGGTCAAGGCTGAGGGCCGACGCCATAGAGTCGATTTCGGCCACATCGGCAAACGACGAGGTGTAGATTGAGCGCAATGAGTCTTCGACGGCAAGCCGGCGCAAATTACAGGCAGCCTTGTCGGCGGGCACTTCGACCGGAGCGGCGGCCGATGAGGGCGGCACAATGTCAAGCTCGAAGTCAAGACGCCCGTCAAGCTTCGACATTCCGTGGAAATCGCCGGCATCGACCGTGCGCATGCCCTTGTCGATGGTCACGGTCAGCGTTCTGTCGGTTCCGGCACGCCGCTTGGCCACGCCGTAATTACCCTCGCCGTCGCGCACCCAGACAACCATGTCGCCCAGGCCGGTCAGAAGCGAAGCGCGGCCGTTGCTGTCGGTAGTTTTAACCGCTATCGGATAGAATTCACTGTAATTGTAAACCCTGAAGCTGACCTCGGCGCCGGCCACGGCACGGCCGGCGGCATCGACCACTGTGACCTCGATCGAGTCGGTAGGCGCATAGTTCGGAGTAACGTTGATGTCGGTGTAGCCGTCGAGGCGCATCAACACCTCCTCAGGCCCGTCATAACGGCCAAAGACGCGCGTATTCATCAGCATGCCGCGGGCGGCAGGCGCATTGAACCAGCCGAGGTCAAGAACGGCTTCCGGTTCGCAGGCTCCCAGAAAGTGCCACTTTCCGTCGGCCCAGGCCTCGACCCAGGCGTGATTGTCGTCGGTGTGGGCCCAGCGGGGTGTGTAGACCTGACGCGCCGGAATGCCCATGGCGCGCAGCGCGGCAACGGTAAACGTCGACTCCTCGCCACAGCGGCCTATGGCACTGTAGACGGTCATCAGCGGCGAGTGGGTACGCGCGTCGGAGGGCTGATAAACCGCCTTTTCATGACACCAGTGGTTGATTTCAAGAATCGCTTCCTCCATGGTCAGATTCTTTACACGGGGCAGCAGTTCGTCGTAGAAGAGCCGGCGGTGGCCGTCAAGGTCTTCGTTATTTACGCGCACCGGCAGGACGAAATGGCGGAACTCGCGGTCGGGCACGACTGTGCCCCATGGCAGTTCGCGGCGTCCGCGCAGCGCAACGTCGACATTTTCCAGAAAATATTCGCCGGAATGGTCGGTAATGTCGGGCAACGGCATGTAGGCATAGAGCACCTGCATGGCCTCGAGACGGTCGCCGCTCAGGTCGCTGCGGTCGAATATGCTGAAATAGTCGGTGCCGGCCATCGCATTGCGGCGCGACTCAAAGTCATGTCGGACCGCATCGGTTGCTATTTCGGCATAGGCTCCGGCGGCACAGAGCATGGTCATCAGTGTAATCAGGTATTTTTTCATATCAATGAAGGATGGTCATTCTTGATGTTTAAGTCAGACGTCTGAGCGCGCGCAACCGTCAATGACGGCGCGCAGCCCGGCCACTTCGGCGGCATCGGTGACCATGCGCAGATACTCGTCAGTGTCGGGCGCACCCATAGCCACGCCCTCGTGGCGGAAACGCATCGCCGACCGCAACGGCGAGCGGGCCGAGGCATGGAGCTCGGTCAGAGCGCTACGCCCGAGCAGCTCGGCAGCATTGGAGGAGCTGACTCCCGACGCCCCGAGAATGATTATGCGGCCGGCGGCCAGACCGACAAGTTCGCGCAAGGTATCGGCGCCGGCAAGCGCTGAGGGAGCGCCGCCCGAGGTGAGTATGCGGTCAAAGCCGAGGCCCGCAATCTGCTCAAGGGCGAGATGCCGGTCGCGGCATAGGTCGAAAGCGCGGTGAAAGGTCAGGCTCATGCCGCCCGCCTCGGCCACACAGGCCCTGCAGAAGTCAAGGTCTACGTCACCGTCGGGGGTCAGAGCGCCGACAACCACACCGGCCACTCTGTCGGGCCCCATTTGCCTGCACTCGGCTATGTCGGCGAGTATTGCCGTACGGTCGGTCTCATCATAACAGAAGTCGCCGCCGCGCGGACGAATGAGCACGTGGACGCGAATCTTGCCTGCGGCCATGTCGGCAGCAGTGCGTATAAAACCAGCCGACGGCGTCAGGCCCCCTTCGGCCAGCCCCGAGCAGAGTTCCACCCGGTCGGCACCTCCGGCAATCGCCGCGGCAACGCTCTGCAAGTCGCCGCAACAGATTTCAAGCATGTTTCGGTTCATTTGGTCGTGAGCACGATTATATGGTCAATCCTGTCGGGAATCTCCTTGAGGTGAAGCGTCACTCCGCCGCCGTCCTTGGGTTTGACAGCCGTGAAGTCCACCTTTGCGCCGCCGTCGAACTCAACGGCGCTCTTGACCTTGCAGGTCAACGGCAGATGTATGTCGGTCGAGTCGGCCGACGTTACGTGCACGAAGAGCCGGTCGCCCTTACGGGTGGTGACGCCCCAAGGCTGCGCAGGCACGTCGCCCGCCGTGGTGCCGTAGACGGTTTCGCCATAGGCGCGCATCCACTCGCCGAGGCCTTTCATGCGGTCGAGCGCCATGGCCGGCAGTGAGCCGTCGGGCTGCGGGCCCACGTTGAGCAGCAGATTGCCGCCCTTGCCTGCGGCTCCGAGCAGCAGATGCACGATTTCCTTGACCGGCTTATAGTTGTTGTCAATGACCTTATAGCCCCACATGCCGTTCATTGTCTGGCAGGTTTCAAGCGGCAGCTTGCTTACGCTCTGGCCCGACAGTCCTGCGGAATTCTCGCCGGGAAGGTCACGCTCGAAAATCTGTATATCCTCGCCCGGAAACGGTTCCTGATGGTGATTGTTGCCAATCAGACACGACGGTTGCAGACTGTGAATGAGGTCATACTGCTCAGGCAACTGCCAGTCAAAAGGCTCGGGGTCGCCGTCATGGTCCCACCAGCCGTCAAACCATATGGCGCTTATGGCGCCGTAACCGGTCAGCAGCTCCGTGAGCTGATTGTTCATGAATTTGTAGTAAGCAGGCCAGTCGCGCAGCTTCGGGTCGCGCCCGGTCGAGAGGCCCGTGCGGCCCGACGGGTAGTCGGGACGGGTCCAGTCGATGTGTGAGTAATAAAGATGCAGCTTGATTCCCTGACGATGGCACTCGTCGGCCAGCTCCTTGAGCACGTCGCGGCCAAATGGAGTGGCATCGACGATGTTATAGTCGCTTTGGGCGGTGTGCCACATCGAAAAGCCGTCATGATGGCGGGTCGTGAAGCACACATACTTCGCTCCGGCGTCCTTGATGGCGCCGACCCACTCGCGGGCGTTGAACTTCGACGGATAGAAGCCGCCGGCTGCCTTGGCATACTCGTCGGCCGTCAGTCCATAGTTGAGATACCATTCTCCCTGGGCAAACATGCTGTAGATGCCCCAGTGGATAAAAATGCCCAGACCGGCGTCGGCAAACTCGGCGCGTGCCCGGATAATCTCGTCGGTCGGAGTGTAGGTCCACCCGCGACTCGGGTCCTTGGCCATGTATTCGGGCGAATGAGTGTGTGACTCGCCGGCCGCATTCACGGCGAGCGCGGCAATCGCGGCTGTCGCTAACAAAGTGGTGATTGGTTTCATAACTCAATTATATATTATTCCGCAAAAATACAAAAATTTCCCCGCATTCACCTCATGCTCCACAAAAAATGGAGATTTGGCCAATGCGGGGAAACAGTTTTGCGACTTTTGTGTCATAACTCCGCATATTCCACACGGGCGCGCTGGGAATTGTCGGTCAAAAACCGTAATTTTGCAGTTTGAAGTTACATCATTCCGACCCTATGACCGAAGAAATCATAATGCTCGGCACCGGCAGTGCCTTTCCGCGCAAAAGCTATAACTCATGCTTCATTATCCGCACCGACCGACTCATGTGGCTGACCGACGGCGGAGGAGGCAACGGCATTTTCAACGCCCTGGCCTCGGCCGGCATCAATCCGGCCGAGCTGCGCCATCTTTTCGTGACGCACTCACACACCGACCATATTCTCGGAATCATATGGATTATTCGCCGCATAGTCAATCTGACGCTCGAGGGCGCATATTCCGGACGCCTCAACGTCTACGCCAACAGCGAGGCGGCCGATGCACTGACCGAGATTTGCCGCCTGACGTTTCTGAAGTCATATTTCGACACGATGATGAGCATCACCGACTTCCACATTGTAGCCCATGGCGACAGACTCGCCGTTGAAGACGTTGAGGTGGAGTTCATTGACTGCCGTTCGGAAAACGTGCTGCAGACGGGCTACATAATGCACCTGCCCTCGGGCCACACCTTCGCCACGCTGGGCGACGAGGCCCTCAACCCGCGCAACGCCGACCTGGTTGCCGGGACTGACTATCTGCACTGCGGCGCCTTTTGCCTCTATGCCGACCGCGAGCGCTTCCGCCCCTACGAGAAACATCACTTCACCGTCAGAGACGTGGCGCGCGAGGCCGAAAAGGCAGCGGTCAAGACCATGATTCTATCACACAGCGAAGACGTCACCGAGCGCAAACAGGAAAACTACACCGCCGAAGCCGCTGCCGAATTCAGCGGCCGCATCATCATTCCGGCCGACGGCGAACGGATTGACCTGATTGCCGGAAGCGGAATTTTTTAGTAACTTTGCGGTTAAGATGAAAAAGATTGATACTCAAAAGTCCGGCGAAACCCGTCTGGGCTACATCGGCCTGTCGGCCCTGGTGTTCGGCATGATGGTGGGCGCCGGCATTTTCAACATACCGCAAAACATGGCCGCAGGCGCCGGACCGGGCGCAGTGATGGTGGCCTGGGGCATCACCGCCGCGGGCATGCTGCTGCTCGTTGCCACGTTCAAGTCGCTGGCCGACAGCCATCCCTCGCTCGACGCCGGCATCTATCAGTATGCGGCCGAGGGCTATGGTTCGTTTTCAGGCTTTCTGACCGCCTGGGGCTACTGGCTCTGCACCTGTTTTGCCAACGTAGCCTATGCGGTGATGCTCAACGACACGGTCGGCGCCTTCTTTCCGCGGCTGCTTGACCACGGCTGGCCCACGATAGCGTTCGGCAGCGTGCTCATCTGGGGCATATGCCTGGTGGTCATGGCCGGACTGCGCACCGCCAAAATCATCACCACAATCATGGCGGCGGTCAAGATGCTGGCCATTGCCCTGATTGCGGTTCTGCTGTTTGCCAATCTGAAGGCCGGCATGTTTACCGCCGATTTCTGGGGCCATGGCGGCGGGGTCGGCCCGCTGCTGGAGCAGGTAAAGAGCACTATGCTCGTTACGCTCTGGTGCTTCATCGGCATTGAAGGCGCCGTTATGATGGCCGGACGCGCCCGCCGCAGCAGCGACGTCGGCAAAGCGGGCATAACCGGATTCCTGGCCGCGTGGCTTCTCTATGTGCTCGTTTCGCTGGGCAGCTTCGGCATTATGGGGCGCGCTGAACTTGCCGGACTCGAAAATCCGTCGGTAGCCTATCTGCTCGACAGCATATGCGGCCCCTGGGCCTACTATATGGTCATTGCCGCAGTGATTCTGTCGCTCACCGGGGGCTGGGCGGCATGGACTCTTGTATGCGCCGAAGTGCCCTACACCGCTGCCCGCACCGGCCTGCTGTCACGCCGGTTCATGAAACTCAACTCCCACGGCACCCCGGCGCGTGGACTGGTGGTGTCGAGCGTGGTCATGCAGCTGTTTTTGCTGCTGGTGGTCACGGCCGACGACGTTTATCTGACCGCGCTCAACATAACCGGCATGATGATTCTGCCCGCGTATCTTGTCAGCGGTATGTTTCTCTGGAAGGCCGAACGCAAATGGACGGGGCTGCTCTGCGCGGCGTTTTGCGCCTGGATGATCTATGCCGGCGGCCTGACGCTGCTGATGCAGACCTCGGTGTTCTATCTGGCCGGACTTGGCTTCTACGTCACTTCGCGGCGCCGCGCCGGCCTCTTCCCGCTTCGCCGCGACAAATGGCTCCTGGCCATCCTCCTGGCCTGTTCGTGCGCCTCGGCACTGCTCTCATTTGTAGACTGAGGCTGACCCGCCCCATCCGAAGCGCATATTTGGCGGAATGCAACAGGGTTGCAGAAAAAAATTGTTATCTTTGCAGTTGAATATGGAAAACGTGTATTTCACACCTGCCGAAAGAGAGAATCTGGCGCCGCTATACCGTCGCGTGCGCAAGGCTTATGACGCCGTCATGATGCCCGACGACAGCCGCCGTCTGCGCCGGTTGCTTGCCGAGGGTGTGGCCGAAGGTCATTATGGCCGCGACCACTTCGGATTCAACCTGCTGCTCCATCGCCTGCAGACCGTGGAACTCATGGCGTCGGCGCTGAGTCCCGACCGCTCTATGGCGACATCGCTGCTGCTGGCGCCTCTGGTCGAAAGCGGCTTTGTGTCGGCCGAACGCATCGGAGCCGACTGGGGACCCGACGTGGCCAAGCTGGTCAACGGATTCTGCAAGGTAGACTCGCTCTATGAGCGCACCGCGTCGGTTCAGGACGAGAACTTCCGCAATTTGCTGCTGACCTTTGCCCAAGACATCAGGGTCATCATCACGGCGATAGTTGAACGCCTGCAGCTGATGCGCTCCATTAACCACCATCCCGACGAGGAGGGAGTGCGCCGCGTGGCCGCCGAGTCGCGCTATCTCTATGCGCCGCTGGCCCACCGCCTGGGTCTATATGCAATCAAGGGCGAGCTCGAGGATCTGAGCCTCAAGTATTCGAACCGCGAGGTCTACACCCGCATTGCCCACGACCTGAACCAGCGCAAGGCTGCGCGCGACGCCTACATTGCCGACTTCATCGCGCCGGTAAAGGCTCGCCTTGAGGCTGCCGGACTGAAGTTTGACATCAAGGGGCGCACAAAGTCAATATCGTCGATCTGGAACAAGATTCAGAAACAACACAACGACCTCGACCACATTTATGACCTCTTTGCCATCCGCGTCATTATCGACACTCCGCCCGAGCGCGAAAAGGCCGACTGCTGGCTCGCATACTCGGTGGTAACCGATATGTATCGGCCCAATCCGGCCCGCATGAAGGACTGGATTTCGATTCCGAAGACCAACGGCTACGAGAGTCTCCACATCACCGTGGCGGGCCCCCAGGAGCGATGGGTCGAAGTGCAGATACGTACCCGCCGGATGGACCTGGTGGCCGAGAAGGGCCTCGCCGCCCACTGGCGCTACAAGGGGCTAAAGGGCGAAAACGGGCTTGACCAGTGGATGAACAACATCCGCGACATTCTCGAGACCGCCGACTCCGGACCGCTCGAGCTGATGAAGAACATGAGCATGGACATATACTCCGACGAGGTGTTCGTGTTCACTCCGCGCGGCGACCTGCACCGGCTACCCAAGGGGGCCACAGTGCTCGACTTCGCCTTCTCGATTCACACGAAACTGGGATGTCAGTGCACCGGCGGACGCATCAACGGCAAAAACCGCAAAATCAACCACCGGCTGCAAAGCGGCGACACGGTCGAAATCAACACGTCGTCGCAGCAGGCGCCCACGCGCGACTGGCTGCAATTCGTGGTTACCTCAAAGGCGCGTACCAAAATCCGTCAGGTGCTCAACGAGGCCCAGAACCGCCATGCGGCCCTTGGTCGCGAAACCCTTGACCGTCGCGCCAAGAACCGCAAGCTGGAGCTCGACGAACCGACACTCATGCGCTTTATCAAAAAGGCCGGCTACAAGACGGTGACCGACTTCTTCGCCGCCATAGGAGTTGAGGAACTCGACGCCAACCGTGTGCTCGAACAATATATAGAGTTCTCGACTCCCGACGAACTGCCCGTTGACGACAAGCGTTCGGCCGAAAACTTCGTGCTCGCCCCCACCACCGACGACGAGCGCCACGAGCGCCACGGCTCGAGCGACGTATTGGTTATCGGCTCGGCGGCACTAAAAGGCATGAACTATAAGCTGGCGCGCTGCTGCAACCCGATTTACGGCGACGACGTGTTCGGGTTCATCTCGTCCGACGGCGTCGTGAAAGTGCACCGCATCGACTGCCCCAACGCCACCAACATTCGCGAACGCTACCCCTATCGCATCATCACCACGCGTTGGAGCGGCTCGAACGACACGGCGTTTCCGGCCTCGATTTCGGTTATGGGTGTCGACGATATCGGCATCGTGACTAACATTACTTCGATTATAAACAAAGAGCGCGACATTCAGCTGCGCAACATCACTATCGACTCGAACGACGGCCTATTTCGCGGCACTCTGACCGTGGGCGTCAACTCGACAGCCGCGCTGGCCGCTCTGATTCGTAAAATAAAAACCATCAAAGGCGTAAAAAATGTTGAAAGAAGCAAGTAAACTACTCATTCCGGCCGCAGCCGCCCTGCTGATGGCCTCATGCAGCGGCGACAACAGCGAACGCGACGCCGCCGACGCGATTGTGGCCGAGGCGTCGGCCTCGCTCAACCGCGGAGAGTTCACCCGCGCCGAGGAGCTGCTCGACTCGCTCAGCGCAACCTATCCAAAACAGATTGAAGCCGGCCGGGCCGCCCTGGCGCTGCGCCCCAGAATCATGGAGCGCAAAACCGAGCAGGAAATTGCCGACCTCTCGGCCCTGATGCAATATTCGTCGGCTATGGCCGACTCGCTGCGCGGATACTTCAAGGCAGTTGAGCGCAGCGAAGAGATTCTTGAACCATATCTGATTCATAAAGACGTACCCGCGAACTGGCGCGAAAAGAACACCGCAGTTGCCCGCCTGAGTCCTTCGGGCGAGTTCTACGTTATCAGCTCGCTGGCCGGCAATTCCGCACACCACACCATGCTGCGCCTCTCGACCGGCGGCGTCAGCGTGACCTCAGGCCATGTGAAATATGACGCCACCGACCGCCTGCTGCGCGAGAGCGTGCGCTTCCCGTCGGCAGCCGCCGATACGCTCGGCGTATTTGCCGTTCAGGTCGACGGCCGCGGACCTGTCAAACTCGAATTTACCGGCGGCAAGAAAAACGCGTCGGCAACCCTCAGCGCCAGGGATATTCACGCCATGGCCGACACTTATCGCCTCAGCCAGGCCATGCAGACTCTCGGCTCGGGCATGAAGCGACTTGAACAACTCAAAGCCAAACTCCAACTTGCACGCGACCAGGCGGCACGCACCGAACAGCAATGAATAAGTCACTGACCATAACCGCTCTGGCTCTGGCCATGGCTATGACCGCATGTGGCGGTCACCATCACAACGAATCAACCGAAACGGCCGAGGCCGACCACCACGACCACGACGACGAGCTCATTGAGTTGCCCCACGAGCAGGCTGAACGCTTCGGAGTTGAGGTCGACACGGTGCGCTCCGGCGATTTCGCAACCGTGATTCACGCATCGGGCATCATTGAGCGCTCGGCCGCCGACGCAACCACAGCCACCGCCCCGACGGCCGGCATTGTGCGCCTCAACCGCGGCATCTCGGCCGGCTCGCAGGTGGCCCGCAACGCACAGCTTGCGTCAATCGACCCGTCGGCAGTGAGCGGCGGCGACAACAACCGCGCCGCCAAAGCCAATCTCGACGCCGCCCGCCGCGAAGTTGAGCGCCTGACCCCGCTCTACAAAGAGCGCCTGGTCACCGCAGCGACCTATAACGCGGCCGTGGCGGCCTACGAAGCGGCCAAGGCGGCCTATTCGCCTGCGGCTACGGGCGGACGCGTCTACTCGCCCATCAGCGGCGTGATTACGCAGATAACAGCCTCCGACGGCGCATATGTGCAGGCCGGCGACCCGATAGCGACCGTGGCTGCCGACAACCGGCTCACGCTCCATGCCGAAGTGGCGGCCGAACTCTACAAGAGCCTGGCCGAGGTGACCGACGCCCGCATAGGCGACTTCACCCTCAGCGAACACGGCGGCACCAAGTCGGGCGTCAGCGCCGAGAACGGATATGCATGCGTTTACTTCACCTTCAGCGGCGACGGACGCATAGCCCCCGGTTCGGGTGCCGACGTTTACCTGCTCGGCACGACGCGACGCGACGTCATTTCGCTGCCCAAGGAGGCCATCAGCGAGCAGCAGGGCGAGTATTTTGTCTACATCATGCACTCGCACGGCCATTATGTAAAAACTCCAGTAACGCTCGGCGACTCAGACGGCCGCCGTGTTGAAATCACCTCGGGACTCAGCGGCGGCGAGCCTGTCGTGGTCAAGGGCGCCATGACCGTGCGCCTGGCCGAAAGCAGCGGCGCCGTGCCCGAAGGTCATTCCCATAATCACTGATGCTCAACCGAATCATTCACTCATCGCTGGCTAACAGGCTGGTGGTGCTGATGCTCAGCGCCATGATACTTATGGCAGGCATCTGGTCGTTAACCTCGACCGAGGTCGACATCTTTCCTGACCTGACGGCTCCGACGGTAGTCGTCATGACCGAAGCTCCCGGCCTGGCCCCCGAGGAGGTGGAGCGCGAAGTCAGCTATCCGATCGAAGCCGCCGTAAACGGCGCCACCGGCATCCGCCGCGTGCGCTCCACGTCATCGCCCGGATTTTCGGTGGTATGGGTCGAATTTGACTGGGACACCGACGTTTATCTGGCTCGCCAGATGGTCAGCGAGCGTCTGGCCGCAGTGGCCGAGGATATGCCGGCCGGAGTCAACGCGCCCGTGCTCGGTCCCCAGGCGTCGATTCTCGGCGAAATGATAATAATAGGTCTGACCGCCGACGGCGATTCGACGTCGATGATGGAGCTGCGCACCCTGGCCGACCGGGTCATCAGGCCTCGCCTGCTCTCGCTCGGCGGAGTGTCGTCGGTCAGCGTAATCGGCGGCGACGCCCGCGAATTGCAGATTCTGCTCGACCCGGCCAAGATGAAGGTCTACGGGGTAGACCTCGGTTCACTGCTTGACGCCACCTCGACAATCAACGATAACGCGTCGGGAGGCGTGGTCTATGACTACGGCAACGAATACCTTGTGCGCGCCGACATCAATACGGCCGACCCGTCGGAAATCGCAGCCTCGCCCATAGGCGGAGGCCTGACTGTGGGCCACGTGGCCACAGTCAGAACCGGAGGCGCCGAACCGCGCATCGGCGCGGCGTCGGTCAACGGCAATCCGGCCGTCATAATCACCGTCACCAAGCAGCCCGGAGCCGGCACCATAGGCCTGACCGAGCGCATTGACCATGAGCTCGCCGACCTGCAGCAGTCGCTGCCGGCCGGAGTCAGGATGCACACCGACATTTTCCGTCAGGCCGACTTCATTGCCACCAGCATATCCAACCTTCAGCGGACTCTGCTTGAGGGCGGCATCTTTGTGGCCATAGTGCTGTTCTTCTTCCTGATGAACCTGCGCACCACACTGATTTCGCTCGTGGCCCTTCCGATGAGCATCTTCGTTACGCTGCTCATTCTCCATCTGTTTGGCTTCACCATCAACACGATGAGTCTCGGCGGCATAGCCATAGCCATCGGCTCGCTGGTCGACGACGCCATTGTCGACGTTGAAAACGTTTACAAGCGCCTGCGCCAGAACCGGACCCTGCCCAAGGACGAGCGGAAGCCGGTGCGCGAGGTCGTTTACCACGCGTCGACCGAAGTGCGCATGCCGATTTTCAACTCGTCGCTCGTCATCATAGCCAGCTTCCTGCCGCTCTTTTTCCTCAGCGGAGTCGAAGGGCGACTGCTGATTCCGCTTGGCGTGGCGTTCATAGTGGCCCTGGTGGCCAGCACCGTCGTAGCGCTGACGCTTACCCCGGTGCTGTGCAGCTATCTGCCCGACAACAAGGCCGACAGCCGCGAACCGTGGGCCTCGCGCAAGCTCCGTGCCGCCTATTCGCGCTCGCTCGCCGCGGCGCTGCGCCACCCGCGCGCCGTCATTGCGTCAACAATATTGCTCTTTGCCGGCGCCCTGGCAACCTTTTTCACCCTGGGCGGAGGCTTTCTGCCCCGCTTCAACGAGGGCTCGTTCACCATCAATGTAGCCACGCTGCCGGGAGTATCGCTCGAAGAGAGCGACAAAATCGGCCGTGAAGCCGAACGCCTGATAATGGAGAGCCCCGAGGTCAGGGGTGTGGCCCGCAAGACCGGGCGCGCCGAACTCGACGAGCACTCGCTGAACGTCAACGTCAGCGAACTCGAGGTGCCCTACACGCTCGCCGACCGGCCGCGCGCCGAAGTCGAGGCCGAAATCAGGGCCCGACTGACAGCCATGCCGGGCGTGAACGTCGAAATCGGCCAGCCTATTTCTCACCGCATCGACGCCATGCTGTCAGGAACCGAGAGCCAGATAGCCATCAAGCTATTCGGCTCCGACCTGCCCACACTTTACCGCCTCGGCAACAAAATCAAGAGCGCGGCGGCCGAGGTTGACGGCGTTGTTGACCTCAACATCGAGCAGCAGGTCGAGCGCCCCGAGCTGCTGATTCGCCCGCGCCGCGCGGAACTGACGCGCCTGGGGCTGTCGCTGGCCGACTTCCGCCGCTACATTTCTGCCGCCATGGCCGGCGAAAAGGTGAGCCGCGTCTACGACGGCGACTTCCCCTATGACCTCACCGTCATTCTCGACCCCAAGGCACGCGCCTCGCTCGCCTCGCTCGGCTCTCTGCCGGTATCGACCCCGGCAGGCACTGTGCCGCTCGAGCAGGTAGCGGAAATCATATCGACCGCCGGCCCCAACTCAATCAACCGCGAGAACGTGAAGCGCCGCATCGTCATTTCGGCCAACGTTGCCGGCCGCGACCTCAAGACCACGGTCGAGGAAATACGCCGCCGCGTCAGCGAGGACGTAGAACTGCCGGCCGACTACTATGTGCAATACGGCGGCCAGTTTGAAAACAGCGAGGCGGCATCGCGCACTCTGATGCTTGCCACCATAGTGGCAATTCTCATAATCATGATGTTGCTCTACGGCGAGTTCCGCTCCAAGACCCAGGCACTGATGATTCTCGTCAACATGCCTCTGGCTCTGATCGGCGGTATATTCATGCTTGCGGCGTGCGGCGGCGAGGTCAACATCCCGGCCATTATCGGGTTCATATCGCTGATGGGCATCTCGACCCGCAACGGCATGCTGCTGATGAGCCGCTACAACGCCCTGCGCGACGAAGGCCTTGACGCCGGCCAACGCGTCAGCACAGGTTCGGTCGACCGCCTGCTCCCCATTGTCATGACAGCGCTGACATCGGCCCTGGCGCTGCTTCCGCTGGCCATTAACGGCCATGCGCCCGGCAATGAAATCCAGTCGCCCATGGCCATAGTCATTCTCGGCGGCCTGCTGTCGTCGACCGTGCTCAACATATATGTCATACCGGTCATATACACGCTTATATATACCCACAAGAACAAATAATGAAACCAATCCTGATTATGATTCTGGCAGCGGCGACACTGCATCCGGTTGCTCAAGCGCAGAACTTTGAACCATACGTAACTGAAATTCTGTCAAACAATACGGCCCTCAAGGCCGACCGCGCCGCCATGAGGTCGGAAGTAATGGCCCGAGTGGCCGATAATCGCCTCGAGGCCACCGAAATCGGCTTTGACTACAAATGGTCGGTCGACAACGACGAAACCAAACTCGGCCTCGAAGTCAGCCAGAGTTTTGACTGGCCCGGCGTTTACCGCGCGCGCCGTCGCGCGGCCAAGAGCGCTGAACAGGCTCTCGAGGCACGCATCCGGGCCACCGAACGCGCAACGGCCCTGGAGGCCCGCACCCTGCTCTGCGCGCTGGTCGACGCCAATCTGCGGTGCGACATGCTTGGTAAGATTGTCAGCAACCTCGACTCTCTCCATAATGCCATGCACCTGATGCTCGCCCACGGCGAAATCACCGAGCTCGACCACCGCAAGGTCTCCCTGTCGGAGATAGCAATGAAGCAGCAACTCGCCGATGCCGAAAACGAACGCTCGGCCACGCTCGGCTCGATAGCGGCGCTCAACGGCGGCCAGTTGCCCGGCGGTGTGGCCGACCTGAACGAATATCCGGCGGCGACACTGAAACCGCTGGCCCACTATCTGGCAATCGATAATCCCGACGCAGAGGCGCTGAAGGCCGAAGCCGCCACCGACGTGCTCGACGCCGGGGTTGAGCGCTTAGGGCTCTATCCGGGCTTTTCGCTCGGCTACGCGTTTGAGCGCGAGGGGCTCGAACACTTTCACGGCTTCAGCCTCGGCCTGCGCCTGCCCCAATATTCCGCCAAGCCGCGTGCCGAGGCTGCAAAATGGCAGGCACGGGCCAAGGAACTGCAGGCCGAACAGGCCATGCGCGATCGCCGCACCGACATTGCCGCCTCACACAAGGCCGCCGAATCAACGGCCAAGCTCATCGAGGATTATAAAGAGGCGTTCGGTGCCGATTATCCCCACCTGCTCAAACGCTCGCTCGACGGAGGCCAGATTTCATATATCGACTATTTTTCGGAACTCAACTTCTACCTTGAGGCACGCCTTGACTATCTCGGCAGGCTGCTTGCCTACCACACATTGCTGACACGCCTTGAACGCTGAGCGGCTTGCGCCGGAGCCGAACCGACAAGGGCCTCGCGAGAATGATTCTCGACCGGGGCCCTTGTAAAATTTTTATGTCAGATAATCGGCAGAGTTCAGACAAGCGAACGGAACGATGCGGGCACGGGGGTTGTGAACGCAAGAGCCCGGCGCGTGACAGGGTGCACGAATTTGAGCGACTGGGCGTGGAGCGCCATGCGGTGTATCGGCGACGGATGGCCGCCATAACGCCTGTCGCCGCTGATGGGGGTGCCGAGCAGTTTCATGTGCACGCGAATCTGATTTTTGCGACCCGTATCCAGTTCACACTCCACCAGCGAATAGCCTCCGCGCGACGCCAAAATGCGATAACGGGTGACGGCAAGCTTGCCTCCCTTGGAATCGTCGGGCATGGAGTAGACCTCGTGGCGCGAGTTTTCGAGCAGATAGCTTCTGACCGTGCCTTCGGCCTGCTCGGGCTCACCCTCGACAACGCAGAGATACTTGCGCTCAAGCACCATGTTGTTCCAGTTATATTGCAGCGCCTCCTTGGCCTCGACGGTCTTGGCAAAGAGCATCAGCCCTGACGTGTCGCGGTCAAGGCGGTGAACGATGAAGAGCTTATTGTCGGGATGATCCTTCTTCAAATAGTCGCGCAGAATCGAATAGGCGGTTTCCTGATTACGCTTCGTGTCGTCGGCCATCGACAGCAGGCCGTAGCCTTTGTGGACAACGATAATCGAGTCGTCTTCATGAACAATGCGCAGGCGGCGGTGATAGAACTCGCGGAATTCGCGCGTGAGGTTGACCTCGATTTTCTCGCCGGCTTCGAGCGGGCGGGTTGCCTGGGCCACGATGTTACCCTCGACCCTCACCTGGCGGTGGGCAAGCATCTGCTTGAGTGCCGTACGCTTCAATTCCGGAAGCATAGCTGCAAGGAAGGGCAGGAGCTGTTCGGGCGCGTCGGCCGTCACGGTGTCGGGAACCATGAACTCGACTATGCGGTCGGGCTTCAGGGGTGCGGGAAATTTCATTTTTTTGCTTTTGATGAGGCGCGCCGAGCCTTGGGAGCCGGCTGGTTTTCAATGATTTCTTTACACTGCTCGAGGGTCAGTGCGGCGGGATCGGCCACGGTTTTGGGAATCTTATAGTTCGACTTCTCGAAGCAGATATAGGGACCGAAGCGGCCGTTGAGAATCTGCAGTTCGGGAGCCTCGTCGAAGGTTTTGATTACGCGGTTGGCCTCTTCGACACGCTTTTTCTCGATCAGGGTCACTGCCTCTTCGAGGGTGACCGATGCGGGAGCCACGTCTTTCGGAATGGAGATGAACTTGCTGTCGTGGCGCACATAGGGGCCGAATCGGCCAATGGCCACCGTGACATCCTTGCCTTCGAACTCGCCCAGAGTGCGGGGGAATTCAAAGAGTTTGAGAGCCTCTTCGAGAGTAATCGTGGCGAGCGACTGGCCCTTGAGCAGCGATGCGAACTGAGGTTTTTCGTCGCTTTCGGCGTCGCCGATCTGCACCAGTGGGCCGAAGCGGCCTATTTTGACGCTCACGGGTTTGCCGGTGGCGGGGTCGTTGCCGAGCACACGCTCGCCGACCTTATGCTCGAGGCGCACGTTCATGGCCTTTTCAACCTCGGGGTGGAAACGGTCGTAGAAGTCGCCGATTTCGTTGTGCCACTCGCTCTTGCCTTCGGCAATGTCGTCGAATTTCTCTTCGACCGATGCGGTGAAGTTATAATCGAGAATATCGGGGAAGTATTCGGCCAGGAAGTCGTTGACCACGCTGCCGGTGTCGGTCGGCACGAGTTTTCCGCGGTCGCCGCCAATGCTTTCGGTGTCGGTGGTCGGAGTGATTTTGCCCGACTTCGGTTCGAGCACCAGTTGCGTATAGCTGACCTTCTCGCCGGGCGTTTCTCCCTTGGCCACGTATTCGCGCTGCTGGATGGTCGAGATTGTAGGCGCGTAGGTCGACGGACGTCCGATGCCGAGTTCTTCCATCTTCTTGACCAGCGCGGCTTCGGAGTAGCGGGGCGGATGGGTCGTGTAGCGCTCGGCGGCCGCAATCTTGGCGGCCTCGAGCGACGCCCCGGTGGCGATTGGGGGCAGAATTACGTGCTGGCCGGGCGAATTGTCGTCGGTCGACTCCACGTAGACCTTGCGATAGCCGTCGAAGGTAATGACGTCGCCCTGCGCGGCAAAATGCTCGCGACGCGACGAAATTTCAATGTCGACAGTGGTGCGTTCCATTTCCATATCGGCCATCTGCGATGCGATTGCGCGCTCGCGGATAAGCCGATAGAGCTTCTGCTCGCGGTCGTTGCCCGAAATGGTTTCCTTGTCGATATATGTCGGGCGGATGGCCTCGTGAGCCTCCTGGGCGCCCTTTGAGCTGGTCTGATAGTGACGCACCTTGAGGTATTGCCGGCCGTATTTTTCGGTGACGGTCTGTGATATGGCCTTGATGGCATATTCCGACAGGTTGAGCGAGTCGGTTCGCATGTAGGTTATGAAACCGGCTTCATAGAGGTCCTGGGCAATGCGCATGGTCTGAGCCACGGAGTAGCCGAGCTTGCGCGCGGCCTCCTGCTGGAGAGTCGAGGTTGTGAACGGAGGGGCCGGACTGCGCTTGACCGGCTTGGTCTCAACGCGGCCAACGGTGAAACGGGCGCCTGTACATGCCGCCAGGAACTCTTCGGCGGCGGCGCGGTTTTCGAGCCGGCGGTTGAGCGAGGCGCCGAAGCTCGCACCGTTTTCGTCGACAAACGTGGCGCTGACACGCCAGTATTCCTCAGGCACGAAACTCTTGATTTCCTTTTCGCGGTCAACAATCAGACGCACAGCCACGCTCTGCACGCGTCCGGCCGACAGAGCCGGCTTGATTTTGCGCCATAACACCGGGCTAAGTTCGAAGCCGACAATGCGGTCGAGCACCCTGCGCGCCTGCTGGGCGTTGACGCGGTCAATGTCAATGTCGCGCGGATTCTTGATTGCGTTGACAATGGCGTCTTTGGTAATTTCGTGAAACACAATGCGGCGCGTCTTTTCAGGCTTGAGTTCAAGCACTTCGTAAAGATGCCATGCTATAGCCTCTCCCTCGCGGTCTTCATCGGATGCGAGCCAGACCATCTCGGCCTTCTTCGCCGCGCTTTTGAGCTGGCGCACCTGCTCCTTCTTGTCGTCGGGAATCTCATAGTTCGGGGTAAAGTCCCGCAGACCGCTGTCAGACTTTTCAATAAAGCTCTTTTTTGCAAGATCGCGTATATGACCTCGACTCGAAAGCACCTGATAGTCAGGGCCAAGGAATTTTTCAATGGTTTTAGCTTTAGCCGGAGACTCGACGATTACAAGATTCTTGGGCATTTTATAGTTCGGCCCGTGCGGGCGATTGGATTACTGGTTAATAAGTTATGGTTTGCGTAATATATACGGGTGCAAAGGTAATGAAAAAAGCGCGAGGTTCAAAACTCAAGGCCGATATTGTCGACCCAAAGCTCCATGCCGAGCTGGCCCTCGTAGGCCACGCCGCTGCCGGCCGAGCACATTATAATCATGTGGGTCGGAGTTGCATCGGCCGAGTCCCAGCCCTCTTCCTGAACCGGCACCATCTTGCCCTTTGAGTTGCGGGCATAGTAGGCGCTGTCGCCTTTAAGCAGTTTCATATATGAGCGATAGCCGGGCTTTGCCGAGGCGTCGCCATATGTAATCGGAAGCCGATAGCCTTCGCGCCAGTCACTGTTGCCGACAAAGCGCTTGCGCGCCGTGCCGACACGCTTGGCGTGGATGTTGCCCTCCTCGTCTTCCCAGCGGCGCTGAAGATAAATGAACACGTCGGCGCTGTCGGTGCCCTTGCGGGTCTTTTTCGTGCCGGTGGTGGCGCGGGTAATGATGCCCGTGCCGGGGTCGACCACCTTTAAGTCAAGCACCATCGCCTTCGGGCGCCCGGTATAGGGTATGCCCATCTCCATTTTGCTGTAAGGGCTCGATGTGTTGGCTATAGGCTCCATCATCTGGCCGAGAAATATCGAACCGCTGACCAGCACCTCGATATTCATCAGTCCGAGCACTTTGCAACTTTCGAGGGTGGTTGTCAGGCGCGCGCACTTGCCATGGCCCGGATGGTCGGCGGGATAGACGGCATTAGAGGTCTTGACCACTCCCATCACCTTTGCGTAGACATTGCTCGTGGCCCAGGGCGAGCCGCCGAGGTTTACGTAGGCCTTGGCACCGTCGATTGTCTGAGTCGGCCCGATTTCATAGACGGTCTTCTCGTCGCCGCCGATTACCCCCGACTCCTTGATTTTGCGGGTTACCCAACGGTTCATGTCGCCGAACTTGATCGGCTGATTTTCAGCCGGAGCCACAAAGGGCATGGCCGACAATAGAGCAGTAAGAATCAACGATGCTTTTTTCATAAATCAGACAGCGAAAAAAGGGTTTGCAAATTTTCTTTTCAGGAGGCCCAGGTATAGTAGTCGGTGCGGTTGCGGCGACTGCGCATGCGGTGGAACGTGTTGGTCAGCGGCCGCATCAGCATCATGGGGAGCACGCCGAAGGCCGTGCGCCGGCAGCGCAACGCCTTGAGAGTGGAGCGCCATGTCAGCGACATGACAACCCAGGTCAGCAACAGCAGCAGGGCCGATGCCGAAAGAATAATCCAGTCGTGAATCCACGCGCCCAGGGCGATTGAGCCGGCGGCCGAGAGCACGAGCATCCAGGCCATGGCGCTCGAGAAGCCGAAAAAGCGTGCGGCAGGACGGCCGAGACCGCGCGACGTGAACATTCGGCAGGGACGCTCTTCGCGAAACTGATGGCGCGAGTCAGGGTGGGCATAGCGCACGGCGGCCTGTGCGGCGCAGACCACGGCCGAGTTGCCCGGGCGCACAATTTTGGAGATGAATATGTCGTCGTCGCCCTCGCGCAGGTTAAGGGCGCCGTTAAAGCCGCCCGCGTCGAAAAATGCCTGACGCCTGAAGGCCATGTTGGCGCGATGGGCACGCCAGGGCTTGCCGCGCAGGGCGGCCGAGAGCCAGCACACCGCGTCGTGGCCATGAGTGAATGAGCGATAGCGCTTGCCTAAGCCGCGGTCGAATTTATAGCCGGGCAGCGCGGTGCCGATGACCACCTCCGTGGCAGGATCGGCAAACGGTTCGGCCATGCGCGTGAGCCATTGCGTTGAATAGAGGCGCGACTCTTCGGTCAGAACCAGCACCACGGGATGATGGGCCGCCTTGACGCCCAGCGTCAGCGCGAGCTTGCGGTGGCTGACGTTGCGCAGGCCGGGAGGCGTGAAGGTGATAAAGAGATTCGGGCGGCGCGAGGTGTGCTGCAGGCGTGTAACGACGTCTTTGATGTCGTCGTTCTTGCCGTCGTTGACCACAACGACCTCCATTTCACCCGCAAACTCCTGGCTGAACACCTTTTCGAGCAAGGCCTGGAGCGCCTCGGCATGGTCGCCCGCCACAACAACCACCGACACGGCCGGCGGTGCGGGCTTCGGCGACGGATTGAAAGGAACCGCCGTCTGGCGGCGAATTGCGGCACCGACGCCGGCAACCCGCGCACGATAGGCCGTCAGCAGCCATAGCGACGCAATCAGCGTCAGGGCGCCGAGCGTCCATGCAATCAGTTCGAGGGGAGAGAACGTCAGCAACAGGTCAGTCATTTTTCGGTCGAATCTGAAAACTTATCGGGAAACGTGAGGTGTTGACGCGGATGTGTCATGGCATAATAAACGAGCACTATACCCGCCAGTATGAATGGAACGCTTAAAAGCTGCCCCATGTTCAACACCATGCTCTCTTCAAATGCCTCCTGAGGGTTCTTGACGAACTCAATCAGCAGTCGCGGAAGGAAAATGCCGATAAAGAAAACGCCGAGAATCAGGCCCGGACGCTCCTGGGCATTCTTTTTCCAATACATCCACATCAGCAGGCCGAAAAGCGCCAGATAGCACAGAGCCTCATAGAGCTGGGTGGGATGGCAGGCGGCGTCGGCCGGCGCATAGAGCAACTGCCACTCGCGGCTGAGCGGATATTTGAAACCCCAAGGCAGGGTCGTGGCCGTGCCGAAAATTTCGGAATTGAACAGATTGCCCAGGCGAATCAGACACCCCACCAGCGCAATGGCTACCACGAGCCGGTCAAATGTCCATAAAGGCGAACGCCGGGTCACGGTTTTCGAAAAGATGAAAATAGCCAGAATGATGGCAATCGTGCCGCCATGGCTTGCAAGGCCACCCTCCCAGAAGGCTATGATTTTGGCAGGATGGGCCGAGTAATAGTCCCACTCGTAGAAAAAGCAATGGCCGAGACGGGCGCCGACAATAGTGGCTACGGCAACATAAATCAACAGCGTCGGCAGCCATTGCTCAGGGGCTCCTTCATGGCGAAACATGTGCCAGACAATGCGATATCCGGCCAGAAAGCCGACAAGAAACATCAACCCGTACCAGCGCACGGCGAGCGGTCCGACGGTCAGCCCGTCGGGGTTAGACGAACGCAGCCAGCCGAGACCGGTCAGCAGGATTACGGCCATCAGCGTGCCGCTCCAGTCATCGGCCGGACGCTTTTTTGAATCGGCTCCGGCAGCGCGCCAGCGGCGCATGGCGCGTGAGGCCATGATGCGGTCGGCGGCAATCCACACCACGCATAGCAACATGCCTATTGCCAGAGCATTGGGCGACAGAAACAGGCTCTCGACCGAGAATATCTCAGGCCGGCACGTCCATGTGACGAAATTGAGAATCATAACTTGTGCAATATATTTTAAGGTGCAAAGCTACGAAAATTTTGCCAAAACTCAGCAATTTTGTAACTTTGCAGGGATGAACCGCATTACACCCGCAGACATACAGGCCGCCAAGCAACGCCTGGGCATCGTCGGGGCCTCGCCCGCCCTGATGGAAGCCGTCGGGCGCGCGCTCCGCGTTGCCCCGATTGACCTGTCGGTGCTCATTATCGGCGAGAGCGGCAGCGGCAAGGAGTTTTTTCCAAAGCTGATTCACATGGCCGGCGCCCGCAAGCACTCGCCCTACATCGCCGTGAACTGCGGCGCCATTCCCGAGGGCACCATCGACTCCGAACTTTTCGGCCATGAGAAAGGGGCGTTCACCGGTGCTGTAGCATCTCGCAAGGGCTACTTCGAAGAGGCCGACGGCGGCACGATATTTCTCGACGAGGTTGCCGAGCTGCCGCTGACAACGCAGGCGCGCCTGCTCCGCGTGCTTGAAACCGGCGAGTTCATCAAGGTCGGTTCGTCGACCGTTCAGAAAACCAACATCCGCGTAGTCGCCGCAACAAACGTCGACATGTCCAAGGCCGTGGCCGAAGGGCGCTTCCGCGAGGACCTGTTCTACCGCCTGTCAACAGTGCAGATTAACGTGCCGCCCCTGCGCGAACGCGGCAACGACATAACCCTACTGGCAAGGAAGTTCGCGGCCGACTTTGCCGAAAAATACTCGACTCCCGAGCTGGAGCTCACCAATTCGGCGCGCTCGCTTCTTCAAGTTTATCGCTGGCCCGGCAATGTCAGGCAGCTCAAAAACGTCATTGAGCAGCTTGCTCTGTTTGAGGCCGACGGCCCCGTGACCCGCGAAAGGCTGGAACAATATCTGCCGGCCACGGTCTACACTCCGGCGCTCGCATCATCGCCCGCCGGCGCCGACAGCGCCTACAACCGCGAGCGCGACATGCTTTTCAATCTGATTTTCAGCCTGCGTTCAGAGGTCGACGACCTGCGCTCACGCATTGAAGCCCAAGGCCTGACGGCTGAGCGCAAACCCCAGGCGCCCGCCCTGCTCCTGTCGGAGCCGGCCGACGAGCCCGCACAGTTCACCACCTTTACTGAGGCTCCGGCAGCTCTGACAGCCACTGCGACACCACGCTCACTCGAGGAGACCGAGCGCGAAATGATTCGCGAAAGCCTCGAGCGCAACGGCGGACGCCGCAAGGCCACCGCCCTTGAGCTGAACATCAGCGAACGCACCCTTTACAGAAAAATCCGTGAATATGGCCTTGACTAAGCGCTTTGCATGCATACTGACCGCCCTGTGGCTGACGGCCCTGACCGCCTGCGTGCCTTCATACAAGCTAAACGGCTCGGCCATTGACTATTCGGTTTACCGCACAATCTCAATTGCCAACTTTCCGATTCGCGCCGCGCTGGTTTACGCCCCGCTGCAGGTGACGTTCGAAAACACCCTGGTCGATTACATTGAACGCAACACCCGCCTGCGCACTTCGGTCGGCAACAACAGCGCCGACCTGCAACTCGAAGGCGAGATTACCGGCTATAACATCACCCCCGTGGCCGTGGGCTCCGACGCCTATGCGACGCAGACACGCCTGACCATCACAGTCCGGGTGCGCTACATCGACAACCGCGCCGAAGGCAAGGATATCGACCAGACCTTTTCAGCCTATCGCGACTTCGACGCCAACGAGATGCTGACCGACGTGCAGGACCAGCTCTGCACCGAGATTTCACAAGAACTTGTCGAGCTGATATTTAACGCCACACTGGGTAACTGGTAACCACTCTAACTGACCAATATCGCCAAACGACGACAATGACTGACAACGCCGCAATTGAACGCTGGATGGCCGGCGACGCACCGACAGCCGATGAGGTGGCCGCACTGGAGGCAACGATGCCCTGGTGGCTGCTCCCTGCGGTTTTGCGGCTGCGCAATGCCGCAACCGACATGACCGACGACGAGCGGTCGCACCTGCGCGCCCGCCTTGCCGTCGGAGCGTCTGACCCGGAGCAGATGGCAATGGCGGCCGACTCTGACCTGGCCATTGACCTGGCACGGTTCTATCCGGTCGAACGCCCGTCGACCCCCGACACGGCCGGCACCATCGAAAAATTCCTCACCACCTACGGCACCTCCGATTCTGCCGAAAACGAGCTGCTCGAACGACTGATTTTCAACCCCACACCCGACTATGCCCAAATCCTGTCGCGCGAGGAGGAACAAAGCATACCCCAGGAAGACGAGGCTCCTGCCGGAACACAAGACGCGCTAATCAACTCATTCATTATCAAAAGCAAAGCCAACGGAGGCCAATTTCCGGCCACCACCGACGAAGCAGCATCTGCACCGGCACCCGCGCCGCAGTCGCAGGTGCAGAAGCCATCGGCCGCCGACGACTCGATGCTCTCCGAAAGCCTCGCCATGGTCTACATAAAAAGGGGCAAATATTCGAAGGCTCACGAAATTATAAGTCACTTAAATTTGAATTTTCCCGAAAAAAGTATTTACTTTGCAGACCAATTACGCTTCCTCGAAAAGCTCATGGCTATCGAAGAGCGCAAATCCGCATCTACAAACGAAAAATAACAACTAACAATAAACCAACCGATTATGATTTACACTCTGGTTATAATCCTGACCATCCTCGCCGCAATTCTGCTCATTGGCGTAGTGCTCATTCAGAAATCAAAGGGCGGCGGCCTGGGCTCGACCTTTGCCAGCTCAAACTCAATTCTCGGCGTAAAGCGCACCAACGACGTCATTGAAAAGGTGACCTGGTGGCTCGCCGGCATCATCTGCATGCTGTCGATTGTCAGCGTATTCGTTGCCCCCGCGCTCACCACCGGCACTGAAATCCGTTCGCGCATCGAGACTCCCGCAACTCCGGCCATCGACATCCAGACCCCCGAGGCTGAAACCGCCGCTCCCGCCGCCGAGACTCCCGCTGCCGAGGCTGCCGCTGAATAAACAACTCCGGGAAACGAAAATATCATTATGTGTAGAGACGCGGCCATCCGCGTCCCTACAATTATTTGTAATATAACCGTTCTGACAAATGATTACACAGGAACAATTAA
>DKUN01000017.1:0-149611 GCA_002490725.1 Porphyromonadaceae bacterium UBA7203 | reverse complement strand
ACTGCGCACCCACGTGCCCGACTTTTGGGAACACCCCAAAGAGGCCCAGGTGCAGATGAAAAAAATCAAAGACCTGCAAGCCTGGATCAAAGGCTACGAGGAAATCGAAAAGGCTTGCGACGAACTGCAGCTCTCCTGTGACTTCTACAAGGAGGAACTGGTTACAGAGCAGGAAGTCGAGGCGCTCTATGCCGACACCATAGCAAAAATCGAGGCACTCGAGCTGCGCAACATGCTGCGCCGCGAAGAAGACAAGATGGACGTCGTGTTGAAAATCAACTCAGGCGCCGGCGGCACTGAAAGCCAGGACTGGGCCTCGATGCTCATGCGCATGTATCTGCGCTGGGCCGAGCGCAACGGCTACAAAACCTCGATAGCCAACATACTCGACGGCGAAGAAGCCGGCATCAAATCGGTCACCATCAACATTGAGGGCGACTTTGCCTATGGCTACCTGAAGAGCGAAAACGGAGTGCACCGCCTTGTGCGCGTCAGCCCCTACAACGCCCAGGGCAAGCGCATGACCTCGTTCGCGTCAGTGTTCGTGACTCCGCTGGTCGACGACACCATCGAAGTCAAAGTCGAGCCCGCACTGCTCAGCTGGGACACTTTCCGTTCGGGAGGTGCCGGCGGCCAGAACGTCAACAAGGTGGAATCGGGTGTGCGCCTGCGCTACCAGTACACCGACCCCTACACCGGCGAGAAAGAAGAGATTCTCATCGAAAACACCGAGACCCGCGACCAGCCCAAGAACAAAGAGAACGCCATGCGTCAACTCCGCTCCATACTCTATGACAAGGAGCTGCAGCATCGCCTCCAGGAGCAGGCCAAGGTCGAAGCCGGCAAGATGAAAATCGAATGGGGCAGCCAGATTCGCTCATACGTGTTCGATGACCGGCGCGTCAAAGACCACCGCACCAACTACCAGACCTCTGACGTAGGCGGCGTGATGGACGGCGACATCGACGACTTCATCAAGTCATACCTGATGGAATTTGCCGGCACCCAGGACGCCGAATAACCCTCAGAACCAATCAAACTTACCTTAAAAACCACGATGCCACGCAATCCGTGGGTCCGGCAACAGGCACCATCCATCCGAGCCTGTTGCCGGGCACACAACGGCAGAGGGAAGCGGCGCCGTCAGCGTTAAAAACCTAAATTTGCGAGATTGAATTTTTTTATCTATCTTTGCGCGCTGAATGGCAATAGAAAAAGAAAAAATATAACACCAACCACCATAAATGGCAACACTTGAAAAAATCCGCAGCAAATCGGTGCTCCTGGTGAGCATCATCTTCGTTGCACTCTTTCTGTTCATCATCACCATCATCGACAACCCCCTGAGCCTCTTCGTCGACCAGACCACAGTGGCTAACGTCAAGGGCGAAAAGATTGACTACGAAAAGTACAGCGAACGCGCCAACGCCGTGCGCGAGCAGAACCCCCAGGCTACCGATGCCGACCAGCAGGCAATGCAGAGCCTTGTAACCGAAGCCCTCTACCGTCAGGAATTCGACAAGCTCGGCCTCGCAGTCACCGCCGACGAGATTTCGAACGCTATGGTAGGCGACAACGCCCCCTACAACGTGATCGCACAGTTCTACCAGCAGTTCGGCGCTACCCCGACCGACGTGCTCACCGCACTGAATAACCCCGAGGCAAGCGGTCTGACCCAGGAGCAGGTCGTGCAGATTTCGCACGCGTACGCCAACTTCGAAAAGAACCTCGAGGACCAGCTGCTGACCCAGAAGCTCGTCAAACTGCTTCAGGGAACAATCAACGCCAACAAGCTCGACGCCCGTCAGATCTACGACCAGGGCAACACCACCTACACCCTGGCCACCGTCAGCAAGACCCTTTTCCAGACCACTGACTCGGTGACTCCCGCCGAAATTGAAAAATATTACAAGGAACACCGCGAAAGCTATAAAATTCCCGGCAAGGTCCGCTACGTCCGCTACGTGACCCTGCCCATCGTGCCCAACAACGATGACCGCCAGAACGCTCTGGCCACCGTTAAAAGCGCCCTGGCCCAGATTCAGGAGACCGGCTCGATGGAAGCAGTGCTCAACAACGGCGGCTTCATCGTAGAGCACCAGAACGCCGACTCAGCCGCCATGGCAAAAGTCAGCGCCGCCGGCCTCAAGGAATTCCTTGAAAACGCAACCGTAGGCACCGCTGCCATCCTCAACGAAAACAGCGCTTTCGTGCCCAATAACCCCCAGCTGGTCATTGCCAAGCTCAACAGCCGTGAAACCAAGGTCAACACCGCCAACATCAGCCAGGTGATTTTTGACGGTGTAGTCAACGCCGACACCGTCGTGGCCCGCCTCAACGAAGGCATCGCTCCCGACTCGATTGAAGGCGTAGCCCAGGTTATTCCCGCCAACAAGATGACCTTCGAGCAGCTCACTAACATCATCGATACTCTCCAGGCCACTCCGACCGGCAAGTACATCAACCTCGGCCAGAGCGCCGTGACGGTTGAAAGCTGGGGCAAGGCCGAGCCCATGGTGGAATACACCACCGCCACCTACACCGTAGAGCCCTCGCGCCAGACCATCGACGGCCTGAACACCCGCATGCGCGATTTCCTCATCTCTGCCCCCACCGCCGCATCGTTCAACCACGAAAACGCAATGCTTCAGGGCCTGATGATTCAGGAAACCGTAATCGACGACTCGTCGTTCAGCATCGACAACCTCGAAGACAGCCGCAGCATGGCCGCATGGGCCATGACCGAAGCCAAGAAAGGTCAGGTAAGCCGCCTCTACACCGACAGCAAAAACACCCGTCTGAGCGCAATCGCGGTTATTGACGAATATAAGGACTACATCCCCTACACCTATCCCGGCCTTGTAAACGCCATCACCACCGCAGCCCAGACCGAAAAGAACGCCAACAATATTATCAGCGAAGTCAGCGGCAAGGGCTCCTCGATGGCCGACTACCAGAAGCTGCTCGAAGCAGCCCGCGTAGACACCCTTCGCAGCGTCAACCTCTCTAACACCTACTATGCTGCTCTCGGCGGCGTGCGCGGCGCCCAGAAAGGCGACATTGTCGGCCCCGTCCGCTGGAACAACTCCGTGATTGTTTACAGCATTGTCGACGCCAACGAAGGCTCGATGCCCTTCGACGAAGCAAGCAACTCAATGCAGTTCCAGCGCCAGGCACGCTCGCTCGTGCTCGGCCAGAACCCCGACGCCCTGCTGCTCGGCGACGGCAAGATTAAATACAACTTCCTGCGCTTCACCCGCCAGTAAGCATCAGGAATACTGACACTACTGTAGCAACAACAGCCAATATAAGTCATCATATTTCCCCAAACATCCCTCAGGGGCGTGTCGACGCGATGTCGCTGCGCCCCCTTTTTTCCCTCATGACTGAAACCTTATGACTCCGCGAGGAGTTATATACTTATAAAATCATAAACAACAACATTTACAAACTTATTTCCCGGGCGTGAGTCCGGACAAAAAACATCAAAACAAATGACAGCATCACTCATCATCGGCTATCTGGCCTCAATCTGCATGATTTGCGGATACCTGCCACAGGCAATCACCACAATGCGCACCCGCGACACCGACGGCATTGCAATGCCGACATTCCTGGCCCTCGGCGCCGGCTCGGTCCTCTTTGTCGTACAAGGCTTAATGCTCAACAACATGCCGCTGGTAATCACCAACGTCATCACCACAGTCTGCTCTGTCATAATTTTCGGCATAAAAGTAAAGAATGACATGGCAAAAAAACGTCGTCACTGACATTTTGGCAGACACAACTTTTTTGGCATGCTATTTGTTAATTCCTTGCACAGACAATCTGAATTAACAATATAATCAAACTTAAACATAACCGAAATTATGGGAAAAATCATTGGCATCGACCTTGGTACCACCAACTCATGCGTAGCAGTTCTTGAAGGCAAAGACCCCGTTGTTATTCCTAACAGCGAAGGCAGAAACACCACCCCCTCTATCGTTGCTTTCACCGACGGCGGCGAACGCAAGGTGGGCGAACCTGCTAAACGTCAGGCAATCACTAACCCCAAGCGCACAATCTATTCCATCAAGCGCTTCATGGGCGAAAACTGCCAGGACGTTGCAAACGAAATCAAGCGCATGCCCTATAAGGTAGTTTGCGGCGCAAACAACACACCCCGCGTCGACATTGACGGCAAGGAATACTCGCCTCAGGAAATCTCAGCTATGATTCTTCAGAAAATGAAGAAAACAGCCGAAGACTACCTGGGCCAGAGCGTAACCGAAGCTGTCATCACCGTGCCCGCATATTTCAACGACGCCCAGCGTCAGGCCACCAAGGAAGCCGGAGAAATCGCAGGCCTCACCGTGCGCCGAATCGTTAACGAACCCACCGCGGCAGCCCTCGCCTACGGCCTCGACAAGGACGGCAAGGACCAGAAGGTTGCAGTGTTTGACCTCGGCGGCGGTACATTCGACATCTCGATTCTCGAGCTCGGCGACGGCGTGTTTGAAGTGAAGTCGACCAACGGCGACACCCACCTCGGCGGCGACGACTTTGACCAGGTAATCATTGACTGGCTCGCCGACGAGTTCCAGAAAGAAGAGGGCATTGACCTTCGCATGGACCCCATGGCACTGCAGCGCCTCAAGGAAGCTGCCGAAAAGGCCAAAATCGAACTCTCGAGCTCAACCTCGACCGAAATCAACCTCCCCTACATCATGCCCGTCAACGGTCTGCCCAAGCACCTTGTAAAGACCCTGACCCGCGCCAAGTTCGAACAACTCTCCGACCTGCTCATCCAGGCCACCGTCGAACCCTGCCGCAAGGCCCTCGCCGACGCCGGCCTCAGCGCATCCGACATCCACGAAGTAATCCTCGTCGGCGGCTCGACCCGTATCCCCGCCATCCAGGCCAAGGTAAAAGAAATTTTCGGCAAAGAACCCTCTAAGGGCGTAAACCCCGATGAAGTCGTAGCCGTCGGCGCTGCAATTCAGGGCGGTGTGCTCTCTGGCGACGTTAAAGACGTGCTGCTGCTCGACGTCGTGCCCCTGAGCGTCGGCATCGAAACCCTCGGCGGCGTAATGACCAAGCTCATCGAAGCCAACACCACCGTGCCCACCCGCAAGAGCGAAGTATTCTCGACCGCTGCCGACAACCAGCCCAGCGTGGAAATCGTAGTGCTCCAGGGCGAACGCCCCATGGCCAAGGACGACAAAGTGCTCGGCAAGTTCCACCTCGACGGCATCGCGCCCGCACCCCGCGGCATTCCGCAGATTGAAGTGACCTTCGAAGTCGACGCCAACGGCATTCTCAACGTCAGCGCCAAAGATAAGGCCACCGGCAAGGAACAGAGCATCCGCATCGAAGCCTCCAGCGGCCTGACCGACGCCGAAATCCAGCGCATGAAAGAAGAAGCCCAGGCCAACGCCGCAGCCGACGCAAAGGAAAAAGAGCGCGTCGACACCATCAACAAGGCCGACTCGATCATCTTCCAGACCGAAAAGCAGCTGCAGGAGCTCGGCGACAAGATTCCCGCCGACAAGAAAGCCGCCATTGAAGGCGCCCTCGGCAAACTGAAGGAGGCCCACAAGGCTCAGGACGTTGCCGCTATCGAAGCAGCAATCAAGGAGATTGAAACCACCTTCGGTGCTGCCCAGCAAGACATTCTCAACGCCCAGGCCCAGGCCCAGCAGGCTGCCAACACCGGCGCCGGCGCCCCCAATCCCGGCCAGAACCCCGGCGGCGACGACCATGTCACCGACGTAGACTTCGAGGAAGTGAAGTAATTTCGCCTTCCGAGACCCGATATCAAAGCGGAGTGTAGCCACCGACGGCTACACTCCGCTTTTGCGTTGGCCGACGCGACAAAACAGCCAACCGGATGAAGAACAGGGTCAGAGAAGGGTGTAGAAGTCGATGAGGTCGGCAACGGCACGCTCGCAGACGGGGCAGAGCGTGGGGTGGTAGTTGTCGCGCATGCGGCAGGTGACGGCCGGGCGGTAGAGGCCCGATTTGCGGTAGCCTGCGCCCTGAAACACGCCGACGGCGGGATAGTCGGCGGTGTCGACGTCGCTGCCTCCGCGTTCCATGCGCTCCTGACGGGTGCCGCCAAGGTCTACCCAGGGGGTGGGTACCGGAGTAGTGTCGGCGAGCATGTCGACCCATTTTGACCGGAAGTCAACGAGCGAGGTAATGTTCGGCTCCCAGGGTTCAATGTCGAGAGGATAGGCATCGTCTTCATCGTCGGCATAGAAGTATTCGTCGGCAAGGCCGCCGAAACTGTGGCCGAATTCATGCACAGTGACCGGGAGCGAATGCTTGTTGTGGGCGGCAGCCATCTGATAGCTGTTGTAGATGCCTCCGCCGCCGTAGCGGTCGGTGTTGACGAGCACCATGACGTGTTCGTAGGGGAGCGAGGCGAGCGACTCGTGCATTTTGCGGACGCGGGGCGAGGTGAGGTAGCGGGCCGAGTAAAAGGTGCTGTAGTGAGAGCCGAAGGCTGTGTCTTTCCACACGTTTTCGAGCGGAATGCTGACCCCGCTCTGGGCTGATGGCACCATGACGGCAAGGAAGTTAAAGCGGTCGCGGCGCGAGGCGAAGGGTTCGTATGACAGGATTTCGTCGGCCATGCGCTTGGCGTCGGTAAAGAAGAGTTCGGCCTCGTCGGGGCGGTAGCCGTCGGATATCATGGCCACGTCGATAGCCCGGCGTGGGTCGCCTCCGCGGTGAACGTAGCGCGACTCGTAGCCGCGGGCATCGCGGCGGGCAATGAGTTCGTCGGCCGGACGATAGCGGTGACGGTGGGTGGCCATGGGCTGTTGGCGGTTGTCGAACAGGGTCACTACGATGTCGGCCTCGCCTTTGGGCTGAGGCAGGAGAAAGGAGTTTTCAAACGAGCGCGAAACCGTGGCGGCCTCGGGGGTGTATATCCACTCCTGAAAGAGCGACGAGAAGGAGTTGACATAGAGAGTGTCGCCATTGGCGGGGTCTATAACGGCTATGGTTCCGTTGCCCTTCAGTGGCAGACGATTGAGGTTGAAGCGTTTGCCATACCATCCGTCCGACCTGGAGCGCGAGTCGAGCAGTATGCGTGAGCCCTCCGGACCACCGCCGAAAATATAGTCGACGCAGAGGGTGCTGTCGTTGAAATAGGTGTCGAAATCAACTTCGGCCATGGCCGGCAGAGCGGAAACAAGCAGTGATGCAATAAATAGTAATCGTTTCATAGAGCGTTATTTTTCTGCAAAATAACGCCATTTTGCAGAAATTTCAAAATAAATCACGCACTTGCCCGCAGTTTCGGGCCGGAACGAAACGAAAATCTACGGTCGGCGCCAGCAGGGCGGGCGTAACTTTGCAGTGTAAAAAAACTTTTTAAGGCAAAGATTTATTTATGGAACACACCGAAGCACAAGAGCCGAGCCTCGAGCAGCAGCTTGCCGAGGCCGAAGAACGCGGTTATCGCCGCGGCCTGAACGAACAGATCGAGTCCAGAATGAATGAGCCCGGCACGTGGGAAGGCACGGCTCCGGCCGCCACGCCGACTCCCGGCCCGACGCCCGAGGCTTTCAGAATTCTCGGCGCCACGCGCCGGTCAATCTGGGACTGTTAGTCGCCCACACCACCGACTTCCCCGAAACCATCAACCTATTTCCAATCATTTCATTAACCCGTTACCTTTACTTTTATCTCTATGAGCGAAATCACAGGAGCACCTCTGACCACCACCCTTGCTGGCGAACACGCCCCCGAACTGCTGCGCAACGACGTTGACAGCCGCATTACCCGCCTCCGCCCCATGGCCACACCCGTCGACCAGCTGAGCCGATATGCCGCCACCCGACAGTGTAAAAGCATGACGGTCGACTATTACGCCGTGGCCACCCGCGCCGCCTCGACCACAACGGCCTCGGAGGCCGAATATGATGCCGACAGCATAGTGTCGCTCACCCTGACCGACCAGTGCGCCTTCGACCCGTCGGAAACCGTGATGCTTCCCGATGTCAAGACCAAAAGCGGCGAGCCTCTGATTCTCTACGTCATCAGCGTGGCCGACAATACCGCGCGCCTCAAGGCCGTAAACATAGGCAGCGACGAGTCGGGCCTGATCGGCAGCAACATGAAGGTCATTCGCATGGGCCGCGCGGCCGCCGAACTCGACGTGCAAACCTCGCAATATGAGGCACTGCCCGAAAAGAAGCAGAACTACTGTCAGATTTTCAAGGCCCAGATCGAGCAGTCAACCCTGATGCGCGCGGCCAACAAGGAGGTTGGATGGACATTTTCCGACCAGGAGGAGGTTGCCGTCTACGACATGCGCCTCTGCATGGAGCGCAGCTTTCTTTTTGGCCGCAAGGCGCGCATTACCGACCCTGACAAAAAGAGCGAAATCTTCCTGACCGGAGGCATCTGGAACCAGGCCGGCAAGGACGCCGTCTATCCTAAAGGCAAGCTGACGGGCGCCGACTGGCTCAAGGTAATGACTGCCGCTTTTACCGGCCATTCCGGCTCGGCACGCAAGATTCTGATTGCCGGCACCGGCCTCATCGAGCAGCTGAGCCTGCTTGACGGCAACAACCGCGTGATGCTTCCGGGCGACGTTGTGAGCCGCTGGGGGCTCGACTTCACCGAGATGCACTCGAAATTCGGCACGCTCTACGTCATTCACTCCGAAGTACTCGACAGCTGCGGCCATGCCGACGACGGCCTGATTATCGACCCGGAGTATCTGACCAAGTACATCCACGTGCCTTTCTCGGCAACCACTCTCGACCTGCGCCGAAGCGGCCAGCGCAACACCGAGGCCGTAGTGCTGACCGAGGTGAGTTGCCTTGTGCTCCGCTACCCTGAAGCCCACGTTCGCGTAACTGCAGCCGGATGAAACGGACTCTGACCAGAACAGAAATGCTGAATCTCTGGCGCACCATCCACACGGCCGAGCCCCTGAGGCTCGACTGTGTGGTCACTCGTGCCGACGGCCCGGACTTCAGCACGGCTCTTGAAGCCGAGATGCGCGCCTGGTATCTCGACCTGCTCGACAACGGGCCGGAACAGATGCTGGCGCCCGTCGAGATGGCCCATGCGGCCACAGTTGCCGGCGAACTTCCCGGCATTGTCAGCGTGACCCTTCCGGCCGAGGTCAGGCGCGTGCTGAGGGTGAAATTTGCCGGCTGGGGCGCTCCCGAAAGCCCCGGGTGGTGCCCGGACCGGTTGCTCAATCTTGCCTCCAACCCCTACTTCAACCGTCGGGGCGTGGCAGCGGTGAGCGGCAACAGCCTCATTGTCAGCGGAGCCGCCGGCACGCTGATTTCGGCCATCTGCGTGGTCGACCCGGGGCCCGAGCGCTACGTCCTCGACGACAAAGCCCTTGCATTGAAAACCTAATATCCAACAACTCACTAACATAACTCTACACGATGGACATTCTCAATGAAGCATCGCGCGCATATGACCGCCTCGCCCCCTTCCGCGAGGCGCGTCAGCGCTTTAAGCGGTTTGCCTACGGCCTGCAATGGGGCGACATGATGACCGCCCCCGACGGCTCGCGGCTCACCGAGGGCGAGTATGCCTCTCTCAACGGGCGCGTGCCGCTGACAAACAACATGATTCACAGGCTTGTAAAAACAATAGTAGGCCATTTTCGCAGTCGGGAGGACCAGGCCGACAATGCCGACGACCACAACCGCCTGCCCGAACTCGACGCGCGCATGCTCGAGGAGTTTCTTATCAGCGGGTGCGCAGTGCAAAGGGTTGTCAGCGAAAAGCGCCCCGAAGGCTCGGGAGTTTGGGTCGACAACGTGGCCCCCGACCGCTTTTTCTGCTCCGAAATCCACGACCCGCGCAGCATCGACGCCGAGCTGGTCGGCATGATCCACGACTGGTCGGTGGCCGAAACCATAGGGCGCTTTGCCGGAGGCTCGCGCCGACGGGCCGAGGAAATCAGACGCCTCTACGCCACGGCCGGCTCCCGCAGCCCCGGGTCGCTGTTTGCCGCGGCCGGCGAGGGGCGATGCCGCGTAATCGAGGTGTGGACTCTCGAGGCCACGGCCCGGCTGCGCTGCCACGACCCGCTGACCTCGGCGCTATATAGCGTGGCAGCCGACCGCGAGGAGGAAATTTCCGCCCTGAACCGCAAACGCGCCCGTCGCGGCCAGCCGCGGATAACAACCCGATTCGAGTACACAACCGACTGGGTGGGGCGCTTCCTCACTCCCGAGGGTGTCGAACTCAGCCGCAGCGTTGCGCGGCGCCACCCATTTGCCCTCAAGTTCTATCCGCTCATTGACGGCGAAATCCACCCGTTTGTCGAGGGGCTAATCGACCAGCAGAAACACGTTAACCGCCTCATCACGCTAATCGACAACATGATGTCGACGTCGGCCAAAGGCGTGCTTCTGTTTCCCGAAGACCAGCTCTGCGACCAGCTCGAGTGGGACGACGTACGCAATCTCTGGGCCAGTTATGACGGCGTTATCCCCTACAATCCTCAGCCGGGCGTTCCGGGGCCGCAACAGGTGGTGACCAATCCGGCCACATCGGGCGCCTACGAACTGGTCAACCTCGAAATGAAGCTGTTTGAAAAAGCCGGCGGCGTCAGCGACTCGCTTCAGGGCCATTCAGCCGGCGGCACGGGCAACTCCGCCTCGCTCTTCGATGCCCAGACACGTAACTCCATGGCGGCTCTGGCCGACATATTCCGCACGTTCGACGACTTCCGCCTGTCGCGCAACCGCCTTCTTCTGCAGGCATGAACAACAGAACTGCACCTCAAACCCGGTCATTAACCGACCGTTCGGCGAGGTGCAGTTCTGTTTTTTCATCATCTAATAGCGCGGGCGGCTTGGCGACGGACGACGGCGCACGCGACACCGAAGCCGCCTGAGCAGTTCGCCGCACGGCTCCCTGCCACAGAGCGCCGCCACGGTGCGGTCTGTCACCACCGCCTGCAACAGTTCATGATGATCACCGTCGAGCTCGACCGCAACGCTGCCGTCGGAAGCTGGAGTCATGCCCAGTTCGCCGCATAGTTCCATGAAGTTACGTCGGGCCAGCGCCATGAGCGCCTCCTCGTCATCGCGTCCGTAAGGACCCGGCAGAGCGCCGTCACCGCCACCAGCAGCCTTGAGTGACGACAGGGCAAAAACTGCATCTACCGTAGCCGAAAGTTGAATCTGGTTCTTCATAATCGTGATGTTAAATCAGGTTGTTATCGGTTAGAATTTTGGTTGCGTTGCGCTTTGACAGGTAAAATCTCGACGCCCGGCCGCGAGCAACGACCTGAATCGCGGCGTCGGTGCGTGTGGCCGACGGATTGGCGGTCAGATAGGCATCGAAGGCGGCAAAAATCTCGGCCCACATGCTGCGCGTGTCGCTCCCCATCGGCTGAAGTTTGCCCTCACGGCGCAGCCGGTCCATGACCAGCACATGGTCGACACTGACAAAAAATCCGCGCTCGACCGGCGAGTTCAACACGCTGTCGACCACCGCCGCCGTGGCGCGACGGAGCCTGCGACGCTCCAGTTCGCTGCGCACGGCGCGCGTAAAACGGCGGTTTCTTTCCTGCTTCTGTGTGATGTAATTCATAGTGTAGTGTGTATGATGTGTATGTATGACAAGTCTGAAATGATGCGTTTGGTGATGCAAATTTACCTTCCGCGCGGGCACTTTGTCTGCCCATATGTGTTGTCAAAAGTTAATCGCCGCATTCTCAAAAATTTTCGTAACTTTGCACCCGTAATAACTACAATACACGAGTAAACAAAGATTAACCCTATGAGATTTTCCGGCGCATTTGCCTACAGACCAAAGATGGCCTCGGCACTCCGCGGCTATTCAGCCTCTAAATTCAAGGACGACCTGATTGCAGGTATCGTGGTCGGCATTGTTGCCCTGCCGCTGGCCATCGCTTTCGGCATCGCTTCGGGCGTAAGCCCCACAATCGGCCTTATCACCGCCATAGTCGGCGGATTCATTGTCAGCGTGTTCGGCGGCAACAGCGTGCAAATCGGCGGCCCCACCGGCGCATTCATCGTAATCGTTTACGGCATCATTGCCCAGTTCGGACTCCAGGGACTGGCAATCGCCACGTTCATGGCCGGCCTGATTCTGATAATGATGGGCGTGTTCCGCCTGGGCACGGTCATCAAGTTTATCCCCTACCCGATTGTAATCGGCTTCACCGCAGGTATAGCCCTGACAATCTTCTCGACCCAGATCAACGACTTTTTCGGCCTCGGCCTCACCAACATTCCGGGCGAATTCATCCCGAAATGGGGCCTTTACTTCCGCAATCTTGACCGCATCGACCCGACAACCCTCGGCGTCGCCCTCGCGTCGCTGCTGATTATCGTGCTCGCGCCAAAGGTCAGCAAAAAGCTGCCCGGAGCCCTGCTCGCCATTCTGATTATGACCCCGGTGGTCTACTTCCTCGACCTGCCGGTCGAAACTATCGGACGCCGCTTCGGCCAGCTGCAGACCGACATTCCGACCCCCCACGGCTTCGCGCTCAACATGGCCACCATCAACCAGTTGCTCCCGTCGGCCTTCACAATAGCCATTCTCGGAGCCATTGAATCGCTGCTTTCGGCAACCGTGGCCGACGGCGTCACCGGCTCGCGCACCGACTCCAACTCCGAGCTCATCGGCCAGGGCCTGGCCAACGTTGTCGTGCCGATGTTCGGCGGCATCCCCGTTACCGGAGCCATTGCCCGCACCATGACCAACATCACCAACGGCGGCCGCACCCCGGTAGCCGGCGTAGTCCACGCCATTGTGCTGCTGCTGATTTTCCTGCTGTTCATGCCGCTGATTCAGCTCGTGCCGATGTCGTGTCTGGCCGCGGTGCTGATAGTCGTATCCTACAACATGAGCGGCTGGCGCACCGTGCGCGCGATTTTCAGCAACCCCAAGAGCGACATCTCGGTGCTGCTCGTCACCTTCCTGCTCACCGTAATCTTCGACCTCACCATCGCTATTGAAATCGGCCTGCTCCTGGCTGTGGTGCTCTTCCTGCGCCGCGTAATGGAAAACACCGAAATCAAGGTTTACGGCTCGCAGCTCGACGCCGCCGAAAACACCGACCTCTCCACCCACGAGGAGCTCAGTCTCGCCCCCGGAGTGCAGGTCTACGAAATCGACGGTCCGTTCTTTTTCGGCGTAGCCACGAAGTTCGACGAAATGATGCGCACCACCGTCGGCGAAGCCAAGCCCAAGGTGAGAATAATACGCATGCGCAAAGTGCCGTTCATCGACTCCACCGGCCTCCACAACCTGGAGATTCTGGTTCAGTCGAGCCGCGCCGAAGGCATCCACGTGGTGCTCTCGGGCGTGCGCGAAGAGGTGCGTGCCGTACTCCACAAAAACCACATCGACGACCTCATCGGCGCCGACCATATCTGCAACCACATTTCGAGCGCCGTAGTCAAGGCCAACCAGATTGCCGCCGAGGCCTGACCGCCGGAAATCAACAACCCCCCAAAAACCGACCAAGGTGTGAAACGACTTCTCTCTCTGCTTCTGCTGATTGTGTTGCTGCCGGCCGCCGCGTCTGCACAGCTCAACACCGACCGCACCCTCCAGGTGGGGCGCAGCGCGCTCTACTTCGACGACTATCTGCTTGCAATCCGCTACTTCAACCAGGTAATCGAGGCCAAACCACACCTTGCCGAGCCCTATTTTCTCAGGGCCGTAGCCAAATATAACCTCGAAGACTACTCGGGCGCCAGAGCCGACGCCACCAAGGCCACCGAACTGAACCCGTTTCTGCCCGACGCCTGGGAGGTGAAGGGCGTGACCAACCAGTGCCTCGGCAATCATGCCGGCGCCATCGGCGACTACGCCCGCGCACTTGAGCTGCTCCCCTACAACCGCCAGATGCTCTTCAACCTGGCGCTGGCCCAGGAGGCTGCCGACCGCTTCGAGGCCGCCGACTCGACCTACAGCACCCTGCTCGAAGCCTATCCGCGCTTCGACGCAGGCTATCTGGGGCGCGCCCAGCTCAACCTTCACCGCGGCGACACCATTGCCGCCCGCGCCGACGTTGACCGCGCCATTGAGCTCAACGCCAACTCGGTCGGAGCCCTGAGCATGCGCGCCGCCCTGACCGGCAATGACGACCCCGCAGCCGCGCTGGCCGACATGGAGCGCGCCGTGACCCTGCAGCCCGACCGGGCCTATCTGCGCGTCAACCGTGCCATTGCCCGCTATAACGCCAACGATCTCAACGGCGCCATCGATGACTTCGACTATGTGCTCACCGTCGAGCCGCTGAACTATCAGGCACTGTTTAACCGCGCCATGCTCCGCGCCGAACTCCACGACAACGACCGCGCCCTGGCCGACCTCAACCGTGTGCTCGAACTGCGGCCCACCGACCTGCGCGCCCGCTATAACCGCGCAGCCGTGCTCGTCGACAAAGGAGAGTTCGACCGCGCCCTGGCCGATGCAGACGCCGTGGTCAAGGCCTATCCCGACATGTATGCGGCCCACATTCTGCGAGGCCACATCAACAGCATGGCGGGCAATGAAGCCGCCGCCCGCGCCGACTTCCGAAAGGCCTCGCGACTGGCCCATTCGACCACAGTGCGCGGCAACGACATCGCCGACAACTCGACGGCGGCCATCGACGACGCCGACGAGACCATTAACCGCTTCAAGGCCCTGCAGCGTGCCGACGACAACCAGGACGCCACCGCCCAGACATTCAACACCAAGGGAATGCGCTCGCGCGTGCAGGACCGCAACCCGGCCGTCGAGATGCAGCCCATTTATCAGCTCAGCTACTACACGGCCGACAACACCAGCGCCGCCACAGCCTACGACAAGGAAATCGAAGAGCTCAACGCGGCCCGCGTGCTCCCATTCGTCGTGTTCCTGACCAACAGCCTCCCCGCAATGACGCGCCAGGCAGAGTCAGACCGCCACTTCGAAAGCATTCAGCGCCTCGGCACTCTAATCAACTCGGGCAAGGCGCGCCCGATTGACCGCTTTGCCCGCGCCATGGACTACGTGACGCTCAAGGACTACGTTCCCGCGCTTGAAGACCTCGACGCCGTCATTGCCGCCCAACCCGACTTCGCGCCCTCCTATCTGATGCGGGCCGCCGTGCGCTACCGCATTCGCGAATCGCAGCGCGGCAACGTAATCATCGACGGCGACCAGGCCGCGCTCAACGCCTCGGGAGCCATGGTGCTCGAGCAGATAATGGCCGACCTCGACCGCGCTCTCGAACTCAATCCGCGCATGGCGGCCGCCCACTATAACCGCGGCGTCATGCTCATGAGGCTCGAGGCCTGGGCCGACGCAATCGAAGCCTTTACCCGCGCCATCGAAATCGACCCGACAATGGCGCCAGCCTACTTCAACCGCGGCTTTGCCCACTTCTCGCGCGGCAACCGCGACGCCGCCGTACCCGACATTTCGCGCGCAGGTCAGCTTGGGCTTCACGCCGCCTACCCGCTGCTGAAGCAGATGCAATAACCACCCGGCTCCCTCCATCTCCCTCCGTATATATCTTTCATATCCGCTTAAAATTCCGTATCTTTGCACTGATGATTCGCAAACTGACCGCTATTATCGCCGCTATGCTGATGCTTTGTGCATGCGACTCCACCAAACATCCGGTAGAAGAACCGGTGGCAAAGGTGCGGCGCACGCTGCTCGTCTACATGGAGGCGCGCAATAACCTCAGTTCGGCGGCGCTCGACGACCTGGCCGAGATGCGCATCGCCGACATTCCCGATGACTGCCGCCTGCTCGTTTACCGCTCAATCAACGGCGCCGACCACCCGGAACTCGTTGAAATCAGGCACAACGGAGAAATCACCCTGGCCGACTATCCAGCCGAGGCCTCGGCTGTCGACCCCGTGCAGATGGCGACCGTGCTGGCCGATGTAAAAAAACTTGCACCCGCTGACGAGTACGGTATGGTGCTCTGGAGCCACTCGTCGGGATGGCGCCAGAAATCGCCCGCCCTCATGCCATCGCGCGCCTACGGCCTCGAAAACGGCCGCACCATGAGCATCTCCAACCTGGCCAAGGCCCTGCGCGACAGCGACCTCAGCTTCCTGGTTTTCGACACATGTTACATGGGGTCGGTCGAGGTGGCCTACGAGCTGCGCAACGTGGCCCGATGGATGGTAGCCTCGGTCTGCGAAGTGCCGATTCCGGGCATGCCCTACGACCTGACCCTGCCGGGACTCTTCGACGCCGATATTACACGCGGACTGCAGAGCGCCATCGACATCACCGTCGACAGCTATATAGCCGACCCCACCCAGCTCTGCCCGAGCACACTGAGCCTCATTGACCTATCGGCGCTCGACGACCTGGCAGCCGAAGTCAAAGGCATAATCGACAACCCGCTGCCCGAGGGTTTCAGCCCCCAGCGCTTCTCGGTCGACCGCCCGTATGCAAGCCTGTTTTTCGACCTGGGCCAATACATGCAGGCCCTTGGAGCCACTACGACGGATGCGCTCGAGCGCGCGGTTATCCACGAGCGCCACACCGACAAAATCTGGGTGCGCCTGGCCATTGACCACTGCTCGGGCCTGTCGGTCTACATTCCCGGCATCGACGCCGGCTATGGCCTGACCTCCTACGATTACAATACCCTCGAATGGGCCCGATACATGGGCCGTTGACCCCTTCTGATTCATATTCATCTTCTAACAACGACTCTAATGAAAGAAATAGCAACAGACCTTAGCATTGAAAAAGGCATGGCTCTGACCGACTTCCTCTCGGTCATCACCGACAAGGCGGTCCACTTCGCCATCCAGCTCGCAATCGCCGTAGCCGTGTTCTACATCGGACGCTTCATTGTACGCAAAATCAACGCGCTCATTCAACGCATCCTCGTCAAGCGCAAGGTCGACCCGTCGATAGCCACGTTTGTCAAGTCGGCCACGGAGATAGTGCTCTACTTTGTGCTCATCATAGTGGTGGTAGGCATTCTCGGCATCGAAACGAGCTCGTTCATAGCCCTGTTCGCATCGGCCGGTGTTGCCGTCGGCATGGCAATGAGCGGCACCCTCCAGAACTTTGCAGGCGGCGTGCTCATTCTGACGCTCCGCCCCTATGGCGTCGGCGACTACATCGAGGCCCAGGGGTTTGCCGGCACGGTGAAGGCCATACAGATGTTCCACACAATCATCACCACGGCCGACAATAAAACCATCATCATTCCCAACGGTCCGCTAAGCAACGGCTCGGTCAACAACTACTCGAAGCAGTCGATGCGACGCGTCGACTGGAGCGTGGCCCTGGCCTATGGCACCGATTTTGCGCGCGCCAAGGAGGCTATCGCCGACATTCTCGCAACCGAACCCGCGGTTATCAACACGGCCGACCAACCCGTCAACATCTTCCTTGCCGCCCTGGCCGACAGCTCTATCAACATCACCGTGCGCGCCTGGGTGCCCTCGTCCGAATACTGGAACGTTTTCTTCTCGGTCAACGAAAAAATCTATGCCCGCCTGCCTGAACAGGGTTTCTCGTTCCCGTTCCCGCAACTCGACGTCCATGTTGTCAACCCCCCCTCTTAAATGGCTCAAAGCGAATTTCAGCTCCACATTCTCGGCTGTGGCTCGGCGACTCCGTCGCTGCGCCACATGCCGTCGTCGCAAATCATCGAACACCGCGGCAAGCTCTTCATGGTCGACTGCGGTGAGGGAGCCCAGCTCCAGATGATGCGCCGCAGGCTCAAATTCGGCAAACTCAACAATATTTTCATATCCCACCTCCATGGCGACCACTTTCTCGGCCTTCCGGGGCTGATTTCGACCATGGCTCTCCACGAAAAGGGCTCGGCGCTGACCATACACATTGTACGCGAAGGCGCCGAAATGCTCGAGTCGATGATGAAGTTTCTGGTCGGCGACACCCCGTTTGACCTCCGGTTCAACATCATTGACCCGGAGGCGCGCCGCCAGCTGCTCTATGAGGACGGCTCGCTGACCGTGAGCTCCTTTCCGCTCTATCACCGCGTCCCGACCGTAGGGTTCCTGTTTGAAGAGAAACCCAAGAGACGCCACATCGACGGCGATTCGGCGCGCTTTCACGGCGTGCCCCACTACTTCATGGAAAACCTTCGCCAAGGCGATGACTTCATCAAACCCGACGGCACGGTGATTGCCAACGCACGGCTGACAACCGACCCCACCCCGTCGGCCTCCTATGCCTACTGCACCGACACGGCGGCCGACCGCCGTGTGGTAGCCTCCGTCAGAGGGGTCGACACGATTTTTCACGACGCCACCTATGGCGACGACGGCGAAGCCAACGCAGCCTCCTACGGCCACTCAACCGCACGCCAGGCCGCCGACATTGCCCGCCGGGCCGGAGCCCGCACGCTCGTGCTCGGCCACTTTTCCAAACGCTATAACTCCGAACACGCCCTCGTTGAGCAGGCCGCCGAGGTCTTTCCCGGAAAAATCATTGCCGCCAACGAAGGGCTCACAATTGACCTGCTGAACCCTTGAAACAGACCCAGCCCACCGCCGAAGACCTCCGCATGATGGCCGCCGCCCTCGACGAGGCACGCCAGGCGCTCGAGGAAGAGGAAATTCCGATTGGCGCCGTAGTTGCCTGCAAAGGCAAAATCATTGGCCGCGGCCACAACATGACCGAACGCCTGCACGACGTAACAGCCCACGCCGAAATGCTTGCCATAACGGCTGCCGCATCCACCCTCGGAGGCAAATATCTGCGCGACTGCACGCTCTACGTAACCGTCGAGCCATGCCTGATGTGCGCGGGCGCCATTGGCTGGAGCCAGGTCAGCCGTGTGGTTTACGGAGCCCCCGACCCTCGCCGCGGCTACCTGGGCCTGACCCGCGCCGACCGCCCGGTGCTCCACCCCCAAACGGCTGTAGCCTCAGGCGTCCTCGCCGACGAGGCCCTGGCGCTGATGCGCCGCTTCTTCTCGCTGCTGCGCGACTAACCGCCGCTCCACTTCCCCGCCGGCCGACTCCCTATCTTATTCAGAAATCCGGTCAAGCTCGTCGCGATAGATTTTTATGCCTGGAAATGATGTATAAGCCTTGACGACATTATGGTCGGCATCAAAAAACAAATATGACGGGAATCCGTTCAGACCATATTGTTCAAACAGCTTCGACATTTCAGCGCTGCTTATGCGCAGTTGGTTCCCTCCGATTTCCGTCGCTTTTTTGTGCCACGCCGCCTCCGGCGACGACTCATCGCTTAATATTGCCACCCAAAACCAAACGCACCAATCAACTGAAGTCGTTGAAATTATTTGCTAATAGAGGAGAAATGAGCTTGATGTTCGTTTCTGTCGCGACGATAACCGAACAAGAGCAGGATATCCGACAAAATTAGACAAACAAAAGTATTGATAATAAGTATTTTGCTTGGGCGTTATCTGCTATACCTAATAAAAATAAATTTCCGGATGCCGATAATCAGCAAGCCGGAGATTTAACAGGTGCTCGAAGCGGGACTCGAACCCGCACGGCCGCAATGGCCAGGGGATTTTAAGTCCCCAGTGTCTACCATTTCACCATTCGAGCATGAAACAATGTTCGGCGCAAAGTTAGCAAGAATTTCCGAAAGTTGCAAAAAATCACTACCTTTGCGACCGTTATGTCTACAAATAGTTCTCAATTCAGGTCAAAACTCGGCCTGATTGCCGCAACTGTAGGTTCGGCAGTCGGGCTCGGAAACATCTGGCGCTTTCCCGCTGAGGCGCAGGCCGGCGGGGGTGCGGCATTTCTGCTCGTCTACATTCTCTGCGTCTGCATTCTCGGCATCCCCGTCATGGTGGCAGAGTTCTCGCTCGGACGCGCAGGCCGCACCGACGTAATCGGCGCCTTTATCAACGTGACGCCCAAAAAACGCGCCTGGTCGCTCGTGGGCTGGCTGTCGGTAATAACGCCCACGCTTATCAGCATTTTCTACATGGTCGTTACCGGATGGACGCTTACCTATCTGTGGCAGAGCCTGTCGGGCAACCTCTACAGCGGCGTGACCCACACCGGCGCCGACATGGGCTACTTTACCGAGAAGATGAATCAATATATCCGCACTCCCGAAATGCCGCTGCTGTTTACCGTCGCCGCGGTTGTGCTCAACCTCGGCGTGCTGCTCGGCGGCGTCAGCAAGGGCATTGAGCGCCTGAGCAACATACTGATGCCGCTGCTGTTCGTGCTGCTGCTGATTTTCTGCGGCGTGGCAATGACGCTTCCGGGCGCCGGCGCAGGTCTGGAGTATTTTCTCAAGCCCGACTTCTCGCACATCACGCCGCCGACCATCCTTTCGGCCCTGGGCCAGGCCTTTTTTTCGCTGAGCCTCGGCATGGGCATTCTCGTTACCTATGCGGCCTACTATCCGGCACGCACGCGCCTGGTGCGCACCGCAATCACCGTCGTTGTGCTCGACATGCTGGTGGCCGTCATGATGGGCATCATAATTTTCCCCGCAATCATGACATTCGGCCTCGAGGGCCATGGTCTGGCCGGCACGACGCTGGTTTTCGTGACCCTCCCCGAAGTGTTCACCCACATGCCCGGCTCGTCGGCCTGGTCGGTGCTCTTTTTCATGCTGCTCGTAATCGCCGCCATCACCTCGACCGTAAGCATCACGGAGGTTGCCACGCGGTGTCTGCAAGACCGCCTCAACCTGTCGCGCCGCGCCGCCGTGTTCTGGCTGATGATTCCGATTCTGTTTCTCAGCGCCGTCTGCTCCCAGAGCTTTTCGACTCTCGGCGGCTTTAGGCTGGCAGGCATGAACATGTTTGACTTTCTCGACTCCGTCACGGCCAACGTAATGCTTCCCGTGGCTTCGATAGGCCTCTGCGTCTACATGGGCTGGATTGCTCCGCGAAAGCTGCTGCAGAATGAAATGACCAACTTCGGCAAATTCCGCTCGCGGCTGTTCGTGCCCGTGCTGATGACCGTGCGCTACCTGGCTCCGCTGCTGATTCTGCTCGTTTTGATTTCACCGCTGCTATGAACCGACGGCCATTGACACGCATACAGATTACGGGGCTGATTCTCGTCGGCATATTGCTGGCGCTCTGTGCACTGCTCGTGGCGCGGCGACGCCCGGCACCCGCCCTGCCTCCGGCCGCGACTGAAATCATTGGCGACACGGTTCACGCCGCCGAAACGGCCGACTCCGCGGCCACACCCCGCGCCGCCAACAAGGCGCGCAAAACGTCGACGCGCCCGCACCCGGCCACACCGGCCCCCGCGCCGCGCTCACCGCTCGACGAATCATTTTGAGCGAACGCCATCATGCCCGACATTAAAACTCAACAATAACCTGCCTCACCACATAACCAACATGTTAATGACCATCCACGTAAACCGACTGCGAATCCATGCCTGCCACGGCGTATTGCCCCTCGAGCGCGTTGTCGGTCAAGATTTTGAAGTCACACTGGCTGTCGACATCGACTATGACGGGTCCGACAATCTCGACGCCACGGTAAACTACGCCGACATCTGCGCCCTGATCAAACGCGAAATGCAGACTCCGTCGTCGCTCATTGAACACGCGGCCACAAACCTGACGCTGGCACTGCGCAAGTCATTTCCCGCCATCAGGCGCGGCAGCCTCACTCTTGCAAAGCTCGCCCCGCCGATGCCGTTCAATGTCGCCTCCGTAGCCGTCAGCCTCGACTTCTGACCGCAGCCGTCAGCTCAATAAATTCCTCGACCGACAGTTGCTCGGGGCGCTTGCCGGCAAGAGGGTGGTCGGACGGAAAGTCGGCGCAGAGCGCCTTGATTGAATTGCGAATGGTTTTGCGCCGCTGGCCGAAAGTAGTCTTGACCACCGACTTGAACAGCGCCGCATCGACGCCGAGCTCCGTGCGCGAGTTGCGCGTCAGCCTGATTACGCCGCTCTTGACCTTGGGCGGAGGGTTAAACACGCCCTCCGACACGGTGAAGAGATATTCCACGTCATACCACGCCTGGAGCAACACGCTCAGAATGCCGCGCGCCTTGGTGCCAGGGGCGGCGGCAAGCCGCTCGGCCACCTCGCGCTGGAGCATGCCGGCACAACACGGAATCAACTCCTTGAAGTCAAGGATGTGAAAAAAGATCTGCGACGAAATGTTGTAGGGGTAGTTTCCGATAACCGTAAACTGCTGGCCGCCCATCAGTTCGGCCAGGTCGAGGCGTAAGAAGTCGCCCTCGACTATTTTCAGTCCCTCGAAATGAGTGCGCAGCCATTCAACGCTCTCGTCATCGATTTCCACCACCGTAACATCATTGCCCCGCTCAAGCAAAAAACGGGTCAGCACGCCCATTCCCGGCCCTACTTCGAGCGCCGGCAGCGACCTGTAATCATCGATTGTGGCGGCTATGCGCTCGGCTACGCGCAAATCGGTCAGGAAGTGCTGGCCGAGCGCCTTTTTGGGTTTAACTTTCTGCATGGCGGCGGTCAAAGGCGTTCAAGAACGTTGCGGATGCGGTCGTAGGTAGTTATGCGCGTAGGCACCAGCGGAAGCCGCAACTCGTTTTCAATATAGCCCATGGCATGGAGCAGACACTTCACGCCGGCAGGGTTGCCGTCGACAAACAGCAGTGAGAAAAGTTCGGTGAACTTATGATGAATAAGCAGCGAACCGGCATAATCGCCGTCGAGCGCAAGCCTGACCATGCGGCTGAACTCGCGCGGAAAGGCGTTGCCGATAACCGAAATCACGCCGACGGCGCCGAGAGTAATCAGCGGAAAGGTAATGCCGTCATCACCCGAAATGACCATGAAGTCGGCCGGTTTGCGCTTGATGATGTCGTCGATTTGCGAGAAATTGCCCGACGCCTCCTTGACGGCGATAATCTTGTCGGGAAAGTCGGCCGCCAGCCTTAGGGTCGTTTCGGCTGTCATGTTGACGCCTGTGCGGCCCGGCACATTATAGAGCACCACCGGAACCGGCGACGCCTGAGCAATGGCCGCATAGTGCTGATAGATGCCCTCCTGCGACGGCTTGTTGTAATAGGGCACCACTGAAAGTATGGCCTGATAATCCGACAGGTCGGTCGAGCGGATTTCCTCACACAGTCCCATCGTATTGTTGCCACCCATGCCGAGCACGAGCGGCACGCGGCCCGCCACCCGCTGGGCTACGAACTGCCTTACCTGGCGTTTTTCGTCGGGAGTAAGAGCCGGGGTCTCGGCCGTGGTGCCGAGCACCACCAAGAAGTCGACACCACTTTTTATCTGATGTTCAATCAGCCGCGCAAGCGCGCTGAAATCTATGCTTTTATCGGCTTTAAAGGGAGTGATCAGCGCCACTCCCATGCCTGTTAAATTTGGTCTTGGCATAACGTTAATGTTACTTCACACGGCAAAGTTACGACAAAATCCCCGTAATTGCAACTCACTCTTTCAGCCATCTCTCACCCGGCCGCCATGAGGCCCGTCGAAGATGCGTTTTTCGATTTTCGGAAAAATTTCGTAACTTTGCGCGCATTATTAAAGCTGTTATCCAATTCATTTATGAACATTTCTTATAACTGGCTGCGCGACTATGTCAACGGACTTCCCGAGCCGAAGGCCCTCGCCGCAGCGCTGACCTCGACAGGCCTCGAATGCGACACCGTCGAAGAAGTTGAATCCATCCGCGGCGGCCTGCGCGGTCTTGTTGTCGGCCGGGTGCTGACCTGCGAAGCCCACCCCGACAGCGACCATCTCCACATCACCACGGTTGACCTCGGTCAGGCCGACGGCCCGGTGCAGATTGTGTGTGGCGCCCCCAACGTCGCAGCCGGCCAGGCCGTTATCGTGGCCACAGTAGGCACCGTGCTCTACGACGGCGACAATGAATTCAAAATCAAGAAAAGCAAGATACGAGGCGTTGAATCGTTCGGCATGATCTGCGCCGAAGACGAAATCGGCGTCGGCACCGCCCACGACGGCATCATCGTGATTCCCGACGACAAGGCTCCCGCCCCCGGCACTCCCGCCGCCGAGTTTTTCGGCCTCGAGAGCGACTATGTTCTCGAAGTGGACCTGACCCCCAACCGCATTGACGGCGCCAGCCACTACGGCGTGGCACGCGACTGGGCCGCAAAAGCATCGCTCGAGGGCATCGACGCCCGACTCCACCGCCCCGAAGGCCTCGACCCCGCCACCCTGCCCGCCGGCAAGGCCGTGAAGGTAACCGTGGCCGACCCCGCCGACTGCCCCCGCTACGCCGGCCTGACCATTCGCGGCGTCAAAGTGGCCGAAAGCCCCAAATGGCTCCGCGACCGCCTCACCGCAATCGGCCAGCGCCCCATCAACAACATCGTCGACATTACCAACTACATACTCCACTCCTTCTGCCAGCCCCTGCACTGCTTTGACCTCAGCAAGGTCAAGGGCGAGGAAATCGTTGTCAAGACCATGCCCGCAGGCACCAAGTTCGTGACCCTCGACGGCGTGGAGCGCACTCTGCACGAGCGCGACCTGATGATCTGCAACTCGGAGGAGCCCATGTGTCTGGCCGGCATATTCGGCGGCCTCGACTCCGGCGTGACCGAATCGGCTACCGACATATTCCTTGAAAGCGCCTGCTTCAACCCCACCACCATACGCAAGGCGGCCCGCCGCCACGGCCTCAACACCGACGCCTCCTTCCGCTTCGAGCGCGGCGTCGACCCCAACGGCTGCATGTATGCGCTCATGGTGGCCGCCAAGATGATTACCGAGCTCGCCGGCGGCGAAATCTGCGGCCCGGCAGTCGACCTCTATCCCTCACCGGTCGAACCCAAAGCCGTAGAACTCAGCTTCGACGATATCAACCGCCTGGTCGGCGCCGAGATTCCCGCCGAAAAGGTCCGCGCCATTCTCAGTTCGCTCGAAATCAACATCGAAAGCGAAGAGAACGGCACGATGATTCTGCGCATCCCCACCTATCGCGTCGACGTTACCCGCCCGTGCGACGTCATCGAAGAGATTCTCCGCATTTACGGCTACAACAACGTAGGCTTCACCGACCACGTCAACTCCTCGCTGAGCTATAAAACCCGCACCGACCTGGCCAACGCACTCACCGCCAAAGTGCTTGACCGCCTTGCAGCCCAGGGCTTCTACGAAATCCTCAACAACTCGCTCACCTCGACCTCCTATTACCCCGCGGCCGAAACCGGTGCGACATGGCCCATTGAAAAGTGCGTCAAACTGCTCAACCCGCTGAGTTCAGACCTCGGAGTGATGCGCCAGACTCTGCTCTTCGGCGGCCTCGAGGTAATCAGCCACAACGTCAACCGCCGCAACGGCGACCTGATGCTCGTGGAGCAGGGCAACGTCTACACGTTCAACCCCGACGCGCAATCAACCCCCGAACAACCCCTGGCCCCCTACTCCGAGGCCTCGCGACTGGCCCTCTGGCTCACCGGCGACGTGCGCGGCGCCTCATGGCTCGGCGCGGCTGAACCCGCAACCATCTACCACCTGCGCGCCTACGTCGAAGGAGCCCTGGCAACCCTCGGCCTCGACGCCTCTAAACTGACGCTCAACGTAACGTCCGACCGCCCCGACATCTACTCGGCCGAAATAACCCTGACCACACGCTCGGGCAAAACCATCGGCCACATGGGCCTGCTCAACCCCGAGCTGACCGCCCGTTTCGACATCGAGCGCCCGGTAATGTTTGCCGAACTTGACCGCGACGCCATTGTTCGCCTGGTCGAGAAACACAACGTCACCTTCACGCCCGTAGCGAAAACCCAGCCCGTGCGCCGCGACCTGGCGCTGCTGCTTGACAGCGACGTCACCTTCGCCAAGGTTGAAGCCGTAGTGGCCCGCAGCGAGCGCAAGCTGCTCAGAGGAGTGGAACTCTTCGACGTCTACGAGGGCAAGAACCTGCCCGAAGGCAAGAAGAGCTACGCCATCGCAATTACGCTTCAGGACACCGAGCGCACCCTTCAGGACAAGCAGATCGACGCCGTCATGACCAAGGTCATTGCCAACCTGCGCAAAGAACTCGGAGCCGAACTCCGCTAACCCGTGCCTCCGACAACGACACCTCTTTTTTAATAATATAAAATCAAACATACTTCAACATAAACATCTCACACCACCACTATGGGAAGAGCATTTGAATACCGCAAAGCCCGCAAGCTCAAGCGCTGGGGCAACATGTCGAGAACCTTTACCCGCATCGGCAAGGAAATCACCATCGCAGCCAAAGCCGGCGGTCCGGACCCCGACACCAACCCCCGTCTGCGCGCGCTGATGGCCAACGCCAAGGCCGCCAACATGCCCAAAGACACCGTTGAACGCGCCATCAAGAAAGCCACCGACAAGGACGCCAGCGACTACAAGGAAATCATCTACGAAGGATACGGCCCCTTCGGCATCGCAATCGTTGTTGAAACCGCCACCAACAACAACACCCGCACCGTGGCCAACGTGCGCTCATACTTCACCAAACACGGCGGCTCGCTCGGAACCTCCGGCTCGCTGAGCTTCCTGTTCGACCACAAATGCGTATTCAAAATCAAGGCCCGCGAAGGCGTCAGCCTCGAAGACCTCGAACTCGAACTCATTGACTGCGGCGTCGACGAACTCGAAGCCGGCGACGAAGGCGAAATCGTGCTCTACGGCGCTTTCGAAAGCAATTCGGCCATTCAGCACTATCTCGAAGAAAACGGCTACGAAATCATCTCGTCGGAATTCGAACGCATACCCAACGACCTCAAGGACGTCACCCCCGAGCAGCGCGTCACCCTCGAAAAACTCCTCGACAAATTCGAGGAAGACGAAGACGTGCAAAACGTGTTCCACAACATGCGCGAGGACGACTCGGAAGAAAACGCATAATTAACACGATTTAACATAATCGCATATCAAGCGCGAGTGGTTAACCTATATTAACCGCCCGCGCTTTTCGTTTACAACATTTAACACGCATACCGCTAACAATTTCACCCTTTTGACCAACTCCTTAGCTAAAAAATACCTAACTTTGCATCGCTAAATCAGAAACTAAACTTATCACTCTATTTAATTATGAGCAAATCAACAGTTAAGCCCGCCGAAGGCAAACTCGGCGTGCTCGTGGTCGGCCTCGGCGCCGTCACCACTACCTTCATGACCGGCGTGCTCATGGCCCGCAAAGGTCTTGCCAAGCCCGTAGGCTCCATGACCCAGTATGACCGCATCCGCGTCGGCAAGGGTCAGGATAAGAAATATCTCATGTACAAAGATATCGTTTCCATGGCTTCGCTCGACGACATCGTCTTCGGTGCATGGGACGTTTACCCCGCCAACGCCTACGAGAGCGCCATCAACGCCGAGGTGCTCAAAGAAAAAGACATCAACCCCGTCAAGGACGAACTCATGGCCATCAAGCCCATGACCGCCGCCTTCGACAAGAACTATGCCAAGCGCCTCGACGGCGATAACGTCAAGACCGTCAAGAACCGCTGGGACATGACCGAACAGCTGCGCGAAGACATCCGCAACTTCAAGAAAGAAAACGGCGTTGACCGCTGCGTTGTGCTCTGGGCAGCATCGACCGAAGTTTACGTTCCCGTAAACGACAACGTACACGACACCATCGAGCACCTCGAAGCCGCCATGAAGGCCGACGACGTTGAAAACATCGCTCCCTCGATGTGCTACGCCTACGCTGCCCTGGCCGAAGGCTGCCCCTTCATCATGGGCGCCCCCAACACCACTGTCGACATCCCCGCAATGTGGGAGCTCAGCGAAAAGACCGGCATGCCCATCGCCGGCAAGGACTTCAAGACCGGCCAGACCCTCGTGAAGTCAGGCTTCGCCCCCATCATCGGCACCCGCATGCTCGGCCTGAGCGGCTGGTTCTCGACCAACATTCTCGGCAACCGCGACGGCCTGGTGCTCGACGAGCCCGCCAACTTCCGCACCAAAGAAGTATCGAAGCTCTCCACCCTGGAGTCGATTCTCGTGCCCGAAGAGCAGCCCGACCTCTACAGCAACTACTACCACAAGGTACGTATCAACTACTATCCCCCGCGCAACGACAACAAGGAAGGCTGGGACAACATCGACATCTTCGGCTGGATGGGCTACCCCATGCAGATTAAGATCAACTTCCTCTGCCGCGACTCAATCCTCGCTGCGCCCCTCTGCCTCGACCTCGTGCTGCTGAGCGACCTCGCAGCCCGCGCCGGCCGCCACGGCATCCAGCGCTTCCTGAGCTTCTTCCTCAAGAGCCCGATGCACGACTACACCAAGGGTGAGGTGCCCGTCAACCACCTGTTCCAGCAGTACACCATGCTCAAGAACGCCATCCGCGAAATGGGCGGCTACGAGGCTGACGAAGAAATCGACTAATCCACTATCATTTAAGACACCCTCTGAAAAGCGGCTGCAGATTTTGCAGCCGCTTTTTTTATTCAAAAATAATAGGTAACTTTGCAGTCAACCCGCTCTCCGAAACATTTCACCCCTTAACTCCAGGCTTTCAACTGACCGAGCTTACACAAAACCGCGGACAAGGCTGGCTGATGATTGCGCGCGTAACCATCCAATCAGCCATCGCATTCTTCATAACAGCTGCCCTGCTCAACTACGGGGTGGCCTGCTCCGCAATAGGCCGGCGCGCCGAGACACTCCAGCTCGTGCCTGCGGCCACAGGACTGGCTCTGACCGTGCTCGCCTTCTGGCTCGCCGTCACCCTGATATTCGGCCGCATATACTGCTCGTCGGTGTGCCCGCTGGGCGCCCTGACCGACCTGGCCACCCGCCTGCGCCCGGCCCGACGTCCGTTCCGCTATCGCCGTCCGCTCAACGCCGTGCGCACCATCGCGTTTCTCAGCCTGACGGCGCTGCTCGTTTGCCGAGTGGCCATCGCGGCCGAGTGGATTGAGCCCTTCGGCCTGTACGCAACGGTTGTTATTGCCCTGACAAGCGGCCGCGCAACCCTCGCCGCCGCAATCGCCGCCGCCGTCACAGCCGTCATCGCCACCATGGCCTACCGACGCGGACGCCTGTTCTGCAACTCGCTCTGCCCCCTCTCCGCCCCGCTCGGATTCATTGCCCGCCGCTCTGCGTTCCACATAGACATCAACACCGACCGCTGCACGCAGTGTCGACGCTGCGTCGACGCATGCAAGGCCGAGTGCATCGACATTCAAGACCATGTGGCCGACATGAGCCGCTGCGTGGTGTGCTTCAATTGCCTGCCCGTCTGCCCCGATGACGCCATAGCCTACACGCTGAGCCGCCACAATCTCTCCGACCCGCTGATGCAAAAAATCAAAACACTGAAAACCGAAAACAAACCATCCACCCCACTGGCATGCGACAATACATCGAACTCCTCCGCGACATCCTCGACCACGGAAATCTCAAAACCGACCGCACAGGAACCGGAACACTGAGCGTCTTCGGCCGCCAGATGCGCTATGACATGGCCGACGGCTTTCCGCTGGTCACGACCAAGAAGCTCCACCTGAAGTCAATCATCCACGAGCTGCTATGGTTTCTGAAGGGCGACACCAACGTGCGCTACCTCCAGGAAAACGGCGTCAGAATCTGGAACGAATGGGCCGACGAAAACGGCGAGCTCGGACCCGTCTACGGCCACCAGTGGCGCGCATGGCCCGACGGCAAGGGCGGCGTTATTGACCAGATTGCCGACGTTGAGCGCCAAATCAAGGAGAACCCCGACTCCAGACGCCTGATTGTCAGTGCATGGAACGTGGCCGACGTGCCCTCGATGGCCCTGCCGCCGTGTCATGCCTTTTTTCAGTTCTACGTAGCCGACGGCAAACTGTCGCTTCAGCTCTATCAGCGCTCGGCCGACTGCTTTCTCGGCGTGCCGTTCAACATTGCGAGCTACGCACTGCTGCTGCTCATGATGGCTCAGGTCACCGGCATGAAACCCGGAGAGTTCGTCCACACCACCGGCGACACCCACCTCTACCTCAACCACCTCGAGCAGGCCAAGCTGCAGATTTCGCGCGAGCCGCGCCCGCTTCCGCGCATGATACTGAACCCCGACGTCAAGTCGATTTTCGACTTCAAGTTCGAAGACTTCACCCTGACCGACTACGACCCGCACCCCCACATCGCCGCAACGGTGGCCGTTTGATTCAATCCTGATTATCAGTCATTACGAATCATTGCGTCCCTGTCTTGCCGCTGCGTCGGCATCGCTGACCGCCTGCGCGGCCGCCGTGCAGCCAATCCCGGCCGGGGCTCTGCTTTCTCCGCAAAGACTCATCGACAGCGAAAGTGTGCCCCTCATGACACAAAGGAGCTCTTTGGCCCCGGACTTGGTCAAGTCGGGAATTATTAGTAAATTTGCGCTATTACAACCAATCCAACCATAACCCTTTTAAGATTACGCACGGCGAACTCTTAATCCATTGAACATGAAACCCTCAATACCCAAAGGTACACGCGACTTCACGCCCGCCGAAATGGCGCGGCGCAACTATATTTTCGACACCATCCGCTCGGTGTTCCGCCTCTATGGCTTCGCCCCGATTGAAACTCCCGCAATGGAAAACCTCTCGACCCTGATGGGCAAGTATGGCGAGGAGGGCGACAAACTGCTCTTCAAGATTCTGAACTCGGGCGACTTTCTGCGCGGAGTGGACCGCACTCTCATCGACAACCCCGAAGGCCAGTGGGGCAAACTCACCGGCCAGCTCTGCGAGAAAGGTCTGCGCTATGACCTGACAGTGCCCTTCGCGCGCTTCGTCGTCATGCACCGCAACGACCTGCAGATGCCCTTCAAACGCTATCAGATTCAGCCCGTATGGCGCGCCGACCGCCCCCAGAAGGGTCGCTACAGAGAGTTCTATCAGTGCGACGCCGACATTGTAGGCTCCGACTCGCTGCTCAACGAAGTCGAACTGATTCAGCTCATCGATGAAGTCTTTGCGCGCCTCGGCATCAACATTGCCATCAAGCTCAACAACCGCAAGGTACTCGCCGGCATAGCCACTCTGATCGGCTTCCCCGACAAGATGATTGACATTACCGTGGCCATCGACAAACTCGACAAAATCGGCCTCGACGCCGTCAAGGCCGAACTCACCGAGCGCGGACTCACCCCCGAAGCCGTTGCAGCTCTCGAGCCGATTCTGGCAATCGGCGGCAGCATCGACCAACGCCTCGAAGCTCTCGCCGACCTGCTGAAAGACGTCGAAGAGGGTGCTCGCGGTGTCGAAGAACTCCGCACAATCGTCAACGGCGTCACGGACCTCGGACTCCGGGCCGAACTCGACCTTGACGTATCGCTGGCCCGCGGACTCAACTACTATACCGGCGCCATCATCGAAGTCAAGGCCAAAGACGTGGCCATCGGCTCGATTACGGGCGGCGGCCGATACGACAACCTCACCGGAGTGTTCGGCATGCCCGGCCTCAGCGGCGTCGGCATCAGCTTCGGCGCCGACCGAATCTACGACGTGCTCAACCAGCTCGACCTTTACCCCTCTGAACTGCTCACCGGAGCCAAAGTACTGTTCCTCAACATGGGCGCGGCCGAGGCCGCCGCATCCATGGCCATGATGAAACAGCTCCGTGCCGAAGGCATTGCGGCCGAAATCTATCCCGACGCCGCCAAAATGAAAAAGCAGATGGGCTACGCCGACGCCAAGTCGATTCCCTTCGTAGCCATTGTGGGCGAAAGCGAGCTTGCCGCCAACAAAATGACCCTCAAGAACATGCTCACCGGCGAGCAGCAACTTGTCAGCGTTGACCAGGCTGCAGCGCTTCTGAAATAAGAAACACTCCGCATCATCATGGAAATCCGCGAGGTTAAGCAACAGTTTTTTGCGCTGCGCAACGGCCTGCTCGCCGACATGCTGCGAAAGCAATGCGCGTTGCCTCACCGCATAATCTTCGGCCTCAACCTGCCTCAGATCAAGGCTATTGCCGACCGTGCGGGCATCGACGCCGACCTCGCCGCACAGCTCTGGGCCGACACCGACTGCCGCGAATCGAGGCTGCTGGCACCGATGATCAGCGATCCCTCCGAGGCCGGCCACCTTGCGCGGCTCGAAGAGTTCCGCTCGGTCGAGGAGGCCGACGTGGCCTGCCACAGACTGTTGCGACGCTGCCCCGGAGCCCTCGCGGCGGCCGAACGCGCCCTCGGTTCCGACACACCGCTGACCCGTTACGCCGCCCTCAGGCTCCTGCTGAACCTGATGCCCGAGCCCGAGGCAGCCAAAGCCGCGGCCCGCGCCGTCGAGGCCGTTCCATTCCATCCGCTAACCGACGCCACGGTGCGCCAAATCAGATCAGAACTTGCTGATGCAGATGCTTTATAACACGGTTTTGCGCTGCGCCAAAGGACTGATTTCGGCAGCAAGCATGGTGCCCGACTCTATGGCCGGACACGGCAAGACGCGCAAATTCATCAACGGCCAGGCAACCGCCCTGAAACACGCCGCCGAATTCAAGGCCGGCAGTGAAAACTACTGGTTTCACTGCGCCTCGCTCGGCGAATATGCCATTGCCAGGCCCATTATGGCCGAAATCAAAAAGCGACGTCCGCAGGCGCGCATTGCCCTTACCTTCTTCTCGTCGACAGGAGTGGAGACTCTGCGCCAACGCCGAAACGACATGGCCGACTTTATAGGTTACCTGCCGCTCGACACTCCCTCAAACGCGCGCCGTCTGATAGGCCTGTTCAAGCCCTCGGCGGCGCTTTTCATGGTCAGTGAATACTGGCCGAACTTCCTCTTTGAACTCAAGCGCCACAATATTCCGGCATTTCTCGTGTCGTGCATCTTCACCGAATCGGCGCCTCATTTCAACCCGATAGCCGGAAGCGTGTTTCGCCGCTCGCTCAGCGCATACTCACGCATTTTCTGCCTCAACAGCAACTCGGTCGACACTCTGCGCAAAATCGGCTTTGACCGCGCATCGGCCGAGGGTGACCCGCTGGTCGACAACGCCTTGGGCATCAGCCAGACAGACTGGACAAACGAACATCTGAGCAAATTCTGCTCGGCAGGACGCACCCTCGTCTGCGGCAGCATACACAACGACGCCGACCTCGAACTCATTGCTCCCGAAATCAACGCCCACCCCGACAGGCGCTATCTGCTCGTGCCCCACGAAATCGACAACGCCCACCTGCGCCGCGTCGAAAACGCACTCACCGTGCCCTCGCGCCGCCTCAGCGACTACACCCCCGACATGACCGAACACGTCATGATTGTTGACAACATAGGCCAGCTCGCCTACCTTTACCGCCTCGGCGCCATGGCCTACATCGGCGGCGGATTCACCCGCCAGCTCCACAGCATTGTCGAAGCCTCGGTCTACGGCCTTCCGATTGCATTCGGCCCGCGCACCGAACGCAAAATACTTGCACGCGTACTGACGCGCCTGGGCATCGCATCGACAACCTCTACCCCCGATGAGTTCGCCGCATGGGCCAACCACTGGTTCTCAGCCCCCGAGGCCGAGCTCGACCGAATACGCGCCACCGCCAAAAAATTCTGTCAAGAACAGGCCGGCGCGACATCACGCATAGTCACAACCGTTCTCGAATCCGCAAAACGATGGAACGACTGATATTCAACACCTGCATGGCCATCAGCTACCTGCCATGGTGGCTGCTCTATGCCATCAGCTCAATGCTCGCCTGCATTGCCTTTACTTTCCGCCTCTACAGATACAAAGTAGTGATGGAAAACCTCGCGCTCGCCTTTCCGGAAATGACCGTCAGGCAGCGCAAGCGTATCGCATTTAAATTCTATCGCCATCTGGCCGACTCGCTGGTCGAGACGGTGAAGCTGCTCCACGTTTCTGACGCCTCGCTGCGCAAAAAAGTGGAATTCGTCGGCTGGGAACAACTCGAGGCCGACCGCGACGCCCGCCGCTCGGTAGTGCTCTTTTTAGGCCACTACGGCAACTGGGAGCTCGTGCCAACCATTGTCTGGGCCATTCCCGACGACTATGTCAAAGGCCAGATTTACAAACCCGCCCACAATCCGCTGGGCCACACCGTTCTGGAGAAAATACGCAGCCGCTTCGGCGCCGACAATATAAATCAGGAACACGCGTTTCTGCATCTCATACGCGCTCACAGGCGCGGCATCCTGACTTGCACGGGATTCATAGCCGACCAGCGCCCAAACGGCAACTTTCTGCACTGGACCCGCTTCCTCGGTCTGCCCACGGCCTACACTCCCGGCGGCGAGGAGATTGGCCGACGCATCGACGCCGTTTATTACTACATAGACATTGAAAGCATTGGCCGCGGACGCACCCGCCTGACCCTCAAGCCCGTGGTGCCCGACCCGGACGAAAAGACCTATCCCGTCAACGTCGGATACCTGCGCATGCTCGAGCAGACAATCAGACGCGACCCTGCGCTATGGCTCTGGACACACAAGCGCTGGGCCGGACAGCTCGACCATGAATTTGAAAATCAATAAAATAACACATCACATATGAAAATCGTTTGCGTAATTCCCGCCCGCGCCGAAAGCAGCCGTTTCTTCGAGAAACCCCTTGCGCTGATTCTCGGCAAGCCCATGATACAGTGGGTCTACACCCATTGCTCCGAAGTGAAACGTTTCGACGCCGTCTACGTTGCCACTGACTCCGAAAAGATTGCCGAATGCTGCAAAAGCTTCGGCGCTCCCGTAATCATGACCTCAAGCGACCACGAAACCGCAACCGAACGCCTCTACGAAGTGTCGACTAAGGTTGAAGCCGACCTCTACGTGATGGTCAACGGCGACGAACCCCTGCTCACCGAAGAGGCTATAGTTCAATGCATCCCCGACAATCTCAACGCCGACGAACTCTACGTGTCAAATCTGATGACCGACTTTTCCAACCCCGTCGAGGTTGTCGACTCAACCAACCTGAAAATCGTCACCGCCGCCGACAACCGCTGCCTCTTCATTTCGCGCAGCCCGATTCCCTACCCCAAAGGCTCGCTCGACGTCATCTACCATAAATTTGTGGGCGTAGGCGCTTTTACACGCAAGGCGCTCGAGTTCTACCACAACACTCCCCGCGGCCCCATTGAAAAGGTCGAGGAGAACGACTCGTTCCGTTTCATCGAGAACCACGTGCCCATCTACTATTTCAACTGCCACTGCAAGTCGCTCAGCGTCGACAACCGCAAAGATATCGAAGGCGTTGAAAACTACATCCGCTCACTCGCGGTTAAATGAAGTCTAAATTGACCGGCACTGACAACATATTGGTGCTCAGGCTCTCGGCCCTGGGCGACGTAGCAATGACGCTGCCCGTCATCTACAGCGTGGCGCGCCGTTACCCCTCGTTGCGGCTAACGGTCGTCACGCGCCCGTTTTTCAGGCGCCTGTTTATCGACGCGCCCGCCAACATCAGTTTCATTGACTTCGAGGCCGGAAGCATCAAGGAACTGCTTGCCTTTATCAGCACGCTGAAAAACAAAGGCTTCACCGCCGTAGCCGACCTTCACGACGTTATCCGCACGCGCGCCATACGCATGGCTCTCCGCCTGGGCAAACTCCCCGTCGAAACCGTCAACAAAGACCGACGCGCGCGCAAAAAACTGACCGACAACAAAGAGCGCACCTTCCAGACCAACTATATTGACCGCTACGCCGACGTGTTCAGCCGGCTCGGCTACCCGGCGGCAGTCAACTTTGACGGCTTCTTCCCCTCGGCCGAACCGCGCTCGGGCGTGGGCATAGCGCCCTTTGCACGCTACTCGACCAAAACCTATCCGCCCGAGCTGATGGAGCAGGTTGCGCGCAAGCTCACCGACTCAGGCATCGCCGTGACCCTTTTCGGCGCCCGCGGCCACGAGCAGCGACAGCTCCAGCAGTGGGTTGAACGCAATCCCGCCCTCAACTCCCTGGCCGGCAAGCTGACGCTCGAAGATGAACTCCGCGCCATGAGCCGGCTCAGCGTCATGGTCACCATGGACTCCGCCAATATGCACCTGGCCTCGCTCGTGGCCACACCGGTCGTGTCGGTCTGGGGCTCAACCATTCCGCAGTGCGGCTTTCTCGGCTACGGCCAAAGCGCCGACAGCGCCGTGTGGCTCGACCTTGAATGCCAGCCATGCTCGGTGGCCGGACTCCCCTCCTGCCCGATAGGCCACTACGCCTGCCTTGAGCGCATCGCGCCCGACACCATCGTCGACGCCGTCCGCCGCCACCTCTGACACCCGCCCCATCCTCTCAGCCAATCCATCTGCCGGCACGTCGCGATCCGGCGAGTCCGACCCTGCCAAATTTTGCCAAACGCGGGAAAATGCGTAAATTTGAACCGTTAAAAACCCTCTGAATTATGGCAAAGAAGATTGTTGAGACCCCGTTGATGAAACAATATCTCGAAATGAAGCAGAAGCATCCCGATGCCGTTCTGCTCTTTCGTGTGGGCGACTTCTATGAAACCTTCTCAGACGATGCCATCGCCGCATCCGAAATTCTCGGAATCACCCTTACGCGCCGCGCCAACGGCGTCGCAGCAAGCGTCGAACTCGCCGGATTTCCTCACCATGCTCTCGACACATACCTGCCCAAGCTCGTGCGCGCCGGCAAGCGAGTGGCCATCTGCGAGCAACTCGAGGACCCGAAGCTGACCAAGAAGCTCGTCAAGCGCGGCATCACCGAACTCGTCACCCCCGGCGTCAGCATGGTCGATACCTGCCTCGACCACCGCGAAAACAACTTCCTCGCAGCCATTCACATGCTTGACCGCAAGGTGTGGGGCCTGGCTCTGCTCGACATCTCGACAGGCGAGTTTCTCGCCGCCCAGGGAGCGCCTGAATACGTTGACAAACTCATGGCCGGATTCGGCCCCAAGGAGCTGCTGATCGAGCGCGGACGCCGCGCCGAGGCTGAGGCCGAACTGACGGCAAAATACCTGACCTTTGACCTCGACGACTGGATCTACACCGCCGATACGGCCAACTCCCGCCTGCTGAAACAGTTTGAAACGGGCTCGCTCAAAGGCTTCGGCGTCCACGACATGCCCGCGGCCATCATTGCGGCCGGCGCGGTGCTCCACTATCTCGACCTGACGCAACACACCCTGCTGGGCCACATCACCTCGCTGCGACGCATTGAAGAAGACCGCTATGTGCGCCTCGACAAATTCACCATCCGCAACCTCGAGCTCGTAGCACCGATGACACCCGAGGGCAAGAGCCTGCGCTCGGTGCTTGACCGCACCGTAACACCCATGGGCGCGCGAATGCTGCAGCGCTGGATGCTCTTTCCGCTACGCGACCCGGCGGCCATCAACCGGCGTCTTGACGTCGTAGACCACTTTTTCCGCTCGCCCGACGACCGCGACGAACTGCGCCGCCTGATCGAGCAGGTGGGCGACCTGGAGCGCCTGGCATCGAAAGTAGCCGTCGGCCGCATAACGCCGCGCGAAGTGGTGCAGCTTCGCGGTGCACTCGACGCCATAGCCCCTGTGCGCGACCTCTGCGGCAACTCGGGCCAGCCGACGCTCCACAGCTATGCCGAGCAGCTCAACCCCTGCTCGATTATCCGCGAACGCATTGCCCGCGAAATTGTTGACGACGCTCCGACGTCGGTCCAGAAAGGCTCCATCATGCGCCGCGGAGTCAACGCCGAGCTCGACGAACTGCGCGACATTGCCTATCAGGGCAAGGACTACCTGCTTCAGATTCAACAGCGCGAAATCGCCTCAACAGGCATCACGTCGCTCAAAATCGCCTACAACAACGTATTCGGCTACTACATCGAAGTCACCAACACCCACAAAGACAAGGTGCCGGCCGACTGGATACGAAAGCAGACGCTCGTCAACGCCGAACGCTACATAACCCAGGAGCTGAAAGAATATGAAGAGAAGATTCTCGGCGCCCAGGACCGCATTCTGGCGCTCGAGGAGCGCCTTTTCGGCGAGGTGGTCAGCGCCCTGGCCGAATACATTCCGGCAATTCAGCTCAACGCGTCGCTGATAGCGAGGCTCGACTGCCTGCTGTCGTTCACGCTCGTGGCCCGCGAATATAAATACACGCGTCCGGTGGTCGACGACTCATTTGAACTCTCGATTACCGAGGGACGTCACCCGGTTATCGAGCGCCAGCTCCCCCCGGGCGAACCTTACATTGCCAACTCAGTGGCCCTGAACAACGACACGCAGCAGATCATGATGATTACCGGTCCGAACATGAGCGGTAAGTCGGCCCTGCTGCGCCAGACGGCCCTCAACGTCATCATGGCCCAGATGGGATGTTTCGTCGCTGCCGAGGCGGCCCATATCGGAGTGGTCGACAAGGTGTTTACTCGCGTAGGCGCCTCCGACAACATCTCGCTGGGCGAATCGACATTCATGGTCGAGATGAACGAAGCCGCATCGATTCTCAACAACCTCAGCCGCCGCTCGCTGATTCTGTTTGACGAACTGGGCCGCGGCACCTCGACCTACGACGGCATCTCCATTGCCTGGTCGATTGTCGAGTATCTCCACAACCACGGTGACATGCACCCCAAAACGCTCTTTGCCACCCACTATCATGAACTCAACGAAATGGAGTCGACATTTGAGCGTGTGGCCAACTATAACGTGTCGGTCAAGGAGATAGACGGGCGCGTAGTGTTCCTGCGCAAACTTGCCCGCGGCGGCTCGGAACACTCGTTCGGCATCCACGTGGCCAAACTCGCCGGCATGCCGGCCGCCATTGTCACCCGCGCCAACCAGGTGCTGGGCCAGCTCGAAACCAACCTGCGCGGCGACCGCAAGATTGCCGCCGACATCAAGCCGGAAGCCGCCAGTACGGTGGCCGACGGCGTGCAGCTCAGCTTTTTCCAGCTCGACGACCCCGTGCTGACGCAGCTGCGCGACATGATTCTCGACATCGACATTGATCGCCTCACCCCGCTTGCGGCCCTCAATAAACTTCACGACATTCGCTCTGTTCTGACCGGAAAGTAATTTTGTTTTTGGCATTTTAGTCAACAATTTTGGTCGTTTTGGAATTTTTCGCTACCTTTGCAGCGAATTTAACAACCAAAACTCCCAATGAGTATGACCAAACTTACTGTTGTCGCAGCCCTGCTTATAGCCGCAGGCTCGCTGACAGACACCATGGCCGAAGGCTATCAGGTGAACACTCTCAGTGCAAAACAAAACGGCATGGGCCACACCGGTGTAGCCCAGAAACTCGGCGCCGAGAGCATGATTTTCAACCCGGCCGGCATGGCCCACATGGACCGCATAATCGACTTTTCGGGCTCAGTAACCGGAATCTTCGCCAACGCCTCGGCCACGCTGCCCGACGGCTCCAAGTACACCACGGACAATAACCCCTCGACCCCCCTGTCGTTCAATCTCGGTTTCAGCATCTACAAGAACCTCAAGGGCGGCGTCAGCTTCTACACGCCCTACGGCAGCGGCATCAACTGGGGCACCAACTGGCCCGGCGCCGTGTTCAGCCAGAGCGTCAAGCTCCAGACGTTCACCATCCAGCCCACCCTTGCCCTGCGCATTCTGCCCAACCTCTCGGTCGGCGCCGGCGCCATGATGACCTGGGGCACCGTCAATCTCGACAAGGGCCTCGTGCCGGGCAACTCGTTTGCCGCGCTGCTCTCCATGGCCGGTCAGCAGTGGAATCCGTCAGACACCCCCGCCTCGATTAACCTCAAAGGCAAAGCCGGCGTGACCGTAGGCGTCAACGTAGGCCTGATGTGGGATATCTCGTCGAAGGTAACCGTCGGCGCATCGTTCCGCTCACAGATGAACATGAAAGTCAAAAAAGGCACCGCAGCGGTCAGCTACGCCAACGAACTGTCGCAGGCCATGCTGCAACAGCGCCTCAACATTCTCGACGAAGCCAACTTCGCAGCAAGCATGCCCTGTGCAGCCGTGTGGAACCTCGGCGTGGCCTATCGCCCCACATCGCGCCTGCTGCTGGCCTTCGACGCCCAGCTGACCCAGTGGAGCGCCTACAAGAACCTCGACATCGAGTTCCTCTCGGAGTCACTCAAGCCCTACGACCAGCACATTGCCAAAAACTACCGCAACTCGATGACCTATAAAATCGGCGGCCAGTACTCAATCACGGAGCGCTTCGACGTCAGGCTCGGTCTGATGGTCGACACCACCCCGGTGCGCGACGACCACTACAACCCCGAAACGCCCGGCATGACGCGCGTTTCGCCCTCGGTCGGCTTCTCATTCTCGCCCATCAAAAACTTCAGCATCGACGCCGCACTGCTCTACGTTGCCGGCTGCGGCGCCGACGGCAAGTCGGTGACCACGACCGACCTGCTCACACAAAAGCCCGCTGTCTTCACCGCCAACTATCAGGTCAGCGCCTGGAACCCCTCGCTCGGCGTGTCGGTGCGCTTCTGATCCGCCACACTCAAAATATCATCAACCCTCCCTCTGAAATCAAGGGCCGGCCGGATTGCTCCGGTCAGCCCTTGATTGAAATAATTCGGTAGTCATACTCGCCGTGGGCAACGTGAATGGGAGTCGGAAGCCGCCTCTTGTTTTGCGGAAAGGCGGTGATAGAGGAGGTTATTCTTCTTCGCCGGTTTTTTTAGCAGGTTTGGGTTCTTCCTTGGGCACGAGTTCGAAGAAAACGCTGATTTCCTGCTGATCAAGGGCCTGGCGCACGTTGAATCGCTTCACCTGGTCTTCATATCCGCGCTTGGAAACCTTGATTTCGATGGTGACGTTGCGCGAGTTGTCGTAGGTGAGGCCCTGGATGTTGAAGCTCTTGGTCTCTTCGAGCGGGGTGGTGGTCAGGTAGGTTTCGTTGGTGTTCTTGACTTCGGCGGGCGCGTTGGAAATCACGCGGTAGTAGATTCGTGCGCCTCGGGGGTCAGAGTCGAAATACCAGCGCAGAATCGTTTCTTCCATAGAGGTTTTGCCGGCGCTATGGCGGTCAACGCGTTCGGTCATCTGCTGCTCGTTGAGTGTCTTTTCGCGCGATGAGCTGGCGTTGGGGTCGCGGGTCAGCTTAGCGTAGACCACGGGGTTTGCCTTGAGCTGCTTTTTGTCGAAAGTAACAGTGACGGTTTTGGACTTGTATCCTTCCTTGCGGAATTGCACCATCATAATTTTCGTTGCAACTTTCTGGTCAATGTTGATCACTACCGGGGTGGTGTCGCTCATTTTGGAGCCGTTGATATAGACTGCGGCGTCTTCGGGCACACAGTTGAATGCGATGGGCCAGCTTTTCGCTGAGGCCGAGAGGGCTGTCGTGAGTGCGATGCTCAGGGCGAGCAGCACTTTCGCGAGATGCTTTTTCATATAGGTTCCTGGCTGATTGGTTGGTGAATGTCAGAGTGGGGAGTTATTCTTTGGGCACGAGTTCGAAGAAGCTGCTGATTTCCTGCTGGTCGAGGGCCTGGCGCACGTTGAAGCGCTTTACCTGGTCTTCAAATCCGCGCTTGGTCACTTTGATTTCGATGGTGACGTTGCGCGAGTTCTCGTAGGTGAGGCCGGGAATGTTGAAGCTCTTGGTCTCCTCGAGCGGCGTTGTTGTCATGTAGGTTTCGTTGGTGTTTTTCACTTCGGCGGGCGCATTGGATATGACGCGATAGAAAATGCGGGCTCCGCGCGGATCGGAATCGAAGTACCAGCGGACTATGGTCTGCTCCATCGACGTCGTTCCGGGAGTGTTGCGCGACACTATTTTCTTCACTTCGGGAGCGTGCGTCAGCACGGGCGCCGTTGTTTCCTCGGGGGTTAGAGTCACGTCAATCATCTTGTCCTCATATTTCATCATTTTGCCCGTTGCGGCGTCGATAGCCATGCCGGGAATGCCGCCCCAAAGGATGTTGAGCCAGAAGCAGGGCTGAATCTTGACGCCCATAGTGTGGTAGCCGGTCACGTAGCCCTCTTTTGTGGCCATGAGATTCTTTGATTTGAGCTGACGGTTGATTCGCGCTTCGCCAAAGCCATTGTCGCCGATATGCGCGATCATGCGGTTTTTGTCTTTGTCGTAGACGGTTGTTCCGGGAATGCCCTTGAACGTAACGTCCTGACCCTTTTTGGTGAAGATTGAGGCACACGATGTCATCATCATCAAAGTTGCGCCACCGCAGAGAAGTGTGATAAATTTTGTCTTCATACAAGACATCTGGTTTTATGTCCGCTACAGCCCTCGGCGGATAAACAAAAAAGAAACGTGGGCTGTTATTGCCACGTCCTTGGTAGAAGGTCCTGAGAAAACCTAAGATGTAGACATAGCAACAGTTGCCCACGCATATGCGCGGGAAACCGATTCGCTTTTGTTCACATCTTGCGGTTGAAAATTTCTCAGGTTCTCTACCAAGAGCGAAAAGCAAAACGTTTCCGTTTTTATTCAGTATGTTGTGTTCACCTACGTGAACGCTGCAAAGTTAACGTTTTTTAGCGAAACCACCAAATTTCAGTGGTCGGTAGGTGAATGAAGGCAGAAATGGCGAAGGCCCGGCTGCGGGCCGGGCCTTCGGAGGCATGAGAGAATCGGGAATTATTTGGCTTCGGGCTTCAGCCAGCGGTCGAGCCAGCGGAAGAACACGCGCTGCCAGAGAATTGCGTTCTGGGGCTTGAGAATCCAGTGGTTCTCGTCGGGGAAGATGACCATTTCGGCAGGCACGCCGCGGAGACGGGCGGCATTGAAAGCCATTTCACCCTGCGAGGAGAGAATGCGATAGTCATACTCGCCGTGGGTAACGAGAATGGGAGTATCCCACTTGTCGACAAAGCGGTGGGGCGACATGGCGAACGTGCGCTGAGCGGTGGGATTCGACTTGTTCCAGAATGCTCCGTAGGTCGGATTGGTTTTCGAATCGGCGGGCGCATTCACTGAGCCGCCGCCCATATCCCAGTTGGCAAACCACATTTCTTCGGTTTCGAGATACTGCGACTCGATATTGAAGATGCCGGCATGGGCAATCAGGCAGGCAAAACGATGGTCGTGGTTACCGGCCAGCCAGTAAACCGAGAAGCCGCCATAGCTTGCACCGGCCGCGCCGATGCGGGCAGCGTCAATCCAGGGCTCGGTCTTGACGTCGTCGACGGCGGCAAGGTAGTCCCTCATGTTCTGACCGGGATAGTCACCCGAAATCTGCTCGTTCCACTCGGTGCCGAAGCCGGGCAGGCCGCGACGGTTGGGGGCGATGATCACATAGCCGTTGGCAGCCATCAGGGCAAGATTCCAACGATAGCTCCAGAACTGGCTGACAGCCTGCTGCGGACCGCCCTGACAGTAAAGCAGAGCCGGATATTTTGCGTTGGCATCGAAGTTCTGAGGCTTGACAATCCAGGTCAGCATCTGCTTGCCGTCGGTGGTGGGCACCATGCGGCGCTCGACGGTCGGCATGGTGAGCTGGGCAAAGACTTCGCCGTTGACGTCTGAAATCTGCTTGTCAGCACCGTTTTCAGCAATATAGAGCTCGTTGGGGCGGAGCATCGAGTGCTTCATGGTGAGTACCGACGAGTCGGTCAGCGGAGCGAGGCCGTCGTAGTCATACTCGCCCTGGGCCACTACGGAAATCGTGCCGTCGAGACCGATGGCAAACACGGGCTTCACGCCGTCGCGGTAGGCCAGGAAGAAGAGGCCGCGGCCCGAAGGCTGCCAGGCAATGTTCTCGGCGGTGTAGTCCCAGTTGGCGGTCAGGTCGTTTTTTGCGCCCGACGCCAGGTCCATGACCATGATGCGGTTCTTGTCGCTCTCATAGCCGTCGCGCTCCATGCTGAGCCATGCGAGCTGCGAGCCGTCGGGCGAGAACACCGGATTGGTATCATAACCCATCATGCCCTCGGTCAGATTGCGGGTCGAGCCGCTCTCCAGGTCGTAGAGATAGAGGTCGGTATTGGTCGAGATGGCATACTCCATGCCTTTCTTTTTGCGCGAGGTGTAGACCAGGCTCTTGCTGTCGGGGCTCCACGCAAACGACTCTACGCCGCCAAAGGGCTTGACAGGCGACTCGAACATCGGCTCGTCGGCCATGATGTCGACGGCATTGGTCACCTTCTTGCCGTCAAAGTCGGCCAGGAAGGGATGGGGAATCTCGGTTACCCACTCGTCCCAGTGCTTATACATCATGTCGTCGATGATGCGGGCGTTGGCCTTGGGCAGGTCGGGATAGGCGTCCTGGGCGGTGCGAGCATATTTGACTTGCTCAATCAGCACGATTTTATTCTCGTCGGGCGAGATTACAAAGCCATTGACGGCCGTAGCCTCCTCCGACACCTGGCGACGGTTGCCGCCGTCGGCGTCCATGACCCAGACCTGCGACTTGCCGTCGGCGTCGGGATAGAGAAACGCAATCTGCTTGCCGCCGTTAATCCACACGGCGTTGCCTTCGCTCTTGGCTGTGCGGGTAAGGCGGGTGTGGCTCACGTTGGCCGGATCGGTAATGTCGGCAACGTAGAGGTCGGCGTTAGAGGTGTTCTGCTCAACGCTCTCATAGCTGATGGTGTAGAGAACCTTGGTGCGGTCGGGGCTCACCACGGGCGAGCTCACGCGGCCGAGGGCCTCGAGGGCGTCGATGGTAAAGATGCCGTCGGTCGAGGTGAATTCGGGCTTGTCGACTATGGGCGCTTCGTCTTTCGAGCCGCCACATGCCGTCAGGGTCAATGCCGCGAGGGTTGTCATTAAGATTTTTTTCATGATTGGTTATTATTAAACTTTAAACTCTGAATTCAGCAGATAATGGTATTGGCAGCAACAGCAGGTCAGCGCGGAAGCACGATGCGCTCGCCCAGATAGCGGGCCAGGCTTGAAATCACGGCGCGTATTTCCTGGAGGCGCGCAAGGGCGTCGGCGGCCTCCTGGCCTGATAGGGAGGCCAAGCGTGCGCGCATCTCTTTTTCGCGCCATTGCAGTGTGGCGATTTTCAAGCCGTTGACCGCACGCGGGGCGCGCTGAATCAACATTTCGCGCTCGGTCGGGATATGCGCGTTTTTGGTGTGGATTTTACTGAGCACGTATTTCTCGCTGGCAAACGACGTAGCCAGACGGCGCACGTCGGGGTCAGGGTCAGCACCCAGCGTGGCTGTCAGATAGCGTTCGGCGGCGTCGCATATAAAGCGCTTGCGCGCCTCGGCCACAGCCTCTTCCAGCTCCTCTTCCTTGCGGCGAATGGCGTCCATCGTTCCGGCGGCGGCAATCGAGTCGTGGGCTTCGGCGCGCATCTGCGCGCACATTTCGTCGGCACGCAGCTCTATTGCCGGGAGTTCGCCGCCCCAGTTCGCGGCAGCGGCCTGCACGGCCATATACACCTTCTCCAGGTCATGATTGGTCAGGCGGATTTCATCGTCGGCAAACTCGTTGACAACATAGTCGGTCACAGAGTAGTCGGCCGTTTCGCCGTCGGCATTGACCGTCTCGGCTACGGCCAGCAGCCCGTAGCGTGCCATCAGGCGCACCACCTCGAGCTCCGAAGGGCGCAGATAGGCGCTCTTGTCGACCGACGAGCGGCCCGACGCGCGGGTGGCCACGGTGGCGTCGCGCACCGTTTCGGCCTCGGGCTGTTCGGCGGCAGCCTCGCGGCGGTCTGTCACAGACTTGCGCCCGGCGGCGTTCTCGTTGGCATATTTTGCAACCTGCAGCGTCACGATTTCCTCGTCGGTAGCCATCAGCCGCGAGCACTCCTTGATGTACTCGCTGCGAATAACGCGGTCGGGAATCACACTGATGCTCCGCGCAATGCTGTTGATTACTCCGGCACGCGCAACGGGGTCGTTGTCGGCCAGATCGTTGAGCAGAATGCGCGTCTTGAAGCGGATAAAGTCGGTTTCATGCTGTCTGAAGTACTCTTCAATCTCTTCAAGGCTATGGCTCTTGGCAAACGAGTCGGGGTCATCGCCTTCGGGCAGGAGCATCACCTTGATGTTCATTCCCTGGGCCAGGAGCATGTCGATGCCTCGCAGCGAAGCCTTGATGCCGGCGGCGTCCGAGTCGTATATTACCGTCACATTGGGCGTGAAGCGGTGAATCAGCGCAATCTGACCCTCGGTGAGCGAGGTGCCCGACGATGCCACAACATTTTCCACGCCGCGCTGGCTCATGGAAATTACGTCCATGTAGCCCTCGACGAGGATACATTTATTCTTCTTTACGATTTCGCGCTTGGCCTGATACAGACCATAGAGCTCGTTGCTCTTATGGTAGATGACGCTCTCGGGCGAATTGACATATTTGGCAACCTCTTTCGACGTTTTCAGCGTGCGGCCGCCGAAGGCAACCACCTTGCCGCTGAGCGTGAACACAGGAAACATGACGCGGCCGCGAAAGCGGTCGTAGAGCGTGCCGCGGTCCGTGCGCGAGCAAAGGCCGGTGTCGGCAAGCAGTTTCTCGGAATAGCCCTTGGCCAGCGCCTCGCTGCTGAGCGCGTCGCGCTGCTCGGGCGCAAAGCCGAGGCGGAAGCGCTTGATTGCGGCATCGGTGAGACCGCGGTTGCGGAAATAGCTCATGCCGACGGCACGCCCCTCGTCAGAGTCGGTCAGCGTGCGCTCAAAAAAGTTCAAGGCGAACTCATTGAGCGCAAGCATGCTTTCGCGCTCGGTCGACGCGGCCCGCTCCTCGGGAGTGAGCTCGCGCTCTTTGATTTCGATGTTATACTTGTTGGCCAGCCACTTCAGCGCCTCGGCATAGCTGAGCTGCTCGTGCTCCATGATGAAGCCGACAGGCGAGCCGCCCTTTCCACACGAAAAACACTTGCAGATGCCGCGGGCCTTGCTGACCGAAAACGACGGTGTGCGCTCGTTGTGAAACGGACACAGGCCAATGTAGTTGGCACCGCTTCGCCTGAGCTTCACGAAGTCGCTCACCACTTCGACAATGTCGGCGGTGTCAAGAATCTTTCTAACGGTTTCTTGGTCAATCAGAGGCATAAAAGGTTGCGAAGCAAGGTCCAGGCGAGAATGGCAGCAATCAGAACCGCAATGGCGGCGGGCGCAAAGAGCACGCGCCTGAGCTTCTCGGCTCCGCGGCGGTCGGCAATCAGCGCAAGCGCGGCCAGCGGCACGGCAAAAAACACCGCCGGATTGGCGCGCCAGGCAGCCGCCGGCTCGCAGTGAAGCAGGGCATGCAGGGCGCGCGTCGCGCCGCAGCCCGGACAGTTCCAGCCGGTCAGCGACTTGAATACGCACTGCGGAAAAGGGAAACCGCCGCCCATCGGGTCGAAAGCATAGACCACATAGAGCACTCCCGCCATCGCTATCGCCGCCATCAGGAGCGGCCAGGTTCTGCGTTTCTGCATTTCTCCCCGCAAAGTTAGGAAATAAAAGTATAATTTAAAAGTCAGGAATCGAAATTTAAAAATTCTTCACCTACGCCCGCCCGGCGCCCTCATTTTGCCAATTGCGGGATTTTGCGTAAATTTGCGGTGTATTAACGATTAAGCCTGTGCCATCACGAACCCGTGAACGACTCATCGACGTGGCCCGTCAGCTCTTTGTGCGCCAAGGCATCGAGAAAACGACCATGAACGATATTGCTACCGCCAGCGACCGCGGGCGGCGCACCATCTATACCTACTTCCGCACCAAGAGCGAAATCTATCAGGCCGTGGTCGAGACCGAGGCCGGCAAGGTGTTGCGCGACCTCGAGGAGCGCGTGGCCCTCTGGCAGCATCCGGCCGACAAACTGCGCGCACTCATGGAATTCCGCATATCGGTGGCGCTCGAAAACATACACGGCTACGAGGTCTGGATCAAGTCGCTCTTTTCGCGCGACGTCAAGCGAGCCTCAAGCGTGCGCACCATGGTGACCGACAGGCTCTACGGCATGATTGACGAAATAGTGGCCGAGGGAATCGCCTCGGGCGACTTCATTCCCGCCCAGGCCAACCGAGTGGCCTCGATGCTGACAATGATTGTGCGCGGCAGCGACTGGACCGTGATGCGCGAGGCCGAGCGCGACCGCTACGACACATGGCGCAACGACTGCATCAACTTCATTATAGATGCCATCAAGACCCCGAAGGCCGACTTAAACCGAACGAATTAATAAATCCCTATAACTAAATTTCAACTGTAAAAAATGAAACTTCTTGAAGGAAAAACAGCCCTGATTACCGGCGCCGCCCGCGGCATCGGCAAGGCTCTTGCCATCCGCTTTGCCCAGGAGGGCGCAAATATCGCATTCACCGACCTCGTAATCGACGAAAACGGCGAAGCCACCAAGGCTGAAATCGCAGCCCTCGGCGTGAAGGTCGAGGCCTACGCATCGAACGCTGCCGACTTCGAGCAGACCCAGGAGGTCGTGGCTCAGGTAATGAAAGACTTCGGCCGCATCGACGTGCTGGTCAACAACGCCGGCATCACCAAGGACACCCTGCTGATGCGCATGACCGAGTCACAGTGGGACGCCGTCCTGACCGTCAACCTCAAAAGCGCCTTCAACTTCTGCAAGGGCGTAGTGCCCGTGATGATGAAGCAGCGCAGCGGCTCTATCATCAACATGGCGTCGGTTGTAGGCGTTCACGGCAACGCAGGCCAGTGTAACTACGCCGCCTCGAAGGCCGGCCTCATCGCCCTGGCCAAGAGCATCGCGCAGGAAGTAGGCAGCCGCGGCATCCGCGCCAACGCAATCGCCCCCGGCTTCATCGAAACCGCCATGACGGCAGCCCTGCCCGAAAGCGTTCGCGAAGAGTGGGCCAAGAAAATCCCCCTGCGTCGCGGCGGCAAGCCCGAAGACATTGCCAACGTGGCAACCTTCCTCGCCTCCGACATGTCGAGCTACATCAGCGGCCAGGTTATCCAGGTCGACGGCGGCATGAACATGTAAGAATCAGACCTCACAACGAATCACCAAAGGTTATGGGCCCCGGCACTTGCCGCAAGGTCCGCGGGCCCGTAACTTTCATCTCCTCCCTACCCTCCACTAACTCCTACTCTTTAACTTTCGGGCCCGCCCGAACAAGATGCTACAGTACAACACCAAAAAATCCGCTCTGCCGATGCCCGAATACGGGCGCAACGTGCAGCAAATGGTCGACCACTGTCTGACCCTCGAGAGCCGCGACGAGCGCAACGCCTGTGCACGCGCAATCGTCGACACCATTTGCCGGCTTAATCCCCAGTTGCGCACCAACCCGGAGTGGCGTGCCAAACTCTGGGACCATCTGGCCATAATGAGCGACTTCAAGCTCGACATCGACTATCCGTCTGAACCCGTCACCCCCGAGACCCTGACGTCACGTCCGGCCAAGGTGGAAATTCCCCAACACCGCATTCCCAAGCGGGTCTACGGCGCCAACATCCTCAAAATGATTGAAGCGGCCAAAGCCATGGATCCCGCCGACCCCGACCGCGAGATGCTGGTCATGCTCCTGGCCAACCACATGAAGAAACTGCTCCTGAACGAAAATCCCGAAGCAGCCACCGACGCCCGCATATTCGCCGACCTGGCCCAACTCTCGGAAGGCCACATTCTGCTTAATCCCGACGAAACACGCCTGCGCGAATACGAGATGCTGCAGGTTCCCGGCCAGAACAAAAAGAAGCGTCGCCGCCGCTGACTGACCCCATGCTCGAACCCGGAAAAGTCAAAATCGCCGTGGCAACCGTCATCAAGCCCCACGGCATCAAAGGAGAGCTGAACATTGAGCTCGGCGAGATGGCCGAGCCCGACGACGACTTCGCGCCCGGAGCATGCCTGATTGTTGAAATCGACGGTCTCGACGTGCCCTATTTCGTGGCCTCCTCGCGACCTCGAGGCAGCGAAAGCATGCTGCTGACGCTCGACGACGTCGAATCCGAAACCGAGGCCGCATCGCTGGCGGGCCGCAGGCTCTACGTCTATGCCGACCCCGAGGAGGCCGAAGGTCTCACGGCCGGCGACCTTGTGGGCTACTCAATCGTCGACTCCGCGAGCCGCAACGTCATTGGCCGCATCGACGAACTGACCGAACTGACTCCCGGCGCCTGGTATTTCGACCTCGGAGGCCGGCTTATTCCCGCCGTCGACGAGTTTATCGACGACGTTGACCATGACAGCCACACCGTAGCCATGACCCTTCCCGAAGGGCTGCTCGAACTTTAACCGCCACGAAGGCGTTCCATATACTGACAAATTGGCAGGCGTGCACTTCTGGCACGCTTTCTGCTTGTTTAATGAGCGTAAACACAAACCTACTAACCAACCCAACAAATTATACAAGCAATGAATATCAAACCGTTAGCAGACCGCGTGGTAATCAAGGCCACCCCGGCTGAAGAAGTTACGATGTCAGGCATCATCATTCCCGACAGCGCCAAGGAAAAACCCCTCAAGGGCGAAGTGCTCGCCGTCGGCAACGGCACCAAAGACGAAGAAATGGTGCTCAACGTCGGCGACAAGGTTCTGTATGGCAAATATGCAGGCACCGAAATCGAACTCGAAGGTGAAAAATATCTCATCATGCGCCAGAGCGACGTGCTCGCGGTTTTCAACTGATAAAAAAGATAGACTTTTCCACTCTTAAACAATATCGCAATGTCAAAGGAAATCCAATTCAATATTAAGGCTCGCGAAGAGCTCAAAAAGGGTGTCGACGCCCTGGCCGACGCCGTTAAGGTAACTCTCGGCCCCAAAGGCCGCAACGTCATTATCGAGAAGAAGTTCGGCGCACCCCACATTACTAAGGACGGTGTGAGCGTGGCCCGCGAAATCGAGCTCGAAGACGCTTTCCAGAACATGGGCGCACAGCTCGTCAAGGAAGTGGCCTCCAAGACAGGCGACGACGCCGGCGACGGCACCACCACCGCTACCGTGCTGGCCCAAAGCATTGTCAATGTCGGCCTCAAGAACGTGGCCGCCGGCGCCAACCCCATGGACCTGAAGCGCGGCATCGACAAGGCCGTAGCCATCGTGGTCGAAAACATTCACGAGCAGTCGCACGAAGTAGGCGACGACCTCAAGAAAATCGAAGACGTGGCACGCATCTCGGCCAATAACGACGAAGCCATCGGCCAGCTCATTGCCGAAGCCATGCGCAAGGTCAAGAAAGAAGGCGTCATCACCGTCGACGAAGCCAAGGGTACCGAAACCACCGTCGACATTGTCGAAGGCATGCAGTTCGACCGCGGCTACATTTCGCCCTATTTCGTAACCAACACCGAAAAGATGGAATGCGAAATGGAGAGCCCCTTCATGCTGCTTTACGACAAAAAGATTTCCAACCTCAAGGATATGCTCCCCGTGCTCGAGGCTACCGCCCAGAGCGGCCGTCCGCTGCTGATTATCGCCGAAGACGTCGACAGCGAAGCTCTCGCCACCCTCGTCGTTAACCGCCTGCGCGGCTCGCTGAAGGTTTGCGCAGTCAAGGCTCCCGGCTTCGGAGACCGCCGCAAGGAAATGCTCGAAGACATTGCCATCCTGACCGGCGGCACCGTCATCTCCGAGGAGAAGGGCATGAAGCTCGAAGGCGCCACCATCGACATGCTCGGCCGCGCCGAGAAGGTGACCGTCAACAAGGAGAACACCACCATCGTCAACGGCAACGGCGCCCCCGAAGCCATTGCAATGCGCGTAGCCCAGATCAAGGCCCAGATCGAGGCCACCAAGAGCGACTACGACCGCGAGAAGCTCCAGGAACGCCTGGCCAAGCTCGCCGGCGGCGTGGCCGTGCTCCACATCGGCGCGCCCTCGGAAGTTGAGATGAAGGAGAAGAAAGACCGCGTTGACGACGCTCTCCACGCAACCCGCGCAGCCATTGCCGAAGGCATCGTGCCCGGAGGCGGCGTGGCCTACATCCGCGCTACCGCCAAGCTCGAAGGCATCAAGGGTGTCAACGACGACGAAACCACCGGCATCCTCATCGTGAAGCGTGCCATCGAAGAGCCCCTGCGCCAGATTGTACACAATGCCGGCGAAGAAGGCTCGGTAATTGTGCAGAAGGTCAAGGAAGGAGAAGGCGCCTTCGGCTATAACGCCCGCACCGGCGTCTACGAAGACCTCTTCGCAGCCGGCGTCATCGACCCCGCCAAGGTTACGCGCGTAGCTCTCGAAAACGCCGCTTCGATTGCCGGCATGTTCCTGACCACCGAGTGTGTCATCGCCGACAAGAAGGAGGAAAACCCCGCTCCCGCAATGCCTAATCCCGGCATGGGCGGCATGGGCATGATGTAATTCAGCCCGCTCAGCAACGCAATTCACAGTCGGAGTCGACCGCCTAAGCGGCCGGCTCTGACTTTTTTACGGGGCTACTGTCAGTCGCGCGGCCAGATGTCGTCGGGGCCGGTCGGGCGCTCGCTTTCGAGCCACTTGAACCTGGGCAGGCGAAAAAGCGAACGCTTGGCCAGATAGAGCGGCGTAACGGTACCCGAAGTGGCGTCCCAGAGCTTTACGCGCTCGATTTCGCGGCCTTTGAACGTGGCCACCATGAACGACGACTCGACGTTGGCAATCTTATTATAGGTCGAATCCTCCTCCTGAGGCATCATAATGGCCTGCACCGAGCCGTTGACATCGAGCCGGCACAGTTCGCCGTTATCGAAATAGGCAATCATCTCCTTGCCGCTCAACTGATTGAAGAAGTCGCCTTCAACCTGCTCGGCCATGAAACCCATGTCGGGAAGCCAGGCTTTTTCCATGGTAGAGTCGTTCATGTAAATGATAATACGGTTGCCGAACACCTCGCGGTTTTCATTCCAAATGACCGGGTCATAGTCCATGCGCACGGTCGTGTCAGTGTCGACAAACGTCATCGAATCGCACACCCCCTGAAGATCAACGCGCCAGAAGCGCACATTGGGATGGGCCACCATCATGCGCACCGAGTCGGGTGTCTGCCAGGTGCGTATGACGTCGCCATGCAGATAGAGAGTGTCGGGCTGCGAGTATTCGAGGGCTCGGGCACGGCCGGTGCAGTAGGCACTGTCGGTCAGTTCATTGTAGAAGCCATAGTCACCCTCGAGGGTCATTTGCCTGGCCGAGTCGGTCAACACCATGTTGCCGAACGCCTCGCCGAATCCGGCCGCGCGATCATAGACCAGCGAGTCGCCGGTCAGCGTATTGCCGCGATTGGTATGGACCGTCGAGCGGCCCAGGAGGGTAGCTTGGTCGGTTGCCGTATCGTAAACGCCGTTGAGCGAAATTATGTCGCCGTCGCTACCATAGATGCGTGCATAGACGGGCAGCTCGGCAATGCGCGAGTCGGTATTATAAAGCAGAGTGTCGGTATAGACGCGCACTGTGTCGCCCTTGTTCGACACGCCGAGCAGGCGCACGTTGGTGTAAAAGTTGGCGTCCTTGGTCGGAGGCGCATATTCGCCCTCGAGCGATGTCAGCTGATTCTGAGGGTCGGTGAGCTTGCCGCCATTGACATAATAGCCCAGCTCCATGAGCTGGGAATAGTGGAGAATAGGGGCTGTCAGCGTAACGTCGCGGTTAATCAGCCTGACGTCGCGGTCCTCGCCGTAGACCGATGCGAGCTGCGAACTGCCGGAGTATTCCATGTAATCGCCATAGAGGAAGAGCGTGTCGCCCTGTTCCATGCGTATGTTTCCGAACGCCTCCATCGAGTCGGCGGGGAGGGTCGGCGCCGTGTAGAATCGCGCCGAGTCGCAATACATGAACATGTCGCCCTGGCGAAACACCACGTTTCCGACCAGAATCTGCACGTCGGGTTCATAGGGGTAGACAATCAGCGAGTCGGCCTGCTCGAGAAAGAGCCGTCCAGGCTGATGGCGGTCGGCGCCGGGCACCTGGGGGCGTATGGGCGTGCGGTCGGGTGTCAGCAACGGATTGCGGGCTCCCATGCCGGCGCTGAGCGCCAACAGTGCCACCACCGGAATTGCCGACCTGAGCAGCTTCATTTTCTAATCCACTCGTGACGCCAGTCGGGGCAGTCGGCCCAGCCCGGTTCGATGCGGATATAGGTCGCGGCAATTTTCTTGTCGACCCACTGCTTCAGAATGCGCTCGCGTTCGGCGTTCATAGCCATTTCGCGAATCAGCTGATAGTCGTCGCTGATGTTGGCTCGGTGAGCTTCGGTGCGGCTCTTGAGTTTGGCAATGCAAACAACCTGAGCGGTGCTGCCTGGAGTGTTCATGACAAAGGCCTTCGACACCTGGCCGGGCTTGAGATCGGCCACGGCACGCGCGATTTCCGACGGAAGATGGCTCATTTCGAACATGCTCGTGCCGGTGCGCTGGTTGGTCATCAGGCCGCGGTTGTTGCGCGTGTCCTTATCCTGGCTCAACACTCCGGCGGCATCCTCGAATGTAAACTTCTCGTCGAGAATGTCGGCGCGGATTGAATCGAGCCTCACGCGAGCCTTTTCAAGGTCTTCGGGGTCAACCTTGGGGCGCAGCAGAATGTGGCGCGTGTTGACGCGGTCGCCGCGCTTTTCAATCAGCTGGATAATGTGGTAGCCATATTCTGTCTCCACTACCTGCGACGCTTTTTTCGGGTCGGTCAGAGTGAAGGCCACTGCGGCATATTCGGGCACGAGGTTCATGCGGGTTCTGAAGCCGATTTCACCGCCGGCAGTCGACGAACCGTCTTCGCTATACATGATTGCGAGGGTCGAGAATTCCGACGTGCCGTTGTTGACACGCTCGGCATAGCCGCGCAGGCGCTCTTTGATGTCGTCGATTTCCTGACGGGGAATGACCGGATTGAGCGTAATGATTTCAACCTCGACCTGAGTCGGCACGTAGGGAATCGAGTCTGACGGCAGGCGGTCGAAATAACGGCGCACCTGCGACGGGGTCATCTTCAGCTTGCTGACAAGGTTCTGCTGCACCTGGCCCACACGATACTGGTTGGTCATAGCCTCGTTGAGCGACTTGCGGATTTCAGGCAGGGTTTTGTGCATGTATTGCTCGAGCTGTTCGCGCGAGCCGGCCGAGGTAATCCAGTCGTTGATGCGAGAGTCTACCTGACCTCCGATTTGCGACGGGTTGGCATAAATCGAGTCGAGGTCGGCCTGATGGAGATAGATGCGCTCCAGAGCGATCTGTTCGGGAACGAAACAGTAGGGATCGCCTATGATGGGAAACTTCTCCTGGCGCATTTCCAGCCAGCTCGATTCAACTTCTGAACGCCATATGGGCTGGTCTCCGATCATCCACACGGTTTCTTCGGCGACATTGTCTTCCGGACCGGCCGCATTGAGGGCCACACATGCCCCCAGGGCAAGCAGATATGTAAGATTTCGTAATTTCACTGCGCTAAAACTAATTAGTTGGCGCAAAGTTATGAAAAAATTTGCGTATCATGGCCAAATTCACAATTTTTATGCTTATTTTTGCAGAAATTTCCAAATCTGCCATGACTTATCAACGCATTCTTTCTACGTCGGCTGCGTGCATGATTTTTGCCGCCGCCGCAGCTTACGACGAGCCGGCCGACACCACTGCTTTCAATCCGATTCCATGGGCCGAGCTCATTCCCGGCAAAACATATCTCACCTGGGCTGACGCCGACTCAATCATTCCGCGCCATGAAGTGCCGGCATGTCCGGTCGTGACAGCCGACACCATCACCGCCTGGCGCGGCGAAACCGTCGGTGCACGCGCCCTGCTCTACTCTAACATTTCGTCGTTCACTCCGCTGACCGTCAAGCTCGAAGGCGGCGAGGCCCGCTATATCCGCTATGTCATTACCGACGACCAGCGGCGCTGCGGCACACACGACTACAGCCTGCCGGCATGGACGGTGGCCGACGTTATCGACACCGAAGGCGCCCTGACGCTGACGGCGCGCGAGGTGCGACCCGTGTGGTGCTCGCTCAAGGTGGCGGCCGATGCCCCCACAGGCCTGCAGACCCACACCCTGACAGTCAGCGACGCCGGCGGCCATGAAGTTGCCAGGGCCACTCTGACGGTCAACGTGGTTGACCGCACGCTTCCGCCGGCCACCGACTGGAAGTTCCACACCGACTTCTGGCAGCAGCCTTATGCGGCCAGCCGCTACCACGGCGTTGAGCGCTGGAGCCCCGAACACTTCGAGCTGCTCAAGCCCTACATGCGCGAACTCGCCCGCTCGGGCCAGAAGGTCGTGTCGGCCATTCTCTTCTACGAGCCCTGGGGCGACCAGAGCCACGACAAGTTCGACCCCATGGTAGCCACGACGCGTCGCGCCGACGGCTCATGGGCGTTTGACTACGACATTTTTGACCGCTACGTGGCCATGATGGCCGAGTGCGGCATCTCGGAGCAGATAAACTGCTTCTCAATGATACCGTGGGATATGTCGTTCCGCTACTTCGACGAGGCTACGGGCGGATGGAAATATCTGCAGACCCCGACCGGCACCGATGCCTACAATGACCTCTGGAGCTCGTTTCTGACCGACTTCGCCGCCCACCTGCGCGAAAAGGGACTGTTTGACAAGACATGCATCGCCATGGATGAGCGCGGACTCCCTGCCATGCTCGACGGCTATGCGCTGCTCAAAAAAACCGTGCCCGACATGAAGATGGCGCTGGCCGGTATCCGTCACCCGGAGCTGACCGACAAGCTCCATGACTATTGCATCGCCCTTTATCAGCACTTCACCCCCGAGGAACTCGAAGCCCGCCGCAAGGCCGGCCGCATATCGACGGTCTATACCTGCTGCGCCGAATCGGAGCCCAACCTGCTGAGCAACAACAACCCCGCCGACGGCGCCCTGTTGCCGCTGATTGCGATTGCCAACGGTTTTGACGGCTATCTCCACTGGTCATGGATGAACTGGAACGACAATCCGCTGCAGGATACGCGCTTCCGTCTGTTCAGCCCGGGCGACACATTCCTGTTCTATCCCGGCCCGCGCTCGTCGATGCGCTATGAGCGCTACGTCAACGGCGTGCAGATGGCCGAAAAAATACGCCTGCTCCGCTTTGCCGGCGTCGACATGTATGAGATAGACCGCGCACTGGAGGCCCTCGCCTCCGGCAGGGTCAGCCCCGAACAGCCGTCATCGGCTCTGGTACGCGCCGTCAGCAACGCCATTAACCGCGCATCCGTGTCGCCGAACCTTGTAAGATGAATACCTTAACAAACGCTCTTATTCTTTATGAATCTGTTTAAACTCTTGTTAGCATCTGCGGCCACCCTGACCGCCGCTACAGGATGGGCGGTAACCGTTCCGCCCACCACCGGAGACAACATCATTCAGTTGTCGGAACTCGAAGGGACGCAACATATTACCTGCCTGTCAGGCGAAACAGTGCGTCTCAATAGGTCTACCGCCAACAATCCGCTCACAATCGAAGGCACCGTCTACGAAAGCGGCATCGGAAGCCACGCCCCGTCGGTAATGGTCGTGGAGCTTAACGGCGCTTCGACGTTCCACGCAATCCTGGGCGTTGACGACGAGGCCGACCTGAACAAAGACAACCACGGCATCGTCGACTTCACCGTAACCGCCTATGGCGACAATATCAACGCCACGACAACCATAGCGTCAGGCAATCTGAACCGACAGACGACGTCATATCACTACGACCTCGACATCAACGACCTCAGCGCCTACACCTATCTGAAAATCGAGTTCTCGCCCGGCACGGCCAACTGGGCTGACCATGTCGACATTGCCGACGCACGCTTCACTTTCGAAGGTACGGTGCCGGCAATCATTCCGGCGTCCGACATGTTCGTTGATAAAAGCAGCATCATCAATCTGCCCGAAACGCCCCAGATCGACGGCGCGCAGATAATTCCGCTCAGCTCGCTCCAGATCAGCAACATCACCAACGGCTGGGGCACGGTTAAAGCCGACAAGAGCATTGACGGCAACAGCATCGTGATGAAAGGCAGCCGCTACAGCTCAGGCGTTGGCATCCATGCCGACGCAAAGATAGTTGTGAAGCTCAACGGCTCGACCCCGCGCTTCCACGCCGTAATCGGAATTGATGACGAGGTTATAAGCAACGTCAACAACCGTCCCGGCGTTTCCAATGTGGACTATCGCGTGCTTCTGCGCAGCCAGGGCGGCGAAGAGGAAGAACGCATGGCGGGCACCATCTGCGTCAGCGACGCCGAACCCGTCACCATTGACCTCAACGACCTCGGCTCATACAAGTATCTCATCATCGAGTTCGACAAGGCCGGCCAGAACGAATGTGACCACGTAGACGTGGCCAATGCCTACTTCGAATTCCTGTATCAGAACTCCAACCCGCCTGAAATCGTCAACGAGGACGAACTCAACCCGGGCCTCGACGCCGCCACAACGCTCTTCTCGCAACCCGGCGTGCGCTTCATGCACAAGCTGCGCTCGCAGAACCCCGAAGCCGTTATCAGCGTGAGCGACCTGCCAGAGGGCCTGACGTTCAACGAAGAACGCAACCTGGTTGAAGGCCGCATCAACACCGAGGGCGTCTACACCTATAATGTCAGCGTGAACCTCGATGGCGAAGTCATCACCGAACCCGTCACGCTGACCGTGAGCTCCAACCTCCAGCAGCCCACACCCTTTATGGGCTGGCTCAGCTGGAACTCCATCGAGGGCAACATTTCGGAAACGGTTGTGCAGACCGTGGCCAACGCCATGGTCGACAAGGGCCTGGTCGACGCCGGCTATAACTATCTGGTCATCGACGACCTCTGGCACGCCGACAGCCGCGCGGCCGACGGCACTCCCGTTGAACACCCCTCCAAGTTCCCCAACGGCATGAAGGCCACCGCCGACTATGTGCATGACAAGGGCATGAAATTCGGCATCTACTCCGACGCCGCCAACCGCACATGCGCCGGCGCTTACGGCTCGCTGGGCTACGAAACAATCGACGCCAACCAGTATGCCGCATGGGGCGTTGACCTGCTCAAGTATGACTACTGCGGCGCTCCCGGCGATGTTGAATCAGCACGCACCCGCTATAAAGCCATGGGCGACGCCCTGAAGGCATCGGGCCGCAGCATTATTTTCTACGTGTGTGAATGGGGCCAGCGCGAACCCTGGAAGTGGGGCGCCGAGGCCGGCGGCACTTGCTGGCGCACCACTTACGACACCCGCGACTGCTGGCTTGGCGCCTCCGGCGGCATCGGCATCGTGCAGAGCATCGAAGTTCTCAAGGATATCTGGGCATATAACGGCGTGAACCGCTGGAACGACGCCGACATGATGTGTATTGGCATCAACGGCACCGGCAAGAGCTCGTCGCACCTCTGCGCTACCGGCCCCGGCATGACCAAAGACGAATATCGCACTCAGATGGCTCTATGGTGCATGTGGTCGTCACCCCTCACCCTGTCGAACGACATGACCAAGCCCCTTTCCGAGGAAGACCTCGCCATCATGACCAACACCGAGCTCATTGCCCTTAACCAGGACCCCATGGGCCAGGCCGCACAAACCATCTACCACGACGCTGCCGACTACCTGCTGATGGCAAAGGACTGCGAAAACGGCGACATAGCGATTTCGCTCACCAACCTGACAGCATCGGCCAAGAGCTACACCATTGACCTGAGCCGCATTCCCGGCATCGACACTGAGGCGACCTACGTTTGTCGCGACCTGGTGAAACACGAGGACCTGGCCGACGTCAAGGGCAGCTTCGACACCGGTTCCGTGCCCTCGCACGCCACTGTGGTTTACCGCCTTACCAACAAGAACGGTCAGGGCGCCATTGAAGACGTCGTCGCATCGAAGGCTCTCGACCACATGACCGTAAGCGCCTCGGGCGACAGCCTGACCATCTGCCTGCCCGGCACTGAAGGCGCCGCCAAGCGCGTCATTGTCAGCAACATCAAGGGCCAGGTCGTTGCCCACGGCGACGGCACAACCGAGTGCTTTACCGCAGTAGTTCCCGGCCGTGGCATCTACACTGTCAACGTGACCTGCGCCGCACGCTCAATGACCCGCAAGGTAATTCTCTAATAATACAATGATTTCAAAGGTTTATGAAATAGATGACCTGAGGCGGCCTAAAGATATCTCTCTACGGCAACCCCAACATCTATTTCATAAACCGTCATTTCAGGCTCTGCTTCCTACGGCATTCCCAAGAATGCTCATGCCGCCCTCTTCGCCGCAATTCTTCACAGCCGGCAATCGTCGGCTCGGCCATAGTCGGCACGCCCTCACGGAACAGGGTCGTAGCCGCTGCCTCCCCACGGATGACAGCGCAGCAGACGCCTGACAGCAAGCCAAAGCCCCTTGGCAGGCCCATGCTTGCGCAGCGCCTCGATGGCATACTGCGAGCAGGTCGGAGTGAACCGGCAACTCGGCGGAGTCAGCGGCGAAATGCAGGCGCGATAAAACCTGACGGGAAGAATGAGCAGCTCAGTCAGCAGCCTCTTCATTGCGCGGCGTAATCTGTTCAAGCAGACGTCCGACGGCGCTGCTGACACGGTCGAAGTCAATGAGCCGGTCTGCAACATAAACAAAAGCTATATTGAGGCTGAGTCCCTCGGGCAGGCCAGGACGGAGCAGACGGTAGGCCTCGCGCACGCGCCGGCGCATGGTCACGCGGTCAACGGCGTGGCGCAGGCGCTTCTTTGGAATGGAGACAAAAAACCTCACTCCCGGACTGTCAGACTCGGCGCAGATTGCGCGCAGCGGATAAGCGAGCGCGCCCCTGCCTGAGGCGAAGAGCGCGTCGATAGCCGTTTTGGAGCAAAGGCGCGTCTGCTTAGGCAGTTTGTGTCTCCTTGTTTTCGGGTTCTCCATTGATTTCGGCGATATATGCGTCGATGGTGGCGGCAATCGACTTCGTAGGGCTCTGGAAGCCGTCGAGGTCAAGACGCAGGCCGGCGTCGAGCACTGCCTTGGCCGTGGTGGAACCGAAAGTGGCAATGTGCATATCGCCCTGCTTGAAGTCGGGGAAGTTGCTCTGCAGAGCCTTGATGCCTTCGGGCGAGAAGAACACGAGCATATCGTAGTCGTACGGCTCGTCGGGACCGAAATCGTTGGGCACGGTGCGATACATCACCGCACGCGTATATTGCAGCTTGCTCTTTTCGAGGTTTGCAAGCACATCTTTGTTCACGTCGGAAACCGCAAAGAGATACTTCTCCTTGTGGTGTTTCTGCAGAATAGGAATCAGATCCTCAAACTTACCGGTCGGCGAGTGAAAAATCTTGCGCTTGCGGAAAGGAATATACTTCTGCAGATACAGGCCGATGCTCTCGGACGAGCAGAAATATTTCAGGGTGTCGGGCACCTGATAGCGCTGCTCGTCGCAGAGGCGGAAAAAGTGGTCAACGGCGGTGCGGGCTGTAAAAATCACAGCCGAAAAGTCCGTCAATGAAATTTTCTGCTGGCGAAATTCGCGCGACGTAAGGCCTTCAACTTTGATAAACGGGCGGAATACGAGCTCGACTCCGCGCTTCTTCTCTATGTCAAAATATGGTGACTTTTCAACCTGCGGGCGAGGCTGAGAAATGAGAATTTTCCTTATTTCCTTCACTTCTAAGAGACAGTATAGCTGACTGGTAGCTTGTTCAACAAAATAGAGAGGAGAACATGCCTGAAAGTCCCCACACGGCTATTAAAGGCACGATTTCCGAGGTGCAAAGATACAAAAAAAAGTAGAATAGCGAGGCAGGAGTTGTGTAAAAAATTCTAAACTCACTTATAATCAGCGGTATTCGGCAACTAATATAAGCCATAGCTCCGATGGTTGCGAACAGCACGAGATAATCGGGATAAAACAGAGCGCCCATAGCCGGAATGACGAGCAGATAGCCTGTCAGCGCCTGCATGAGCAAGGCGGCGGTTTGCCAGGAGTGCGCCTCATCGGCCGAGGCAAAGGCATAGCCGGTCAGGCCATAGGCGGCCATCTGCGCCACAAAGAGCCCGGCAGTCAGCACCAGCAGGCCCGCAAGCGACGCCAGTGGCGGCATGGCTTCAGCCCCCAGGCAGCAATATAGCATCAGCGCCTCGAACACCAGCGTCTGGAGCAACGCAAGGCTGACCACGAGGCGCTCGCCCAGAGTCTTTTCGCCCGGCTGCGCCTCGCGGTGCGAGCGGAAGAGCTGGCGAAAGTAGTTGCCCTCGATGCGCCTGATGACAGGCGCGCAGAGCATTGCCGCGGCCATGATGACCGTCAGCACTATCAGCAGCCCCGAGTCGGTCGACGCCGAGGCCTGACGAATCATTGGCTCCAGGCGTTCAGTCATTGGCAGAGATTACAGCGGCGAGCGCCTGAGCCGGCGTTACGGCCTCAATCCAAAGGTCGCCCGGAAGGCCCAGATGGCGCATCATCGAGCAGCGGTCGGCATGGCGGAGTTGGGCAATCAGGTTATCGTAGAATCCATCTACATTCAAAATCACTACCGGACGGGTGTACAATCCGAGCTGACAGCAGGTGAGCAGATCCATCAGTTCGTCGAGCGTGCCGATTCCGCCGGGCAGGGCTATGGCGCCGCAACCGAGGTCGGCAAGCATCTGCTTGCGTTCGGCCATAGAACCGGTAACGTGGAGTTCGGTCATGCGCGGATTGGCCCATCCGCGGTCAACCATAAATTGCGGAATCACGCCAATGGCGCGTCCGCCCTCGACGCTGAGAGTGCCGTCGACAACGGCGCCCATCAGGCCGAGCGTGCCTGCGCCGCTGACCGTGGCCCATCCGGCCTCGGAAGCGAGCCGTCCGAGCTCGCGTGCGGCGTCGATAAACCGCGCGGGAGCCTCCGGGCTCGACGCGCAGTAGACTGTCACTGCTTTTTTATTCTCATTCATTGGCTACTGCAAGTTTCTTTGACGCCGAGGCGGCCTTGCTCGTGGCTGAGGTCAGTTCGGCGCGATAAACATATATGCCGCGGGGCACCCGCTGGCCGCCCTCGTTGCGCAGATCCCACACCAGGGGCGAGGAGGTTTCCATGTCGGAACGGGCCTCGGCATCGCCGCTCCACACTCTGCGGCCCATCAGGTCATAGACGCTAACGGTCACTTTGACAATCTGGTCGGGCCGGTTATGACGAACGTAGAAACGGGCTTCGGTGCGCGCGGGCATGGCGTCGGTAAACACTTCGTAGATTTCGGGGGCCAGAGCGGCGCTGACGTTGCACTCGATCTGACGGTCGGTAAAGTTGCCGTCGATATCCCATACACGAAGTCGCAGGGAGTGGGCCCCCTCGCGCATCTCGGCGACAGGATAGCTGAGCGTGCCGCTGGCCTTGCCGGCAAAGGGCGTCATGTCGGGCGTGAAGTAGCTTGCCAGGTCGGTAAACGTAGTGCCGCCGTCGATGGTCAGCGACATGCGCTGGCCCACGCCTGCGGTCGACATGTTCAGGCCCGAGTTGTCGCTCAGACGCGCAATGAGCAGAGGCGAGGGGTTAACATCGTCGCCTGACTCGAAGTCATCGCTGTTGAGCGTCATGTGGTGGATAATCGGAGCCTCACTGTCGTCGGGTGTCGTCTCGTCGTAGCCGAACGCATATAGGTCGCGACAGATGCCGGCCGCCTCGCGCAGGTCGCCCGTGCCGGTAGCCTGGGCGTAGAGGCTCATCGTTGCCGGCCGGTAGTTGTCAGCTATGTTCTGAGGCATGCGCACGTTAATGGTATATTCACCGGCCGTAGCCTGCCCGCCTGCCACGAAAAGGAGGTCGCCGTGCTGTTCGAATGGAACCTCCTCGCCTTTGCCGTAGCCGTGTGAAACGGTCGAGTAGTCAGCATCGTAGAACGTTGCCGTCACCGTGCCGTTAAAATCGCTCAGCAGGCGGCCCGAAGGGTCGGTAATCCGGCCGGTCAGGGTCAGTTCCTGGCGCGCCTTGATGGTAAAGGGCTCGGCAGAGCTGACGGCAGAGCCGTTAATGGCGTCGAGCGTCACCCTGTCAGAGGGAAAGGCCAGGCGCAGGGCGGGGTCGCCCATCATTACGTAACGGAGCTTGTTGGTGTCTCTGACGCCGTTTTTGGCCAGGCGGTAAAGCTCGCCCACAGCAGGCACCATGCCGTCGGCATCATAGCCGCCGAGCGCGCGCCCGAACGACGCCGACAAATCGCCGTTGGCGCTGATATAGACCGGACGGAGCGCCGATATGCAGCCTATTATGCCGCCGTCGCGCTGAAACATCAGCGCCTCGGCCTGCGAGGTTATGTCGGTGTCCCACTTGAGAAACGAGCATGTGGCCGCGTAGAAAAATGGCAAACGGCGCAGATAGAAGCGGTCGCGGAAGTCGAGCGGCTGAATTATGTTTTTTGAGCCGAGAGCGTTAGGCGAGCCGTGGCCGATAAATGCAAAAATCGACATGCCGTCGTTGAAGTTACGGAACAGGTCGGACTTCGCTCCCGGATAGGTCGAATTCTGGCGCAGATACGCGTCGCAATAGACCTTGTCGATTATCATGCGCGAGCCCGACGGTCCGGCGCTGAGTCCATTGATCAACGCTTCAGACTGAAGCATGTGGTCACCCTTGTTTTCATCATCGGCCAGTATGGTCATGTGGTTGCGCCAGGCACCCTTGGGCATGGTGTAGAGATAGCGGCGTATTTTTTCAGCGACTATGGTCGCTTCGTTTTCAGACGTGGCAGGAATGCGGCCCACGGCGATGTCGAGGTCTTCGGTCGACGGGCGGGTTCCGTCATAGTCGGTCAGCAGGCCGAAATAGTCGTCGGTCGAATACGACGAGCTTTCGCTGAGCGAGTTTTCGCTTATCCACAGAGGCATGGGGTTGCGCATGTTGCGGCCCACGGCTGTCAGCTTGCGGTTGTCGAACGTGCCCTTGCCGATAAGCAGCGCATAGCGCAGCGGATTGGCGCCGTCGGCATTGCCGCGGTCGTAGAGCATCTTGAGAAAACGGCGTATGGCACCCGGATCAAACGCACCCGAGCCGAATTCGTTGAGTATATGGTCAAGCCTGACCACCTCGACCGTCAGCTTTTCGTTTTCGTAGTTGCGGTGCAGGTCGGCAATGACCGTGGCCGGCTTGATGTAGGCATTAGGCGCAATGATGACCATGTCGGGTATGGCAGTGATGCCGTGAAGATTCTGAGCCGGAACGCTTCCGTCATGTTCGGGCACGGGCATATTATCGTTCTCGCCCCAGACCACATAGCGCCTCACTCCGGCACGCTCGTTGCGCCAGGCACCGATAGCGCCGACGTTGAGTTCATAGTGGGCGGCAGGGTCGGTTACATCCCATACATAGCGACCGGCGCCTCCGGCCGAGGCTGCGGCCAGCGAGGGCGACGACGACATGAACTCCATCGAGCCGGCCAGAGCGCGGCGGTAAATCAGTTCGACATAGTTGAGACAGCCAAGGCGCATATTGCCGGTATTGGTCAGCGAGATGGAAATATTGGCCTCCTCGCCGGCGGCGGTGAATGTCTTGCTTATAGTGCTCATGGAGCCATAGATTCCGCTATCTTTGGCAGTCGAGGGAACAACGTCGCCGGACGCAGCCGGCAACTGAGTGCCGTTGACGCTGATGCGCACGCCGGGACTCATCGAAACAGAGTGCACCACGATGCTCGTCCTGACGGTCACATTCTCTGACGCAACGAGGCCGGGCATGTAAAGACTCATCTGGCGCGGATTCTTCTGCTTGAAGTCTTCGCCAACCATCATCCGGCCCGTGTTGCCGACAGAAACCTCCTGCGGGTCATAATAGCTCATGGCCATGACCGAAGTGACGCATCCGTCGGCCGAGGCAAGAGCGGTGCCGCCCCGTTCGGGAGCAGGCACAGGCGAGTCGTTCTCGGTCAGGTAGTAGTAGCCGTAGCTGCTATAGGGGTTGACGGCATGGGTCAGCGAGCCTTCGGCGTCGAGATTGACCTGTTCGGGGCCGACCGCATAGAACACCAGGCCGCGCGAGGTCAGGCGCGAGGCGGCGCGGGGCAGGTCGTCGATATAGTTTTCGGGCGAGAGCACGTCGGAAATCATTGCTCCGCCATAGCCGTGGACGCTGACCCTCGACGGATCGGCGAATCCCCAGTCGGCAAGGGTCGAAGCCGGAATGCAGTGCATACCGCCCGTTTTCACCTTGATTCTGACCCATCTGCCACGGCTCAGTGCCGAGGAGGCGGTGTAGGTTTCGGGCGCAAAGGCAAGAGCGTCAGCGGCTACGCTCAGACCGATTATAATCAGATATAGTGTTCGCAATATACTCTTCATAGCTGAACATATAACGCCGCCACGGGGTTGATTATTGCGCTATGCGGCCGTCGACAAGGCGAATTGTGCGGTCGGCGCTCGAGGCGAGATTCTCGTCGTGGGTAACTATGACGAAACTCTGGCCGCGGTCGCGGCGCAGGTCAAAGAAAAGCCGGTGAAGTTCAGCGCGGTTGGCCGAGTCGAGCGAGCCGCTCGGTTCGTCGGCGAGCACCACCTGCGGACTGTTGATCAGGGCGCGGGCAACGGCCGCACGCTGACGCTCACCGCCCGACAGCTGGGCCGGCCGGTGGTCAAGACGCGAGGCCAGGCCCATGTAGTCGATCAGTTCGCGGGCACGGGCCGTCGCGTCGGCACGTCGGGCCCCGCCTATCAATGCCGGGAGCGCCACATTCTCCTCGAGCGTGAATTCGGGAAGCAGACTGTGGAACTGAAACACGAAGCCGATATGGCGGTTGCGGAATGCTGCCAGCTGGCGGTCGGAAAGGGCGAATATGTCAGTGCTGTCATATTTTACCGAGCCCCCGTCAGGACGTTCGAGCGAACCCATTATCTGAAGCAAAGTGGTCTTGCCGGCACCGCTCGGCCCGACAATAGCCACCACCTCGGAGTCGGCCACGCTGAGGCTTACGCCGCGCAGAACCTCCAGGTTATCAAAACGTTTGCGTATGTCGCCGACCTCAATCATAAGTGCAGATCGTGGCCCATGCGGATACGCTTGGTGCGCAGATAGCGGGCATTATATTCATTGGGCTCCACCTCGATCGGCACGGTCTCTACAATTTCCAGCCCATAGCCCTGAAGACCGACACGCTTGGTCGGGTTATTGCTCATCAGACGCATGCGGCTGACGCCGATTGAACGGAGAATCTGGGCGCCTACACCATAGTCGCGCTCGTCGGCCTTATGACCCAGGCAGATATTGGCGTCGACGGTATCCATGCCCTCTTCCTGAAGCTTATAGGCCTTCATCTTCTCCATCAGGCCGATTCCGCGGCCTTCCTGCATCAGATAGACCACTGCGCCGCGACCCTCGCGGTCAATGGCCTGCATGGCGCGATGGAGCTGCTCGCCGCAGTCGCAGCGGCATGACGAGAAGATATCGCCGGTGGCACACGACGAGTGCACCCTGACCAGAACGGGCTCGTCGCCACTGAGATCGCCCTTGACCAGCGCGATGTGTTCCAGGCCGTTGCTCTTCTGGCGGAAAGGAATTGCGCGGAAGTGGCCCCAGGCGGTGGGGAGGTCAACCTCCACCCCCTGCTCGATGAGCGATTCGGTGCGGTTGCGATAGGCCACGAGATCAGCGATTGAAATCAGTTTGAAGCCCCAGCGGTCGGCCATTTCGCGCAGCTCGGGCAGACGCGCCATCGAGCCGTCGTCACTCATAATTTCCATGAGCGCCGCAACGGGCTGCAGCCCTGCCAGACGGGCCAGGTCGACGCCGGCCTCGGTGTGGCCGGTGCGCTTCAAAACGCCGTGGTCCTGCGCATAGAGCGGGTTGATGTGGCCCGGACGGCCGAAGGTTGCGGGAGTCGACTCCGGATCGGCCAGTGCGCGAATGGTGGCGCAGCGGTCCTGGATGCTCACGCCGGTCGAGCAGCCCTCGAGCTTGTCGACTGTGACGGTAAACGGAGTGCCGAGCACCGACGTGTTGTGGTCGACCTGACGGTCAAGGCCAAGCTCGCGTGCCCGCGAGTTGGTCAGCGGGGCGCAGAGCACACCGCGCGCGTTTTTGAGCATGAAATTGACCTGCTCGGGGGTTATCTTTTCGGCAGCGACAATGAGGTCGCCTTCGTTTTCGCGGTCCTCATCGTCGACCACAATTACAAACTTGCCCTGACGGAAGTCTTCAATGGCTTCTTCGATGCTGTCGAGTTTAATGCTGTTCATGTTGTAAAATAGCTTGTAGTTCAGGTATAATGTTTATTATCTGCCTCACGCGGCCAAGCAGGCGGCGCTGCATCGGCAGCGACACCAGCCATACGGCCACACCAGCCGGGAAGAACCATTTCAGTAAGGTCGTCACGCGGCCGGCGGCAGGATGGAGAATGCTGAAGTTTTCAATAATCGGGAGCTCGTTGAGCTTGTCGACCACATTCTGCGAGCGGCTGTTGGCCAGATAGCTTACAGCAGGCTCGAGCTCGGCATTGAGCGCGGCTATTTCAGGCTGGGGGAAACCACCGCGCCAGTAGGCCGCATAGCCGCAGTAACCGCGATGGCGCCCGGCAAAGGCTTCAAAAGCACTGAGCACCTCGGCGAGAATCTCGCCGGCACGCGCGGGCTCGAAGTCTTCGATCACAACCTCTTTGACCGACAGGGCGCGCACGTTCTTGCCGGTCAGAGTGCGCAGCAGGCGCATGTAGCTGTCGGCATTGAACACGGCCGAATCCTTGACCGCCTTGTAGGTAACGAAGATGCCGAGCGGCAGCAACACGCCCGAACTGAGCCATATGCCCTCCCATACGGCCAGACGGCCGTCACGGGCCAGACGGTAGCCCGTATTGTCGATGATGTAGTAGAAAATAAAGAGCAGCACGCTGATGACCAGCGGCGTGCCGATGCCCCCCTTGCGGATTATCGCACCGAGCGGGGCGCCGATAAAAAAGAACACCAGGCACGCCAGCGAAAGCGTGAACTTGCGGTGAAGCTCAATGCCGTGGCGGCGAAGGGTGTTGTGCTCGTCGTCGAGATAGATTGAGCGTCCCAGATATTCGATGCGCTTGCGGTCAATGCTGTTGCGGGCGGTTTGATAAACAATGCGCTTGGTGTAGGGGCGCTGGGCACGGCGGGCCGAATCGGGGTCGACCTGCATCGTGGGGCGGGCGTCGGGAGCACGCTCGGCCGCGGGCACCTCGTCGGGGCGCAGCGCCACGATGGGCTGCGTGGCCAGTTCGTTGCCGATGGTCATGCCGATGGAGTCGAGGCGCTGGTGGAGCGAGTCGATTGAATTGGCCAGTTGCCTGACATTCTTGCCGATATAGAGCGAGCCCATCTCGTTCTCGTCGATCATTTCAAGATTGACGTCGAACTCCACGGTAATCATCTTGTTGCTGAAACGCTCGCTGCGATACAGGCGGTTGCGCTCGTTGCTCATGCCCCCCTGCCCTTCGCGGAGATTCTCAAAGAGCTCGCCGTGGTGTAGAGTCAGATACATGTGGGTCTTGTCGGGGGCGGTGCGCAGGGTGGCGCTGTCGGCCAGAATCACACGCGAGCGGTCAAAGCCCTGGCGGAAATCATAAATCATCACGCCGTAGAGCATGCCGCTCTCGCGGTTTTTCTCCTCGACATAGATGTTGATGTTGGGCAGCTGGTAGTTGAACTCGCCCTCGACGATGTCGAGTTCGGGCGTTTTCTGTCGCACCGATTTCAACAGCGTCCACATTTTGGTCTGCGCCACCGGCAGCACGTTGTTCTGAAAAAAGAATGCGCCGATAGCCACGAAGACCATCAGCACAATCAGCGGCTTCATTACCCTGAAAAGCGATATGCCGCCGGCTTTCAGCGCCGTGAGTTCAAAACTCTCGCCGAGGTTGCCGAACGTCATCAGACTCGCCAGCAGCACAGCCAGCGGCAGCGCCATCGGCACCATGGAGAGCGCGGCATAAAAGAACAGTTCGGATAGCACGCCGATGCCCACCCCCTTGCCTACCAGGTCCTGCAGATGAAGCCACAGGAACTGCATCAGCACGATAAACGTGCAGATAAGGAAGGTCATTGCAAAAAGCGGCAGAAACTGCCACAGAATGAACCGGTCGAGCTTCTTGAACTGAATCACGGCACAAAGTTACGCATTTTTTGTGAGTTATCATATTTTCACCGACAGCAGACGCGCGGGCGCAGTCAGCCGGCCGCTCACCTCGGCAGTCAGGTAGGCCCTGCGCGGGCACGCGAAATCGGCCTCGACAGGAGCGTTGACCGAGCCGTTGACGATCAGTTCGAGCACCCGCTGCGGCGAACCGCCGCCATCGGCCTTCAGCGTCAGTTTCAGCGCCGCTACACGTGCGGCGTCGAGCAGCCACACGGCCCGGTGTCTGACTCCGGCCCCGGCGGCCATGCGCTCTCGGCAACGCCTTACCACCCCGACCTCTGCCTCAGCCTCTTCGTCATCGAGATTGCGGAGCGCGCCCATCGAATCGACCGCCATCGAGGGCTCGACCAGCCTCTCGGCACGAAAGAGCGTGCGCATCGAGGCACGCCCCTCGCGGTCAACCGCCGCCATCGTGCCTCCCGCCCCGAGCAGAATCAGCTCCTCGTGACGGCCACACCACCCTGCCGCAACAGGATGCGCCAGGGGCGAGGCTATTTCTCTGACCTTCGAGCCGCCGAGCGACAGCACCGAGCCACGGGCACTGACACAATAGACCGCGCCGCTGCTCACGGCCACGGCGTCGGCCCGCGCTATGCCCTCCGCACAGATGCGCGTCGACGAGATGCGTTTGAGCGCGCCGTCGATGCTGAGGGCATAAATGCCGTCGGTGGCAAAGGCGAGCAGATGATGGCGCCCGTAGTTCCAGCCGCCACTCGAACCGACGGGGGCGCAGAGCCTCATCACCGAGCCCTGACACACGCGGGCCCTGACGGTCAGGCTCAGCGGGTTGGAGCTGTCGGCAATTCCGACAACTCCGCGCTCGCCTTCAAGAGCATAGGCCACCAGCGAACCGCCGCAGTAAACCGTCCGCGGATTGAGGTCGCGGGCGGCCTCGGCGGCCGCATCCCAGTCGCAGAAACCCAGATTGCCCAAGCCGATTGCCTGCTCGACCCCGTCGAGAGGCCTGTCAATGCGCGCAGCAATAATGCCCCGGCCCTCGCGGGCGGTCTCTTCGAGCAGCGCCGCCACAGTAAGGGTCGACGACGTGCCGTTGATTTCATCGAAATGGCCGGTCGAACCGACAACGCGAGCGCAGTTGGGCCACACTATAATCTCAAGCGAGCTGACGCGGCTGCGCCAGAACTCGCTCGGACTGCGCCCCACCCTGACCGTCAGGCCGTAGGCTCTGACTGAGAGCATGTCAGACCCGGTGGGGATGAACGTAGCGTCATTCTTAATCGATGTGAAGCGCAGGGAGCCGTTGCCCTGCAGGGAACCGACCTTTACCGGTTCGCCACGCGCAACGATGCGTCCGTCGGCATCGGTCATCTGCCATCCGACCCACGACGGCTGCACGAGCAGTCCGAGCATCGACGCACGCGCTATTGCCGAGCTCACCCCGGCGCCTATCTGCAACGCCATGGCCTGGCAGTCAACCGGCTGCAGCGGCGTAGTCATGCGGTTATAGACGCCCTTCAGCGGGGCGGCCGGGATAACCTCGACCGACAGTGGGGTCACGTTTGCGTCGGCCACGACGCCGACCTGCGGCTCACCGGGGCCCGCCCCCTGAAGAGCGCCGCCGCTGACCCATTCGCGTCCGCCGGACGTGAACACTATAATGCGGTCACCGTCGGCCATGGCGGCGCGGAAGTCTGATTCGAGCACACCGGCCAGACGTCCGTCGACGGCCAGCGTGCGCATGTCGTCGGCCACGGTGAGGATGCGCCCGTCGGCCAGCACGTGCGTGATTATGCCGGCATCGGCAAGCAGCGTCGACGGCCGCCCAACCGGCACCGCCCCGCGGCATCCGGCTATATCGGCCATGCGCAGATTCTCGGCATAATTGTCGGCGTCGCTCCATTGCGCCGCCTTTGGAAGTTGAAGTCTGATTTCCATAAAAATATTTACTTTTCGCTATATTTCAGTCCACAAATTTATCTATCGGCCCAACTTTCAGGCCGTAGATTCCGAACTTATTTTTATAGTTGCGCATTATGTAATTAGTAGAATTTTAATTAACTTTGCCCTCGTGTTGAACTTCACACCATTATGCCGTCCGTTCTTCGTGGCCCGGGCAAAAACTCTCGGGCATCACGCTGACGACCTCGAACAGACCCAGCGCAACGTTTTGCGCTCGTTGCTCCACGATGCACGCTCGACCGAAATCGGGCGGCGCTATAGTTTTGCAACAATGACCGGCGCCGAGCACTTCTGCTCGCGGGTGCCGGTGCGCACGTATGAGGATATACGTCCCGACGTGATGCGCATGGTGGCAGGAGAGAAAGATGTGCTCTGGCGCGGACGGTGCAGACGTTTCGCCCAGTCGTCGGGCACATCTGACGGTCGCAGCAAATACGTGCCCGTCACCGACGACTCGCTTAGGCTCAACCACTTCAGCGGCTCGGCCGACTGCGTGGCCGAATATCTGAGACTTTATCCCGAAAGCAAGCTCATTGGCGGCCGCTCGTTCATTCTCGGCGGCAGCTTTGCCACCGAACTCAAAAATCACCCCGCCGACGTCAAGATCGGCGATCTGTCGGCCCACCTCATCGAACGGATGCCGGGAGCAACGTCGCGACTGCGCATTCCGGCCAACCGAGACGTGGCCCTGCTGAGCGACTGGCACGAAAAACTGCCGGCGCTGGTCAACGCCTCGCTCCGCGCCGACGTGCGCTCGATTTCAGGCGTGCCGTCATGGTTCCTGACCGTGCTCCGCGAGGTTCTCAAAGCCGCCGGCGCCGAGTCGATTCACGACGTATGGCCCAACCTCGAGGTGTTTTTTCACGGCGGCATCAATTTCACCCCCTATCGCGACCAGTATGAGGCCATCACCGACCCCGGGCGCATGCACTACCTGGAAACGTATAATGCCTCAGAGGGCTTCTTTGCCGTGCAAGACCGCCGCAGCCCTGGCGCCATGCTGCTGATTCCCGACGCAGGCGTTTTCTATGAATTCGATCCCCTTGACGGCTCCGAACCCGTAAAGGCATGGGAAGTAGAGGCCGGCAAGGTCTACGCAATGATTATCTCGGCGGCCAACGGACTCTGGCGCTACCCGCTGGGCGACACCGTGCGCATCGAATCGACCGCTCCGCTGCGAATCTCGATTGCCGGGCGCACAAAACTCTACATCAACGCCTTCGGCGAGGAGCTGATGGTCCATAACTCCGATGCCGCACTCGCGGCCACGTGCACCGCGATGGGCTGCAAGGTCAGCGACTACACCGCAGCCCCGGTCTACACCGCCGGCTCCAAGCGAGGGCGCCACCAGTGGCTCGTGGAGTTCGACGAGCCTCCGGCCGACACAAACCGCTTTGCCGCCGAACTCGACCGTCGGCTCTGCGCCGAAAACAGCGACTATGCCGCCAAACGCGCCGGCTCCATATTTCTCGACCCGGTAGAGGTAATCGCCGTGCCGCGGGGCACGTTTGCCCAATGGCTCGAATCAACAGGCAAACTCGGCGGCCAGCGCAAGGTTCCGCGCCTGTGTCCCGACCGCCACATCGTCGAGCCGATTCTCCGTTCAGTGAGCGCATTCTGACGTCCCGGCTGTTTTTGGCCGACGGGGTAATTGAACTTTTACGGGCAGTTACGCATTTTATCTATACAATTAACCCTCCAAAATTCAACTAACAACTATTTACTTATCATCTTAACTATGAAAAAAATTATCCTCGCTGCTATTGCAACAGTCGCATTATCCGGCGTGGCTAACGCCGAAAGTCGCGAACTCGCACCGTTCGCCCCATGCGATAACTGGTCCATCACTCTCAAAGGCGGCATCGTCAACCCTCTTAACCCCTATCACGGCTCGTTTGGCGACAACGTGCGCGGCGCCGCCGGCCTTGAAGTGCGCAAACAAATAGCGCCGGCGTTCGGCATCGGCGTTGAAGGCGAATTCGGCTTCAACACGTCGACCTGGAACAAAATGCCGTCGATGCGCAACGTTGTCGACGCCATGTATCTCGGAGTTTTCGGCGCCACGAACCTCAACAACCTCTTTGCCGGATATGCCGGCCAGCCCAGAGTATTTGAAGTCGAACTCGTTGGCGGCGTTGGCTGGATTCGCACCTTCGTGCCTCATTCGCAGGGTGCCGACCAAAACGACCTCGGCGTCAAGACCGGCATGAACTTCAATTTCAACCTCGGCGAATCGAAGGCTTGGACTATCGGCATCAAACCGGCTATTGTCTGGAACGTGACCAACGGCCACCACACCGTATTCTCCGAACGTGCGGCAGCCCTCGAGCTCATGGCAGGCGTGACCTACCACTTCGGCAACTCGAACGGCACCCACAGCTTTGCCTATGCTGAACCGTGCGACTACTCGGACTATAACGAACAAATCAACGCCCTGCGCGCCATAGTAGTGGCCCAGGAAGCCGGCATGGCCGACCTCACCGCCGCCAACGCCAACCTCAAGTCACAGCTCGAACGCTGCATGAACCGTCCGGCCACAGTTGTCACCAACACGGTTGTAGAGAACACCAACTCTCTCCAGAGCGTGCGCTACATCTTCTACCGCATCGGCTCCTCGAAAATCGGCACCGACCAGCAGCCCAATGTCGAAATGATTGCCCAGTATATGAAGAACAATCCCGAGTCGACTGTGCTCATCAAGGGCTACGCCTCGAAAGACGGCAACCTGCAGTTCAACGAGCGCCTCGCTGCAGCCCGCGCCGAAGGTGTGAAATCAATGCTCGTCAACAAATACGGCATCAAGGCTTCGCGCATCAAGGCCGAAGGCCAGGGCATCGGCGAGATGTTCAAGGAAGAGAGCTGGAACCGAGTTTCAATCTGCATACTTGACGACAACGCCAAATAACACGCCTCTCTGACACACATAACTCTGATACACAACTCCCCGACCCCGCCGCCGATTACCGGTGACGGGGTCTTTCCGTTTTCCCGATTTTTTCGTAAATTTGCGCGTCTTATACCGATTGTTATTTCCGATTATGAAAAAATACTCGAAAACGATTGTGGCGACAGTCATGTTCGCGACGTTTTTCACCGCCTACATGACCCTTTACCGCCACGTCTTGATTTTCCATGAACAGCACTACCTGTTTCGCTTCTCGTGCGACTACATCGCAGAAACCATTCACCTCGACGGCTTTTTCGAACTCGCCGCGGCATTCATGGCCCAGTTCGGCTACTGGCCCTGGCTCGCCGCGACAATATGGTCGCTGCTGTTCGTAGGAGTCTACGCAATGGGCCAGTCAATCATCAGGCGTTTAACGGGACTCAACGACCGCATTCAGCTCAGCGCCCTGCCGCCCTGCTTGCTGTTTTTCGCCACAGTCAACATCGACGGCCAGCCGGCCGAGCCCATCAAGGCCGTCTGCATCATCGCGGCAATCTGGCTTGCCGCCCTCACATTCGGCAGGTTCATCCCCAAAAAGAAGATGCCCGTCGTCATTGACCCCGACCGTCCCTGGGTCAGCATTGCCGGGCCGGTGATTTTTCTGGCCATGTTCGGATGGTTCTACTACGACTCGTTCAAACCGATAACCATTACCCTGCCCGACGGCAAGGAGCGCCACTTCACACGCAAGGAGGTTACCCTTCAGCGCAAAAACGAGCGCCTGATGATGAAAGCCACCCAGGCAATGAGGCGCCGCGACTGGGACGAAGTGCTCGCCCTGACCGACGAGCAGGCCGCCACCGGCACCAAAAACCACCTGATGACATATTTCCGCGCCATGGCCCTGTTTCACCGCGGCTCCCTGCTGACCAACATATTCGACAACCCGCAGCACCATGGTCCGCGCTCACTCTTCTTTCCCTGGAAGGCCGACAAGAACCAGGCCGAATACGGCGGCTATATCTACGAAGAACTCGGCGCACTGAACACGGCCATCCACTGGGAGTTCGAAGCCCTGGTCGGATGGGGCGAAACGGCCCATCATCTCATAAACCTGAGCCGCTACCTGATTGAAGTAGGCCGCGGCGAGCAGGCTCGCAAATTCATTGAGCCGCTCAAACACACGCTCTTTTACCGCTCAACGGCCCGACAACTCGAACAGTGGCGCGCCGAGGGCGACGTGCCCGGCCTGCGCAATGCGCTCAAAAACGCGCCGCAGACTCCCGTGCGCGCCGACAACGTGCTTAACCTGGCCGGCGACGCCAACTATATTCTCATCAACGACCCCGACAACGAAATGGCCAAGCAATACATGCTGCTGACCCTGCTGATGGCGGGCAATATGGGCAACTTCTACGAGAGCCTGCAGCTGCACTACCCCCCGACCGGCAAGCCGCTGCCCAAGGTTTTCGACGAAGCCCTCTGCCTCATCAGGCTCAACTACGGCTCCGGCCGACTCGAGGCCGACGGCTACGTTATTTCGCCCTCGACCGACGCCGCCTACCGCGCATTCCTGGCCGAGAACAACAAGGGCAAGCTCGCCTCGTTTACCGCCGACCAGAAGCGCACTCTCTGGTATTATCTGACATATCTCAGCCCGTCGGGCAAAAACCTCCGATTCTGACCCTGACGACGATGAAAAGATACCAAAAGCACATTGTGGCGGCAGTCATGTTCGTGACCTTCTTCACGGCCTACATGACTCTGTATCGCCACGTGTTGATTTACCACGAACAGCACCACCTGTTTCGCTTCTCGTGGACCTACATCGCCGACACCCTGCACTTCGAATGCTTCTCCGAGCTCGCCTCGGCCTTCATGGCCCAGTTCGGCTACTGGCCCTGGCTGGCGGCACTGATATGGTCGCTGCTGCTGGTGGCCGTGTATCTGATGACGCAGTCGGCCATCAGGCGCCTCACCGGCCTCCACGACCGCATTCAGCTCAGCGCCCTGCTGCCCTGCTGGATGTTTTTCTCCACGGTCAGCGTCGGCGACTCGCTCGCTCCGGCCATCAAGGCCCTGCTCATAGTCATGGCGGTGTGGGTCGTGGCCCTCATAGCCGGCCGCTTCATACCCAAGAAGCAGCAGCCCGACCTGATGGGCGCCGACCGCGCCTGGAAGGGGGTCATCGGCCCGGCCATATTCCTGGCCCTGGCCGGATGGTTCTACTACGACTCGTTCAAGGCCACCACCATCACCATGCCCGACGGCACCGAGCGCCACATGAACCGCCAGGAGGTGAAGATGCAGCGCCTCAACGAGCGTCTGATGGTGGAGACCACAGAGGCCGTGAAGCGCAGCGACTGGGACGAAGTGCTCGAGCTGACTCAGGAACAGGCCGCCACCGGCGTACAGAACCAGCTGATGAACTACTTCCGCGCCATAGCCCTCTATCACCGCGGCCTGCTGTTGACAAACTTCTTCGACACTCCGCAATATCACGGCCCCTACTCGCTCTTCTTTACCTGGAATGCCGACAGAAACCAGGCCGAATACGGCGGCTACATCTATGAGCAGCTGGGCGCCATCAACACCGCCGCCCACTGGGAGTCGGAGGCACTGGTCGGATGGGGCGAGACCGCACACAACCTCATCAACCTCAGCCGCTATTTCATCGAGACCGGCCGCGGCATCCAGGCCACCAAGTTCATAGCCCAGCTCAAGCAGACGCTGTTTTACCGCTCGGCGGCCCGCGACCTTGAGAAATGGCAGGCAGAAGGCGACGTGCCCGACCTGCGCGACGCCCTGAAAGACGCGCCGCAGAAGCCGATGCGCGGCGACAACGTGTTTAACCTCGCAGGCGACGCCCGCTACATACTCGACTACGACCCCGACAACGAGATGGCCAAGCAGTACATGCTGCTGACCCTGCTGCTGGCCGGCAATATGGCCGACTTCTACACCAACCTGCTCGACCTCTGTCCGCCCACGGGCGAGCCGCTGCCGAAGATTTTCGACGAGGCCCTCTGCCTGATGAGGCTCAGCTACGGCTCCGAGCGCCTGGCAGCCGACGGCTACACCATCTCGCCGGCCACCGACGCGGCCTTCCGCGCATTCCTCGACGAGAGCTACAAGGGCCAGTTTACCTCATACTCGGCCGACCAGAAGCGCACCCTCTGGTACTACACTTCTTTTATCAACCCCCTGGGCAACGAACTCACATTCTAAACACCTGAAATCATGAAAGCAACCTCCATAACACTCTTTGCAGCCGCAGCCCTGGCCCTCGCCGCCTGCAGCGACAGCGCCCACACCCCCGACACCCGCACGCTCGAAGTGCCCGCGCTGAGCCCCGACTATGCCGGTGTGACCTTCGCACCCAACATTGCCGCCCCCTCCTTCACCATCGAGGCCGACGCCGACGCCTGGCAGACCGAAATAGGACGCTGCGGCCACGACCCTGAAATCGTGGTGCAGTCGGGCAGCGACGGCAAGGTGGAAATTCCGCTCAAGCGCTGGCACGCGCTGCTCGACGCCGCCAAGGGCGACTCAATCTACCTGCGCTTCGCCGCCAAGGGCGCCGACGGAAAGTGGAACGGCGCCACGGCCGACGTGGTGTGCCCCGTATCGGCCAATCCCATCGACGGCTACTTGGTATACCGCCTGCTCTATCCCGGCTACGAGCTATGGTCGCAGATCGGCATCTACGAGCGCGACCTCTCCAACTACGACGAGCGCCCCGTGCTTGAAAACAAAGACTTCGACCGTCAGTGCATCAACTGCCATAACTTCAGCGCCAACGACCCCGGCAAGGGCCTGATGATACACGTGCGCGGCAAGCAGGGCGGCACCCTGATTTCGCGTAACGGCAAGGTGGAGAAAATCAACTCCAACTTCATGGGCTCGAACCATGGCGCCACCTACCCCGGATGGAGCCGCGACGGCCGCTTCATTGCCTTCAGCGCCAATGCCGTGGGCCAGATATTCCCCTCGTCGGGCACCAAGCCCATCGAGGTGCTCGACCAGTCGGCTGACCTGATGGTCTACAACGTGGAGACCCGCACCGCCTACTCCGACAGCATGCTCTGCGGCCCCGGCGTCATAGAAACCTTCCCCAGCTGGGCCCCCGACAACCGCACGCTCTACTTCTGCCGCGCCGAGCTCAGCCACCCCGACCTGCCCATGACGGCACCCGACTCGATATTCTACAGCCTCTGCGCCATCGACTTCAACCCAGCCGACGGCACATTCTCCAACTTCCGCACCGTCTACGACGCCGCGGCCGAGCAGAAGAGCGTGTCGTTTCCCCGCGTGAGCCCCGACGGCAAGTGGCTCATGTTCACCCGCATGGACTACGGCACCTTCTCCATCTGGCACCCCGAGAGCCAGCTGTGCCTGCTCGACCTGTCGACCGGCCTATGGCGCGAAATGGACGAGGTGAACTCCGAGTCAATCGACAGCTACCACTCGTGGAGCTCCGACGGAAAGTGGTTCGTTTTCTCATCGAAACGACTCGACGGCCTGTGGGCGCGCCCCTACTTCGCCGCGTTCGACACCGCCACCGGCCGCGCCACCAAGCCCTTTGCCCTGCCGCAGAAGGAGGCCGGATTCTACGACACCTTCACCCGCACCTACAACATTCCCGAGCTCATATCGTCGCCCATAGTCAACGTCGACGCCCTGCTCCACGGAATCGTTGGCCAGCAGCCGATAGACATCAAACTCATCACCACCGACTCGGCCGGGGCGGCTCAGCAATCCGCCGACTGACATGAACACCTCCCTCCACTACGGCTCGAGGCTCTACCTGCGCGACACCGCATTCAACGAGCTAATGCAGAAGCGCATACACAGCGTCCTGCTCATTGCCTCGCCCTACGACGCCTTTATCATGGAGGAAGACGGACGCGTCGAAGAGCAGCTCTACTTCGAGTATAACGCCCTGAACCTGTCGTCGCCGCCACGAGTCACACGCGTCAACGACTCGACCGAAGCGATTGCGAGCCTCGGCTCCAAGCACTTTGACCTCATCATCGACATGCCGGGCCCCGACATTTCCGAGAGTTTCAACGGGCTGCACGAAATCAAGCGCCTGGCCCCGTCGACCCCGATTGTCGTGCTCACCCCGTTCAGCAAGGAGGTCAGCCGACGGCTCGCCCACGAAGACCTCTCGGCGGTCGACTACGTCTTTTCGTGGCTCGGCAACATGGATCTGCTGCTGGCCATAATCAAGCTGCTCGAAGACCGCATGAACGCCGACTACGACGTCAACACTGTCGGCATCCAGACCATCATGCTCGTCGAAGACTCCGTCAGGTTCTACTCGTCAGTGTTGCCCCATCTCTACAAGTTCCTGCTCCAGCAGAGCCTTCACTTCTCGACCGAGGCGCTCAACGAACACGAACAGATGCTGCGCATGCGCGGCCGGCCGAAGGTAATCCTGGCCCGCAACTATGAGGAGGCCGCCGAACTCTATAATAAATTCGGCGACAACATGCTCGGCGTGATTACCGACGTCAGCTTCATGCGCAACGGCGAAAAAGACCCGCAGGCCGGCATCAGGCTCGCCGAACACATCCGCGCCCGCGACCCCTACGTGCCGATTATCGTCGAAAGCAGCGAAACCGCCAACGGCACCCTGACTGCCCCCTTCAACGGAATCTTTCTCGACAAGAACTCAAAGAAACTGCCCGTTGACCTCGGCGATGCCATAACCGCCAATTTCGGCTTCGGCGACTTCATTATGCGCGACCCCGACACCGGGAGCGAAATCATGCGCATAACCTCGCTCAGGGACCTCCAGTACAAAATGATGGAGATTCCCGACAAGACGCTCTACTATCACGCCAAGCGCAACGACATTTCGCGTTGGCTCTACTCGCGCGCCATGTTTGCCATAGCCGAGGTCATCAAACAACACCGCACCCGCTCGATCGACGAGGTGCCGCAGGCCAGACTCCACTTTCTCGACGCCATTGTGAGCTACCGCCGCATGAAAAACCGGGGCGTGGTAGCCGTGTTTCAGAAAGACCGCTTTGACCGATACTCCAACTTTGCCCGCATCGGCAAGGGCTCGATGGGAGGCAAGGGGCGGGGCCTGGCGTTTATCGACTCCATAATCAAGAAATATCCGCGCACCGAAAACTTCGACGGAACAAAGGTGAGCATCACCATTCCGCGCACCGTGGTGCTCTGCACAGACCTTTTTGACCGCTTCATGGCCGACAACGGCCTCTATCCGCTGGCGCTGAGCCAGGCCCCCGACAGCGAAATCCACGCCGCATTCATCGCCGCCAGGCTCCCCGACGACCTGACCGACGACCTGTCGGCCCTGCTCGATGTGGTCGACAAGCCGCTGGCCGTGCGCTCGTCGTCACTACTCGAGGACTCTCACTATCAGCCCTTTGCCGGAGTCTATGCCACCTATATGATTCAAAATCGGGCCGGCGAGCGCGAGCGCACGCTCCGCATGCTCTCAGACGCTATCAAGAGCGTCTATGCCTCAGTGTTCTATGCCGACTCGAAATCATACATGACAGCCACCAGCAACGTCATTGACCAGGAGAAGATGGCCGTCATTATCCAGGAGGTGGTTGGTGTGCGCCACGCCGACCTCTACTATCCGAGCTTTTCGGGCGTCGGGCGCTCGCTCAACTACTATCCCATCGGCGACGAGCGCGCCGAGGAGGGAGTGGTCCAGGTGGCGGTAGGCCTCGGCAAAACCATTGTCGAAGGCGGCACAGCGCTGCGCTTCTCGCCCCACCACCCATCGAAAGTGTTGCAGACCAGCACTCTCGACCTGGCCTTACGCGACACCCAGACCCGCATGCTCGCCCTCGACATGACCGACAACGCGCCCTGTGACTTCACGGCCGACGACGGGTTCAACCTGCGCTCGCTGCGCGTGCAGCAGGCCGCGGCCGACGGCTCGCTGAAATATATGGTCAGCACCTTCGACATCAACGACCAGATTATCCGCGACACCGACGCCGGCCCCGGGCGCAAGGTGGTGACGTTTGCCAACATGCTCAACCACGGCTCATTCCCCCTGGCCGAGGCCGCCGCGTTCATGCTCGAAACCGGACAGCGCGAAATGGCCCGGCCCGTGGAAATCGAGTTTGCCGGAGTTGTAAACGGAGCCTCCGACGGCACAATATACTGGCTGCAGATTCGCCCGATAGTCGACAAAAAAGAGATGGGCGACGAGCAGGTGCTGGCCCTCGACGATGAGAAAACCATTCTGCGGAGCACGACAGCCCTGGGCAACGGCAACATCGAAGGCGTGGCAACGGTGGTCTACGTGCGGCCCGAGGCTTTCAATTCGGCAAATACCCCGGCCATTGCCCGCGAAATCGAAAAACTGAACCGACAGTTTCTCGACAACTCAGAGCCCTATATGCTCATCGGACCGGGCCGCTGGGGCACGTCTGACCCTGCGCTCGGCATCCCCGTGAAATGGCCTCACATTTCGGGCGCGCGACTGATTGTCGAGGCTTCGCTTCCGGGCTACAGAATCGAACCGAGCCAGGGCACCCATTTTTTCCAGAACCTTACGAGTGTCGGTGCCGGCTATTTCACAATCGACGTCAACTCAGGCCACTTCGACATTGCCTGCCTCGATGCGCAGCCTGCCTTCTACGAGTCACCGAACCTGAGAGTTGTGCGCTTCGAGGCGCCCCTGGCCATAGCCCTCAACGGGCGCACCGGCCTCGGCGTCGTGGCCAAACCCAAGCAACAAAACCCCTAATCCCCCCATTCACCTACCGTGCAGAAAACCAACGCAGCCCGCCTGCTCGAAAAGGCAAAAATACCCTTCGAACTCATTCCCTACGAGTTCGACCCCGACGACCTTGCCGCCCAACACGTGGCCGACGCCCTCGGCGAAGACATCAACCGCGTGTTCAAGACGCTCGTGCTCCACGGCGAGCGCGCAGGCCACTTTGTCTGCGTCGTGCCGGGCAATGCCGAAGTCGACCTCAAAAAAGCCGCCAAAGTCGCCGGCGCCAAAAAGGCCGACCTGATTCCGATGAAAGAACTGCTGCCGCTGACAGGCTACATCAGGGGCGGATGCTCGCCCATTGGCATGAAAAAGGCATTTCCGACTTTTTTTCATACCTCGGCCACCGACTTTGACCGCATATTCGTCAGCGCCGGAGTGCGAGGCCTCCAGCTCGCAATCAATCCGCGCGACCTCATCGACTACACACGGGCCACTCTGGCCGACATTATAACCGACTAATGAACACTTTCGGCAAAAACCTCACCCTCACCACCTTCGGCGAGAGCCACGGCCCCGCAATCGGCGGCGTAATCGACGGCTTTCCGCCACGCATAGCCATTGACACCGACCGCATTCAGGCCGAACTCGACCGCCGGCGCCCCGGCCAGAGCCACATCACCACGTCGCGCCGCGAAGCCGACCGCGTGCGCATACTCTCGGGCATGCTCGACGGCATCACCACAGGCACCCCCATCGGCTTCATAATCGAAAATGCCGACCAACACTCGGCCGACTATTCAGAACTGGCCTCGACATTCCGCCCATCGCACGCCGACTTCACCTATCAGCAGAAATATGGCATCCGCGACCACCGCGGCGGAGGCCGCTCGTCGGCACGCGAAACCGCTACCCGAGTGGTAGGCGGCGCATTCTGCCGCCAGCTGCTCGAAACCCGCGGCATCACCATTGCCGCCCGCACCATACAGGTAGGCAACATAAAGGCACTGAACGAAACCGCCGACCCCGAAAGCAACATTGTGCGCTGTGCCGACCCCGACGCCGCCAAAGAGATGATTGAACTCATTGAGCGGATAAAAGCACAGGGCGACACCATAGGCGGCATAATTGCCTGCCGCATAACCGGCCTGCCCGCCGGCATCGGCGACCCCCTATTTGACCGCCTGAACTCGCGCCTCGGCGCGGCAATGCTGACCATTCCGGCTGTAAAGGGCGTAGAATTCGGCATGGGCTTTGACGGATGCGCGCGCCGCGGCTCGGAGATGATCGACGAGTTCTCTACCGCGCCCGACGGCTCTGTAATCACGCTGACCAACAACTCCGGAGGCATTCAGGGCGGCATATCGAACGGAATGCCCGTAGAGTTCCGCGTAGGCTTCAAACCGGTGGCTACGCTGCTGCGCGACGTCAACACCATTGACAGCGCCGGACGCCACGTAACCCTTCACGCACGCGGACGCCACGACCCGTGCGTGTTGCCGCGCGCCGTTCCCGTTGTCGAGGCCATGGCAGCCCTGACTTTGGCCGACCTGATGCACTGATTCGCATGGTTCAGCACGGTTTGCAAGCCAAAAGTTGCATAGATGGCAATTTATTATTACATTTGCATTTTCACGCTTTTTTTCAAAACAATCAACACATTTCATTCGTTATGACGAATTTTCACTTAAAATCACTTGGCCGCGGACTTGCAGGAGTCATACTTGGAGCATCGCTTCTCGTTCCCGCCGCCGCTTCGGCCGACGTCCTCTTCTCCGAGACGTTCCCCTACGCCGCCGGAACCCTCGTTCCGCAGGGCGGATGGATTCAGAACAACCACAAAGAAAACCCCATCCAGGTTACGCAGTCAACTCTGAGCTACGACGGCTTCCTGACAGGCAACTCCGTAAAGCTCAAGGCCTCGAGCGCCACCGACCAGGACGTGGCCCACGCCTGCGTCAGCATTGACAGCGACGGACTGGTCAGCCCCATAACAACCGGCGACGTCTACGTTGCAACGCTGGTCAACGTGCAGAACGTAGAGGCTACAAAATACTTTTTCAGCTGCGTCTCCACAAACTACTCCAACAAACTCGCCGACGGCTCTGCATTCACCGGCGACTATAACAGCGTTTTCGCAGTGCCCTCCGAAACCTCCGGCAAATTCAAACTCGGCTTCGGCAAGAGCACTACTACTCCGACTGAAACCAGCAGTGACCTTGACCTGAACACCACCTACCTCGTGGTTCTCCACATAGGTATCAGCGAAGGCTCAAACAACGACGTCTTCGAGGCATGGATCAACCCCTCGTCAACCAAAACCGACGCGATGTTTGCCCCGACCTCCGGCTCAGACATGTCAAAAGGCTTTGTCGGCGTAGCCATACACCAGACCACCAACTTCAGCGGCAACTGCCCCGAAATGCTGGTCGGCCCGATAAAAGTGGCCACCACCTGGGAAGAACTCTTCGGCAACGAAGGCGGCCAGCCCGTTGACCCCGTCGACCCCGTTGACCCGGCCGACAAGGGCGAAATCACCTTCACCACCGACATGCCCTCGGAATGGTCGCTCTATCAGTATCAGTCATTCCCCGTCACCGTAAACGTCAAAGCCACAGACCTGACCGACAACATCACCGTTAGCGGCTTCAGCTCCGCGGTCAAGGCATCGGCCACCACCATCCCCGCAGCCGACGCCATGAGCGCCGACGGCTATGACCTGACCCTGACCCTCTGCTCCACCTCGGGCGACGCTATCAGCGAATCAGTAACCCTCACTTCGGGCAAGGCGCAGGCCACAGTAGCCATAAGCGTGCCGGTCATGCCCGCAAGCCAGCTCATGAACTTCCGCTTCGCGTCGAGCACCAATCCCTGGGAAATCTACTACTTCTCGGGCAACGCCCGCGTAACCTACGTCGACGAGGTGAATCAGCGCCTCTACATGCAGGACCCCGTAGGCGGCCTGTGCGTGGGCTACGAATACCTCTACATGGACAACGCCCCCTACAAAGTCGGCGACAAAATCACCAAGCTCTTCCTGATGGCCGAAGACCCCTCGCTGGGCGTGCCCATGTTCCAGCTGTCGGCCTACTTCGAACCCAACGGCGGCGTGGGCTACGGCACTCTGGTAGCTGAAAACGACTTCCAGACCCCGGCCGAAGTAAGCCTCGCGGACCTCAAGAGCGACCCCGATTCATACATCAACCGTCTGGTCAAGGTCAGCGACCTCACCTTCGAGAACGCCGGCTCTGAACTGACCGCCACCGGCACGGCCGTTACCTCGGGCGAGGCAGCAGGCCGCGTGCGCCCCTTTGCAGGCACCGACGCCATCGGCACCGTCATCCCCGAAACCGCCACAGTAACCGGCATCTCAACCTCCATGAGCGCAGCAATCATCACCGTGCGCTCGGCCTCCGACATTGAAGTGCCCTCCGAACCCGCCGGCATCGAACTCGAAAAGACTCTGCTCATCGAGCCCGACAAATACTACCCCGTAGGCGTCGACACCCCCTTCGCCACCATCAAGGTCAAGGCCACGGCCATGACTGCTCCGACCGCCGTGTGGATCGGCGGCAAGCAGCGCGGCTCGTTCTCGACCGACATCGACGAGATTCCCGCCGGCACGGGTGAGTACACCGTCAACATCACCTTCAACCCCACCGTAACCGGCCGCAACGAAGCCATGATCAACTTCGACGCCTCGCCCACCGAGCTGTCGCAGTCAGTCTCGTTCGCCGCCCTGGCCTACGACCCCGACAACATGCCTGAATTCACCGTCGACGCTTCGGCCATCGAACCCTTCAGCGCAGCCGTAGGCTCAACCATGGAGCAGACCCTGACAATCGACGCCAAGAACCTGCTCGACTACGGCAACGTCCGCGTGCTCGGCACGTCGGGCGGCGCCTTCCGCATCTCGTCGACTTCATTCCTCAAGGCAGGCCTGTCAACCCTCAAGGTAACCTTTGCACCCACTGCTGAAGGCACATTCAACGAAACCATCGAGTTCTCGACCCCCATGGCCGAAACCGTTACCGTACAGGTCAGCGGCAGCACCTCGGGCGCCGGCACTCCCGAAGACAAGGAGGGCGACGAGCTCATTTTTGACACCTCGAGCCCTCTGGCCTCGTATGCAACCGACTTCAACGGCTCGGGCGACAAGAACAAACCCCTGAGCCTCGCCCCCTGGAAGAACGTGGCCCTCGACGGCACACGCGCCTTCTGGAGCTACACGGTCGACGGCAACACCATGGCCAAGGTCACCGCCTATGACTCCAAGGTTTCAAGCAGCTCCGAGTCGCCCGCCGAGATGCTTCTGCTCTCGCCCGCACTCGACTTCGTCAACAGCCCCAGCCGCCTGCTCGAATTCAGCATCATGGGCGAATACCTCACCGACGACATGACCGATCAGTTCTCGGTGCTCTACATCGACCCGACCCTGCCCGAAGACGAACGCTACCAGGTTATCGGCGGCATTGACATTCCGCAGACGGCCGACGCCTCAGGTGAATGGCGCCCGTTCATTCTCGACCTCGACGGCCTTGACATTGCCGACACTTTCTTCATAGGCTTCCACTACCTGTCGACCCGCGGCCGCAACACGACTGCCGTTTACTACGTCGACGACTTCAGCTGGGGCAGCACAACCACCCCATTCATCCGCGTTGACAAACCCGTTGCGACCGCAACGACCGAAGTCGGCAGCACGGTAACCGTCGACGAATTCACCGTTACCGGCATGAACCTCACCGAGGATGTGGCCATTGCCTTCGAAGGCGCCCATAAGGACCTCTTCGGCCTCAGCACGTCGACTCTCCCGGCCGAGGGCGGAAAGTTCACCGTCAGCTACTCGCCCGTCGAAGAAGGCCAGCACGCCGTCTACGTGACCCTTTCGAGCGCAGGAGCCCCCGTCACCTACCTGACCGTAGGCGGCACCGCCACTCCCCAATCGGGCATCGGCGCCATTGAAGCCGACCGCGACGGTGCCTCGAGTTACTACGACCTCCAGGGCCGACGCATTACCCGTCCCGTCAAAGGCAACGTCTACATACGCATTGACGCCGACGGCAAAACAGCCAAAATCGCCCTCTGATTACGGGCTCACGACCCACCTTTCAACAGGCCGCGCAAATGCGCGGCCTGTGTCGTTTAAAAAAAATCATAAATTGAGTTAAATAGTTGGGCGCCCGACGGAATTTTAGTAACTTTGGAGTAACAATAGCCCGCACAGTTCACTCCTCTCTCTCTTCTCGGTCAGGCTATGTTGCTGATTTTGAGCCCGCGGTGCTGCAAACAGCGCTGTCCTCAAAGTCGGCTTTGCTGCGATATAAATAAAAATAAAACATAAATGACCGACAAATGGAACCCGCAAACCAAAGACCACTCCGCCTTCCGCCAAGCGCATGACGACGTCGAACCACGACGCCCTGCGGCCGAACGCTATCTTGAAGCTCCGGTCACAGCCAAAATCCTGCGCGACAGAGGTATAACCTCTGTCAGCGAAGCTTATAAATTCTTTTCGCCACAGCTGGCCGACCTCCACGACCCCTTCCTGATGCCGGGAATGGATGTCGCGGTGGCGAGGCTCAATGAAGCAATGGGCGCAAAAGAGAAAATTCTGGTCTATGGTGACTATGACGTAGACGGCACCACCGCGGTGGCGCTGGTCTACAAGTATCTTTCACAATTCTACTCCCGGATTGACTACTACATTCCCGGGCGCTATGACGACGGCTACGGCATCAGCAAGCACGTAATCGACCAGGCCGCTGAGTCGGGCGTAAAGCTCGTAATAATTCTCGACTGCGGCATCAAGGCCAACGACGAGATTGCCTATGCCAGGACCAAAGGCATAGACTTTATCATATGCGACCACCACGTTGCCGGAGCCGAACTGCCCGACGCCGTGGCAATTCTCAACCCCAAGCTCGAAGACTCGACCTATCCGTTCCGCCATCTCAGCGGATGCGGCGTCGGCTTCAAGTTCATGCAGGCCTTTGCATGCAGCAACGGCCTGCCTGCACGCGACCTCGAGAACTATCTCGACCTGGTGGCCGTCAGCATCGCCGCCGACATCGTGCCGATGATCGGCGAAAACCGCATCATGACCTTCCACGGCCTGCGCCGGCTCAACGCCAACCCCAACATGGGGCTGCGCGCCATTATGCGCATTTGCGGGCTGACCGGACGCGAAATCACCATTGCCGACGTCATTTTCAAAATCGGGCCCCGCATCAACGCCTCCGGACGCATGCAGAGCGGCCGCGAGGCGGTTGACCTGCTCGTGGCACGCGACGCGTCTGAAGCGCGCGCCAAAGCCCTCGAAATAGACCGCTACAACCAGGACCGCAAGGAACTCGACAAGCAGATTACCGAAGAGGCCCAGGCCCTGCTCGAAGCGCGCGGCGAGAGCGCCGACGCCAAGAAGGCCATTGTCATGTATAACGAAGACTGGCACCGCGGCATCATCGGCATCGTGGCCTCGCGCCTGACCGAGGTCTATTACAAGCCGGCTGTAGTGCTGACCCTGACCAACGGAGTAGCCTCGGGCTCCTCGCGCTCGGTGCAGGGATTCGACATCTACAGTGCAGTCGAGTCATGCGAGGATCTGCTCGAAAACTTCGGCGGCCACACCTATGCCGTGGGCCTGAGCATGAAGCCCGAAAACATTCCGGCTTTTGCCGAGCGCTTTGAGAAATACGTGGCCGACAACATCAAGCCCGCACAGTTGCAGCCCACCCACGAAATCGACGCCGACCTGGCGTTCGACGACGTCACTCTCGACATGCTCCACTTCCTGCGCAGGCTGAATCCGTTCGGCCCGGGCAACCAGAAGCCGGTGTTCCGCACCGTCGGCGTCCGCGATGCCGGCACGTCGAAAGTCGTCGGCAAACAGGCCGAACACATCAAACTCGACATAACCGACGCCGAATCGTCGCGCACGCTCAACGCCATCGCGTTCAACATGGCCGACAAGTTTCCGCTCATTGCCGAAGGCAAGCCGTTCACCATTGTCTACACAATCGAGGAAAACAAACACCACGCCGCCGGCTACCCCATCCAACTGCTCGTCAAAGAGATTATTTTTTGAACTACCAATCCCCGATCGACGCTCTGCGCCGCCACTGGGGGTATGACGCCTTCCGCCCCCTGCAGGCCGACATCATCGACTCCGTGCTCAACGGAGCCGACACCCTCGCCCTGATGCCTACCGGCGGCGGCAAAAGCATTACGTTTCAGATTCCCGGGCTGATGCTGCCGGGGCTGACCGTGGTCGTGACTCCGCTGATTTCGCTGATGAAGGACCAGGTCGACAACCTGCGCGAGCACGACATCCCTGCCGTGTATCTCCACAGCGGGCTCACACGCCGCGAATCGAACCTGGCCATGCAGAAGGCCGAACTCGGCAAAGTGAAGTTCCTCTACCTCTCGCCCGAGCGCCTCATGAACGAACGCTTCATTGGCGAGATGAAAAACTGGAACGTGAGCCTCATTGTGGTCGACGAAGCCCACTGCATTTCGCAGTGGGGCTATGACTTCAGGCCAAGCTACATGTCGATTGCAAAACTGCGGGCACGCTTTCCGGGCGCGCCGGTGCTTGCCGTGACCGCCTCGGCCACGCCGACGGTTGCCGACGACATTTGCCGCGCACTCGACTTCAGGCCAGGCGCACGCCGCTTCAGCATGAGCTTTGCCAGGCCGAACATCCACTATATTGTGCGCCGCGACGTAAACAAGCCCGAAAGGCTCATGACAGTGCTCCGCAACACGTCGGGCTCGGCCATCGTCTACGTGCGCTCGCGCAAAAAGACCGCCGAGATTGCCAAGTCGCTCTGCGCCGCCGGCATCAGCGCCGAAAGCTATCATGCGGGCCTGCTGCCCGAGGAGAAAGACGAACGCCAGCAGCGGTGGAAGGACTCTCGGGTGCGCGTCATGGTGGCGACCAACGCATTCGGCATGGGCATCGACAAGCCCGACGTACGCGTCGTTATCCACTACGACCTGCCCTCGTCGCTCGAAGAATACTATCAGGAAGCCGGACGCGCAGGGCGCGACGGCAAGCCCTCGTTTGCCGTCGCCATAGTATCGCCGCGCGACCGCACCACCCTGCGCCGGCGCCTCGAGGAAGCCTTTCCGCCGCGCGAATTCATTGCCGCCGTCTACGAGGAAGCATGCCTCCACATAGACCTCTGTCTCGGCGAGGGGCAATACAAACTGTTTGACTTTGACCTCGAGGAATTCTGCACCCGGCGCAAACTATGGCCCGCCACGGTGCGCTCGGCCCTGCAGCTGCTGTCGCTCGCGGGCTATGTTGACTTTGTCGAAGATGTCGACGCCAAGGCCAGGGTCATGGCCGTGTGTCGCCGCGAGGAGCTATATGCAATGGATTTCACGCCCGTGCAGGAACAAGTGATGGTTTACCTGCTGCGCTCCTGCCCCGGCATCTTCGCCGACTATGTCAACATCTCCGAAACAGTCATTGCCTCGCACCTGAGCATTCACCCCGACGTCCTGTATCAGACCCTGCTCGAGCTGTCGCGCATGCACGCCATTCACTACGTGCCGCGACGCCAGCAACCATATCTCTACTTTCCTTCGCGCCGCATCGAGACGCGCCATGTGAGCATTCCCCGCGAGGTCTACGACGTGCGCCGCCAGCGCATGCAGGAGCGCCTCGACGCGATGGAGCGCCTCGCGTTCGACGACGCCGACTGCCGCGCCAACACGATTCTGCGCTATTTCGGCGACAATCCGGCCAACGGATGCGGCACATGCGACGTGTGTCGCGACCGCAGCCGCCAACAACGCCACGATGCCCCTGTCGGCATCGACGACTCGCTGCGCCATGTCATAGGCCTGCACCCGTCGATTGGCGTCAGAGAGCTCGTAAACGCCCTTAACATGCGCGAAGAAACAGTCATTCCCGCCCTTCGCCGCCTGGTTGACCGCGGCGAGGTCAAAATCAACCCCGACAACACCCTCACCTCTCTATGCAAGCACCATTAGCCGAGCGCATGCGCCCGACAACACTTGACGATTATATCGGCCAGTCGCACCTGGTCGGACCCGGCTCGATTCTGCGCCGCATGATTGAACAGCAGCGCGTGTCATCGTTCATTCTCTGGGGGCCGCCCGGAGTCGGAAAAACCACGCTGGCGCGCATCATAGCCAACACTACCAACTCGCCCTTCTATACCCTCTCGGCCGTCAGTGCCGGCGTCAAGGAGGTGCGTGAGGTGATTGACCGCTGCCGGGCCGACAATAGCTCAATGTTCTCGCAGGGGCGGCCGATTCTGTTCATCGATGAAATACACCGCTTCTCGAAGAGCCAGCAAGACAGCCTGCTCGGAGCTGTCGAGAGCGGCATAGTGACCCTTATCGGCGCCACGACCGAAAACCCCTCGTTCGAGGTCATTCGCCCCCTGCTGTCGCGCGCCAGCGTCTACACCCTCAGGCCGCTCGAGGCCGACGAACTCAGACAGCTGCTCGACAACGCCCTGCAGCGCGACGAAGTGCTGTCGAAAATGCAGGTCAGCATCGAAAGCACCGACGCCCTTTTCCGCTTCAGCGGAGGCGACGCCCGCAAGCTGCTCAACATTCTCGACCTGCTCGAGCAGTCGACTCCCGCGGGCGAGCCGCTGGTAATTTCTGACGCAGTCGTGACCGAACGGCTACAGGAGAACCCCGCCGCCTACGACAAAGGAGGTGAAATGCACTACGACATCATATCGGCCTTCATCAAAAGCGTGCGAGGCTCCGATGCCGACGCGGCCGTTTACTGGCTCGCGCGCATGGTTGCCGGCGGCGAAGACCCCGAATTCATTGCCCGCAGGCTGGTCATTCTCGCGGCCGAAGACATTGGCCTGGCCAATCCCAACGCCCTGCTGCTGGCCAACGCCACTTTCGATGTAATCAAGAAAATAGGATGGCCCGAGGGGCGCATACCGCTTGCCGAATGCACAATCTACCTGGCGCGCTCGCCTAAAAGCAACTCGGCCTATATGGCCATCGGCAACGCCCTGGCCGAAGTGGAACGCTCGGGCAATCTGCCGGTGCCGCTGCACCTGCGCAACGCCCCGACATCGCTGATGAAAAACATGGGCTACGGCGCCGACTATAAGTATCCGCACAACTATCCGGGCCACTGGGTTGCGCAACAATACCTGCCCGACGCGCTGACCGACACCCGCTTCTGGCAGCCCGCGCCAAACCCGTCGGAAACCCGCCTGGCCAACAAAGACTGAGCGCCTCCGGACGCCTCCTCTCCCAACCACCGAACCCGATTACACCACTCTCCCGCGGTCAGAACGCCGCGCGAGAGTGGCTACTTTTTTATGTTAATGTTGTTAAACTTTCTGTCGGCCAGCAGTGTTAAATTTATGAATTCAACTATTTATTTATGAGAATCGGGAATTTAACCATTATGCTTCTTGTCGCCGCCGCCGGCAATGCTCACTCCATTGAGAGCGTGGCCGACGCGCTGGGCGGCATGGCCGGCTATGAGGCCACGGTGACATATGCCGTCACGCTGCCTCAGGCCGACGACGACGTTGTCTACACCGTTGACCTGCAGCAACCCGCCGACACCGACAGCTACCTGATTGACTGGAGCGTCGACTCGCCTTCGGGCCCGGTCGAGGGATTCACCGCCTGGTTCGACGGCCACTTCTACAACTTCCGCAACCGCCGCCTGCAGGAACACCACGACCAGTGGGACGCACCCGCGCCGGCAGGAACCAAAGCCCTGCAGGATGCCGCACAGTTCGCTTCGCTGCTCCCCTCGCGGCTGGCACGGCAATTGCGCGAAATCGCCTCGTCGGGCAGCTATACCTGCACCATCGCTTCGCGCGGCGACGAAATCATTGTGGAGGCCGCGCGCAGCGCCGCGGGCGAGCCCGACGCGGAGCTGCGATGGACCTTCGATTCTGCGACATGCGCGCCCAGAGAATTCTATGCCGACTATAATCCCGGCGCACTGACGGGCCAGCAGGTAAAGGCCGAGTACTCGCCCGCGCGCAAGCCCCTGATAGCCCCCGGCACCGCCCTGAGCGAGAAAATTCTGCGCACGCTCTACCCCGATGCATTCGGACGATACCGCGAGAGCCAGTTCGCCATCGAGAACCTGCGCGGCGAGCCCTTGCCTGCATTCTCGCTGCCCGACGCCGCCGGAGGCAGACTGAGCCGCCGTGCCGACGAGCCCTTCGAGAATCCGACCGCCGTTGTTATTTTCGACCCCGAGGGAACGCTGACAGCCGAGCTCATCGCGGGCGTCAGGAACGCCATTGACCGCCTGCCGCTGACAGCCGACGTGATATGGGCATGCACCGGCAAGAATCCCGCTACGGCCTCCGACAGCGTCGGCGAGCGGCGCAGCGGCGAAACCACGCTCACCGGCGCAGCGGCGCTGGCGGTGGAGTGCGGGGCCGCGGCGCTGCCCGTGATAATGGTGTGTGGACGCGACGGGCACATACGCGACCTGATTATCGGCCTGAACAATAGCCTTGAGCCTGACGTTATGCGTATGCTCACGGCAGCAAACAACTGACATTAACCTTTAACTTACAACCTGATAGTGGAAACCGTATTCTTGCATGGCAACCCGTGCCACACCTATGGCACCCTGCCCGGGGTCGGAGAAAAAGCCCCATGCTACACCCTCGTAGACCAGAACCTCAAAGAGATTCGCTGCAACGACTTTCTTGGCCGTAAGGTAGTGCTCAACATTTTCCCGTCGCTCGACACCGACGTGTGTGCGGCCAGTGTGCGCCGCTTCAACAAGGAGGCGGCCGAACATCCCGACGTGACGGTTATCTGCGTGTCGATGGACCTTCCCTTTGCCGCCCGACGCTTCTGCACCACCGAGGGCATCGACAACGTAGTCGTGGCCTCAGCCTTCCGCTCGCCGCTCTTTGCCCAGAAGTACGGACTGCAACTCGTCGACGGTCCGCTGGCAGGTTTGCTGGCCCGCGCTGTCATCGTCATCGACGGCGACCTGAAAATTCTCTACGAAGAGTTAGTTGACGAAATCTCGACCGAACCGAACTACAAAGCCGCCATCAATGCCTTAAAATAACGCCCTAATTTCCTTACAACCGCCCGCGGCGCGACGAATAATCGATTCTCGCGCCGCCTTTTTTGCGTTTTATCGACCCCAACAAGCTAATTTGCAGGTCATTGCGAATGTTTTTCGCGATAATCATTTTTTTGTCAGAAAAATTCCGTAACTTTGGCCTGCAAAAATTTCAGACTATTCGAACACCTGAAAGTTATATACATGTCTATCAGCTGGTTAACAGAAAATATCGAGTTCCCTGAGGTCATAGAAAAGACCATTGTCGAGCCCTGGCTGGCCAAAGTTGCGGAAGCCCACGGAAAAATTCCGGGGAAGCTGACCTATATCCTTACCGACGACGAAGGAATCCTGGCTATAAACCGCAAATTTCTAAATCACGACTATTTCACCGACATCATTACTTTTGACTATTCCAAACGCGGAATGGTAAGCGGCGACATATACATTTCGCTCGAAACGGTGGCAACCAACGCCGAGCAGTTCGGTCAGAACCCTATCCGCGAGCTCCACCGCGTATTGGTCCACGGCCTGCTCCATCTTTGCGGCATCGACGACAAAGGCCCGGGCGAACGCGAAATCATGGAGCGCCACGAAGACGAAGCGCTCGACATGCTTGCTGAAATGCTATGAGACTGGACTTCGACGTAATTGTTGTCGGCGCAGGCCACGCCGGATGCGAGGCCGCCAGAGCCGCCGCCCTGACCGGGTGTGCAACGCTGCTCATAACCATGGACCTCAACAAAATTGCCCAGATGAGCTGCAACCCCGCTGTAGGCGGCATAGCAAAAGGTCAGATTGTACGCGAAATCGACGCCCTCGGAGGCGCCATGGGCATCGTTACCGACAGCGCCAGCATCCAGTTCCGCATGCTCAACCGCAGCAAGGGGCCTGCAATGTGGAGCCCGCGCGCGCAGGCCGACCGCATGGTCTTCTCCGCCAGGTGGCGTCACGAACTCGAAACCACGCCCAACCTCTACATGTGGCAGGACTCGGCCACTGAACTGACAGTCAACGGCGACCGTGTCACGGGCGTAAAAACAGCCTGGGGCGTCACTTTCACGGCCAAATCGGTGATTCTTACCAACGGCACGTTTCTCAACGGCCTGATGCACGTCGGGCGCACTCAGGTGCGCGGAGGGCGCGTCAGCGAGCCCTATTCCACCGGTTTGACCGAACAGTTGCGCACGCTCGGATTCGCCTCCGACCGCATGAAAACCGGTACCCCGGTGCGACTCGACGCCCGCACCATCGATTTCAGCCAGTGTGTGCGCCAGGACGGCGACACCACGGCCGACAAGTTCTCGTTCCTGCCCGAAAGCTCGCGCACATTGCGTCAGCTGCCATGCTGGACAACCAGGACAAACGCCGAAACCCACCGCATTCTGCGCGAGGGGCTGCCCGATTCGCCGCTCTACAACGGCCAGATCCAAAGCATTGGCCCACGCTACTGCCCAAGCATCGAAACCAAGATTGTCACCTTTGCCGACAAGGACGAGCATCATCTCTTTCTTGAACCGGAAGGCGAAAACACCACCGAATATTACCTCAACGGATTCTCGTCGTCGCTGCCGTTCGACGTGCAGATGCGCGCGCTCCACTCCATTCCGGCGCTGCGCAACGTGCAGATTCTGCGCCCGGGCTACGCCATCGAATATGACTTCTTTCCGCCCACACAGCTCTATCACACGCTCGAAACGCGCCTGATTCACGGCCTGTTTTTTGCCGGCCAGATCAATGGTACGACGGGCTATGAGGAGGCAGCGGGCCAGGGCCTGATTGCCGGCCTCAACGCCTCGGCTTCGGTGCGCGGAACCGACATGCTCACGCTCGGCCGCGACGAAGCATACATTGGCGTGCTCATCGACGACCTCGTGACCAAAGGCGTTGACGAACCATACCGCATGTTCACCTCGCGCGCGGAGTATCGCATTCTGCTGCGCCAGGACGACGCCGACTCGCGCCTAACCCCGACCGGCCATCGCCTCGGACTCGCCTCCGACCGGAGGCTGCAGCTTCTGCGAGCCAAGGAGGAGAGCATCGACGCACTGACCGAACTGCTGCGGGCCACCCCACTGCGCGCCGACGACATCAATCCGCTGCTCGAGCAAATCGGCTCCGCTCCCGTGCGCCAGACCGTGCGCGCCTCTGAAGTCATTCTTCGTCCGGGGGTCGATGCAGATATGCTCGGTCGCATTCTGCCCGAAATTCTCAACTATCCCGCCGAGGTGCGCCAGGCGGCCGAAATCAGGCTCAAATATGCCGGCTACATTGACCGCGAACGCCAGCTGGCCGAGCGCATGACCCGCATCGACCACATCACCCTCGGCGACAAGCTCGACTACTCGTCAATAGCCGCCCTCTCGACCGAAGCGCGCCAGAAACTCACCGCCATGCGCCCCGAAACCGTGGGCCGTGCAAGCCGCATCCCGGGGGTGTCGCCGGCCGATATAAACGTGCTGCTGCTTATGCTCGGAAAATAAAATTGTTTCACGTGAAACATTATTAAAAATCGAATATTCAAATCTTTAACAAACCCATCATCAAAAATGGAATACATCAAGAAGCACATCCGTGCCGTACAGGACTTCCCCTCTAAGGGCATCCTCTTCTACGACCTCACCACCGCCTTCAAAGACCCCCGCGCACTCCACATCATCGGCTGGGACCTGGCTCAGCTCTACCGCGACAAAGGAGTCACGAAAGTAGTCGGCATCGAAAGCCGCGGATTCATCGGCGGCTCGATTCTCGCATTTGAAATCGGCGCCGGATTCGTACCCTGCCGCAAACCCGGCAAACTTCCTGCCGATACAATCAAGGCCACTTACGACAAGGAGTATGGCAAGGACACAATCGAAATTCACGCCGACGCCATCACCCCTGACGACATCGTGGTTATTCACGACGATGTGCTCGCAACAGGCGGCACTATGGCCGCAGCCTACGAGCTGGTAAAATCAATGAACCCGAAGAAAATCTACATCAACTTCATCATTGAACTGTCGGCCTTGAAAGGACGCGAACGCCTGCCCGAAGACGCCGAAGTCACCAGCCTTATCACCTACTGATTCTACCGCACGGGCGCTCAACAGCCCCGCCCCATCTCTTCACCACCCTCCATCCTGACCCTGCCTTGCCGAAACATCGGAAATCACAAGAACTGCACGACAAGATTGCCTTGATGCCCTCGACCCCCGGAGTATATACATACTACGACGCCGAGGGCTCGGTAATCTACGTCGGCAAAGCAATTAACCTCAAGCGCCGTGTAAGCTCCTATTTCAACCGCACGCACGACAGCGTTCGGACCAACCTGCTGGTGCGCGCCATTGCCGACGTGAGCTACATTGTGGTGCCCACCGAGCAAGATGCGCTCAACCTCGAAAACTCCATGATCAAGGAGTACAAGCCTCGCTATAACGTCTTGCTCAAGGACGACAAATCGTATCCGTGGATTGTGGTGACAAACGAATATTTTCCGCGCGTGTTCATGACGCGCGAACGGCTCAAAGACGGCTCCAAATACTTCGGACCCTACACCGATACGGCATCGGCAAAAGCCGTGCTCAACCTGATTCACGAACTCTACCCTGTTCGCAACTGCCGCCACGCCATAACCCCCGACTTCCTGCGCCGCGGCAAGGGGCGCCTTTGCCTCGAATACCACATGAAAAAGTGTGGCGGATGCTGCATCGGACGCGTAGACCACGCAGCCTACATGGCCGACATTGAACGCATCAAACTGATTCTGCGAGGCGAAACGTCAACCCTCCGCAACCACCTGCGGGGCGAAATGGCACGCCTGGCCGAAGAAATGAAATTCGAGGAAGCTCACGAACTCAAAAAGAAGTTCGACCTGATTGAGCGCTACGAGGCAAAATCGGTGATTATCAGCCAGGTACTGGATCAGATAGACGTGTTCGGCATCTCAGATGAGGGCGACAAAGACGTGTATATCAACTACATGCACGTTCGCCGCGGCGCAGTTGTGCGTTCGCTGACACTCCACTATACCCGCTCGCTCGACGAGAGCCTGCCCACGCTGCTCTCCTATGCCATCAACGAAATTCAGCAACGTTTCGCCGCCGAATTCGACGAGATTGTGGTCGAAGAGATGCCCGAAACCGAAATGCCCGGCGTCACCTTCACCATTCCCCGGCGCGGCGACCGCGCGAAGCTGCTCGACGTGAGCCGGCGCAATGCCCGCCAGAGCCGCGACGACGCCATTGCCCGCGCCGAGAAACTCAACCCCGAACAGCGCACCATGAGAGTGCTGACCCGCATTCAGCAAGACTTCCGCCTGCCCGACCTGCCGCGCCATATCGAATGCTTCGACAACTCGAACATCCAGGGCACAAACCCGGCGGCGTCGTGCGTAGTGTTTCGCAACGCCAAACCCGCAAAAAAAGACTATCGCCACTTCTGCATCCAGACTGTCGAGGGCCCGGACGACTTCGCCTCTATGCGCGAAATCATTACGCGACGCTACACGCGCATGCTCCAGGAAGCGCCCGACGACCTGCCTCAGCTCATAGTGGTCGACGGCGGCAAAGGCCAGCTTTCGGCAGCCGTCGAGGCTCTCGACTCCATAGGTCTGCGCGGGGCGATTCCAATTGTAGGCATTGCCAAGCGACTCGAAGAAATCTACTTTCCCGGCGATTCGATTCCCCTCTATATCGACAAGAATTCCGAAACGCTCCGTGTTGTGCAACACCTGCGCGACGAAGCGCACCGCTTCGGCATCACTTTTCACCGAGACCGTCGCAGCAAAGGCCAGACAGCCAGCGCATTAGATAATATCCCCGGAATCGGAGAAAAAACTAAAGAGCTGCTGCTCAAGAAGTTCCGCTCAGTAGCGAGAATCAAGAGCGCATCCCCCTCACAACTCGCCGAACTTATAGGCCCGGCAAAAGCCGCCACTCTCTATGCCGCCCTGAACCCCTCAAATCCCGCAACCGGACAATGAACACCATCAACACCGCATATATAGAACGCGCGCTCGAACTTGCACGCATGGGAGAAATCGGCTCCCACCCCAACCCGATGGTCGGCGCCGTCATTACAGACTCCGACGGACGCATTATCGGCGAAGGCTATCACCACACCTGCGGACAAGGCCACGCAGAAGTCAATGCCGTTGCCGACGCCGACCGACACGGCGCCGACCTGACCGACGCAACCATCTATGTCACTCTCGAGCCGTGCGCCCACTGGGGCAAAACACCCCCATGCGCGCGTCTCTTAATCGACCGCCGGATTCCACGCTGCGTCATCGGCACGACCGACCCCTTTGCCAAAGTCAGCGGCCGCGGCATAGCCATGCTTCGCGAGGCCGGCATTGAGGTGACGGTTCTCGACGGCGACATTGCCCGCCGATGCCGCGAACTGAACAGGCGCTTCCTCACAGCCCACACACTCAAACGGCCATACGTGGCCCTCAAGTGGGCAATGACCGCCGACGGATTCGTTGACCGACTGCGCCGCCCAGACGAGCAACCGCTTGCGATCTCGTCGGCGGCAGGCCGCATTGCCGTCCACCGCTATCGCTCCACTTTCGACGCCATAGCCGTCGGCTCCACCACCCTGCTAACCGACCGCCCCCGCCTCGACGCACGCCTTTGGCCCGGCGGACGCGCTCCACGACGCATCGAGTTCACCCGAGGCGACCTGACCGCGCAGCTCGGCGCCCTCTATGCCGACGGCATCACATCGCTGCTGGTCGAGGGGGGCCCTACCCTACAGCAGTCGTTTATCGACTCGGGCCTGGTCGACGAGATGCGAATCGAAACCTCGCCGCTGACAATCGGCAGCGGCATCGCTGCCCCGCGACCGGAACTGTCAGGCTTTGTCAGCGCCCCGGCCGGCTCCGGCAACATAAAAATAATGTTAAAGCCCGAACCTTATCGGCTCTGAAGCCGTTTACATAGCAAAGAGAAGGCATTTCAGACTTTAACAAAAGGTCCTCAACCGCAAAACAGATAACCTTCTCACGCCCCGCTCCCAATACACGGAACGGGGCTCTTTTATTACTCCCAGCGCGAAAACAGGCGCAGCAAACGAGGCCAAAGATGGCGTTATGTTGGTTAAAAATTTGAAATTTAGCAGGAAATTAGCCGATTATTACTAAATTTGCACGTTGATAAATATAGCTGCACAAGAATGAAACTACATTTTAACAAGTTCATCATACTTGCGCTGACAGCCTTCGTCGGCCTGTCGGCGTGCAACTCGTCTACTGACGACGACTACGAATACTCTGCCAGCGAATCGGCCACAAGCACCCTGCTGACTGCATTCTCGCTCAAGGCCAACAAAAAGATTCTGGCCAATCTCGACTCAGTCTTTTTTTCCATCGACCAGGTCAATTCGATTATCTTCAACGCCGACTCGCTGCCCTGGGGCACCGACACGCGCAAACTGACCATCAACGTCACCGCCCCAGACGCAAGCAACGTCGAGGTTGTGATGCCCAGCCTGACCGACGGCACGAGCCAGACCGTCAGCGTCAACGACTCTATCAACTTTACGGGCAAGAACGGCGTGTGGCTGCGCGTAACCTCGGCCGACGGTTCGCGCGAGAACATCTACATTGTAAAAGTCAACGTTCACCAATGCAACGCCGACTCGCTGCAGTGGTCAACCCAACAGCGCCCGCTCCCCGCAGGCAACCTGCGCGGACTGCTCGAACAGCAAACCGTAGAGATGGACGGCAGCTTCTACTGCGTAGCCCGCACAAGCCTCGGCAACTACCTGCTCACCTCCGACACCCCCGACCCCGAAAACTGGGTCAGCACTCAGCTCACCTCCCTACCCTCCGACGTAAAATTCAACTCGCTCACCGCTGCGGGCAGCTCACTCTACCTGCTGACCGAATCGGGCTCGCTGCTGAGCTCGGCCGACGGCATTGACTGGAACGAAGCGGCCACAGGATGGAGCCACCTCTACGGTGCCTACGGCAACGAAGTGATCGGCCTCAAGGGCAACAACTGGATTTCATATCCCGGCGGCAACACCGGCGCCATACCCGCAGGTATGCCCGTTGAAGGAACGTCGCGCATGTGGACGTTCACCAACGAATGGGCCCTGCACCCCCAGGCCATGTTTGCCGGCGGCATAAAAGCCGACGGCAGCTACGACGGCAACGCATGGGGCTTCGACGGAACCTCGTGGGCTCAGCTCAGCGGCCTGCTCCAGGTTCGACAGCTACCCGCCGCACGCGACATGATTGTGTTCCCCTACTTCACATTCCGCACCAACTCAACCAACTTCGTGGTCAGCCGCCAGAGCGCATGGATTGCATTTGGCGGACAGCTCGCCGACGGCAAAATAAACAAGACAGTCTACGTGTCGCTTGACAACGGCCTGAACTGGAACGAAGCGGCCGACGACCTGCAGCTCCCCGCCGAATTCGAACCGCGCCGCGCCGCGTCGGTGGTTCTCCACGAGCAGACATTCCACTCGCGCGCCGTCAAGCCGATTACCGAATGGGACGCCCCATTCATCTACCTCTATGGCGGCTATGACAACTTCGGCACCATCATCAACGAAACCCGCATCGGAGTCATCAACCGCATGACATTCAAACCCCTGCAATAAACCTCTGACCCTCAAAATGAAACTAAAGCTCCGCCTGACCCGGGCCCTGATGCTGCTGACGCTCGCAACAGCGCCGGCAGCCGTCGTCTACGGCCAGGAGGAGACCTATAAATGCGACCTTGGGGCCAGCTTCGGCATGAGCGGCTATCTGGGCGACGTCAACCAGGTCAACATGTTCCGCAACCCGGGCTTCGCAGCCCAGGCCGGCATGCGCTACCTTATCGACACCCGCTGGGCCTTGCGCACCGCCTTCACCGCCGCCGGCCTCAAAGGCAACTCGGCTCAGTTCTCAAACAAATTTCCCGGCCTGACCGACTATAGTTTCACCTCGACCATCTACAGCCTCGACCTGCGCGGAGAATTCAACTTCCTCCCCTATGGCATCGGCGAGACATTCAAGCGCCTCAAGCGCTGGACCCCATACCTCGCCCTCGGCATCGGCGGAGTGCTATCTACCTCCAAAGGCAAAACCTCTGGCGCCTTTACCATACCTATGGCCGCCGGCTTCAAGTTCAAGCTGCGCGAGCGCCTCAACCTGACGGCCGAATTCTGCATGACCAAGACCTTCGGCGACAAACTCGACGGCAACCTCTCGGACCTCCAGGGCATTAAAAGCGACTTCATCAAAAACACCGACTGGCACTCAAACATACTGGTCGGTCTGACCTACGAATTCGGCAAACGTTGCTCGACCTGCCACTATAAAGACTAACACAGAAACCAACCCAAACTCTCATGGCATACTCCGATAAACTCCGCGAAATCGACCCCACCCGCCTGCCGGCCCACGTAGCCATCATCATGGACGGCAACGGACGCTGGGCTCGCGAGCGAGGACTTGACCGCTCGGAAGGCCACGTGCGAGGCGTCGACACCGTACACGACATCACCGAAGCCGCCTCTGAAATCGGCGTCGGCTATCTGACTCTCTACACCTTCTCGACCGAAAACTGGAACCGCCCGCAAAAGGAGGTCGACGCCCTGATGGGACTGGTCGGCATCGCAATTGCGCGCGAAACCCCCAACCTCATCAAAAATAACGTCAGGCTCACAATCATGGGCGACCTCGAGCGCCTGCCCGACGAAACCCGCACATGCCTGGCAGGATGCGTAGCCGACACGGCCCACTGCACCGGCCTGACCCTCAACCTCGCCATCAGCTACTCGAGCCGATGGGAAATAACCAACGCCATGCGCACTATCGCACGCCGGGTTGCCGACGGCCGGCTCTCGCCCGACGACATCACCGACCTCACCGTGGCCGGCGCAATGGCCAAACCTGAAATGCCCGACCCCGACCTGCTCATCCGCACCGGCGGCGACTTCCGCATTTCCAACTACCTGCTTTGGCAACTTGCCTACAGCGAACTCTACTTCGTTCCCGACTTCTGGCCCGACTTCGGCAAGGAACGCTTTGCCGACGCCATAATAACATATCAGAAACGCCAGCGACGCTTCGGCCTCACCGGCGACCAAGTCACAGAAACCTCATGCCAATGACCCATCGTCATCACGCCCACCAATCACGCATGCGTCTAAAAAACACCCTCCGCTCACTGGCCCTGCTGGCAGCCTTCGCGCTCCCGGCCGCTGCCGCCGTCGCCCAGACCCCGGCCGACACCGTCACGTCGCCCAAGGTCATCTACAACTCAGTGCCCCGAATCTACACCATTGCAGGTATCGAGGTTACCGGCGCACCCAACTACAGCCCACAGGTCATTCAGAACTACGCGGGCCTCTCCGTTGGCGAACGCCTTGAAATTCCGGGCGACGAACTCACCAACGCCGCCAAGCGCCTCATGGACCAGAGATTGTTCTCAAACGTGAAAATACGCGTCGAAAAGACTCTCGGCAACCAAGTCTGGCTCGTCTACGACCTGCGCCAGCAGCCCCGCATCCACGAAGTAGAATACATAGGAGCGAAAAAGAACGAACGCGAAGACCTGCAGCAGCGCCTCCACCTGATGCCCGGCAACCAGATTTCGCAAAACATCATCGACATCATTGTCAAGACCGCCAAAGACTACTATAAAGACAAAGGCTACAACAACGCCGCCGTGAAAGTCGACCTCATCGACGCTCTCGACGCTCCCAATGAGCAGATTGTGAAAATCAAAATTGACCGCAACAACAAGGTCAAGGTCAACTCAATCAACTTCACCGGCAACAACGTCTTCTCCGACCGCCAGCTGCGCAACGCCATGAAGAAGACAAACATCAACAAAGACCTCATCAAACTCTTCAGCCAGAAAAAGTTCACCGAAGCCGACTACGAAGAAGACCTCGAAAAAATTCTCGAAAAATACAACGAGCACGGCTACCGCGACGCTATCATCACGGCCGACAGCGTCGTGCCCAACCCCAACGGCAAGGTCGACATATACATTTCGCTCGAAGAAGGCAAGCAATACTTCCTGCGCTCTATCAACTGGGTGGGCAACACAGTTTACCAGAGCGACCGGCTCGACAACGCGCTCGACATCAAGCCGGGCGGTGTCTATAACGAAAAAATGCTCAAAAAGCGCATCAACGAAGACGAGGACGCTGTCGGCAACGTATACTACAACCAGGGCTACATCTTTGCAAGCATCACCCCCGTCGACCGCTATATAGAAGGCGACTCAATCGACCTCGAACTGCAGGTCATCGAAGGGCCCCAGGCGCGAATCAACGCCGTGAACATCAACGGCAACGACCGACTCTATGAAAAGGTGGTGCGCCGCGAACTGCGCACACGCCCCGGCGAACTCTTTAACCGCGACGCACTGATGCGCTCGGCCCGCGAAATCATGCAGATGGGCCACTTCGACCCCGAATCCGTGTCGCCCGACGTGCAGCCCAATCAAGACGACGGCACCGTCGACATCAACTGGAACCTCACCTCGAAAGCCAACGACCAGATTGAACTCTCGCTCGGCTGGGGCCAGACCGGTCTTATAGGCAAAGTGGGCCTGAAATTCACCAACTTCTCGATCAAGAACCTCTTCCAGCCCAAATCTTACAAGGGCCTCGTGCCCCAGGGCGACGGCCAGACATTCTCACTGTCGGTGCAGACCAATGCACGCTACTATCAGGCCTATCAGATCAGCTTCCTCGACCCCTGGTTCGGAGGCAAGCGACCCAACGCCCTCTCCGTGACCGGCTACTACTCGCGCCAGACCGGCATCTCGTCGAGCTTCTACAACAAAAACTACCTCCAGAACATGGCCGCCTACGGCTATGGCTACGGTTATGGCCTCGGTTACGGCTATGGTTATGGCTCGGACTACTCCTATCAGGACGCCTACGACCCCAACAAGGTGCTTCAGATGGCCGGCGTCACCGTAGGCTTCGGCAAACGCCTCAACTGGCCCGACGACTACTTCACCTTCAACGCCGACCTTACCTATAACTTCTACTCGCTCAAAAACTGGGACTACCTCTTCAAATTCTCGAACGGCACCTCAAACTCAATAGTTCTCGGTCTCACCCTGGCCCGCAACAGCATCGACAACCCGCTGTTCACCCGCACCGGCTCATCGTTCCAGCTCAACGCATCGCTGACCCCGCCGGCATCGCTCTTCATGCCCGGCCGCGACTGGGCCGCCCTTGCCGCCAACGATAACGAAAACTCCCGCAACGAGCGCTACAAATGGATTGAATACTGGAAAATACGCTTCCACTCAAAAACATTCACCCCGCTCATCAACCCCAACGGCAAATACACGCTCGTACTCATGACCCGCGCCGACTTCGGCCTGCTCGGCTCATACAACAAGAACCTCAAGACGCCCTTCGAAACCTTCTACGTCGGCGGCGACGGCATGAGCGGCTCCTACACCTACGCAACCGAAACCATTGCGCTGCGCGGCTACGACAACGGCGCCTTCACCCCCTACGGACGCGAAGGCTACGCCTACACCCGCTTCGGCGTCGAACTCCACTTCCCCTTCCTGCTCCAGCCCACCACTACCATCTATGGCCTCGTATTCGCCGAAGCCGGCAACGCCTGGACTTCAGTCAGCGACTTCAACCCCTTCCAGATGAAGCGCTCGGCAGGCGTAGGTCTGCGCGTCTACCTGCCCATGGTCGGACTGCTCGGCATTGACTGGGGCTACGGCTTCGACAATGACGCCTACGGCAACCGCGGCGGCAGCCACTTCCACTTCGTGCTCGGTCAGGAATTCTAAACCTTTCGGCGACTCAGTTGTCTAATTATAAAGCTAACACTTTACTAAACATCAACACTCTACCGACTTATGAAAAAGACTCTCGCCCTCATTGCGATTATGTTCGGCTTTGCACTGACAGCCGCCGCCCAGAAGTATGCCCTCGTCGACATGGAATACATCCTGAAGAACTATCCCCAGTATGAAATGGCCAACGAACAGCTCAACCAGCTCTCTCAGCGCTGGCAGCGCGAAGTCGAGGCCAAAAACGCCGAGGCCGACAAGCTCTACAAGAACTATCAGTCGGAACTCGTCTTCATGACCGACGAACAGAAAAAAGCCAAGGAACAAGAAATAGTCAACGCCGAAAAAGCGGCCACCGACCTCAAATATAAATACTTCGGCCCCGAAGGCGAACTCTACAACAAACGCCAGACCCTCATGGAGCCCATTCAGGACGAAATCTACAACGCAATCAAAAAAATTGCCGAAGAAAAAGGCTACCAGACAGTGTTCGACCGCGCTTCGTCGGCCAACATAATCTACGCCTCGCCCCGAATCGACATATCCAACGAAGTACTCAACCGGTTAGGATATTCCAAATAAATGCACTAAATTTGCACCGGCCTTAAATACGAAAAAATTTAACTAAACATAATTCACACCTTACAACATGATCAAGAAACTCTTACTGGCACTCGCCATCGCCCTGCCCGCATGTGCATTCGCTCAAGGCAAATTCGGCATCGTAAACGCACAGGAAGTCATGGAACTCATGCCCGAAGCTAAAACCGCTCAGGAAAAGCTCGTTGCCGCCACCAAGACCTACGAAGACGAGTATGCCGTACTCAACGAAGAAATGAACAAGCAGTTCCAGGAATACCAGGCCCTGCCCGAAGACACCCCCGCCACTATCCGCGAGCGTCGTCAGCAGGCCATCCAGGACCTCGACCAGCGCATCCAGGCCTTCCAGCAGAAGGCTCAGCAGGACCTCCGCGAACAGCAGAACCAGCTCATGGCCCCCATTCAGGAAAAACTCATCAACGCCATCAAAGCCGTTGGCGCTGACAAGGGCTTCACCATGATTCTGCCCGACGGAGTCGCCATCTACCTCGGCACCGACGTCATCGACGTTACCGCCGACGTCAAGGCCAAGCTCGGCATCTGATTCTCCCCCACCCTCCAAGACTCGACAACCCAAAAGCCTGGCTCACCGGAAGTCCAGGCTTTTCATTTTTTTCTCTCTAACTTACCTTTACCTTACCAATCATTATTCACCATGTTAAAGCCAATCTTGATCGGCCTGCTGATTCTGGCGGCATCGCTGACAGCTCAGGCCCGCGACTTCAAACAACTGGCAGTCTACGGAATTGATTACAGCTACGTAGAGCTGAAACAGGATGTCGCAACCGACTCGGTTGCACAAAAACTCGACACGGCCCTGAAAGCGTCGGGCATGCTTCCTCAGAACGCTAAAATAATCAGCGTGGAAACAGCCGTCTACCACGATGAGAAAAAGACTAAAAAATTCCTGAAAACAGCCCGCAAAATGATAAAGAAACTCGGGCTGACACAAACGCAGAGCCATAAAACCGACGACGTCAATGTCAGCATCTACACCTCGCCGACCCGCCTGGTAGTGCTCACAAGCATTGACAACTTCATGGTCACGCTCAACTCCATAGTCCACACCCCCGCAACCAACCCCTGACCGACCGCCCCCTTTCACCTGAGTTGCCTCTTGAACGCTGGTTTTTTGGCCGTTTCAGGATTATTTCGTATATTTGCGCGCATTTTGGACTAAAATACCCTGATTCGAAATTTATTCATAAACCAATTTACATTTAAGATTTAACTACTACACATGAACAGCAAAGGTTCTTTGGGAAGCATCGTGGCGGGCGTAATCGCCATCTTCCTCGTGCTCATCTGCCTGTTCTATCTGTCGTTTACCTGGAAAGGCCGACAGATTGAAAACCAGGGCAAAGAGTACGCCGTGGCCGTGGCCGGTGCCGACGACACCACCGACGCCTACACCGGTGCCTACAAGCACTACATGGACTCTGTGGCTCTCGAGCCCGTATATCTCGGCTACACCTACGCCGAAGTTCAGCGCTGGGGCGTGGGCCTCGGCCTTGACCTCAAAGGCGGCATGAACGTTACCCTGCAGGTCAACATGGGCGACATGATCAAGTCCATGGCTGCCGACCCCAACGGCACCACCCTGCGCCGCGCCGTGCAGGCAACCGACTCGGTAGCCTACACAGCCCCCGAAACCGAATATGTCGAAACCTTCATCGAGCAATACAAGGCTGCCGCCAACAACCCCCAGGTCGACTTCTCGGTTGTCTTCCCCGACCTTATCACCAATAACGGCACCAACTACGGCGCCGTAGCCGACAAGCTCAAAGCCGAAGCCCAGGATCGCGTGAACACCTCGGCAACCAACGTGCTCCGCAACCGTATCGACGCATTCGGCGTCGTGTCGCCCAACATCCAGGTGCTCCAGGGCAAACAGGGCCAGATTCTGCTCGAGCTCCCCGGCGTGAAAGAACACGAACGCGTGCGCGACCTGCTCCAGCGCTCGGCCAACCTCGAATTCTACGAAATGTATAACATCAGCGACATCGCCGAAGGTCTCCGCAAGGCATTCGCCTTCCAGAACGACACCCTCGCAAGCATGCTGATGCCCTCGCAATACAACTCGCCCCTGATCGGCTACGCCCGCGCCAAGGACAAAGACGCCATCATGGCCATCTTCCGCTCGTCCGAAGTCAAGTCCTACCTGCCCAACAACCTCAAGCTCGCCTGGAGCAACAAGGCTGTCAAGCCCGAAAACGCAGGCGGCCAGAAAGACGTCTACACCCTCGTTGCGCTGCGCACCGACATCGACCCCGAAACCCACGAACAGCGCCCCCGCATGAACGGCGACAACATCGTTGACGCAAGCACCGACTTCGACCAGATGCGCGGCCAGACCGTCAACATGCGCATGAACCCCGAAGGCGCACGCCAATGGGCCGCCGTTACACGCGCCAACGTAGGCAAACCCGTGGCCATCGTGCTCGACGACGTTGTTTACTCCTACCCCACCATCAACACCGTCATCGAAGGCGGCTCGTCGGAAATCACCGGCGACTTCACCGTGCAGGAAGCACAAGACCTTGCCAACGTGCTCAAGTCAGGTAAAATGACCGCACGCGTAAGCATCATCTCCGACATGGTTGTCGGCCCGAGCCTCGGCGCCCAGGCAATCAAAGACGGCATGATTTCGTTCGTAGTGGCCCTGGTGCTCCTCATGATTTTCATGATGGCTGTCTACGGCGTAATCCCCGGCCTCGTAGCCAACCTCGGCCTCGTGCTCAACATCTTCTTTACCTTCGGCATCCTCGCCTCGTTCCAGGCCGTGCTGACCCTGTCTGGTATCGCAGGTATCGTGCTGGCTCTCGGCATGGCTGTCGACGCCAACGTGCTCATCTTCGAGCGCGCCAAGGAAGAGCTCCGCGCAGGCAAGAACGCCCGCACCGCAATCGCCGACGGCTACTCTAACGCCTTCTCTGCAATCTTCGACTCAAACCTGACCTCGATTATCACGGGCATCATTCTGCTGCTCTTCGGCACCGGCCCCATCAAGGGCTTCGCCACAACCCTCATCATCGGCCTCTGCTGCTCGTTCTTCACCGCCGTTTACCTGACCCGTCTGGTCTTCATTCTCGGCGCCAAGAACAAAGCCTTCCAGAACCTCACCTTCGACACCAAACTCAGCCGCAACATGTTCGACAAAACGAACTATAACTTCCTGGCCGGTCGCAAGGTCAGCTTCGCGGTTGTCGCCGTTGTGTGCGTCGCTATCGTCGCATCGCTCTTCGGCCGCGGCCTCAACCAGGGCATCGACTTCTCGGGCGGCCGCAACTACGTAGTGAAGTTCGACCACCCCGTTGAAGCATCAAAGATTCAGGCCGACCTCGCCCCCCTGTTCGAAGGATCGTCGCTCAGCGTCATCACCATCGAAAACAAAAACCAGGTGCGCGTTTCGACCAACTACAAAATCAAGGAATCAGCCCCCGAAATCGAAAGCGAAATCGTTGACCTGCTCTTCAAGGGCCTCGCTTCCGAAATGAACGGCATCACCCCCGAGCAATTCTCGACCGCCAACACCGAATTCGGCATCATCTCGTCGCAGAAAGTAGGCCCCTCGGTTGCCGACGACATGAAGAAAGACGCCTACATCGCCGTCACCCTCGCGCTCATCGCCATGTTCCTCTACATCCTGATCCGTTTCCGCAACGTAGCCTTCTCGCTCGGCGCCCTTGCCGCAGTGGCCTTCACAGCCTTCTGCATCATCGGCCTCTACAGTTTCTGCTACGGCTGGGTACCCTTCTCGATGGAGATTGACCAGACCTTCATCGCCGCAATCCTGACAGTTATCGGCTATCAGATCAACGATACCGTGGTTGTGTTCGACCGTGTGCGCGAAAACATCACCCTCTTCCCCAAGCAGAACTTCTTCGACCTCATCAACAAGTCGATCAACTCGACCCTCGGCCGTACGGTAATGACCTCCGTATCGACCCTGCTCGTTCTGCTCTGCATATTCATTCTCGGCGGTGAAGCCATCCGCGCATTCACCTTCGCTATGATTGCAGGCGTAATCATCGGCACCCTTTCGACCATCTTCATCGCAACCCCCGTTGCCTACATCACCAACAAGAAGGCCGTAAAGGCATAACCGCCCCTACCCCGTAACTTCCGAGAAGGCTCTTGGGCACAGCTCAAGGGCCTTCTCTCTCATCAACAACCGCCCCTACCCTAACCGACTCACTGACATGATTCAGTTTCTCGCCCGCACCGCCGAACAGGCGGCCGCAGCCATAGCAGCCGGCTGCACCTGGATTCACTGCGCCGACCCCTCACAGCTCGACGCCATGATCGAACCCTGCCGCGAAGCCGACGTCATTCTGACCCTCCAGGGCTCACCCTCAAAAGTAATGGACACACGCATTCACGGCGTAGTGCTCGCCTCCTCCGACATCTCCGCGGCCGAAGCCCGCGAGTTTCTCGGCCCGCACGCCATTATCGGATGCAACGTGACCACCCTGTTTGAAATACTCAACCTCGCGCCGCTCGACGTCGATTTCTTCGTTCTCGACGCCCCGGCCGCACAATGCGGGGAAATTGTAAGACTGGCCCGCAGCAAGGGCGTAGAACAGCGCATCTCGGCCCTGAACGGCACCCGCGAGCATCTCGACGCCGGAGCCGACGCCCTGCTCACCTCCGACCTCAGCGTAGTTTAACGCAGTTTAACAAGGACGGGCAACGGCCCTGCCCGCAAAAATTCGTACCTTTGCATAGCCGACGGATAAGCTCCCGACGCTGACTCAACAAAATAACATTAACCCTAAAAACTTTAACTCAACAAAATGGCAAAAAAAATCACCCCCGCCGCAGCCGCTGCCGATCCCAAAGCAGCCAAACTCGAAGCCCTCAAGCAAGCCATGGGCAAGATTGAAAAAAGCTACGGCCGCGGTGCCATCATGAAGATGGGCGACGAAGTGGTTGAAAAAGTTGACGTGATTCCTACCGGCTCAATCGGCCTGAACCTGGCCCTGGGCGTAGGCGGATATCCCAGAGGCCGTGTGATCGAAATCTACGGCCCGGAATCGTCCGGCAAAACCACCCTTGCAATCCACGCTATTGCCCAGGCACAGAAAGCCGGAGGCATCGCTGCAATCATTGACGCCGAGCACGCATTTGACCCCTACTACGCCAAAAATCTCGGGGTCGACATCGACTCTCTCTACATCTCTCAGCCCGACAACGGCGAGCAGGCACTCGAAATCGCCGAGCAGCTCATCCGCTCGGCCGCAATCGACGTGCTCGTGATTGACTCCGTGGCAGCACTGACGCCCAAAAGCGAAATCGACGGCGACATGGGCGACCGCTCCGTAGGCCTCCAGGCACGACTCATGAGCCAGGCCATGCGCAAACTTACCGGCACAATCGCGCGCACCAAAACCTGTTGCATCTTCATTAACCAGCTCCGCGCCAAAATCGGCGCCATGTTCGGCCCCGCTGAAACGACCACCGGCGGCAACGCGCTGAAATTCTACTCGAGCGTACGCATCGAAATCCGCCCAACGACCACCATCAAGAACGGCGACGAGCCCATTGGCCGCCTCGCAGTGTGCAAAGTGGTGAAAAACAAAGTCGCGCCCCCCTTCAAACGCGCCGAATTCGACATCATGTTCGGTCAGGGCATATCGCGCGCCGGCGAAATCCTCGACATGGCCACCGACTATGACATCATACAGAAGTCCGGCTCATGGTTCAGCTACGACGGCGGCAAGCTCGCCCAGGGACGCGACGCAGCCAAGTCGGTAATCAACGACAATCCCGAACTCGCCGACGAACTCGAACAGAAAATCATGGACGCCATCAAGGAGAACCCCGACAAGAAACGTGCCTCGCGCACTCCCAAATTCAAGCGTCCTGGCGCCGCAGCCGCCGAACCCGAAGCTCCCGCGGCCGATGGCGAACCATCCGACGGCGCAATCGTCGACGACGAATTCTCGATCGAGGAAGACCGGTAATAAACACCCTACCCCTACCCCATGTTACTGAAATCACTCGACCAAGCCATCGGCGCGACCCCTCTGCTTGAGGCGTCGCGCCTTTGCGCTCACTTGGGCCTCGACGCGCGCCTGCTGCTCAAGCTCGAAATGTTCAACCCCGGCGGCTCTATCAAGGACCGCGCCGCAGCCGCCATGCTCGACGCGGCCAACCTGCAGCCAGGCGCAACAATCATCGAGCCCACGAGCGGCAACACGGGTGTCGGACTCGCTTGGCTCGCCGCCCTGCGCGGCTATAAGGCCATATTCACCATGCCCGACAACATGAGCGCCGAACGCCGCAAAATTCTGAGCGCCCTCGGGGCCGAAGTAGTGCTCACCCCCGCTTCCGAGAAAATGGCCGGCGCCATTGCCCGCGCCCACGAACTCGCCGCCGGCATTCCGGGCTCATACATGCCGATGCAATTCGAAAACCCCGCCAACCCCGCGGTCCACGAAGCCACTACCGCGCGCGAAATTCTGGCCGACACAGACGGCAAGGTCGACATCCTCGTGGCCGGAGCCGGCACCGGAGGCACTGTCAGCGGCACTGCCCACGGCCTCAAGCGCCACAACCCGAACCTGCTCGCCGTGGCGGTCGAACCTGCCGGATCGCCGGTCATCTCGGGCGGAAAAGCCGGCCCACACGGCCTGCAAGGCATCGGCGCAGGCTTCATTCCCGCCAACCTCGATCTCTCGGTCATCGACCGCGTCATGACCGTAACCGAAGCCGACGCGTTCAACGCCATGGCCCTGCTCGCACGCACCGAAGGCGTCTTTGCCGGCATCAGTTCAGGCGCCGCTTTGGCCGCCGCCATAGCTATAGCGCGCGAACCCGAAGCCCGCGGGCGCACCATCGTGGCCATTCTTCCCGACACCGGCGAACGCTATCTCTCCTCGCTGCCCTGACGCCCGCTCTGCAGACTGCTCCTATTTGACAAAACCGCACCAATTTCGGCGCGGTTTTAACTTTTTTACTGCATTTTCCGACATTTTTTAATCATTTTGTTTGTATTTTAAGAATTATTGCATAACTTTGGCGACGTATCAAATCCCAAACAGGTACATGCTACTATAATTCACTTCACATTTCTAACCAACAACCGTATGAAAAGATTGTACACTTTGATGCTTTCAACATTTGTTCTCGCAGCATCAGCCTCAGCGGCGACTCCCGCCAAGCAAATCAAGCGGATAAACGCAGTCCCGGAACAACATGAACTGCTCCAGAAGGCTCCCCGCGCGCAACATCGCACGCTGACTGCCAAGACCGCCACCGCACAGTCGGCAGCAACCCTTACCGCAAAAAGCTACGTAACGACGAATCCCGCCATCGCCAACAAAAAAAGCACCATCTCCGGCGCCAAAATCGAACACACCGGCAAATCGGGCGCACTCAGGGCTCCTCACAAGGCCAATGCACTCACCATGGCCGAATACTCTACAGTCTATGACTTAAGCTGCTCATGGGGTCTGAGAACCGGCTCTGCTCCCGCAACCCTGACCATCACCGTTACCGACGAGGCAACCGGCGCCGCTGAAGTCACCGGTCTGATGAACAGCATCACCCCACTGAACGCCACTATAGACCTCGACGCCTGCACTGTTTCGATTCCCAACAAGCAGCAGGTAGGTGAAGACGCTGACGGCCCTGTTTACTTCTACGTAAAAGCCATCGGCGATGAAGGCCTCGAAGACGGCGCATCAGCAGCCGAAGCGACAGTCGGCTCAATCGACGGCTCGACAATCACATTCCCCTGGGACGACGCCTGGGCTATCGGCGACTTTGATAATGAAGGTGTCGGCTTTTACTATCTCGCTTACAACAACAGCCTGACCATCCACGTCCCCGAAGATCCCAACAAAGACCCCAACGAAGGCTGGACCTCACTCGGCATGGGCAAATACAAAGCCTCGTCGCTCGCAGCCATGTACGGCGCATCGACCGACCCCGTCGAAGTTGAAGTATTCGAAGCCAATGAACAGCCTGGCATCTATAAATTCGTAGGCCTCTGGCCCGATATGACCGACAACGGCTCAATGATTGTTGACGCCACCGACCCCGACTTTGTAATCGTTCCCGAGCAGCCCACCGGATTTGTCGATGATGCTGACGGCATGACATACATTGTCTCAGTTGTTGCCCGTTACCTTGAGAAATATGACAAGGAGACCATCGCAGCAGCACTTTCCGACCAGGTCATCACCATGACCGACGGCGTTATCTCCTTCCCCGAAGACGCGTTTAACTACCGCTGGCCCGACGCTCCTGCCGACAGCCCCTATGGCACTGACCCCGAATCGTACTATCTGGGCGAATCTAACGACGGCGGCTATGCCCTTCTTCCCGGCGCGACTGTCGTGGAACCCGACCCCAACGAAGGCTGGACCACTCTGGGCATGGCAACATTCATGGACGGATGGGTACTTCCCTGCTACGGCATTGACCAGACCGACAGCACAAACTGGTATGAGGTCGAACTTCAGCAGAACGACGACGACCAGAACGTTTACCGCCTGGTTGACCCCTACCACGGTGATTCGCCTGTCGCATCCAAAAACCACACCAACTCCGTCGGCTACATCCAGTTTGACGTAACCAACCCCGAACGAGTACGTTTCGCAACCGATGTTAACTCCGGTTTCGTTAACTCCCAAGGCCAGAAAATCTATTGCTCCAACACCTTCAACTGGCTCTCACTCTATTTTGACATATATGATCTCACCGAAGAAGATGTACTCGAAGAACTCGGCGAAGACTATCAGTTCTCTACCTTTAAAAACGGCATAGTCACCATTCCCAGCGTTCTCGGCGAAGATGGCTACATAAACGAAGCATGCTTCGGTATTTCGGCCGATATTGAAGATAACGGCTACGGCTGGATTGACGACAACGAAAACAGCATCAACATGGAAGCCAAAATCTTCTTCCCCGGCGTTGACGGCATCCGCGAGCTCAGCCCCGCAAGCGAAAAGCAGGCCGACGTTTACTATAACCTCAGTGGCCAGCGCATTGCCAAACCCGCAACCCCCGGCCTCTACATCCGCAACAATTCAAAAGTGATTGTACACTAATCAATGAGATAGATTCTCCATCTCCCTCTGAAAGCAGAGCCGCAACCATCAAAATTGGCTGCGGCTCTCTTTTTTGTGCAACGTCAGGACTATAGGTAGCGCGGCTAATCCACTATAGTGAAGCGCGCGAACTTGAGCAGCAGAGTCCTGCTGCCGGCATTATCGAAATTGACTACTATGCGCACATTGTCACGCATCGAACTGTCGACCTCGGCAATGGTGCCGCGGCCAAACTTCTGGTGCTCTATGCGCATGCCGGCCCTCACGTTCACATCATCGGCGCCTGAGCGGGCCGATGACGGGGCTGCCTGCACATCTGAAACGCGCACGTAATTTGGCGCGGAACCGTGCTGCCTGAAGCTATCATGAAAATGCACCTGCGGCCTTACGGGAAAGTCGCCTGCGCCTGCCGAATCGGCAACCCGGCGCATATACTCGCCGGAAATATCGTTCAAAAAGCGGCTCGGACGCGGCATGACGGTCTGGCCGTTGCGAAAGCGCGTCGTTGCGAAACTGAGCATGCAGAAACACTTGGCGCGCGTAATGGCCACGTAAAGCAGGCGGCGCTCTTCCTCGATTTCGCGCAACGACGACATCGACATGCCCGACGGAAACAGTTCCTCTTCAACTCCGACAACGAATACATTGTTGAATTCCAGACCCTTGGCCGCATGAGCCGTCATCAGCGTCACCCGCTCGGTTGCCTGCATGTCGTCGTCCTTGCGGTCCTGGTCGGTGGCCAGCGACGCCATGCCGAGAAAATCACCCAGCATAATGTCGGGGTTACCCTCCTCGAGTCTCTCCTCGACAAACTCGCGCACGGCGCTGACCAGCTCCTCGAGATTCTCGCGGCGGGCTATGGTTTCCGGCGCATGGTCACTCAGATACTGAGCCATCAGGCCGCTGCGCGTTATTATGGTCTCGGCCACTTCGAAAGCGCTACGCCCCTGAAGGTTAAGGGCCACGAAGCTCTCAATCAGCATGCGGAATGTGTCGAGCTTTTTCAGCGCCGCGGCGCCGAGACCGGCAGGGTAGGCCCCGGGGTCGGCAATCACGCTCCAGAGGCTCACTCCGGCGTCGAGAGCGGCCCGCCCAAGGCGCTGCAGGGTTGTCTGGCCGATGCCTCGGCTCGGCGTGTTGATAACGCGCCTCAGGGCCTCGTCATCGTCAACGTTGACGCTCAGACGGAAGTAGGCCATGGCATCCTTGACCTCCTGGCGCTGATAGAACGACAGGCCGCCGTAGATGCGGTAGGGTATGTTGCGTTTGCGCAGCGACTCCTCGAGCACACGGCTCTGGGCATTTGTGCGGTACAGTATGGCATAGTCCTCAAACGAGTCATGGCGCTCGGCCCGCAGCGACGCAATGCGGTTTGCCACCAGATAGCCCTCCTCGAAGTCGCTGTAAGCCCTGACCAGTTCGATGGGCGAACCCTTTTCATTGCGCGAGAACACGTTTTTGCGAATCTGCTCCGTGTTCTTCTCGATGAGCGAATTGGCGGCATTGGTGATTGTCTGCGTCGAGCGGTAGTTCTGCTCGAGCTTGAAGGTGCGCAGGGTGGGGTAGGTGCGCTTCAGCGTCAGAATGTTATCGATGTTTGCGCCACGGAACGAGTAGATGCTCTGGGCGTCGTCGCCGACAACACACAGATTTCCCGACTGGCGGGTCAGCATCGTCACGATCAAGTGCTGGGCAAAGTTCGTATCCTGATACTCGTCGACCAGCACGTAGCTGAAAAACTCCTGATAATGGTGAAGAATATCCGGATTGTCGCGAAACAGCACGTTGGTGAAATAGAGCAGGTCGTCGAAATCCATGGCGTTGCTCACAAAGCAGCGGCGGCAGTAGGTTTCGTAGATTGCATAAATCATGGGCCTGCGCGCACGCTTGTCAGCCTCGATGATGTCACGGCTCACCTTATATTGTGCGGGCGAAATCAGCGCGTTCTTGGCCGCCGAAATCGCACCCAGCACCGTCGACGGCTTGTAAATCTTGTCGTCAAGGTCCATATCCTTGATAATGGTCTTGACCAGGGCCTTGGAGTCGGCCGAGTCATAGATGGTGAAGCCGGGCTTGAAGCCAATGCGGTCTACGTGGGCGTTCAGAATGCGTCGGAAAATCGAGTGGAACGTGCCCATCCACAGCCGCGAAGCCACCTTCGCGCCCGTCATCTTTTCGATTCGCGACCTCATTTCGGCCGCCGCCTTGTTGGTGAAAGTCAGGGCCATTATGCGCCAGGGCTCTATTTTCCTGTCGACGAGCAGATGCAGAATCTTATAAGTGAGCACACGCGTCTTGCCCGAGCCGGCGCCCGCAATCACCAGCTCCGGGCCGGCATCGTAGGTCACGGCCGCGCGTTGCGCGTCGTTGAGGTCGCTGAGATAGTCGTAGTCGGTTGTCATTTAAACACTCTGTCAGAAGTTCAGATGCGTCAGCCTGCGCTCGAGCTCGGCGGTCGACACGTGGGTCGACAGCTCGCCGTTCTGGGCTATGGAGATGCCGCCGGTCTCCTCACTGACAACTATGGCCACGGCATCGGTGGCCTGGGCAATGCCGAGAGCCGAACGGTGGCGCAGACCGAGCGAGCGCGGAATCGAGCTGTCATGGCTCACGGGCAGGATACATCCGGCCGACACAATGCGGTCGCGGGCAATGATGGTGGCGCCGTCGTGGAGCGGCGAGTTCTTGAAAAAGATATTCTCCAGCAGTCGCGAATTGAGGCGCGCGTCAATAATGTCGCCGGTTTTCTCGTAGGTAGTCAGGCTGATGTTCTGCTCAACGACTATCAGAGCGCCGGTGCGCGAACGGGCCATGTTCATGCACGCATAGACGATGGGCATGACGCGTCGGTGAGCCTTCTCCATCTCGTCGGCCTCGGAATTGCGCCCCTCGAGCTTGCGTCTGAAAAAGCGGCGCAACCCCTTCCAGCGCTGGTTGGAGCCGATTTCTTCCAGAAAGCGGCGAATCTGCTCCTGAAACAATATTACCAGCACCAGCAGGCCCACACTCATGAACTTATCCAGGATAGTGCCGGTCAGGCGCATGCCGAGAATTACCGATGTGAGCAGCCATACGGCAATGAAGGCCAGCACACCGATGAAGATATTTTTCGTGCCCGACTGCTTCATTAGCCTGTAGAGCCAAAAAAGCAGCGCGGCAACCAACAAGACGTCGAGAGCGTCTTTTATGCCGAAATTCGCAATCATATTAACCGCAAATTTACAACTTTTTTCACGTATCAGCAAAAACAGATGAGCCAAAATCCGCAATCGTTTTAACCGTTTTGTAACTTTTTTGTAAAATTCTTGTAAATTTATTTGGCCGGTAGGCGTTTTTATGTTATCTTTGTGGCAAACTTGTGACCAATCAATGTCATGAAAAATGTTGTCAACATACTGCTTTCAGTCGGAAAGTTCATGCTTTTACTGGCAACTTTCCTGATTGCCTCGTGCCCTGTACGCGCCGCCGAGCAGGTCGACCCCGAGCGGCTTATTGCAACATTAAAAGAGCGCCTGGCAAAGGCCGACAACGCGGCCGACAGCATTCAGTTCATCTACGACATTCACGACCTCACTCACACGGCGGAGCGCATGCCCCTGGTGAAACAGCTCTATGAACTGGCAGGCCGGACCGGCAACCACACAGTTCAGCTCGACATGCTGCGCCAGTGGGCCATACTCGGCTCCAAGGCATCAAACGACTCCATTGTCAGCGAGGCGCTGAGCCTGATCGACACGCTGCCCGACTCGGAAGACAGGCGCCAGACCCGCACGTTCATCCTCGCGTCGAAAGCCTCGGCCCATCGCTATAAGTCAGACACCGAGCGGTCGACTCACCTGCGGCAACTGCTCAAGGTATTCGTTGATCTGCCCGACGACGCCGATCCCTACGAACGCGCCGCAAACCTGTTTACGATAACCGAAATCCTATCGAAGGAAACCCAAGGCGAACTGCTTAGCGAATATCTCGACTATCTCGACAAGGCGATTACCGCCATGCCGACCCTGCCCAACAACTATCTGAGAATCAAGTTCAACGTCATAGCCGCCCCCTCCTACGGGCACAATGACGAAACAACGAAGAGCATCAAGGCCGATCGCAGCCAACTGCTGACAATCAACCAGATACTCAAATTCAACAGAGCCGACGGACGCTTCTACAAGAACTTCGACATTGCCCGCTACAAATGTCTGCGACGCCTGCTGCTTAACTACGAATGCCTCTCCGACAGTGACATCCACGATTACTATGCCCAGGTAGTGGAAATTGCAGGACGCAACCCCGACGTGGCCGCCGACTGTCAGAGCGACCCGTCGATCTGCCTGGGCATGCTCGTGCGCAGTGGCAAGTATGACGAGGCGCTGCACGCCGCCAAACGCATTGCCGCCGACGCCTCGGGCCTCTACGACCGCCGACGCGCCCTGCGCCAGCTCATCGACGTGGCCGACATGGCCGGCGACTCGCTCGTGCGCCGTCAGGCCGAAAACCGCAACTACTACCTCATGGAGGAGTACATGACCCACAAGGCCAACGAGCGGGTGCGTGAACTGCAGATACTCTACGACGTCAACGCCCTGCGCCGCCAGTCGGCCGCAGCGCGCCTGCGCAACACACGCAACACTCTGCTGGCGCTGACGGTCACAACAGTCCTGCTGACCCTGCTGCTCGTCGCGGTCTGCTTCCGCCTGATCAACCGCAACCGCCTGATCAAGCGCCTCAAGGCCGAAAACGCCGACCTTCGCACCGAGAACGGCGAAATAGAACGCCTCAGGGCCGAGGTTGACAGTCTGACCGAAAAGTGCCGCACATGCGAATCAGACAAAGTGCAGCTGATATCCTACATAAGCCACGAACTGGCAACGCCTGTCAACGCCATTATCGACTACACGCAGATGATTGTTGAAAACGCACGCGAGGAAACAAAAGGATTCATGCACCACTTCGCATCGGTGGTCGACGTCAACGCCCGCATCCTGCAGGAAGTGGCCAACGACGTGCAGGAGTTCTCGATGCTCGACACCCACCGGGTGCCGACTCGCCGCATTCCCGTCGACGCCAATATACTCACCGAAATTCCCTGCGACAGCATCAAGCCCCAGCTTCCGCAAGGAGTGACCATCAGATTCACCCCGTCGGCAGGCCCCGACAACACAATTATCACCGACCCGAGACGCGTGCAGATAATACTGCTGTCGACCCTGGCCAACCTGATACGCATTACCAACAGCGGCACAATCGACATTACGCTCGACATTGACCGCGAAAAACAAACGTGCTCGTTCATAATCACCGAGTCAGGCAAGCATCTGCCCGACGAAGAGATAGATGAGGTGATGAACAACTGGAACCGCTTTGAGTCCGACGCAAGGATTGAGGGTCTCGGACTGCCCAACTGCAAAATGATGCTCGACGCCCTCAACGGCTCGCTCGTACACGACACTGACTTCACCGACGGCCTCCGCCTGGTGCTTACAATACCCATTAACTGACAGAACATGAAAATAGGCATAATAGTAGCCATGGACAAGGAGCTTCAGCTGCTGCTACCCCTGGTTCAACACGCCGAAGCCGTCAGTGCCGACGGCTTCGAAATGCACATAGGCTCGATAGGCCACAATCAGATATGCGCAATGAAATGCGGCATCGGCAAGGTCAACGCCGCCCTTGGATGCCGCGCCATGATAAGTGAGTTCGGCCCTGAAATCATAATCAACACCGGAGTTGCCGGCGGCACCGGCGGCAAGGCGTCGGTGCTCGATGTAGTGGCCGCCACGGCCGTGGGCTATCACGACGTATGGTGCGGACCCGGAACGGAGTGGGGCAGGGCGGCCGGAGCCCCTCGGCTCATGCCCGGCTCAAGCCGCGTGCTCTCGATGAAGAGCCTGATTGAAAACCCCATTGTCAAGTTCGGCGTCGTTGCCTCGGGCGACATCTTCGTTGACCGCCGCGAAACCGTTGACCACGTGCTGAAGCTCTATCCCGACGCCGTCGGAGTCGACATGGAGAGCGGCGCCATTGCCCAGACCTGCCACCGCTTCGACATTCCCTTCATTTGCCTGCGCGTAATTTCCGACACTCCGGGCGAAGTGGCCGACAACGGCGCCCAATATGACTCATTCTGGACCGCCGCACCCTCCGAAACCTTCGGAGTGATACGCGACATCATTGCCGAACTATGAAGAAAATCGCATCGTTCACCATTGACCACCTCAGGCTTCAGCGCGGCATCTTCGTCAGCCGGCGCGACACGACACCGTCGGGCGACGCTCTGACCACATTCGACATCCGCCTGACCGAACCCAACCGCCAGCCTGCCGCCGACCCGCGCGCCCTCCACTCGATCGAACACCTCGCGGCCACTTATCTGCGCAACGACCCCGAGTGGAAGGACAAAATAGTCTACTGGGGCCCCATGGGCTGCTGCACCGGATCATACCTCATACTGCAAGGCCACCTCGAGCCGCTCGACATCCTCGAACTGATGCGCGACATGTTTGACTTCATTGCCCGCTTTGACGGCCCCATCCCCGGCGCCACCGCACGCGACTGCGGCAACTACACGTTCAACGACCTCGAGGCCGCAAAAGCCCTGGCCGCCACCTTCCGCGACGAAATCCTCGCGTCGCCATCGTACGCCAACCTGAACTATCCCGATGAGGGAAACACCCCCGGCTAAAAAATTGCTGCAAGGCTTCGGCGCCTACCTGCTGCTCGAGGCCGGCAGCGCCGAAAACTCGCGCGAGGCCTACCTGCGCGACGCCGCGCGCCTGCTTCAATTCATCGACGAAGAGCAGACGCCGCTGAGTGAAGTGACCGTGCAGACGCTCCATTCCTTCATGGTCAGCATGATGGAACTGTATCTGTCGCCACGCTCGCTGCGACGCATTGTCAGCGGCATCAGGGCCCTGTTCAAATATCTCGTCATTGAAGGCTACATCAGCTCCAACCCGGCCCTGCTCATACAGCCGCCGCAAATAGGCCTCCACCTGCCTCAGGTGCTCTCGGTCGAGGAAATCGACAGCATGATAGCTGCCATCAACCCCGACAGCCGCGAAGCGCTGCGCGACCGGGCCCTGATCGAGACGCTCTATGGCTGCGGCCTGCGCGTCAGCGAGGTAATCAACCTCGAAATCAGCAGGCTCAATCTCGAACAGGGCTATCTGACGGTGGTGGGCAAGGGGAGCAAGGAACGCATTGTGCCGCTCGGCGAGATTACCGCCGACGCGCTTCGCGAATGGCTCGCATCGCGCGCCGGCGGCAAGATTCGTCCCGGCGAGGAAAACTACGTGTTTCTGGCGCCGCGAACCGGTTCACGCATCACCCGCATGCGGGTGTTCGACATCGTCAGACACCTGGCCGACGACGCAGGCATCAAACGCGACATTTCGCCCCACACCCTGCGCCACAGCTTCGCATCCCACCTGCTCGAAGGTGGCGCCAACCTGCGCGCCATACAGCAGATGCTCGGCCACGAAAGCATAGCGACGACCCAGATCTACATCCACATCGACCGCAGCCGCCTGCGCGAGGAAATACTGCTCTATCATCCGCGCAACCGCCACAACTGACACAGCTGACAAATTCCCGACGCAACGTCAGCTTTTTTATTTATGGGAGTTCTGCAGTTTTTTTGTAACTTTGCGCTTTAATCGATTATAGAGTCATGAAAATTTTCACTGCCGAGCAAATTCGCGAAATCGAACGCAAAACCATAGACAACGAGGGCATCAGCCCGCTTCAGCTGATTGAGCGGATGGCCGAAGGCGTAGCAGTCGAAGTTGTGAGCCGGTTGAAGGCCAACAGCCGCATCGCCGTGTTTGCCGGCCCCGGCAATAATGGCGCCGACGCACTGGTCGCCGCCGCAATGCTCTACGAGCAGGGCTATAAACCCGAGGTGTTCCTGTTCAACATAGGCGGAGAAAAACTCTCGGCCGACTGCCGCACCTGCCGCGACCGCCTGCTGCAGACGGCCCCCGACGCCGACTTCACCGAGGTCGTGAAGCAATTCAACCGGCCCCACCTCGACCGCAACTACATCGTTATCGACGGCCTGTTCGGCATCGGACTCACAGAGCCCCTCAACGGCGGCTTCCGCGAACTGGCCAAATTCATCTCCGACAGCGGCGCCACGGTAATCAGCATCGACGTGCCCTCGGGCCTCTTTGCCGACTGGAACCCCAACGCCGTCGTGCGCAACATGGTCCACGCCACAGTGACCCTCGGCGCCCAGTTTCCGCACCTGAGCTTCCTGATGGCCGACAACGCCCAGGTCGTAGGCCAATGGAAAACCATCGACATTGGCCTGAGCAACACCGAAATCCGCAAAACTCCCGCTCCATTCTACATAATCGAGCGCACCGACGTGCGCCGCCTGCTCAAGCAGCGCCCCGAATTCTGCTCAAAGGCCGACTTCGGCTCGGCCATGCTCGTTGCCGGCAGCTACGGCATGATGGGTGCGGCAATCATCAGCGCCCGCGGAGCACTGCGCGCCGGAGTCGGCAAGCTGACCGTGTTCTCGCCCCGCTGCGGCTATGAAGCCGTGCAGTCAGCCGTGCCCGAAGCGATGTTTGCCGCATCGAACGCCGACCTCGTAATCGGCGAGATTCACGCCTCGCACCCCTACAACGCCATCGGCATCGGCCCCGGCATCGGCACGTCGGATGCCACCACCAACGCCCTTGAAAAATTCCTTACCGTCTACGACAAGCCGCTGGTGCTCGACGCCGACGCCCTGAACTGCATAGCACGCCGCCAGACACTGCTCCACCACGTTCCGGTCCACTCCGTCCTGACCCCCCATGCCGGCGAATTCGACCGCATATTCGGCCAGCACACCACCTCCGAAGCCCGTCTGGTCAAGGCTATCGAAATGGCCCGCTATCACAACGTCATCATAGTGCTCAAAGGACGCTACACCACCATCGTGCGCCCCGACGGCCTCGTATGTTTCAACGCCACCGGCTGCCCCGCCATGGCAACCCCCGGCTCGGGCGACGTGCTCACGGGCGTCATCACCGCTCTGCTCGCCCAGGGCTACTACCCCGAAGTGGCCGCCCTGCTCGGCGTCTACATCCACGGCCTGGCAGGCCAGCTCGCCGCCGACACCGAAGGCTCCTATGGGGTCACCGCCGGCGACATCGCCGCCAACATTGGCCGTGCAATCAAGTCTCTCTTAAGTTAATGCCACTAAAAAATCCAAGCCAAGAAATCATGAAGAAACTACTTATCCTCCCTCTGCTTTCAGGCATAGCGCTGGCCGCACCGGCCCAGACCGTCACTAAACTCTCCGCCACCAAAGCCAACGACTACGGCATCACCTACTCGCTGCCGCGAACCACGGTCGACATTACCCTCGAGGCTCGCCGCACCATAGCGACCCCCGGCGAATTCTATAATTACACCGAACGATATCTCGGAGCCGACGCCGCACGCAAAGCCGTCAGCAAACAGTCAACGTCGTGGACCCTCATATCGGCCGTCATGAACGTCAAAGGCGAAATTCCGGCCGACGCCGAGCAATATCTGATGCAGTTCAAAGGCGGTACTCCCGTATTCGTAACCATCTCCGAAACCGGCATGCCGCTGACAATCAACACCGACGACGCCATCGAAGCTGACGCGCCATGCGAGCTGCCCGTGGCAAAGCCGCTGAGCCCTTCACCCCTCGAATCGAAAGCCGCGCGCTATGCCGTCACCGAGGAGATGCTCCAGAGTTCATCGCTGGCCAAGCGCGCACAGCTCGCCGCCGAACAGATCATGCAGCTGCGTCAAAGCCGCCAGGACTACCTGACCGGCCAGGCCGACAACATGCCTGACGGCAAAGCCCTCGAACTGATTCTCAGCAACATCAATGCCCAGGAAGAAGCCCTCACGGCAATGTTTATCGGCACGGTGCGCACCTCGACCGACGTTACCACGCTCACCTACATTCCGCCGGTTTCGTCCGTGCGCGACCAAATCATTGCCCGCCTCAACCCGCTCAAGGGCTTCGTTGCACCCGACGACCTCTCGGGCGCCCCTATTTACCTGAACTACACGGTCAACAACCGCGGCAAACTCCCTATGACCGACAAGGGAGTGGAAAAAACATTCCCCCGCGGCGGCGTGCCCTACTGCATTCCCGGCTCCGCAACCTTCACAATCGATTTCGACGGCCACACCGTTGATACCGAAACGTTCGACGTTGCACAGCTTGGCGTGGTCTTCGGCCTCGAACCCTCGTTCTTCACTAACAAAAAAGAACCGGGCTATGCCATCTTTGACCCTCTGACCGGCGCCCTGCGCGAATTCGGCACAAAATAATCAGCCCCCGCCTCCTCTCTCACTTAGACCCCACCCGAAAACCTTAGAATATGGACCTCAATGCCTTACGCGACAAGGTCAAAGCCTTTTTCGACCTGTCGCCATTTCTGATACCGCAGGCCGAAGCAGAAACCGCCATACGCGAAGGGGTTTCGTTTCGCGGCATGAATTCGCTGATTCTTGTCGTAGCCATATTCATAGCCTCGCTCGGCCTCAACACCAACTCGACCGCCGTAATTATCGGTGCAATGCTCATATCGCCGCTGATGGGCCCCATTATCGGCATCGGCCTTGCTGTCGGCGTCCACGACTTCGAACTGATGAAACGCTCGTTCCGCAACCTGATGATCGCAGCGTCGATTTCAGTGCTGACCTCGTGCTTCTACTTCATGATTTCGCCGGTCAACGAAAGCCACTCCGAACTGCTGGCCCGCACCACACCGACCATCTACGACGTGTTTATCGGATTCTTCGGCGGCGCAGCAGGCATATTGGCTCTCGGAGCCAAAAACAAAGGCAACGTGATTCCGGGCGTAGCCATCGCCACGGCACTCATGCCGCCGCTATGCACTGCCGGCTACGGCCTCGCAACTCTGCAGCCCCACTACCTTTTCGGCGCCCTCTACCTCTTTTTCATCAACTCGGTGTTTATCGCCGTGGCAACCTACGCCGGCATAAAACTGATGGGCTACAGGCTCAAGGCGTTTGCCGACCCCGCCCGCGCCCGCAAAGTACGCCGCTCGGTCTATATAATCGCCGCCCTGACAATGCTGCCGGCAATTTTTCTGACCTACACCATGTTCGTGCAAAACAACTTCGAGCAAAACTGCTCACACTTCGTTGCCGAACAGTTCAACTTTCCCAACACCCAGGTTCTGAACTACAAAACCGACATCTCCAAGCAAGGCAACACCCTGACAATAGCCCTGATGGGCACACCTCTGCCCGAAGACTCGTTGCTGTCGGCCATGACCGACAAACTTCCGCGCTATCACCTCGCCGGAACCACACTCCGCATTATCCAGGGCTCCACAATCCAGAACATCGACGTTGAAAAAACCTCAGGCGCCATGCTGTCGTCAATGTATGCCCTGACACAACAGACCATCGAACGCCAGCAAAGCGTAATCGACTCGCTCCGGACACGCATGGCCATGATAGCAGCCAACGATTCCGTCGGCGCCACCATGGCCCCGGAACTCAAGGTTGTGTTTCCGAAAGTGCGCGACATAGCCGTCACCACAGCAGTGGTATGCTCGGTCGACTCCGCACGCCTCGACACTCTCAACCTTGCCCTGGTTCGCTACTCCGCACCCATGACCGCCGCCGAGACCGTCAAATTCCGCAAATATCTCGAGGCACGCCTGGCGCGCAGCCCCATACGCCTTGTTCCCCTCTGACATTCCGAAAACCTTTTAAAAGCAAGGTCGAAGCAATGTCATTTTTTATTCGTAAATTTGTGAAATAAACAACAAGACTAAATAGTTGTGAAAATGAACTCATTAAAAATAAATAATTTTGGCCCTATTGAGGAGGTCAATGTTGAATTCGGGGATTTGACGCTCATCGTAGGTCCCCAAGCAAGTGGAAAAAGCTTGTTTTTGGAATTATTAAAGTACATTGTCGATAAAGAGTATATATTATCCAATTTAAGGAAATACAACTTCATTATTGACAAGAAAAAACCTCAGAAAGTATTGGATTTGTTCTTTGGTGATGGTATGCAGAATATACTGAAACCTAACACACAAATACAATTTGACGGCAAAATCGTGTCTCTGGAGGACTTGTTAAAAAGACACACCCCAAAAAAGGAGTTGATGTTCTACATACCGGCTCAGAGGATTTTAAGCATCTCAGATGGACGGCCTAAAAACTTTATGGAGTTTGATATGGCGACGCCATACGTTTTGAAATCGTTCAGTGAAACTCTCAGAATTTTCGTTCAGGGAGGAATGGGCGATCCTGAAACACTGTTTCCCGTTGGAAATCGCCTAAAAACAGCTTTAAAGAAGTCATTTGACGACAACATCTTCCATGGCGGCAAAATTGTGATGGAAGAAATATCAGGTCAAAAAAAGATGAAAATGAAAATTGATGATATGAGCATACCTTTTATGACCTGGAGTGCGGGTCAAAAAGAATTTATGCCATTACTCCTCGGTTTTTATTGTTTATCCGGTCCATCATCTCAAGTAATTAAAACCGACAACTATAAGTACGTAGTTATAGAAGAACCCGAAATGGGGCTTCACCCTCAAGCCATCAAGGCTGTTCTGCTTGAAATATTGGAACTGATTCAGAATGGATATAAAGTCATTGTTTCAACACATTCCACTACCATCCTGGATTTTGCATGGGCATTCAACATAATTAAGAATTCCAGCACAGCGAATAAAGAGAATGCTCTATATGAAATGTTCGATTTGCCTAAGGATTCTGCCACATCACAATTATTCAGTGGGCTATTTGATAAAAAATTATCAACCTATTCATTTTCACGGTCCACATCCGGCAAAGTGATATCCTGCGATATTTCGTCTCTGGATGCAGGGAGTGAAGATAGTACAGTAGCAGAATGGGGTGGTTTGTCACAATTCTCATCTAAAGTTGCCGACATAGTGTATAAATATGTTGACTAAGATAATGTGATATTTCAAATGGGAAAATTTAAGAAAAGTTCTCCATTTAGAGACGCCGTATTGTCAACCCCCGATGTTGCTGATGGTTTTTGTGAAGGGCTTGAAGCTTTTGGTGAGTACAAATCAAAAATCAAAGTTCCTGACCCTAAGAAAATAGACGGCAGTCTTGATATAGATACTACAACCGTCAGTCTTTATCCTGATGATAATCGTTGGGACTATGCCATCTGCTATGACGGAGAAGTCTTTTACATAGAAGTACACTCTGCAACAACAGGAGAAGTATCAAAAATGATTCAGAAACTTCAATGGATCAAATCATGGCTTGCTAACAAAGCCCCAGAGATTCACAAACTTACAACCAAAACCAAACAAGCGTTTTATTGGGTTCAATCCTCGAAATGTGATATTCCAAAACATATGCCGCAATATAAAAAAATCGTACAGCATAAGATTTGCCCGATGCCTATATGGGATTATAATAAAATACTGAAGCAATCATAAACAACTTGTTTTAAGGACTACCGGTCAGCGCTTTCCGTCAAGTAATCTGATCAGGTAGGGTGGGTGTGGGCCTCAGAGTTTGGCTTCGTCGTTGTAGCTGAAGTAGCCTGCGGGGCTGATGATGAGGTGGTCGATGAGGCGGATGTCGAGCAACTCGCAGGCCTGCTTGATACGGCGTGTCAGGGCATCGTCCTGCATCGAGGGGCGCAGTTGGCCAGAGGGATGGTTATGGACAAGCGCTACGGCCACGGCACGGGCATCAAGCGCACGCTTCACCAGCAGCCTTATGTCGACTACCGTAGCGTCCATGCCGCCCGACGATATGCGTTCAAGCGACTCGACGCCGAGGCTCTTGTTGAGCATCACGGCCCAGAATTCTTCGTGGTCAAGCAGCTCCACCTTATCTCTCACATATTCATAAATTGCGCCCGAGCCGGTCATTTTAGGCTTGACACGCCCCAGGGCGCCGCGGCAGCGCTGCCCCAGCTCGAGGGCAGCAATCACGGTGATGGCCTTTGCAGGACCGATGCCGGGCACAAGCTGCGACAGCTCGCGGGGCGACGCCTTGGCCAGACGCCCCAGATCGTTGCCGTAGCAGCCGAGAATGTCGCGCGACACGTCTATGACATTCTTGCCCCTGACGCCTACACGCAGCAGAATAGCAAGCAGTTCGGCATCGCTCAGGGCGCCGATGCCGCGCTCGAGCGCCTTTTCGCGCGGGCGCTCGTCGTCGGCCAGATGGCGCATCATCATTGTTGAAGCCGAGTCATTCATTCTTGCCTTGACGTATGCGTAGCTCGGCGGCCTCGTTGCGACCACGGCCGAGCAATATCTGAGTGAACCAGGCCTTGAGAAAGCCGGCGCCATAGCCATAGAGCTGAACCATCGAGGCGGGCACGGCAAGCAGCGCAATTTTCAGCGAGCGAGTCGAGGCAAGCGCCGCGACGAAGAGCGCCACGATATATACCGCCAACGGAGCCAGCCACCACAGACTCACGGCACAGCCCATTGCCAGCAAAAACAGTGTGCCGAGCAGAAACAGGGCCGGAAGAGTGTGGACGGCTTTGAGCGACCCGGGGTAAAGCAGCTGAAGCGTTATGCGGCTCATGCCGAACACGTAGACCTGACGAGCAAACTTGCGCCAGCTGAGGCGACGGCGGTGATAAACGGCACAGGGTCGGAACAGCTCGATTGAGAATCCGGCCTGCTTGATGCGCGTCGACATATCAATGTCTTCCGAGAACATCTCTCTGAAGCCACCAACCTTTTCGTAGACCCTGCGCGCAAAACCCATGTTGAACGTGCGGGGCTTGAACTTTTCGAGCTGTATTCGGCCGCCGCGGATACCGCCGGTGGTCAGCAACGAGGTCATGGCAAAATTTATGGCCTTCTGGAGCGGAGTAAACGAGTCGTGGGCCGAGTCCGGACCGCCATAACAATCGGCAGTACGAGCCTCAAGCTCGCGCTCGAGGGTGGCAAAATAAGCGGACGGAATGACGCAATCTGAGTCAAAAAACACAAAATAGTCGCCGCGGGCGCGTTCCATGCCGTAATTGCGGGCAGGCGAGCGCCCCTCGTTATCCTTCATATAATAGGTGACAAAACCGGCATATGGGGCACACTCGCCACCACAAGGGTCGGTCGAGCCGTCGTCTACAATAATCACCTCGAAATTCTTTACGGTCTGCTTGGCCAGGCTCTCAAGCAGCGAAGCGACCTCGTCGCGCCGGTTATAGACCGGAACTATCACACTGAATTTAGGTTTCATCAGCTCATACGTGATTTATAGTCCTCATAAGTGAAGCGCCGCAGTATCTCACACTCTCCGTCGGCCCTGCACAGCACTATATCCGGATGGCTGATGCCATTGAACATGGTGGTCTTGACCGTAGTGTAGTGATTCATATCCTCGAGCGTCAGGCGCCGGCCGGGCACGAGCGGCTGCTCAAACTGCCAGTCGCCTACATAATCGCCGCTCAGACATGAATTTCCACCCAGCCGGTAGCTGTTAGGCGCCCCGGGAGTCGCCTCGCTGATGGCGGGCTGGTAGGGCATTTCGAGCGTGTCGGGCATATGGCAGGCAAAGCTGACGTCTACAATCGCCGTCTTGATGCCCTGGTTCGCCACTACGTCGACCACTTCCGTAATCAGGTCGCCCGTGCGCCACGTCCATGCCGAGCCCGGCTCGAGAATCACCTTCATGCCCGGATAGCGGCTGCGGAATCCGCGCAAAATCTCGACCAGACGTGCGGTATCGTAGCCCGCGCGCGTCATCAGATGGCCGCCGCCCATGTTAACCCACTTCAGCTGAGGCAGGAAGCGGCCGAACTGCGACTCGAAAGCCTCAAGCACGCGCTCGAGCTCTTCGGGGCCACTCTCGCATAAAGCATGGAAATGAAAGCCTTCGATACCCTCTGGCAAACTTTCGGGCATGTCGTCGGCACTCACCCCGAAGCGCGACCCTGGAAGCGCCGGGTTATACAGATCTGTTTCGATTACCGAGCAGCGCGGATTGACGCGCAAACCCGCCGACACCCCCTTGGCCAGGGTCTGCGGCAGAAAGCGCTCGGCCTGGCTGAGCGAATTGAAGGTGATATGGGTCGAACCGTCGAGATACTCGCCGATGGTCGCCTCGGTATAAGCCGGGCAGTAGGTGTGAACCTTGGTGTGGAGTTCGTCGATGGCAAGGCGCAGCTCATTGAGCGAACTTGCGGTAGCGCTGACACCATATTCCCTGAAAATCGGAAACGTGCGCCAGAGCGCATTCGCCTTGAACGCCATGATGATTTCAACCCCGGCCTCATCGGCCACACTCTTTATCAGCTCGATGTTGCGCCTGAGTTTCTGCTCATATACAATATAGAACGGAGTGGATAATTCGTCTGCTTTCATTTTTCCAGAAGTTCTTTTTCAAGTATTTCCATGCCCTTTGTGGCAGTCTCGGCAATCACTCGCACGCGCGACGCGACAGCGGCTGGCGCCGGGTCGATATAATAAATTTCAGCATCGCGGCGCGCAAAATTGATGAGTCCCGCTGCCGGATAAACATTGAGCGATGTACCAATGACCACCAATATATCAGCCTCGGCAACCTCCCGGGCCGCCGGCTCAATCATAGGCACTGCCTCCTCGAAAAATACTATATGCGGCCTTACGCAATGGCCATCGATGACCGTGGCGGGTGTAGTGTCGACATCAGGCGGGCAGAGCTCATAAACGCGGCTCTCGTCGTCAATGGCACGCACCTTCATCAGCTCGCCGTGAAGGTGGATAATGCGGTCGGCAGGCACTCCGGCCCGCTCGTGGAGGTTATCGACGTTTTGCGTAACCACCATGACGTCGAACTTCTCGGCCAGGCGCGCAATGGCAATATGGGCCGCATTAGGCTCAACCTCGCCGAGCTGGCGGCGGCGCTCGTTATAGAACTGATGAACCAGCGCCGGATTGCGCCTGAATCCCGTTGCCGAACACACATCCATTACCGGATATTGCTCCCAGAGGCCGTCGGCATCTCTGAACGTTCTGATGCCGCTCTCGGCGCTGACGCCGGCTCCTGTCAAAAAAACTAATTTTTTTTTCATGCACCACAAATTTACCAACTTTTTGCGAGAACCCACTCATAAGCAGGTCTGATTTTGATTTTTTTACCGCCAACCTCAATATCTTCATACTCATAGTCGGTTATTAGCGTCAGATTATTGCAACGTGCGGTACGCGCCGCCATAAGCAGGCCATTGATTTCGCGCTGGCGGGTTTTGGCCGCACTGATGTCAAACGAAACCTGAAAAGCTGCAACAGCGCGGTTGCCGCTGCAAACTATGAAGTCACATTCGCTGCGGCTGTCTGACAAATAATACAAATCAAGCCCCTCGCGCAGACAGCGCCTCTTAAGTTCCAAAAAAACTATTGTTTCGAGACGCCAACCGAAGTTATCGCCACTAAAAGCGTCATATCGTTTATCCATAAAGGCCACGTCAACACAATAAGCCTTGTCGCCTACAAGTCTCTGACGGCTTTTGGGCGAATACTTATGAAGCGTCAGCAACAGATAGGCTTGATTTATATATCCGACGTATTTTTGTGCTGTGTGAGGCGAGCCAAGGCCGAGAGAGTCGCTAAGCGCGCAATACTGTAGAAGAGTAGGAGCCTCGTTCATCAGATGCTGTGCCAGATTTTCAAAAGCCATCTTATGGCGTATGCTGAACCTCTGCTCGATGTCGCGCTGAAGAATATTACCGGTCAAATCATTGATATAGTCGCGATGCGATTTCACTTTCATGAGCTCAGGAAAACCTCCCTGCTTCATATAATCGTCAAACGCCTTGCGCCGCAAAGCCAGCTTCTCGGTCGTAGTGCCCGAAATTTCGACTCCCGTGCAGTCACAAAATTCCGAAAACGAAAGCGGAAAAAGGTTTATTACATGATGACGTCCGGTCAGGTGAGTTGATAGTTCACCGCTCAGCAACTTTGCATTAGAACCTGTTATCAATATGCGCATATCGCGACGTAGCAGTCGGTTGACAAAAAGATGCCATCCCTCAACATTCTGCACTTCATCGAGAAACAAGTGGGTAAACTGACCATAGATTTTATATAGTACCTCAAGAATCGAATTCAAATCGTCGGCATTGACAATTGCCAATTTTTCATCGTCGAAATTCACATAGGCAAATTTCACTCCCGCATTTCTAAGCGCCGTATAGCAAAGAGTTGACTTTCCGCAACGACGCACTCCAATCACCACCTGTGCCTGCGGACTGTCAAGGTCTATCAACTCCTCCTCATAGCGTTTGCAGTAATAATGACGGCTCTTCAGCTCCAATTCTTCGGCCTGATCAGCTATCACCAATTCAAGTTCTCTTATATTTATCATATTATCAATGCTTTATTTACTGCAAAGATACAACAAACTGCACTATTTTGCAAGTTTTGGGGTTGCAAACTGCACTATTTTGCAGGTTTTGGGGATGCAAACTGCACTATTTTGCAGGTTTTGGGGTTGTGACAACAAGTAGCGGCCGCTCATTAGAGCAGCCGCTACGGTTATTTTCGATGTGCCGATACTTGACTGAACGTGGATTATTCGGCGGTAAGCGAGAGGGCTATCGAAGTGTTGGGGCCGTTAAGCACCTGGCCGATGTTGATGCCGGCATTGCGCAGAATGCGACCGCTGACAACCTTGCCGTCAAGATAACAGGGACGCGACTCATTCTGAGGGGTCAGGTCCTTGATGCGGTAGTTTTTGTTTTCGTCAACACCATCGAGGCGAAGCATCGGAACAGGCTGCCCGTGGAGGTAGTCAAGACGATAGGCAAACACGGCGGCATTATTCTTCGACTCGTCGGCATACATCAGCGCCGCAACGGGGTTTTCATAGGGCGAAAGCAGACGATACTGGTCGCCAAACTGAACCACCGGGCGAATTTCCTTATAGGCGGCAATTGCGTGCTTGGCGAATTCGAGTTCTTCGGGCTTCATGTTTTTGGGCTGGATTTCCATGCCCAGACGGCCGCTCATAGCTACGTCGAAGCGATACTTTATGGGCAATACTCGACCGGTCTGGTGGTTGGGGCTGGCGCTGACGTGCGACGCCTGGGCTATTGCCGGATAGAAATGGCTGTCGCCCCACTGTATGAACACGCGCTGGTAAGCATCGGTGTTGTCGCTGACCCAAACCTCGTCGAAATAGGGGAGCAGACCGTAGTTCACACGACCGCCGCCACTGGCACATAGCTGTATGGCCACGTCGGGATATTTGGCGCGGATCCGCTCAAGCACCTTGACCAGACCCTGGTGATAGCGCACGTATATTTCGCTCTGTTCCTCCTTGGGCAGATAGGGCGAGGCATAGTTCATTATGTCGGCGTTGCAATCCCATTTGATATAGGCGATTTCAGGATTTTCGGTGAGCAGATTGTCAGTAATCGAAAACACAAAGTCCTGCACCTTCGGATTGCAGAGGTCGAGCACGGCCTGAGTGCCGCCACGACCCTGAATGAGGGGACGCTTGGGGTCGCTCAACACCCATTCGGGGTGCTTCTCATAGAGTTCGCTCTTAGTGTTGACCATTTCAGGCTCAATCCATATGCCGAATTTGACACCGCGCTCCTTGGCGGCTTTAACCAGACCTTCCACTCCTTCGGGCAGTTTTTTCTTTGCCACCATCCAGTCGCCGAGGCTCGTGTGGTCGTTATCGCGCGGATATTTATCGCCAAACCATCCATCGTCCATCACGAACAGTTCGCCTCCGAGATTGGCTATGTCGGTCATCATCTGCTCCATCACTTCCTGGTTGACGCCGAAATAGACGCCTTCCCAGCTGTTGAGCAGAATGTCGTGCTGACGGTCACCGTGGGCCATGCCGTATTTACGGGCCCACTTGTGGAAGGCGCGGCTCACGCCGCCTTTGCCTTCGGTCGAGAATACCATTGCGAACTCAGGCGTGGTCAATGACTGACCGGGCTTGAGAGTTAGCTCAGAGGCTTCGGAATTGATGCCCGAAATGACAGTGAGCGAGTAGGGGTTTGCGTCAATGCGCGTTTTGAAATTGCCGCTCCAGAGCAGATTGCCGCCAAACACTTCGCCGCTGTTTTCGCGCGGAGTGCCGTCGAGCGAAATCATGAAGGCCGGATTGGATCCGAAGGTGTTGCGCAGACCGGCTTTATTGGCAATGACCGTCTGGCCGTCGGGAACGGGCGACTCGCTCATTCTGGTTTCCGAGGCCCAACCGCCTTGAAACTGCGTCAGGTAATTGTTGCCGCGCGTTAACGGCACGCAGGCGCTTGCATACTCCAGAAGCCCGATGTTGCCCTTTTTGCCGGTATTGGTGATTTCCGTCCAGGTCGAAAAAACGTCGGTGTCGGCATAGTGGCGGAAAAACTGACGCACCTTCAGCGGATAAACGCGGTCGTTGAATGTCAGCATCAGCAACTCGCCCTTATCGTCAGAAGTGAGTTTCAAATCTTCCATGGCAAGGTCAACGCTTATCGAACCGTCGGGCATCCTGACCATAAGGGCCCTTTCACCGCCGGAACCGAGGCCGAACTGAGGCAGAGTGTGGCCGGTATAGTTCGACCTTACGCCAAAGAATCCGGAAATATCGCTATTGTCTATTTTAGGACCGAAATACTGATAGTAAGCTGTACCGCCGCCATTGGTCGTCACGACGAGCGACGTTTTGTCAGAACTGAGAACGTGAGTCAGATTCTTAGCCTTCATTACCGGAACAGACGCCAACATGGCGAGCGCTCCTACAATAAGATATTTCTTCATGAATCAGTTTGAATTTAAGGTTTAAAAACGTATTAGTGCAAATTTACTCCAACCCTATTTGTCGACCAAACTTTCCCTCTTAAATTCATTTAACGATGTTTAATGCAGGCTACTGTTTTGTTAAATAGCAGCAAAAATGTAACTTTGCATCTATTATCAACCTAATTACGCACTTAATTAAACAGCATTATGATTCTGAACTACATCTGGGTGGCATTTTTTCTTATAGCATTTGCGGTTGCCGTCGGCAAGACTGTTTTTACCGGTGACATTCAGGTGTGGTCCGACATAATGACGGCATCGTTCGGCTCGGCATCGTCGGCCTTCGAACTCGCTCTCGGCCTGACAGGCATCCTGACCCTATGGCTCGGCCTGATGAAAATAGGCGAACGCGCCGGAGTCATCAGGCTGTTCGGCCGACTGGTGAGTCCGCTGTTCACCCGTTTGTTTCCGGGTGTGCCGAAAGACCACCCCGCCATGGGCTCGATTTTCATGAATGTTTCGGCCAATATGCTCGGGCTCGACAACGCCGCCACGCCACTCGGCCTGAAAGCCATGCAGGAACTCCAGGAACTGAACCGCGAAAAAGAGCGTGCCACCGATGCCATGATAATGTTTCTCGTGCTCAACGCCTCGGGGCTCTGCCTGATTCCTATCAGCATCATCATGTACAGGTCACAGGCGGGTGCGGCTAACCCGACCGACGTGTTCATGCCCATACTCGTGGCCACATTCATAGCCACGATTGTCGGCATAGTGTCGCTCTGTCTCAAGCAGCGCATTTCGCTTAAGGACCCTGTGCTTCTCGGATGGTTAGGCGGGCTGACGGCCCTGGTCGGCACAATAGTGTGGTTCTTCTCCTCGCTGGAGCCGGCAGCCGTTGAGCGCTACAGCAGCTTCGCCGCCAATTTCATGCTCTTTTCCGTTATTGCTATGTTTCTTATCGGCGGCCTGTGGAAACGCATCAACCTTTATGAATCGTTTATCGAGGGCGCGCGCGAAGGCTTCCAGACCGCCGTAAAGATTATTCCCTATCTGGTGGCCATACTCGTGGCCATAGCCATGTTTCGCGCATCGGGCGCCATGGACGTGCTGACGTCGGCCCTCGAGCGCGCGGTTGCCGCCCTCGGCTTTGATGCCGAATGGGTGGGCGCGCTGCCAACCGCTCTGATGAAGCCGCTCAGCGGAAGCGGTTCGCGCGGCATGATGGTCGACCTGATGAACACCTATGGCGCCGATTCGTTCGTAGCACGGGTCAGCGCTGCCATTCAGGGAAGCACCGACACGCTCTTCTACGTGCTGGCTGTTTACTTCGGCAGCGTCGGCGTCAGACGCACGCGCTACGCCGTTGCCTACGGCCTGCTGGCCGACGTCACCGGCTCTGTAGCCGGGGTGCTCGCAGCCTATATTTTCTTTGGCTGACAACTGTTCAAAACCTGTTGAAAACCCCTTGATAACCCTGTTGAAAACCCTTTGCTGACTGTTGAGAACAAAACAGCCTATTCGGTTGTTGACAGTTATTTACAGCGTTTTTCAAGGTTATTGACTATGAATGTCGGATATTTTTATTAACTTTGCGTGTTGTTAACAGTGTGTTGATAACCTATAATAAACCTTGAATATCAAATATTTGATATGTTGATAACTCAGTCAATAAGTGTTTATAAGGTTTGATAACCCAAAAAAGCAACAGATTGGGCAAAAAGTTATCATCGCTATCAACAGCCCTTATTCTTTTTTCTTTATAATTCTTTAAAAAAACTTATTTAAATAATAAAAAACGATGGTCGATAACCGTGAGACAATCGAAAAAATAAAAAGGCTGAAGAGCGAGCGCGATGCCGTTATTTTGGCGCATTATTACACGCGCCCCGAAATTCAGGAGCTGGCCGATTATATCGGCGACTCGCTTGCCCTGGCTCAGATTGCGTCGACGCTGCGCGAGCCCGTGATTGTTTTATGTGGTGTGAACTTCATGGCTGAGACCGCAAAAATTCTTTGCCCTGACAAAACCGTGCTGCTGCCCGACCTCGAGGCCGGCTGCTCCCTGGCCGACAGTTGTCCGGCCGACGAATTCGAAGCTTTCGTAAAGGCTCATCCCGGCCACACGGTTATAAGCTATGTCAACACCTCGGCCCGCGTCAAGGCTCTGAGCGATCTGCTTGTCACCTCGGGCAACGCCCGCAAGATAGTTGACTCGCTTCCGGCCGACGAAAAGATTATTTTCGGACCCGACCGCAATCTCGGCAATTATATAAACAGCGTTACCGGCCGCGACATGGTTCTGTGGAATGGTGCCTGCCACGTCCACGAGAAGTTTTCGGTTGAAAAACTTGTCGAGCTCAAAAAGCAGCATCCGGAAGCCAAGGTGCTGGCCCACCCCGAGTGCAAAAAGGCTCTGTTGCTGCTGGCCGACTCCGTTGGCTCGACCGCTGCGTTGCTCAAGGCTGCGACCGAAGCGCCTGCCGGTTCGGAATTCATTGTGGTTACCGAGAGCGGCATTCTGCATGAAATGCGTCGCCTCTGTCCCGACAAGACCTTCATTCCCGCTCCTCCCGACGACAGCACATGTGCCTGCAACGACTGTGCTTTCATGAAACTCAACACTCTCGACAAACTGGCCGCGTGCCTGGAAAACATGGCGCCCGCTGTCGAGGTAGATCCGGAAACAGCGCTTTGCGCGCGCAAACCCATTGAACGTATGCTCGCCTTGAGCTGACCGTAATTCACTTCTTTATTATAGTCTTCAAAACTCTCTCCAAAGCCCATACGTTATTACATTAACATTAACCCAAATTCAAATAAAGTAGTATATGGAAAATCTTGACAAATATCATCAGGCGGTTGCCGACTCGAAAGTTACCGGCGACGACGCTGCTGTTAAAGCTGCAATCGATAAGATTCTTGCCGAGCACCTTCAGGAAAACATGAACAAAGAAGTGTTCAAGACCGTGCTCAACTCGATTGACCTCACAACGCTGACTTCGACCGATTCGCCCCAGAGTGTGGCCCGCTTCACCGAGCGCGTGAACGCTTTCGACAACGATTATCCCCAGCTTCCCAACGTGGCCGCCATTTGCGTGTATCCTAACTTCGTGCCTGTGGTACGCACGGTGCTCGATGTTGCCGACGTTGAAATTGCCGCAGTCAGCGGTGCTTTCCCCTCGTCGCAGTCGTTTCCCGAAGTCAAGGTTGCCGAAACCGCGCTCGCAATCGAAGCCGGCGCTGACGAAATCGACATCGTGTTCAATCTCGGCAACTATCTCGACGGCGACTTTGAAGAAGTGTGCGACGAGATTACCGAACTCAAGCACGCATGCCGCGGCGGCAAGCTCAAGGTGATTATTGAAAGCGGCGCGCTCAAAACCGCCGAACATATCAAGGCCGCATCGGTGCTTTCTCTCTATGCGGGTGCCGACTTCCTGAAAACATCGACCGGCAAGGAGTATCCCGGCGCATCGCTTGAGGCTGCCTACGTGATGGCTCTCTGCATCAAGGAATATTACGAAAAGACCGGCAATCGCGTCGGCTTCAAGGCTGCCGGCGGCGTGCGCACCACCGAAGACGCTGTTAAATACTACACCATTATCAAAGAGGTGCTCGGCGAAGAATGGCTGAGCAACGAATATTTCCGTATCGGTGCAAGCTCACTGGCCAATGCGGTGCTCGGCGACATTCTTGACCAGCCCGGCATCAAATTCTTTTAATTAATGAAAAAATACTGGATTATTGAAAACGGTCATCCCGTAGGACCGTTCACCCAAAGCGAGCTTAAAGTCCGCCGTGATTTCACGGCGGACTTGCCCGTGTGGTGTGCCGAACTGCCTGACTGGACAACCGTGGGCCGGCTGCCTGAACTGGCCTGCCTGCTTACCGACGACGACATCAGCGGCAGCGAAGCCGGCGTAGTTGAAGAACCCGCTGCATCGGCCCCGTTTGCCGAGCCGGCCGCATCAGCGCCCGTTGAGCAGCCTGCCGCCGCACAATGGATAATCACTGCCCCGCCCGAAGAAATCGACGGCGTGCGTCGTCCGAAATCGTTTATAGGCTGGAATGTGGCAATGATTCTGTGCTGCTGCATGCCTGTTGCCGTTGCCGGGTTGATTTTCGGCTCGCAGGTAACGCGCCACTGGATGCGCGGCGACGTTGCCAAAGCGCAGAAATCGTCGGAGTATGCTGAATGGTGCGTCATTCTGAGTTTCGTGTTAGGGCTCGTTGTATGGCCGTTCCAGTTGATTTTTTCCTTAATTTAAAGTCAGCTTTCAAACCAATCGTAACCATAATATTTTATAACCAATCAATTTTTTAAACCAATCTAAAAACTAAACCAGTAATTTAGGGGTGCGGAAGGCAATCGGGCCTTCAGCTGAGATCAAACCCTTTGAACCTGATCCGGTTAGTACCGGCGTAGCGAAAAATTAACATGAGAAAAAAAACTTTTGCGGCATGTGCCCTCGCAGGCACAGTCGCGTGGTCGGCAGGTGCTGAACAGACCGCCGACTCCCTGCTTGTGAACCTCGAGTCGATCGAGGTATCGGCCAACCGTGCCGACGTCAAAACCCCCGTAGCTTTCACCAATGTCAGCAAGGCCAAGCTCCAGCGCGCTAACGATGGCCGCGACATGACGTATCTGCTTTCAATGACCCCGTCGGTTGTGGTGACTTCCGACGCCGGCGCAGGCATGGGCTACACTTCGATGCGCGTGCGTGGCACCGACCCCACCCGCATAAATGTCACCGCTAACGGCATTCCGCTCAACGATGGCGAGAGTTCCATAGTGTACTGGGTAAATATGCCTGACCTGGCCTCCTCGACGCGCGACGTGCAGATTCAGCGCGGTGCAGGCACGTCGACCAACGGTGCCGGTGCTTTCGGCGCTTCGGTCAATATGATTACCGATGCGCCCTCCGATGAGGCCTACGCCGAGATTTCGGGCGCCTACGGCATGTATAACACAAATCGTGAGACTATACGCGTAGGATCGGGCCTGCTGGGCAATCACTGGAGCTTTGACGCGCGCATCAGCCATATGGGCAGCGACGGCTATATTGACAGGGCCTCGTCGCGCCTGTGGAGCTATTTCGGACAGGCTGCCTATAGCTCGCGCAACACCAATATCCGTTTCATAGCTTTCGGAGGCAAGGAAAAGACTTATATGGCCTGGGACTATGCCTCGAAGGAAGAAATGGAGAAGTATGGGCGGCGCTACAATCCCTGCGGCAAGTATACTGACGACAACGGCAACACGGCTTTCTATCCCAATCAGCACGACAATTTCGAGCAGCATCATTTCCAGCTGTTGCTGTCGCAGCGTCTCGGCGACAAGTGGAATCTTTCGGCCGCATTGCACTATACTGACGATTACGGCAACTATGAGCAGTATAAAACCTCGCGCACGCTTGCTGAATACGGTCTGACCGGAACCGACATAACCGAAAGCGACCTCGTGCGCCTGAAGTTTAACGACAACGGCCATGGCGGCGCACTGATCAATGCCAATTTCAGGTCGGGCAGGTGGAATGTGGTCACCGGCGGTGCGCTCAACTACTTCCATGGCGACCATTTCGGTCAGGTGGCATGGGTGAGAAATTATGTAGGCCCCATTGATCCGCTTCAGAATTATTACAGCAATACAGGCAAGAAGTTAGACGGCAACATCTTTGCGCGAGCCAATTTCGACATAACCGAAGGATTTTCAGCGTTTGGCGACATGCAGTATCGCGGCATACACTATACAATCAAGGGCGTGTCAGACAACTGGGACTGGAACACCGGTTCGATGGCCGCTCTCGACGTTGACCGCACCTGGAACTTCTTTAATCCTAAATTTGGTCTGAACTACGAAAAAGGTGCCCACAGGACGTTTGCTTCATGGAGCGTGGCCCACAAAGAGCCTGTCAGGTCAAACTTCACCGACGGCGATCCAAACCATGAGCCTATGGCCGAGCGTCTGTTCGACTATGAGTTAGGCTATGCTTTCAACCACCCGGTCATTTCAGCCGGGGTGAACCTCTACTATATGGATTATAAGGATCAGCTTGTGGTAACGGGCCAGTTATCCGACACCGGAAATCCGCTCAGCGTCAACGTTGACCGCTCGTATCGCACGGGCATCGAGCTGCAGGCATCGTTCCGTCCGTGGTGCGACTGGTTCCAGTGGAATGTCAACGCAACCTTCAGCCGCAGCCGAATCAAGAATTTCACAGAGTATATCTATGAAGATGAATGGGCCAACCCCATTGCCATCGATTGCGGCGACACGCCGATAGCTTTCTCGCCCGACGTCATTGTAAACAATTCGTTTGACTTCAGCTACAAGGGGTTTGAGGCGTCGCTCCAGACCCAGTATGTCGGCAAGCAGTATATGAACAACGCCGCCAGCGAGGAAACTGCCCTGGATGCTTACTGTGTGTCGAATCTCCATCTCAACTACACCCTTCCCGCAATCAAGGGAGTCAGAAAAATTACCTTAGGACTCTCGGTCTACAATATTTTCAATACCAAATATTGCAACAACGGCTATGCCGGCGCCGGATATAAGGTCGGCGCCGACGGACGTCCTGAAATCTACCGCTACGCAGGCTATGCCGCCCAGGCTCCCGCCCACGTGGCCGGCACCGTGTTGTTCAGATTCTGATTATCCCCGTTATGACTACCGACCTGATTCTTGAAATAGCAGGCGTAACCATAGGTTTGCTCTACCTGTACTGGGAATTCAAAGCCGACGCCAAGATGTGGATTGCAAGCGTCATTATGCCTGCCATATCCATGTGGCTCTATTTTTCAAAAGGCATATATGCCGACTTTGCCATAAACATCTACTATCTATTCATCGGCATCTACGGTTATTGGAACTGGACGCGCAAGCGCTCCGATACCGGGCGCACGCTCCCCATTACCCACGTAACGGTCAGGGTTGGTGGCGCTTGCGTGTTTGCGGTGTTGATTCTATGGTATGCTATATCGTGGGCGCTCATAAACTTCACTGACTCCACCATTCCCTACGTCGACGGCTTCACAACGGCCATGTCGGTGGTGGGGCTATGGATGGGAGCTAAGAAGTATTGCGAGCAGTGGCTTGTATGGTTCATTGTCAACATAGTCACCGTGCCGATGCATATTAGCAAAGGGCTTGTGTTTTATCCGTGTCTTTATGGTCTCTACACGGTTATTTCACTGCTCGGCTATCGCAACTGGATTCGCCTGATGCGCAACCGGCCGGCTGCCTGACCCTCCACCGCAAAATTCAGTCACATACATTATACCCTGAAGCTGCGGAGCTGATAAGCCGCAGTTTCGGGGTTTCTTTTTTACTTGGAAGGGGAGGGCTTATTTGCGGCGCAGGCGTGCAGGGGCAATGTTGAGGCGCGTGCGATATTTGGCCACGGTGCGGCGGGCCACCTTGTAGCCGCGTCCGGCCAGCGCTTCGGCCAGCGCTTCGTCGCTGAGAGGGGCGTCGGCAGGCTCAGCGGCGATTATTTCGCGCAGAGCGGCGCATATTTCGCGTGCCGATGTTTCCGTATCGTCGGCACCGGTGCGATGGTTGAAAAATGATTTGAGAGAATAGACACCCCATTGTGTAGCCATCCATTTTCCGGCTACAGCGCGCGAAATCAGCGTCAGGTCGAGGCCTGTTTCGTCGGCAATCTGGCGCAACACCATAGGTTTGATTTTGCTTTCGTCGTCGAAGTTCAGAAAGAAGGGGGCCTGAATCTTGACAATGGCGCGAGCTATGGCCATCAGCGTTGATTGGCGCCGCTTCAGCAGGTCGATAAATGATAATGCCTGCGAGCGGCGGTCGCGGATAAAGGCTGCGGCGGGCGAGTTGCTGTCGGTTGCGTTGAAACTCTCCTCAATGCGCAGCTCGGGCAGCGAATTGGGCATGCTGACGCTGACTCGCTTGCCGTCGGTTTCAATTATGAAGTCGGGCTGCACGGCCGATTCGGCAATTGATTGCGAAGGGTCGGCGGCAAAAGGTGCCCCGGGCTTCGGATTAAGGGCAGTTATGACGCTGTCGGCGGCCTGTATGCGTTCGGGTGAGATGCCGGTGAGTTCGCTCAGTTTGCGCATGTTGCGCCGCGAATAAACGTCGAAAAAGTGGCGTACGAGTTCCGTGGCGTCGGCCACTTCAGGGCGTTGGGTGGCGTCGAGGCGTTCGAGCTGCAGCAGCAGGCAGTCGCGAAGGTCCTGGGCGCCGACTCCGGCCGGATCGAGCGAGCGCAGGGTAGCATAGGCCGCGCGCAGGTCGGCGTCGGTAAGCGAGAGAGTGCCGTCGGTTTCGAGCGCAAGGTCGGTTGAAAGCTGTGGCAGCGTGCGCGTCAGGTAGCCGTTGGAGTCGAGGGCGCCTATCATGTAGGCTGTAATGTGTCTGACAGCGTCTGACAATCCGGTCAGTTCTGCCAGCTGGTCGAGCAGGGTCTCGCCCAGAGTACGGTCAAATTCGGGGGCAAAATCGGTTGGCGACGGAGCGGCGGGGCCGGTTGATACCGCATATGAAGGAAGTGGGCGGCTGTCGTCGCGCACACGCTCAAGCGCCGGATTCTCGTCGAGTTCGCGGGCAATTTCCTGCTCTACTTCATCGTCGGTTTTCTCAACGAGAGCCACAAGGCGAAGCTGCTGCGGCAGCAGTCGCTGTCGCAGCAGTTGTTGTTGTGTCAGAGTGTTGGAAATGCCGCCGCTCACTTTTTATGGGCGATCATATATTGGGCTATCTGCACGGCGTTGAGTGCGGCACCCTTTTTAATCTGGTCACCTACAACCCAGAAGCTGAGTCCGTTGGGGTTGGTGAGGTCCTTGCGCAGGCGGCCAACGTAGACGGGGTCTTTGTCGGCGGTGAAGAGCGGCATCGGATATTCCTTTTCGGCGGGATTATCCATAACTACCAGACCTTCGGCTTCGGCGAAGGCGCGGCGCACGCTGTCGAGTTCAAGAGGATGCTCGGTTTCAACCCATATGGCTTCGGAGTGGGCACGCATAACGGGCACGCGCACGCAGGTCGCCGACACGTCGAGGTCGGGGGCGTGCATGATTTTTTTTGTTTCGTTATACATTTTCATCTCTTCCTTCGTGTAGCCGTTTTCGGTAAACACGTCGATATGGGGAATCACGTTGTAGGCCAGCTGATAGGCGAATTTTTCGACTTTGGGCTCGCGGCCGGCAACAATGTCGGCATACTGTTCCTGAAGTTCGGCCATGGCTGAAGCGCCAGCGCCCGATGCGGCCTGGTAGGAGGCGACGTGTACGCGGCGTATGGGCGACAGGTCGTTGACCGGCTTGAGGGCCACTACCATCTGGATTGTGGTGCAGTTGGGGTTGGCAATGATGTTGCGGGGAGCGTTGAAAGCGTCGTCGCCGTTGACTTCAGGCACAACCAGGGGCACGTCGGCATCCATGCGGAAGGCCGAGGAGTTGTCGATCATGATGGCTCCCTTGGCTGTGATGGTTTCGGCGAATTCGCGCGAAATGCCTGCGCCGGCCGAGGTAAACGCGAAGTCGATGCCTTCGAAGTCGTCGGCGTTATGGGTCAGTTCTTTGACGGTATATTCTTTGCCTTTGAAGGTGTATTTGCGGCCGGCGGAACGCACCGAGCCAAACAGACGGAGTTCGTCGATGGGAAAGTTCTGTTCGGCGAGGACACGGAGAAACTCCTGGCCGACGGCGCCTGAAGCGCCGACAATGGCTACTTTCATTTTGCTGATTGGTGGTGAAATCGGTTAAGTATAGGGTTGTATGGAGTGGATAATCGCGTTTAAATCTTTTTGCGGGGCGTGGTTGCCTGAAACTCTTTGAGATATAGCGGAGTGGAGTAGGCCACATCGATGAAGTCGCCTGCGCGGAAGGCTTTTTCGCTCAGAGCGAGCATGTCGGCCGCGAGCGGCTGCACTCCTTCGACCCACCGTGCATTGGGATGGTCAATGACGGTGCGCGCCTTTTCGACGGCGTTGCCCATGAACAGCAGCGGACCCCGGTCAAGAAGCTCGCGGTAGCTGTCGGCGTCGAGAATCAGCGGCTTTGTAGGCATCAGTTCTTTGAGCCACATGTCGAGCACGCAAGTGTAGACTTCCATGCGCCTGGCGTCAATCATCGGTGCGAAACGGCTTTCCAGGGTTATGTCGTGGTGGTTGAACATCACGTTGGTTGCCATAATCTGAAGTGTAGGCACTCCGATCAGCGGCAATCCCATGGCGTAGGCCAGACCCTTGGCTTCGCTCAGGCCTATGCGCAGGCCGGTGTAACTTCCGGGGCCTATGCTGACGGCTATTGCATCGATTTTGCGTTCTTGTTTTTTAGCTTCGTCGAGTGCTTTTTTAATGAAGCCGCCCAGCAGTTCGGCGTGGCGGCGTCCGGAGCGTTCCTCGAAATTAGCCAGCAGGGAGCAATCGCCTGTCAGGGCTACCGAACATGCCTCGGTCGATGTTTCAATGTTGAGTATATTAGCCAATGTTATTGAAGGTTTGCGGGTTATTAGTCTGAAAGCCTTTGCAAAGATACGAAATTTTCGCAAACAGTTTGGCTGCCACTGTTGTTTTATTTATGGCAAAAGTGTCGAAATTTGCAAAATATAAAGTATTTTCAGTATTTTTGCGCTTGATTAACCATTATATCTATCATGAAATGCTTAGCATATATGGCGTTTGCGGCATCCATAGCCGCATTAACCGCTTGCGACGATAAGGCCGGCGGCTCAGGCGAGCCGCCAATGCTTACGGATACTATAACTCTTGCTGACTCACTGACTTATGGAGGCTCGACGGCTGAAGTTACAATCAACGGGCAATATCCCGTCATGGCGGCGCCCATGCTGCTCGACAGCACCCGCCAGTGGCTCGCCGAGTGCTTGAGCTGGGGCACGTTCTCGACCGATAAGCCGCACATCATGCCGTCGCGGTCGCAGATAACCGACGGCAGCAAACTGATCAGCCATCTCGGTGCGAAACTGTTGGCCTCGGCCAAGCGCGATTTCATTTATCTGGCAGCCGACAGCATCACTACCGGCTATGAGTATCAGATTACCTTTGCGCCGGCTTATCAGAGCGATTCGCTGCTGACCTATGAATATAACACCTATTGCTACCTCGGAGGCGCACATGGCAGCGCCATTGCAAGGGTGGCCACGTTTGTCGTGCCGTCAGGCCGGCGGCTTACCTACGGCAACACCTTTCTGCCCGACCGCCGCAAGGAGCTTTTAGCCAAAATACGCAGTGCGCTGTGGTCGCAATATTTCCGTCCGTCAATGGCCGGCGGCGATGATAACGGAGGCAGCGAAAGCCTGTCGCTCAGAGAGGCGCTGCTGATTGACCCTGATTCGCTCCAGTTTCCGATCTGTGGCCCGCAGTTCGGCCCTGAAGGCGTCACGTTTACCTATGGCCAGTATGAAATAGCCCCCTATGCGGCCGGAATGCCGTCGTGTACGCTCCCATATGGCGAAATACGCCCCTTGATGCGCCCCGACGTCCTGTCGCTGCTGCCTGCTGAAACTCCGGCTCAGGAGTGAGCCTCGCGCAGCGTCATAAATGATATTAAACGACAGAAAATTGCGCACGGCGTGATTTTCTGTCAGTTTTTATAGGCCGGGAGTTGGGGAAAATGATTAAATTTGCCATAAAATTATTGTTTATGGAAAATGAATTGCTGACGCGGCTCGACGGCGTGGAGGAACGCTTTGAGGAGGTCTCGACCTTGATTACCGACCCTGCCGTTATTGCCGATATGAAGCGCTACGTGGCGTTGACCAAGGAGTATAAGGAACTTGAGCGCCTGACAGGTGCCATGCGCCGCTACCGCACTATGCTGGCCAACCGCGCAGAGGCAAAATTGATTATCGAGACCGAGAAAGACGAGGATATGAGGGCCCTTGCCCGCGAGGAGCTCGACGAGGCCGAGGCTTCGATTCCCGCTCTCGAGGAGAGCATCCGCCTGATGATGGTGCCCTCCGACCCCGAAGATGCCAAGAACGCCATTGTCGAGATTCGCGGCGGCACAGGCGGCGACGAGGCTGCCCTTTTTGCGGGCGATTTGTTCAAGATGTATGCCCGTTATTGCGAGTCAAAGGGATGGTCGGTGGCTATCACCTCGTTCAGCGAGGGCACGGCCGGCGGTTTCAAGGAGATTGTTTTCGCCGTCAGCGGCGAGGATGTTTACGGCACTCTGAAATATGAGAGCGGAGTGCATCGCGTCCAGCGTGTGCCTGCCACTGAAACCCAAGGTCGCGTTCACACGTCGGCAGCTACCGTTGCCGTACTTCCCGAGGCCGAGGAGTTCGACGTGGAGATTAACGAGGGCGAAATCAAATGGGATACTTTCCGCTCGGGCGGAGCCGGCGGCCAGAATGTAAACAAGGTGGAGTCGGGTGTGCGCCTGCGCTACATGTGGAAAAACCCCGTCACCGGCGTGAGCGAAGAGATTCTGATCGAGTGTACGGAGACGCGTGACCAGCCCAAGAACAAGGAGCGCGCTCTGAGCCGCCTGCGCACGTTTATCTATGACCGCGAGCACCAGAAGTATGTCGACGACATTGCCTCGCGCCGCAAAACGCTTGTCAGCACCGGCGACCGCTCGGCCAAGATACGCACTTACAATTTTCCGCAGGGACGCATCACCGACCATCGTATAAACTGCACTATCTATAATTTGCCGGCTTTTCTCGGCGGTGATATCCAGGAGATTATCGATAAGTTGACCGTGGCCGAAAATGCAGCCCGACTTCAGAGCGAAAGTAACTGACATCCACACCCATAATCAGGATGCCGACAATGCCGTAATCAATCTTGAGCCGGGATTGGTCATGCGCGACGACGCATTCTACAGCGTCGGGTGGCATCCGTGGTGGCCCGATTGCGACATGGCCTGGGTTGAGCGCATGGCTGCCGACCCGCGTGTGGTCATTATCGGTGAGTGTGGCATCGACAAACTCCGTGGCGTCGGCACCCTCGCCGAGCAGGCCGACATTGTCAGGCGCCATGTCGTCCTGAGCGAGCGTCTCGCCAAGCCGCTGCTGCTCCACATTGTCGGCGCCTGGAGCGAAATCATTGCCCTGCGCCGCGAGCTACGCCCAGAACAGCCCTGGATTATCCACGGCTTCCGAGGCAAACCGGAGTTGGCCCGTCAGCTTCTGCGTGGGGGATTCAGCATATCGCTGGGAAAGAAATTCAATCATGAAACGGCAGCCGTGATTCCGGCCGACCGGCTCTACAGGGAGTCGGACTGACGGCTTAGACCCCGTTCCCCAATATTTGTTAACGCTGGGGTCGCATATCTCTGA
>DKUN01000026.1 GCA_002490725.1 Porphyromonadaceae bacterium UBA7203 | reverse complement strand
GCGAAAGCGGAAGAGTAGGTAATCGCCACTTTGACAGGAAGGGACTCAGCAATGAGTCCCTTTTTTTGTGCCTTTTTATGACTTTCTTTATGTCTTTTTCAGTGTCTAAAGACACGGTTTTGTATAAAGGCACGGCCTGTTGTCTAAAGACATGGCCTTTTGTCCCAAGGCCGTGCCTTATCTGTTTATAAGAGAAGTTAAGCCTTACAGAGCGATGACGTGCTTCGAAAGTCTTGCCTCGGAGAAGCTGTTTCTCGTTAACCCCACGATAGCAGGGCAGCGACAGCTGAAACCTGCTTTCGTGGGGACTAATCCGTAGGAGAAAGCTTGGTCGGAGACCATGTCTCTGTACTGTCACGGAGTCGCAATGGCGGAAGGCGAGCGACATGGTCTCCGACCAAGCTTTACTGCATCCGGATGCTCCCCACGAAGGCTGTCGGATTGCTACGCACCCTCCAGCCATCGTGGGGTTATTGAGAAACAGCCTCTCCGAGGCATTAATACAGTAGTTCAATAGAGTGTCCGCACCACTATAATTTATTGAGGTGACGGAGGAGGAAGCGGGGGTGACGGATTAGAAGCGGAAGTGGCGGAGGAGGAAGCGAATATGGCGGAGGAGGGTGGGGATGGTGCCGTAGTAGCGGCACATGATGCGGTAGCGCTCCTTGAGGCTGGCGCTATGATTCTTGTCGGTCATGCCGTCACTGAGATAGTCGATGGTGACCGTGTGAAGGTTGACGTTGTGGTCGGGATCAGCGGCCTTGAGACAGCTGAGGGTCCATTCGTAATCGGCGCTGAAACGATATTGCAGGTCATATTCCGGCGCGAGGTCGCGACGCACCATGAATGCCTGATGACACACAAGCATTCCGTTTGCAAATGACCGGAATGTCAGTCTCTCAGGCACGGAGAGATGGCGGGGCTTCACGAAATTGCGGCCGGAATCCACCACGATAGTATCACCGTAAATAATATCGGCATATAATTGCCTGGAATCTGCATTTTCATCCGCATTAAGAGGGTTTTTGCCATTCAGGCGCGCCGCGTCTGCATAATGCCGGAGTGTATCGGGCGTGTGAAGCGCGTCGCCGGCGTTCAGAAACAGAAGATACTTGCCTTTGGCCGCACGGAGTCCTTTGTTCATGGCGTCATAGAGCCCACGGTCGGGTTCGCTGCGAATGATGGAATCAGGACACATTCCCCTGACTATCGACACAGTGTCGTCTTTGGAGGCGCCGTCTATAACCAGGTGCTCGAAGTTGCGAAATGTCTGGCTATTCAAAGACTGAAGCGTAGGCCTGATGACAGACGCTGCATTATATGTGATGGTGATGACCGAAATCAGCGGAGCAGAATCGGAGAGGCAAGAATCCCGAGACATTACCTTATCAGCATCTTGTACTTTATTAGTGTCCGGTACCATATAAGAGTCTTGTACCTTATTTATGGTATCGGGCTTGTTATTATCGATGTTATCCATGAATCAAATGGGGTTTGGTAAAAGAATTGCAAAAATACGGTAATTATAATAGGGTATTTTTTGTGAATTTTAAAAAAACAATTAAATTTGCAATTGCAAAAGCAATTGTCGGTGCAAAATTAATAAATGCGCCCGGCAATAACAAACAGGGAAATAAATCATTAAAAAGAATAAACAATGGCTTATGTAATCACCGACCGCTGCGTAGCCTGCGGTACATGTATTTCCGTATGTCCTGTAGAGGCAATCTCCGAGGGCGAGATCTACCACATCGATCCCGATACCTGCATCAGCTGTGGCAGCTGTGCATCCGTATGTCCTAACGACGCAATCGAGGAGGGATAAGGACAAAATCGTTAAATACGAAAAAATTATAGCCGTTTCTAAGCAGAGACGGCTATTTTTTTGTTAAATTTGCAGTTGCATATTTAAACAGACAGCTTCCGGTAGGGGAATTATCCCGGTGCCGATAAAAAACAGCGATATGGAAATCACATTAAGCGTAGTAAGAGAACAGGGAGTTTCGTTGCCGTCGTATGCTACGAGCGGCTCGGCGGGGATGGACATACACGCGATGCTGGACGGGACGGTGACTCTGCATCCCGGGGAGCGCAGGCTGATACCCACGGGACTGAAGATAGAGCTGCCTGACGGATACGAGGCACAGATACGTCCGCGCTCCGGGCTGGCCCTGAAATACGGCGTGACGGTGCTGAACACGCCGGGCACCATCGACTCGGATTATCGCGGTGAAATAGGCGTGGTGCTGATCAATCTGGGCCAGGAGGACTTCGAGATAAAGAACGGAGACCGTATAGCGCAGATGGTGGTGGCATCCTTCGCACAGGTGAAATGGAACGAGGTGCTGATACTTGACAACACGGTGCGCGGCGAGGGAGGCTACGGCCATACGGGAGAGTAAGGATCGAACAGAGTGAAAGGTAACAGGACAATAATATCTGTAATTGCGGTTTTGGCCGTGGTGTTCGCCATGGCGGGCCGTGGTGCGTCCGTCAGCAAGACTGACCGCGAGAAGTCGCGATACTATTATTACGAGGGTCTGCGCCAGATGGCTGCTGACCGTGACGATGCCGGCTACGAGTGCTTCAAGCGGGCGTGCCAGCTGGATCCGGACAATAAGGCGGCTCAGTACATGGCGGCCCAGGAGAGGCTGATGTCGCGCGTGGCGTTCAACGACAGCGTGGGAATGAAGACCACTATGTCGATGCTGCGCCGGTATGTGGATGCATATCCCGACGACATAGAGGAGGGAATCTTCTACGGCTACATGGCGCAGAACATGGACACCACCCGCGAGGGCATACGAGTGTTGGAGCGTCTGGCCGAGCGTTATCCCGACAACAGCAACGTGCTGATATATCTGTCGGACGCATACAGCAACCACGGCCAGGGCACGAAGGCCATAGAGGCCATGGACCGCTACGAGAAACTGGAGGGCAAGAGCGCGCCGCTGACACTGAACAAGATGACCCTCTACATGGAGGACAAGGACTCGTTGGGGGCGGTGCGCGAAGTTGACCGTCTGATAGCCAGCGACCCGAGGGAATACAGTTATCTGATATTGAAAGGGAACCTGTACGAAGTGCTGGACAAAAGGGATTCGGCCATGGTGATGTACCGGAAGGCCGAGGAACTCGCGCCCGAATCGAGCGGCCCGAAGATGGCGCTGATGGAGATGTACCGTCAGCTCGGAGATTCGTCAGCCTACGACACGAAAGTGTACGAAGTGCTGCTGACCGAAGACCTGGACCTGATGCAGAAAGTGGGGCTGCTGTCGCAGTACCTGCAAAAGTTGATGGAGGACAAGCAGAACACCGAACGCGGCGACTACCTGTTCTCGGTGCTGCAGACGCAGTATCCGCACGAGGCCGACGTGCTGAACCTGTCGGCACGCTACAATGCCGCCAAAGGGAAGTTTGACGAAGCCGCCGAGCAGATAGGCTACGCCATAGACATGGACCCCGGCAATCCCGACTATTACCGCCAGAAGATATATTACCTCGGTTCGGGGAAACGTACCGACGACGCCCTTGCAGTCTACGCCGAGGCCGAGAAACATGGCGCCGGCGACAAGAATCTGGAGCGTTACTGCGCCATGCTGCTGCAGAACGACGATCGCTATGTCGAGGCGCTCAGCCTGTACCGCAAGATGGTGAATGACATAGACTCCGGCCTGAACACAGACAAGGAAATTAATCTGTCGAAAGATGTGCGCCGCGACATCACGATGGAGGACCTGAACTTCCTGAGTGACATCATCACGTCGATGGGCGACGCCGCCTATATGATGAAGGACACCGTGAGCGCATACCGCGACTACCGCAACGCCCTGACGTTGAATCCCGACAATGCCATGGCCGCCAACAATTACGCCTATTTCAGCGTGACCAACGGCGGCGACAAGGAGGAGGCACTGAAACTGAGCGAGAGGTCGCTGAGGGGAGACAATGCCGAGAATCCGGTGTACATGGACACTTACGCCTGGATACTCTATCTGATGGGGCGCACCGACGAGGCGCTGGAAACACAGAAGAAAACCATTGAGCTGATGGAGAAGGCCGGCATACTCGATCCGGAGGCGATGTCGCATTACGCCGATATGCTGGTCAAGACAGGAAACAAGGAAGAAGCAATAAAATATTATCAGAAGGCACTGGAGCAGAAACCGGACAATTCGGAGGAGCTTCGTGCCAAAATAGAAAAGGCCCTGAAATGACAGGCCAGACGCAAATAAGATGAAGAAAGGAATAATCATAGCCATAATAGCGGCCATAACTATGGCGCCGGCTTACGGAGCCAAGAAGGCCCGCAAGACTTCCGGAGAGAAAGCGAGTCAGGAGCAGACCGGTAACACTCCGGGCCAGAGCGCCCTGGAGCTTGACGAGGAAGCCCTGGAGATAGTGAACAAGATTCTGAACGGCTATACGGAGTGGCAAAGCGCCAGCTTTACCGGCAAACTGCGCACCTCAATGCTGAAGCTGCCCGTGTCGCCCACGGTCAGGATATACATGGAGAAGGGGGAACTGATACAGCTGTCGGTCAGCGCGCCGTTCATCGGCGAAGTGGGACGTGCCGAAATCACTCCGAGCGAGGTGCTGGTGGTGAACAAATACAAGAAAACATACGTGCGCGAAAGCGCCGAGGCCGCTATGAGCCGCGACCACGGACTGCTGGACCAGGTGCAGAGCCTGTTGCTGGGCCGTATCGTGATATTAGGCAAAGGGGAGTTAAGCATGGGGCTGCTGAAGGACGTGCAGTTCGAGCGCGAGAACAACGGCGAATGGATAGTGGTGCCCAACCGCGAGGGGGAGGAATCGGGCCTGCAGTACGGATATGTGGTGAACGCCAACGGCCGCACACAGGTATTGTACGGCATGATGCAGGGCCGCACCGAGACCGCCACGCTGACCTACGACTATGCCGGAGGCGGCATGACCCTGGGCCTGGATCTGCAGCTGCCTAAGAAGCGGATAGAGGGACAGCTGGATTTCAGCAGCGTGAAGTGGGGCGGCAACAGGATGAGCTCCATCAATCTGGACAGATATCAGAAAGTCACATTCTCCGAATTCGTGACCAACTACAAGTAACAATTTATATTTCGGCAGCTGTGATAAAGGCTTCCGGAACAACATGACATGGGCGTTTGTAACAGAGCAATATCCATACTTTTAGCCGCGATGACAGTCGTGGCGGCTTTCGGCGAGCCCGTGGCACAGTCCGGGCAGAGCCGAAAGAATAAGGCCAGGACAGAGAAGCAGACTGTCAAAAACACAAAGAAACGTCAGACCCGCAAAACGGGGACTAAGGCAGTTAAGAAAGCGCCCGAAAGCAAAGCCGAACTGCAGCGCAGGCAGCAGGCGGCCCAGGCCGAGATAGCCGAGACCCGCAGGAAGATAAAGGAGAACGACCGTCAGGTGAGCCGCAACCTTGCCGAGCTGGGCAAACTGCAGGGTGACATAGAGACGGCAAAGAGGCAGGTGGCCGCCACACGCAACCAGGTGACCACGCTTCAGAACCGCATCGGCACGCTTGAAGGCAAGATAGCGCAGGGCGACAAGGAAGTGGCCCGTATGCGCGGCGAATACCTTAAGGCCGTGAAGGCGGTGCGCAAGCGCAAGGGAAGCAATTCGACATTGGCATACCTATTCTCGTCCAAGAGCTTCGGCGAGGCCCGGCGCCGTATGCGCTATCTGCGCGAATTCTCGGAGTGGCGCAAGAAGCAGACCGACGAGATACAGAATGAGCTGAACGTGCTGAATCGGGAACGTGCCGCACTGGCCCAGAGCCGTGACATGTACGGCAAGGCATTGGCAAGGAACGTGACGGCACAGAAGCAGCTTGAGACGCAATACAGCAAACAGGATGCGATAGTGGTTCAGCTCAAGGCCAACGGCAGCGCGCTGAAGACGCACTTAGCGCAGAAGCAGCAGGAAGCGAACGCCCTGAAGGGACGCGTGGCCGCGTTGATAGCCGCCGAACAGCGCGCCGCAGAGCAGCGTGAAGCCGAACGCCTCGCAGCAGAGAAAAGAGCCGCCGAGCAACGCGCCGCAGAAGAAAAAGCGGCCCGCGACCGCGAGCTTGCCATGACTCCGAAACCGGGTAAAGCCGAGGGGGCAAAAGAACCGGCAAAGGAGAAACCGAAGGAGACCAAGGCCAAGGAGCAGCGCAAGCGTAGGCCCAAACAGCCGAAGCAGGCCGCGCCGAAACAGCAGCCGAAGCAGGAAAAGACAGAACCGCAGAAGAATGCCGGTAACAGCGGCAGGGAATATGTCGAGGCCCGCAACCGCCGGCCGCGTGCCTCCGCGCCGTCCGGGTCATCGTCCGCATCTGCATCCGGCTCGAAGCCGGCAGGGGGCTCTAACTTCGCCTCCATGCGCGGCTCATTGCCCCGACCCGTGGGCGGCGCATTCAATATCACAAGCCGTTTCGGCCCGCATTCATTACCCGATCTGCCCGATGTGGTCTACGACAATCCAGGCATCGACGCCGAGGTGGCGCGTGGCGCCACAGCACAGGCTGTGTATGCCGGCAAAGTCTCGGGCGTGTACATGATACCCGGTTTCTCGACGGTGGTGATTGTGAACCATGGCGGGTATTACACCGTGTACGGTAACCTCGCTTCGGCTTCGGTTAAAGTGGGCGACGTGGTGAAGCAGGGCAGCGCGGTGGGACGTGTGGCCGATTCCGAGGATTCGCCCGGTCACGGTCAGATACACTTCGAGGTGTGGAAAAACCGCGATAAACAGGATCCATTGGCATGGATACGATAAGCGTAGAACTTTACAGCCCCGCGCATAGAGCGGAATGGGATGACTTTGTGGCCCGAAGCCGCAACGGAACGTTTCTGCTGCAACGCGGCTATATGGACTATCACAGCGACCGGTTCCGCGACTGCTCGTGGATGGCTTATCAGAACGGCAGACTACGTGCCCTGCTGCCGGCCAACATCGATGACGCGGGGGTGTTGCACAGCCATCAGGGACTGACGTATGGCGGCTGGATTACGCCTGTGGGTCATCTGGATGGCGAGGATCTGTTGGAGATATTCGGACAGGCAATCGAGGTGTGGCATAAAGAGGGAATCAAGGAGCTGGATTATAAACGGATACCCTACATCTACAGCAAGACCCCGGCGGACGAGGACCTGTATGCACTGTTCAGACTCGGAGCCGTGCGGACCGGGTGCGGACTCAGCAGCGCCATAGACCTTAGGGTTGGCGTGACATTCAATCAGATGCAGCGCCGGCATCTGCGGAAAAGTCAGGCTTTGCCGTTGACAATCAGTGAAGAAACGAATGTCGCCCCGTTTATGGGATTGCTTACCGACTGCCTGCAGGAACGGCACGGCGTGAATCCCGTGCATACGTGCGGGGAAATGCAGATGCTTCGCGACCGGTTTCCTCAGAACATCAGGGTGTTTGTGTTGAAACTTGACGGTGAGGCTGCGCCGCAGGCCGGAGTGTGCATGTACGACACGGGAACGGTGGCCCATGCGCAATACATCGCCACGACGCCACAGGCACGCGAACTGAATTTGCTCACGCCGTTGTTCCATCATCTTATCACTGATGTTTTTGCAGACCGTCCATATTTCGATTTCGGAATATCGACGGAGGATAACGGACGTTATCTCAACACCGGTCTGTTGCGTCAGAAATTCTCGTACGGCGGCACGGGCGTGACCTACGACAGATACAGCCTTAAATTCTGATCAGAGCGCCCCGGAACAGATAATAGAGAGTCGGGAAGAACGTGCCTCCCTTTTTCTTGTTGCGCCATGCCTTTAACGGCACCCGTAATATCCACGACGCGGGATATTGCAGGCGAATCAGTTTCCCCTCGGCCAAAGCTACGCCTTTAGGCATAGGTTTGTCGCCGGTGGTGGGATGGTCGTGCGTGCAGATGGTAATGGGGAAGAAACGGCAGTGGAAGCCGGCCCGGATCACGTCGTGAAGGAATTTTGAATCCTCGCCTGACTGGAAAAGAGGAGCCCCTATGCCGAATCTGCTGTCAAAATTTATTTGATCAAGCACTTTATGCCTAAAGGCTATTTCGATAGATGCGGCGTGATAACCCTTGGGGAAAGGGAACGACAGACTACATTCCGTAACGGGATATGATTTGGAAGCGCCCCGGTATTGAAATGTGGCGAGGTCTACGTCGGGATTTCTGTCGAATGAGTCAATTACGGCTTGGAGTCGGTCGGGTGGATATATCAGGTCGTCGTCGGCAATAAGTATAATTTCCGCGTCGCAACTGGCACATGCGTTGACACGGTTGGCTCCAAGCCCCGGCTTGTCGGTGAAGCAGACATAGACATCGTCCCTGTGGGCTAACGACTCGGGGATGACGGGGTCGGGACCAGGCAACTGCCATGACACGACATAGCGCACTCCGGGCACGTGAGGGAGGTTCATTGCCTCGACACGCCTGATGCCTTCGGGCTGCCATGTGGCTATGGCCACGTCCATTCGATGGCCTTTATCGCAATTCGGTCTATGGGTCATACTGATATTCTGCCCGTGGGGTATGTCGCAATCCGGTCTGTCAGTCATGTTGCAAAAGTAGTCAAAAAAAACGGGATGCCCAAGCAGACATCCCGTAATGTTTCGGTATCGTAATGGATTACTCGGCTTTGCCGTCGCTGCCAAGTACGTTGAGGATCTTGTGCTTGTAGAGCTTCTCCATTTCGTCGCGAGCCGGACCCAGGTACTTGCGGGGGTCGAACTCGGCGGGCTTGTCGTGGAATACCTTGCGAACGGCGGCAGTCATGGCCAGACGGGAGTCGGAGTCGATGTTGATCTTGCAGACATCCATCTTGGCAGCCTTGCGCAGCTCCTCCTCGGGGATACCGATGGCGTCGGGCAGCTTGCCGCCGTACTGGTTGATCATGTCCACATACTCCTGGGGAACGCTTGACGAACCGTGGAGCACGATGGGGAAGTCGGGCAGCTTGGCCTCGACAGCCTCCAGCACGTTGAATGCCAACGGCGGGGGAACGAGACGGCCGGTCTTCGGGTCGCGTGTGCACTGATCGGGAGTGAACTTGTATGCACCGTGGCTTGTACCGATGGAGATGGCCAGCGAGTCAACGCCTGTGCGTGTCACGAAGTCGATAACCTCCTCGGGGTCGGTGTAGGTGTGGTGGTCGGAGGAAACCTCGTCCTCAACGCCGGCCAGCACGCCGAGCTCGCCCTCTACGGTTACGTCGTACTGGTGAGCGAAGTCGCATACTTTCTTGGTCAGAGCCACATTCTCCTCGTAGGGGAGGTGGCTGCCGTCGATCATCACTGATGAGAAGCCGCTGTCGATGCATGATTTGCACAGCTCAAAGCTGTCGCCATGGTCGAGGTGGAGCACAATCTGGGGGTTTTCCCAGCCGAGTTCCTTGGCATAGGCGACTGCGCCCTGGGCCATGAAGCGGAGAAGAGTTGCGTTAGCGTAGTTGCGGGCACCCTTCGATACCTGAAGGATAACGGGCGACTTTTCTTCGGCTGCGGCCTTGATGATGGCCTGGAGCTGCTCCATATTGTTGAAGTTGAAGGCGGGAATAGCATAACCGCCCTTGATGGCCTTGGCAAACATTTCTTTGGTGTTTACGAGGCCTAATTCTTTGTAGCTTACCATTTTGGTTGAGTTAGGGTTTAAAGATTTCTTATTGTTTCAAATCTGTCTGCAAAATTACGAAATCCCTGCTAAATACGCAAATCAAATTTTTAATTATCTATTATTTGCGTGTGAGTAAGCGTTTGGTGGCCTTTGTGTAGAGGGCGGCTATGAGCAGGGTTGCCGCCGTGACGGCTGCGACGAAGAGCAGCGGCGACGAGTTGAGCCCGAGGCGGGTGCCGGCAATCATGGCGAGGCGCTGTAGAATGTAGATTGCAAAGGCGTCGACGCCGATGCGGTAGAGCAGGGGGTTGCGGATGCGCAGTTTCATGGTGAGTATTATCACGAGCAGGGCGAACAGGCTGGGTGCCGCGAGGTGAAACGCCCAGCGCCTGATAATCGTGGCGTCGGGGCGGGCTGTCAGCGGGGTGTAGGGGCCGGCGGCGTAGCAGGCGGCAAAGAGGGCGGCAACGGCGAGTGCGGCAATGAGCCAGCGGCGCCCGCGCAGGGCTGATTCGATCCGGGGCTTGAGGGTAGAGAACAGCATGCCTGTCGGGTAGGCGAGCATGGTGTCATACCAGTAGACTTCCTTGCCCGCGGCTACGAGGCCGGCAAGCAGGAGCGCCGTCAGCACGTATGTGGCGGCCACGATGAAGCGCGGGCTCAGTCCGAGGCGGTCGGCGGCGAGCATGGCTACGTAGGTCAGCAGGTATAGGGCCAGAATGACGAATACGAACCAGTTGCTGTTGCCGATGCTTGTCCAGCCGGTGAAGCTCAGCAGGATGTGGCCGGTGGGGTAGCTGTTACCCAGGGCGAAATTCAGAAGCACGTAGAGGGCCACGGCGATGGCGAAGAGCAGCCACACTTTGAGCAGGCGGCGCGTCGAGAAGGTGGCGATGTAGTTGCGCCTGTCGCGCTTCAGCGCCTCCATGATGCCATAGCCCGAGTAGAACATGAACATGACCACGATAAGCTGCCCGAGTTTGTCGAGCAGCAGGGTGAACAGGAATCCGTTGGCGGCGCACGCTTCGGGGTCGATATAGCCGCGCGAGTGCGACATGAGAATCAGCAGGGCGAAGATGCCTTTGACTGCCGTGGTCTGTTCGCGTCCGGCGTAGTCGTCATGGCCCCGGGAGGAGAATTCAGCGCCCCAAAGGCATAGCGTTATCAACAGTATGATAAGAATGTCCATCGGGGCGCAAAAGCGGGGATTATGTATGGAATGTGTCAGTCAAAAATGTTGTCGACGGCGGGGTCGTCGGCCGATGTGTCGGTCAGGATGCCGACGTCTTCGCCCTCACACAAGTTTATATTGGAGGGGAACTGGAAGCGGGTGTCCTGAGAGTAGTGAAGCTTTTTGTCAGCAAATACCTTGGTGAGGAATTTGCCGAGAATCGGCAGCGCCATGGCGGCGCCCTGGCCGTTGGCCATCGAGTTGAAGTGGATGGGCTTCTCCTCGCCTCCGACCCATGTGGCGGTTACGAGTTCGGGGGTGAATCCCATGAACCAGCCGTCGGAGTTGGAGTTGGTGGTGCCGGTTTTGCCGCCCATCTGGGCTGTGAGGCCGAAGGGCGCGCGGCGCAGGCGCGAGCCGGTGCCGGAGTCGACAACGTTGAGCAGAATGGAGAGGATGCGCCAGTAGGCCCGTTCGGAAATCACCTCGGTGTGGGTTGTGGTGAATTCTGAAATGACGTTGCCGTTGGCGTCGGTAATGGAGGTTACGAACAGAGGGTCGGTGCGCATGCCGCGGTTGGCAAACGCCGAGTAGGCCGTTACCATCTCTTTGACCGATACGTCGCAGATGCCAAGGCAGAGCGACACTACGGGGTCGATGTGGTTATTGATGCCGAATGTGCGGAGGTTGCGGGCAAACGTAGCGGGGCTCAGCTGGTCCATCAGTCGGGCCGAAATCCAGTTGTTGGAGTTGGTCAGTGCCCAGCGCAGGTCAACCATCTCGCCGATGCGTGCCTTGCCTGAGTTGCGCGGCTGCCATGGGCGGCCGTTGGCATCGTAGATTGTAGGCTGTTCGTTGAGAAACTCGTCGCAGGGGGTGAAACCCTCTTCCATTGCATAGGTGTAGAGCAGGGGCTTGATGGTCGAGCCTACCTGGCGGCGGCCGGTCGACACCATGTCATACTGGAAGGCTGAGAAGTTCGGGCCTCCGACGTAGGCCTTGATGTAGCCGTTGCGCGGGTCCATGGCCATGAATCCGGCGCGCAGGAACGATTTGTGATACATAATCGAGTCGCGCGGGGTCATGATTGTGTCGGTCCAGCCGTCGTAGGAGAATACCTTCATTTCGGCCGGAGTGTTGAAGTCTTTTTCAATCTCCGAGTCGCTGAGACCCGCCTTTTTCAGCTCGCGGTAGCGGTCGCTGTCTTTGACGGCGCGTTCTATCAGGTTCTTGATGGCGGCCTCGCTGACTTCGGTGCGGTTCGATGAGTAGGGGGCGTATTTCGACCCTTTCTTTTCGCGCCAGAAGGCGGGCTGGAGAGTTTTGGAGAGATGTTCGACCATGGCGTCCTCGGCATATTGCTGCATGCGCGAGTCGATGGTCGTGTAGATTTTCAGTCCGTCGGTGTAGATGTCGTAGTGCGAGCCGTCGGGCTTTGGGTTCTTTTCAATCCATCCGTAAATTGGGTTGGTTGCCCAGGCAATGGAGTCGTCGACAAACTTCTGGCGGTCCCATTTCGGATAATTCGACAGCGAGGGTTTCTTGGCGCCGAGCATGCGTCGCAGCTCTTCGCGGAAATATGGCGCCGGACCGTCCTTATGGTCAACTTTGTGGTAGTTGAGCGTCAGCGGCAGTTGCGAAAGCGAGTCGCGCTCGGCCGCGGTGATGTAGCCTCCCTTTTCCATCTGCGCGAGCACTATGTTGCGGCGCTGGCGGGTGCGTTCGGCCTTGCGTATGGGGTTATAGTATGAGGGGTTTTTGACCATGCCGACCAGAGTGGCGGCCTCTTCGATTTTCAGGTCGAGCGGGTCCTTGCCGAAATATACCCATGCGGCCGACTTGATGCCGACGGCGTTGTAGAGGAAGTCAAACTGGTTGAGATACATCTTGATGATTTCCTCTTTCGAGTAGAAGCGTTCGAGTTTGACGGCAATCATCCACTCGATAGGCTTCTGGACGGCGCGCTGGAAAATGTTTTTCGAGCCGGGCGAATATAGCTGCTTGGCGAGCTGCTGGGTAATGGTCGAGCCGCCGCCGGCGTTTTTCTGGCCGAGGAGCAGGGTTTTGGTCATTACGCGGCCAATAGCTCGTGCGTCGATGCCTGAATGGTCGAGAAAACGGGCGTCTTCGGTGGCAATCAGCGCGTCGATGACGTGCTGGGAAATGTCGCTGTAGTCGGCATAAACGCGGTTGCCTGTCGGCCGGAAATAGCGGCCGAGTTCCTGGCCGTCGGCACTGTAGATAACGCTGGCGTATTTGTCGGTCGGGTTCTTGAGGCTTTCAATGTCGGGCATATAGCCGATCACACCGTTGTAAGCCAGGTAGAGGAGGAGCACTACGGCGGCTACTCCTGCGGTGAAGAGTATCCACATCCATTTGATGATGCTGCGAGTGCGGGGCGTCATGGGATTCTGATTCTTATTAGACGTGTTCAAACTATTTTACGATGATTTTCTTTGCTGACGTGCCGCGGCGTTCAATGTAGATGCCGGCGGGCATAGCTGCGGCTGACTTTATTTTCCGGCCGTTGAGATCGAAAAATTCAGCCGGGCCATCGGCGTTGCGGTCACTGTCGCCGACGGTTACCTGTTCGATTGCTCCCTGTTCGGGATTGCCGGTTGCGGGGATGTAGAAGTCGGGGTCGTCGCCGTTGCCGGTAATCGAGGTGGTGAACTTGCCGCCGCGTTTCTGGTAAACGCGCACGTAGTCGAATTTAGTATTGTAGTCAAAAGAGGTGTCGGCCGGACGGGCCCATGCGCCGTTGCCGACGCTCTGGTTGAGAATGATGTAGAATTCCTTGTCGAAGGGCCATGTCACCTTTTCAACGTAGTAGGGGCTGCCGGCTTCGGAGTAGTGCATGTTGTTGTAGGCGAAAATCTGCTTGCCGTCAATGAAGAAGCGGAGCTGCTCTTCGTCCCATTCGACGGCATAGACGTGCCAGAGGTCATTGTCGTTGGCCACGTCGCCCGAACTTCTGGGCGATGATTGCACCGGGCCGGTTGGCCAGTGGTTGTAGTTGTTCCAGCCTGTCCAGCCGGAGTGGACGGTGGCATATGCGCGATTGTCGGCGTCGATTGATTCCCAGATGTCGATTTCGCCGTCGTTGGGCCAGCCTGCCAGTCCGAGGTCATGAAGTTCGGAATAGGCGGGCATCATCCAGAAGGCGGGGAAGTTGCCGGTGTGGTTGGTGGTTTTGATGCGGGCCTCGATTTTGCCGTAAACAGTCGAGAACTTGCCCGACGAGATGATGGCTCCCGAAATCATCGGAATGGTTTCGCCGGCGTCTTTGATTTCCTGAGGTGTGGCAATGCACCATGAACTGTAGCAGCCGTCTTCGATTTTGTTGACCAGGGCCTGCTGGGCGGGTGTGTTGGCCACTCGCATGTTCCACGTGGCGTTTTGGCGCGGCTGATATTGCCATCGGTTGCTGTCGATAGGCCCGGAATTGAATTCGTCTCCCCAGATTTTGGTCCATTCGCTGTTGTCGCTTTCGGTAAAGAGCGCATAGACGTCGATGTCGCCGTTGATTACCTCGGCCGGAATGGTTACCTTGCCGTCGGTTACGGGCAGGGTGGTGTCGGCCCACTGGCGGTTGCCTTTGACGTATTCGCGGCCGCTGAGGTTCTGGCCGTGGCGAACAATGACGTGGTCGGTCTCAAAGCCTGGCAGGGTGGGGGCGACCGTGATTGTCAGCGGGGTCAGCGTCGGGTAGCTGTCGGCCATGGCGCTGCCGTCGGCCGTGAGGATAATGCCGTTGAGTGCGCGGGGGCGGAATGCTGCCGCCGGGTTGCTCACGTTGATGAGAAAGTCGACGTCGCAGACGCCTGTGGCTTCGAGGCGTGCGCGGTAGACGCCGGGGGCGGTCCGCGCGGGCAGCTTCATTTCGCCGATTGCTGCGAGCGTGCTGCCTGAGGCGAGCGGCTCGCTGAAGTAGCCGAGTCGCTTGTGGTCGACATAGAAATTGAATGACGTGGCGTTGGCCGCGCCGGTCGCAGTCATGGTAAATGGACTGCCGATGGTCAGGTTGACCGCTTCGTCGGTAAACCGGTGGGCCTTGGTCGAGCTGACGGCGATGGTCTGGCCGTTGAATGTCAGGGATGTGATGCCGTTGTTGGCGTCGATGTCGCCGGTGTAGGGCGAGTCATAGCTGTAGTCGTCGGTGCGCGAGGCTTCTTCGGTGAATATGGCCTCGATGCGGGTGCATGAGGTCAGAATCGACGACGGGATGGTGACTGAGCTCTCCAGGGTCGGGAAGACGCGGCTTTCGAGCGAGGAGTCGGCAAGCGTCATTCCTTCGGGCAGGCCGAAGTCGTTTGAGACGTAGACGCCGTCGAACACGAAACCGTTGTCGGGCGAGGCATTGATGGTCATGGTGCCGTTGCCGTTGATGGTGGTGGTTACCGTGCCGTGCTCGCCGCCGATTTCGATGTCGGCTGCCGAGGCCAGGGGCTCGATGATGCGGAGATAGGTGTCGGTGATTGCTCCGGCGTTTCGTATGATGTTGTTATTGTCGCTGTTGTTGCCGGCGGGGTCGGCGCTGTCCCAGTCGACCTTGAAGCGCACGCGGTAAAGGCCGGCGGCCATGTTGCCGAGACTGAAACCGGGCAGGGCCATGTTGTTGCCGCTGCCGAACGATGCGCCGGCCGAGTTGATGCCGTTGAGATGCGAAAATGCGAAAATGTCGCCGTCGGGGTCGGGACGTCCCGCGGAGGTGAGGGTCGGATTGAATTCGCCGTCGTTGTCGCGGTCAATGTAGACGTAGCTGTTCATCCAGGTCCCGTTCCATCTGAAATTCACGTTAACTTCGGCGCCCCGGGTTGCGATGAGGCATTTCGTCGTGCGGTCAATGTAGAGCCGTCCGGCGGGTTGCTGGCCGACTTCGAGAATCTGGGCTGCGAGCGGGCTCGCGTTCCATTCAACGGCGCTGAGACACCGGTTGCCGTTGCTTGCGATGTCGGTGTCGGCCGGGTAGTTGATGCCGTAGTCGGCAAAGGCGCTGATTGCTGACGCGCCGATGAGGGAGAGAATGATGCGACGTTTCATGGTCGTTGCAGTTTTGTGATAACGTAATGAAGATGAAAAGGGATAAATTACGTGCAAAGATACGCAAAATCCTCAAGAATTAAAAAATAAAATTGCGTGGCGGCGGAGTCGTCGGTTTTTTGTTTTTTTACGGTTTCGGGCTTTGGATTTTTTTTGCTAAATTTGCCGCATAATTCGAATGTTATGAAATTAGCACTTATAGGATATGGCAAGATGGGCCATATTATTGAACAGGTAGCGCTGAGCCGCGGTCATGAAATTGTGGCGGTAGTTGACCGCGACACTGCCACGCAAATCGATTCCGATGCGTTTCGCAGCGCCGATGTGGCCATTGAGTTCACCGTCCCGTCGGCGGCCGAGGCCAATGTTGCCGAGGCTCTGAAACAGGGTGTGGCCGTTGTGAGCGGCACTACCGGCTGGGCCTCCGGACTCGAGCGTGTCAAGGCTTCCATGACGCCGGGCGCGGCGCTCATGTGGAGCGGCAATTATTCGCTCGGCGTGAATCTCTTTTTTGCCGCCAACCGTTTTGTGGCCGCTATGATGGCCAAGTTTCCGCAATATACGCCCGATCTCACCGAGACGCATCATATCCATAAACTCGACCATCCGAGCGGCACGGCCCTTATGGCTGCCGGCCAGATTATCGATGCTGTTGACTCGCTCGACGGCTGGAGCGAGGAGCCGGCCGAGGGCAAGCTGCTTATCAATCACATCCGCCATGCCGAAGTGCCCGGCATTCACCGCGTCGTGTGGGAGAGCGATGTCGACTCGATAAGTCTCGAGCACTCGGCCAAATCGCGTGCCGGATTCGCGCTCGGAGCCGTCATGGCGGCCGAGTGGCTCAAGGGGCGCGAGGGCTTCCATTCTATTGACGAAATGATGAATGAAATCATAAATCCTGACAAATGAATTTTTTAGACGATTTTAAGCGCCGTGTCGGCGAGAATTCCGCCAAACGCTGGGTCCGTTTCGGCCTGGTGTCGGTAGTGTTTCTGCTGTGGGTTGCGTGGCTTGACAACTGGTGGGTGCTGCTCTGGTGGCTGCTCCTGTTCGACATATATATTACCGGCTATATTCCCTTTACGTGGTGGAAAAAGTCGAAATCAGCCGCCGTCCGCTCCGTGATGAGCTGGGTCGACGCGATAGTCTATGCCCTGGTGCTGGTCTATTTCGTGTTTGCCTTCGTTGGCCAGAACTATCAGATTCCGTCGTCGTCGCTTGAAAAGACACTGATGACGGGCGATTTTCTATGGGTCAACAAAATGGCCTACGGTCCGCGTGTTCCTATGACGCCCGTCCACTTCCCGCTGGTGCAGAACACCCTGCCGCTGGTCAACACCAAAAGCTATCTCGACAATCCGCAGTGGAAGTATCACCGCCTCAAGGGCTACGACACCGTCAAGCTCGGCGACATCGTCGTGTTCAACTTCCCCGGCGGCGACTCCGTTGCCCTGAAGCAGCAGAATCCGGATATCTACGCCATGTCGCGCATGATAGGCGAGCAGATGATTGCCCAGCGAGCCGCCGCAAATCCCGGCGGCTCGGCGATTGAGCGCGATGCTGCCGTGCGTGCGCTCGGCATGAATTATATCATGGCCAATCCCGACGTGTTCGGTGAGGTGATATGGCGCCCTGTTGACCGGCGCGAAAACTACGTGAAGCGCTGTGTAGGCCTGCCGGGTCAGATGTTTGAAATCCGCGACGGCGAGATTTTTAATGACGGCGTCATGATGCCTGCGCCCGAGTTCGTGCAATATTGCTACACGTTCAACCATGCCGGCTGGGGTCGGTTGACTCCCGAGCAGCGCGATGCGTTCTGGGACAGCTATGAGGTCAGTGTGGCCGACCGTGTGGCCGACCCGTCGCGTTCGACCCAGGGTGTGCCTCTGACCGCGGGTCAGGTCGAGCGCCTTAAGGCCGACGGCTCCGTCAGCGACATTCGCCGCGTCAGCTTCGGTCCCTACGATAATTTCCTCTTTCCGCTTGCTACGTCGATGGAGCTCGGATGGACGCTCGATGACTACGGCCCCGTCACCATTCCCGCCAAGGGCATGACCGTGAAGCTCGACGAGCAGGGATGGGCCACCTACGGCCATGCCATAGCCCACTACGAGCCTCACACGGCCGAGTGGCGCGACGGTCGGGCTTATGTCGACGGCAAGCCGGCCGACGAGTATACCTTCGAGATGAACTATTATTTCATGATGGGCGACAACCGCCATAAGTCGCTCGACAGCCGCTTCTGGGGCTTCGTGCCCGAAGATCACATCGTCGGTCGTCCCGAGCGGGTACTTATCAGCTTCGACCCCGACAAGAGTCTGTTCGGAAAGATACGCTGGAATCGCGTGTTTCGCTTTGCCGGCAGCTGACGGTTCGTGAATTTATTGGAAACTAAAAAACATATATTATAAGATTACACAGATGGAACAGCACATTTCAGAGCGCGTTCAGTCGCTGGCAGCCTCGGCGACCCTCGCTATGTCGCAAAAGAGCGCCGAGCTCAAGGCTCAGGGCGTCGATGTTATCAATCTTTCGGTCGGTGAGCCCGATTTTCCGACTCCGGCCCACATCAAGGAGGCCGCCAAGAAGGCTATCGACGATAATTTCACGTTCTATACGCCCGTGGCCGGCTATATGTCGCTGCGCAAGGCTATCAGCGCCAAGCTCAAGAATGAAAACGGCGTTGATTTCGCTCCCGAGCAGATTGTGGTGGGCAACGGCGCCAAGCAGGCTCTCTGCAATGTGATTCTTGCCGCCATTAACCCCGGCGACGAAGTCATTATCCCGACTCCCGCATGGGTGAGCTATGTCGAGATGGTCAAGCTCGCCGAGGGTAAGGTAGTGACTCTGCCCGCCGGAATCGACACCGATTTCAAAATAACTCCCGCACAGCTCGAGGCCGCGATTACTCCGGCCACGCGCATGGTGCTGCTCTGCACCCCGTCAAACCCCACCGGCTCCGTCTATACCCCCGCCGAGCTTCAGGGTCTGGTCGATGTGCTTGCGCGCTATCCTCAGGTAATCATCATGGCCGACGAAATCTACGAGCACATCAACTTCGGCGCTGAAATCCGTTCGCTCGCCTCCTATCCCGAGGTGGCCGACCGTGTGGTTGTTATCAACGGCGTGTCGAAGGCTTACGCCATGACCGGCTGGCGCATAGGTTACTGCGCGGCTCCGCTCTGGCTTGCCAAGGCTGTCAATAAGCTTCAGGGCCAGTACACCTCCGGCGCCAGCTCGATTGCCCAGAAGGCCGCCGAGGCCGCTTACGAGGGTTCGCAGCAGTGCGTCGAGGATATGCGTCTTGCGTTTGAGCGTCGCCGTGACCTGGTTGTGGAACTCGCCTCGCAGATTCCGGGCCTGAAAGTCAATAAGCCCGCCGGCGCGTTCTATCTTTTCCCCGAGGTCAGCGCCCTGCTCGGCAAGAAGGCCGGCGACAAGGTGATTGCCACTTCCGGCGATCTGGCGCTTTATCTGCTCGAACATGCCCACGTGGCCACGGTTGACGGCGCCGCATTCTGTGCTCCGGGTTATATCCGTCTGAGCTATGCCACCGGCGACGACAATATCCGTGAGGCCATGGCCCGCATTGCCCGTGCGGTTTCCGAGCTGAAGTAATGCGGACCGTACTTTTTCACGAAACCGTTTTCGGCCCGATTCACAGCCGCCGGCTCGGCTCGTCGCTCGGCGTGAACCTGTCGCCGCGCGACGGCAAGGTGTGTTCCTTCGACTGCCTTTACTGCGAGGCGGGCTTCAATGCCCAGGGAACCGGCTCGACCGGTCTGCCCTCGCGCTCGGAGGTGAGTGCATTGCTGCGCGCGCGGCTCGAGTCGATGCGTGCGGCAGGCGAGCCTCTCGACGTGATTACCTTTTCGGGCAACGGCGAGCCGACGCTTCATCCCGACTTTGAGGAGATTGTCGGCGATGTCATAGCCTTGCGCGATGAGTTCTATCCCGATGTGAAAATATCCGTGCTGACCAATTCGACGCGGCTCGACAGCGATGCTGTCTGCCGTGCGCTGGAGCGGGTCGACAATAATATTCTGAAACTCGATTCGGCTGTCGAGGAAACCATGCGTCGCCTTGACCGTCCGGCTTCGAAGTCGTTCACCGTGGCGCGCGTGGTGGAGCAGCTCAAGCGCTTTTCCTTAACGGGCGTGATTCAGACCATGATTGTGCGCGGCGACGGTGTTGACAACACTACCGACGCTGAAATCTCGGCGCTCATCGAGGCTTATCGCGCCATCAGGCCGCGTTCGATAATGATTTACTCCATAGACCGCAAGACGCCCGACGAGCTGCTGCGCAAGGTAGACCGCGACGAGCTTGAGGCCATAGCGGCGCGCATCGCCTCTGCCACTCAGTTGCCGGTTTCGGTCAGCTGACTGCGTGGCACTATTACAACAGCAGCAACGGCGCCCGGCGTCGTTGCTGCTGTTGTAATAGTTGTAATAGTTGATGTGAGAGTGTGTTTGAAGCGGGGTCAGCGGTCGCGATAGTCGGCGAGCAGCACCTGCAGCTTCTGGCGGGCAAAGAAGATGCGGCTTTTGACTGTTCCGAGCGGCAGTCCCATCTGTTCGGCTATCTCATTGTATTTATAGCCGGCTACGTGCATCGAGAAGGGGACGCGATACTCGTCGGGGAACGAGTTGATGGCCTCGGTGATTTCGCCGGCGGCATAGGCTCCCTCGACGCTGTCGATTGAGCTGCTTTGGGCTGAATTGAGATGATAGAGGTCTTCGGTCTGGTCAATGATTGTTGCAGAGCGTACCTGGTGGCGGTAGTTGTTTATGAAAATGTTGCGCATGATGGTGAAGACCCAACCTTTGAAGTTGACATTTTCTGAGAACTTCTCCTCATTGTCGAGAACCTTGAGAGTAGTATCCTGGAGCAGGTCGTAGGCATCATCGCGGTTTGAGGTAAGCATGTAGGCGAAGTTGAGGAGGTTGCTCTGCATTGCCATGAGTTGAGTTTGAATTGCGGTTGCCATGATGAAAAATTTAGTAGGTTGAGAAATTAAGGGTAGGTCGTCAGCTCGCGTTGATGGCTGTTGACGGTGCAAATATACGAATATTTTTTAAATGCAAATAAAAATGCAAGAAATTTTAAATAAAAATAAAAATTTAACACGAATGTAACAAAATAAAATTGAAAATCAATAAAATAGACGTGTAATTTGTGTGCTGTGACATGTTACAAACAGGTAGCAGGGGTGTTGAATGTTGAAGTGATTTATTTGGATAAATTCTGAATAATCAACGATATACATATGTTACAGCTCGGTTTCTTAAATAATGTTAAATTTGTGGGTGTGCGGATTTATGGCTACTTTCGCGTTATTAAACGGAAGTATTATGGAACAACACTCCGACAACAAGCAGCACCTCGTTGACTGCCGCTACCTCAGAATGGCGCGAATCTGGGCCGAAAACTCATACTGCACCCGCCGTCAGGTCGGTGCCATCATTGTGAGCGGGTCTATGATTATATCCGACGGGTTCAACGGAACTCCGTCAGGTTTTGAAAATGTCTGCGAGGATGATAACGGCGTCACCAAACCCTACGTGCTCCACGCCGAGGCCAACGCCATAACAAAAGTGGCCCGCAGCAACAACTCCAGCCGCGGCGCGACGCTCTATGTGACCGCATCGCCCTGCCTCGAGTGCTCCAAGCTGATTATCCAGGCGGGTATCAAGAGGGTTGTGTTCAATGAAATGTATCGAATCACCGACGGCATTGACCTGCTCAGGCGTGCCGGTGTGGTTGTAGACTATATCAAAGACCTTGATGGAAAATAACACAAAGACCAAAGCCCGGGCCGCACTTGCAGGCGTGCCCGTGATTGTTACCATAGCCTTGCTTGCGGGCATTCTGCTCGGCAGCCGGATGAATCTGCGTCCGCGCAACTCCACGACCGCCCGTGCGCGCGACAAGGTCGAAGAACTCTTCAAGCTGATTGAAAGCCAATATGTCGATGAAGTCAACATCGACTCGCTGCTTGAACAGACCATTCCGCTGATGCTCGGTAATCTCGACCCCCACACGGCCTATATTCCCGCCGAAGACCTCGCCGACGTCAACAGCGAGCTCGACGGCTCATTTTCGGGCATAGGCATCTCCTTTCAGCTCATGAACGACACCATTACCGTGCTTGAGGTGATTTCCGGAGGTCCCTCCGAAAAGGTCGGCCTCATGCCGGGCGACCGCATAGTCGAGGTCAACGACACTGTAGTGGCCGGCCGTAAAATGGCGAGCGACGATGTCGTCAAGATGCTGCGCGGCCCGCGCGACTCGAAAGTCCGGCTCGAAATCCGCCGCGCCGGCTCGCCCGAGTTGCTCTCTTATGAGGTTACGCGCGGCGACATTCCCGTAACGTCGATCGATGCCTCATATCTCATTGCCCCCGGAGTGGGCTATATCAAGGTGAATAAATTCGGCCGCAACACCTTTACCGAGTTCTTCACTCAGATGCTGATGCTCAAGGCCGACGGCGCGCGCGACTTCATTCTTGACCTGCGCGGCAACGGCGGCGGTTACCTTGACGTGGCCGTGCGCATGGCCAACGAGTTTCTCGGCGCGGGCGACGTGATTGTCGAAACCCGCGGCCGCGACGACGAAGCGGCCGAGTCAGTGCGTGCCGACGGCTCCGGCACGTTCCGCACCGGCGGCCTCGCCGTGCTGCTCGACGAGTTCTCGGCCTCGGCCAGCGAGATTGTGGCCGGCGCCATTCAAGACAACGACCGCGGCATCATTCTCGGCCGGCGCTCGTTTGGCAAGGGGCTCGTCCAGACCCAGGAAGACCTCAGCGACGGTTCGGCCGTGCGCATAACCACGGCCCGCTACTACACCCCGTCGGGCCGCTGCATCCAAAAGCCGTTCACCAAGGGCCGGGCCGACAATTATGCTCTTGAAATCTATGACCGCTATGCCTCGGGCGAGGTCTTTTCGGCCGACAGTGTCAAACTTGACACCTCGCTGCTTTACCACACCCGTGCCGGCCGTGAGGTTTACGGCGGCGGTGGTATCATGCCCGACATTTTCGTGCCTGCCGACACGGCCAACATCACCGCATATTATACGCGCGTAAGCAACGCCGGCCTGCTTCATCGCTTCACCTTCGAGTTTGTCGACGCCAACCGTGCGCGCCTCGATGCCGCCACGACGGTCGACGAACTGCTGGCGCTGTTGCCGTCGGACGGCGCGCTGCTGGGCGACTTCGTGCAGTTTGCCTCGCGCAACGGCGTGCCCACGCGCTGGTACTACGTCAACATTTCGCGGCCGCTGCTGGTCAATGTGCTCAAGGCGCTGATTGCCCGCGACGTGCTCGGCACCGCGGCATTCTACGAAATCGACAACACGCGCGACAACGTCGTGGCCCGTGCCCTCACGGCCCTGGCCGGGAAGAAAAACCCATGACCGATGCCGCTGCCGACAAGCGCCTGATTCGCGCCCGCATTCGCGCCCTTAAGGCACGGCTCACCGAGGCGCGTCGCGCCGATGCTGCCGAGGCTGTGTTTGCCTCCCTTGAGCGCACCGGGCTTTTTCAGCGGGCCCACCGCATTCTGCTCTACTGCTCGCTGCCCGACGAACTGCCTACGCGCGCGTTTCTCGACAAATGGGCCGGACGCAAGCAGCTGTTCCTGCCGAGAGTCAACGGCGACTCGCTTGAACTGTTGCCTTATGACAAAGAGCGCTTGAGTGCAGGCGCCTATATGATTGACGAACCGGAGGGCGACGACATCGCCGACGTCAGTTCAATGCACCTTATTGTGGTGCCGGCGGTGGCCTTTGACTGTCGCGGCAACCGCCTTGGCCGCGGCAAGGGGTTCTACGACCGCCTGCTGGCCGGCAAGAGCGTGGCGACTGTCGGCGTCGGCTATGATTTTCAGCTTGTTGACGGTCTGCTTCCCGCCGAGCCTCACGACGTAGTCCTTGATATGGTCATTACCGAGCGGCGCATTATTGGCGGCTGACCGGTGAAGATTCCAAATCGAAGTG
>DKUN01000009.1 GCA_002490725.1 Porphyromonadaceae bacterium UBA7203 | reverse complement strand
ACCAACTGAGCTACGGAGTCATTGCTTTTCTTTCGAATTGCGCTGCAAAGTTAGGGGGAATTTTTGAACTGACCAAATTTTATTGCAAGTTTTTTTATTTTTTTTGTTGATAGGGGGTATTTGGGGGCAGATTATTGCTTTTTTGAGTCGGAGTTGTTATATTTGCAGAAATATGTAAGCTATGCAGTTACCTCCTTCCAAGGGCCCGGCGCAGCCCGTTTTGCCTGAATCGTCGCGCCAGATTCTGATTATCGGTGCGAATGGCGCCGGTAAGACTCGTTTTACGCAACGCATGGTCGGGTCGTGTAATCCGTCGCTCGTGTTCTGCCTGTCGCCGCTGAGGGCGCTTTATGGTGCTTTTGAGTCGGATGCGATGCCTCAGTCGATCGATGGGCTTTATGCCAGGGCGCTTGCCAGGGCTCCGCTGACGGTGGGGCAGGGTGGAGCTCCGGCTACTGAGGCCGAGCGGCTGATGGGGCTGATGCTGGCCGAGGAGATGTCGGCGTTGCTGGCTTATAAGATGGAGGGGCGTTCGGGCGAGTTGCCGGAGACTAAGATTGACCGTGTGCTGGAGCTTTGGCGCGATATTTTTCCGGATAACGATGTGTTGCGCCATGAGGGTTCGTTGCTGTTCACGAGTGTCGACGACGGCGGGTCGCGTCCGCAGATGAAGCTGTCGCCCGGTGAGAAGCTGGTGTTGTATTATTTCGGCGGCGTTCTCTATGCGCCTGAAGGGGCTGTGATTCCGATTGACAGTCCTGAGATGTTTTTGCATCCGTCGACGTTGCGGCGTGTGTGGGATAAGGTGGAGTCGCTCAGGCCTGATTGTACGTTTGTTTATACGACTCATGATTTGGATTTTGCGTCGACACGCAGCTCGGCTACTACAATCTGGGTGCGTGGTTGCGACCCTGAGGCCGATAAGTTTGACTATGATGTGGTGCCGGTCGATTCGCAGTTGCGCGAGGATATGTATCTGTCGATTCTCGGTTCGCGGCGTCCGGTGCTTTTTATCGAGGGCGATAATGTTCATTCAATCGATTCAAAGCTTTATCCGCTGATATTTCCGGAATATACTGTGCGCGCGCTCGGGTCGTGCGACCGTGTTATCGAGTCGACGCGCGTGTTTAATTCGCTTGAGGCGTTTCATCATCTTGACAGCATGGGCATAGTGGACCGCGACCGGCGTTCGCCTCAGGAGGTGGCTTATCTGCGGCGTAAGAAGATAATGGTGCCGGAGGTTGCCGAGATTGAGAATCTGCTGATGATCGAGGAGGTTGTCAAGGCCGTGGCGTCGGTGCACCGTCGTGACGAGCATCGGGTTTTCGAGAAGGTCAAGTCGGCCGTAATAGGCCTGTTTCGCGGCGAAATGCGCCAGCAGGCGCTGCAACATACGCGCCATCATGTCAAGCACACTATGGATCATCGCATCGACGGACGTTTTGCTTCGATTACCAAGCTTGAGGAGCATATGGCCGATTTGGTCGACGAGATAAATCCGAGGGCCATATATGAGCAGTTTTGCCGAGAGTTCAGCGGTTATGTGCGCAATGGCGATTATGCGTCGGTGCTGAGGGTTTATAATCAGAAGTCAATGATTGGCCAGAGCAATGTCGGCCCGCTGACGGGCACCGGCGACAAGCGGGGTTATCTGACTGCCGTGCTCAATATTCTAAAAACGGAGACTCCGGCCGCGCTGCGTATCCGCAATGCCATCAGCGATCAGATTCGCTGATTTGAGGCGATGATTCGTGCGTGCGCCCAAAGAGGTTGTGTGAGAGGATGAGGGCCGACAGTGTTGCCTCGTGCTCTGTTCTTTGAAGGCGTGGGCCGTTGATGGGTGTGCCGAATCCGTGCCATTCGTAGTCGCCGAGTCCGAGGGCTCTTATCAGGGTCGGATAGACGTCGATTTGACGACCGGGTCCGTTGGCGGGGGTGTTGCCGCCATTGAGCAGCAGTAGCGGCACCGATTCGTCGGCAATCGCGTCTATATGGTCGGCCAGTTCCTTGCGGCGTTCGGAGCCGAATGCCGGATGGTCGCCCATGATGACGACGAGCGTCCTTGCATAGTCGGGCTTTGACTTCAGCCAGTCAATGAAGTTTCCGAGCACGGAGTCGGTGTAGTTGACCACGCGCAAGTAATTGCGCAGGTCGTGGGGAAGCTGTTCCGGCGGGTTGAGCCGTGCGCCGTCGACGGTGCGGAATGGCGAATGGCAGGTAAAGGTTGTGAGTTGCATTACCTTGTGCGAGCCTTCGGGCCAGAGTCCGGCTGAGTCGACCTCGTGGGCCACGCGCTCAAAAAACGGTCCGTCGGCCATGCGCCTGCCGCGCCTGCCTTTGCGTCCGGCGCCCGGGGCTCCCGGCCAGCAATATAGGCTGTCGACCCCGAGTTGCGGAGCGAGCCGGCCAATGTTGTAGATGCCTGTGTGGTCGGTGGTGAACGAGCGCACGGTGATGTCGGGATGGCGTTGCTTGAGGGCGTGGTAAACCGACGGGTAGCTGTTGCCTGCATATGCGAACGCGTAGATGCGGTTGCGGCTCGGAATCAGGCCGCTGAGCAGTAGCAGCTGAGCGTCGGCCGAGCGCCCGGTGCCGGTGTCGTTGCCGAGCCCGGTGGCCGAGAAGTTGGCCGGGTCGGCCATCATGGCGTTGAGGCGCGGCGTGATTTCTCTACCTTCGACTGCCAGGCCGAGAGGCCAGCCCTCGAGCGACTCCATGAATATTACGACGAGGTTGTCGAAGTTTGCCGAGGTGAGGTCGGTTACGCGGCGTTTCATGGCCCGGCCGATGCGGCGGCGGTTGTCGGCGGTCAGCCGCGGAGTCGACAGGGCCTCATAGAGCGTCACGACGGAGAGCGAGTAGCGCGATGCCGCCAGGGCGTGAAATTTGTGGTTAAGATGCAGGTCACTCAGTTTTGAGCCGAGAGGTTCGCCTTTGTTGAAGGTCCATGCGGTTGCTGCAGCGGTTGTCGCTGTCAGTGCCGCATAGAGGGCCATGTGGCGCAGTCGCATGTGTGGGCGCGGGGCGAGAGCCGCCGACAGCAGGCCTCCGGCAAGAATCAGCGGCATCAGGGCGTCGGCGGGCCGGAGAGAGTCGATAACGGCGCCGGTAAAGTCGGCGAGGTTGCCTGCCGCGGCATATGAACCCCATGGAATCCAGCTGCCGAACGTGCGCAGATACAGTATGTTGGCAATCATTACGAGCCATGCGCCAACGCCAGCCAGCGCTGCAGGCCAGACGCGGCGGCTAATGACTCCCGGCGAGGCTAAAAGAAGGGATGCAGCGGCTATATGCCACCACATCCCCGGTCTGGTAAATTCATGTGTCGGACCACCGCAGGCGTTAATCCACTGACAGTAAAACACCGTCAGCATCGCCGCCATGGTCAGCACCAAAATCAGGTCGCGTCGGCTCACTTGACGCGATAGAGCACTTCGGTCCAGTCGTAGTCTTCGTCGGGATCGCTCAGCACGAGCTTGTCGGCGGTCAGTTTGTCGATGTTCATGGAATCGTACTCGTCGTAGTATTCATCGTAGATAAACAGCTGTTTGCCGTCGCTGCTGAGTCGGTAGGTGGTTTCTTCGATGCCCGAGCCAAAAAGGTCGCATGTGCCGTCGGCGCGGAATATGTAGCCGTAGTTGCCGTCTTCGGGGTCAATAAACTGGCCGTTGCGGCTCCATGTGCCGATAATCAGCGCTGCGTTATTGTTGTCGGAAGGCTGGCCGGGATTGACGTTGGTGACGTTGTCGGAGCCGGTTTTGCCGGGTTCATCGTCTTCGTCGCCATACGACGCAAAACCACCGCCGACTGCAATGGCAATCAGGGCCAGGAAAAGGTACTTAAACTTACTCATCGGGTAAATGATAAATGGTGAATAAAGGTTGTAATAAAGGGTTATGCGGCAAAGTTAGCTAAAAATAATCCGGTTCTACAAACTTTAACGGCGCTGTCGGCGTTTCGATATTAAAAAAACAACGCGGATTGCCGCAAAATATTTAAATTATAATTGATCAGGCCATTGAGTAAGAAATCGGAAATAATGAAAATCTGGCGCGAATGTTTTCCGGACGATTCCGCTATGTGGCGCCGCATGTTTTTCGATGCCGTCTATGTCGACGACGAGGCGCTGACCCTTGCCGACCCGCAAACGGGCGCCGTGGTCAGTTCGCTGCTGTTGCTCTCGTACTCAATGACTTTTCAAGGGCGCAGCGTCGGCATGGGTTATATCTACGGAGCCGGAACGCTGAAAAAGTATCGCGCCCGCGGCTTCATGTCGCGCCTGCTGCGCGAGTCGTTGCGCGAGGCTTCGGAGCGTGGCGACACGTTTGTCGCTCTCGTACCGGCAACCGAGACCCTTCGCCGCTATTATGGCCGATTCGGCTTCGCAACCGTGTTTTATTCGCAGCTTCAGCGCTACACGGCCATTCACCGCTTCGATGTCGAGGGGCGCTACCATTCGCTGCCGGATGATGCCATGGGGCTGTATGAAGCCTTTGAGCGGATGATGTCGGCGCGACCCTGCTGCGTGCAGCACTCGCGGGCCCAGTTCCTGACTCTGATGGACGACGCCCGCATCAGCGGCCATCCGTTTGCTGCCGTGGCCGACGAGGCTACCGGCAAGCCTTGTGCCATGGTCTGGGCGGTGCCTGAGGTGCCCTCAGGGGTGCTCCGCGTCAGCGAGCTGCTGGCCGATTCGCCCGATGCGGCCCGCGCCGTGCTGACAGCTCTGCAGCATGGCCGGCCGATGCGTCCGCTCACGCTGATGACACGGCCCGATGATGCCTTTGCGGGCGGCAACCTTGAGGCCGGCGGCATGGCTCGTGTGGTCAACGTGGAGTCGGCCCTCCGCGCTGTGGCCGAAAATAACCCGTCGACGCGCCTTACCGTTCGGCTCAAGGATTCCATATTGCCCGAAAATACAGGCGTCTACATTCTTGACGGAGGCGTGCTGACGGCTCGTTACGGCCCCGGGGCAGACGCCGGTATGAGGCTTGATCTCGACATTACGCCCGAGGTGCTCGCCGCCATGCTTTTCTCTTCCGCTCCGATAGCCGAAATAACAGGGCTCCCCGCACGCCGGCCCCACATGTCGCTGATGCTCGACTAATCGTGACGCCCGCAGAGGTTTGTCGGGATTTTTTTCGTAACTTTGCGGGTATGAAGGAGAATGTTATTCTTGGTATTGAGTCGTCGTGCGACGACACGTCGGCAGCCGTCATTGTCGACGGCATTTTGCGCAGCAATGTAATTGCCTCACAGAAAGTACATGAAGAATACGGCGGCGTAGTGCCCGAGCTTGCCTCGCGCGCCCACCAGCAGAACATCGTGCCTGTGGTCGACGCGGCTTTGCGTCAGGCGGGCATCGCCCGTGGCGATATATCGGCTATCGCGTTTACCAGAGGGCCCGGTCTGCTCGGCTCGCTCCTCGTAGGCACGTCGTTTGCCAAGGGGCTGGCGCTCGGCCTGGATATTCCGCTGGTCGACGTGAACCATCTCCACGGCCATGTGCTCAGTCATTTCATTCGTGAGAACGCCGACGATGAAGTGCCCGAATTTCCGTTTCTGGCACTGCTGATTTCGGGCGGCAACTCACAGATCATACTGGTCAAGGCCGCTGACGACATGGAGATTCTGGGCCGCACTATCGACGATGCGGCCGGAGAGGCGTTCGACAAGTGTGCTAAAGTCATGGGCCTCCCTTATCCCGGCGGCCCTCACATTGACCGCCTTGCGGCCGAGGGCAACCCGAAAGCGTTTATGTTCTCCAAGCCCCATATTCCCGGACTTGACTATAGCTTCAGCGGACTGAAAACATCGTTTCTCTATACTGTGCGCGACGGGCTCAAGACCGACCCCGACTTCATTGACCGCAACCGGGCTGACCTTGCGGCATCGGTGCAGCGCGCCATAATCGACACCCTGATGCAGAAGCTGGAGATTGCAGTGAAACAGACCGGTGTCAGGTCGGTGGCCATCGGCGGCGGTGTGAGCGCCAATTCCGGTGTGAGGCAGGCTGTAGGCGACTTCTGTGCCGCCCGCGGTCTGAAGGCGTGGATTCCGCCCCGCAAGTTCACAACCGACAATGCCGCCATGGTTGCCATTGCCGGCTATTTCAAATATCTGCGCGGCGAGACGTGTCCGCTCGATGCCGCGCCCTTTGCCCGCATTGAAATCTGATGGAAACTACGCCCACTCCTGAATCTTCGACTTCGTCGGCCCGGCGCGGCCGCAGTGTGTGGCGGCGTGTGGCCTCGGCGGCCGCATGGACCTTTGGCGGCCTTGCGGTTCTGATTGTTCTGGCGCTTGCGGGCATCTCGCTTGTGCTCTCGCCCGAACGGCTGACGCGGATGGTGCGCGACTATGGCTCTGACTATCTGGTCGACGGCCGTGTGGAGGTCGAGCGTGTCGACCTCAGCATATGGTCGACATTCCCTCACGCCGAACTGACTGTCGACTCGCTTAAAATCGTCAACAACCGCCTGCCCGACGACTATGCCGACGTAGTGTCGGTGAGCCGATTCAGCGGGCGTGTCAACCTGGCGGCGCTGCTGATCGGACGCATCAGCGTAGGCCATGCCATTATTGACCACCCTGAAGTAACGCTCTGGACCGGCGCCGATTCGATGCTCAGCTCCCTGAGCATATTGCCAGCCTCGGAGCCGAATCCCGACGACTCAGGGCTGCTTTTGCTGCCCGATATCCGCATTACGCGCTTTGCCATAAACGGCCCGGCGCATCTGCGCTACATTTCTGAGCCCGACAGCCTTGATGTAGGCGTCAGCCTGCGTCGCACGGCCCTTGACGGCCGCGACCTGACGCCTCAGTATGCGCTCAATGTCGACGGCGATCTGGCGGCGTTGCGCCCCTGGCTGGGCGATGCCGCCCTGCCGCTGACTTTCATGGCCGACGGCGGCATCGGCTGGGAGCCGTCAAGGCCGTTGGCCATGTCGCTCCATGACTTCCGCCTCGGGGTCGACAGCCTGTTGACGCAGACCTCTATGCGTGCCGACTTTTCCGACGGCATCCGCGTTGACGAGCTTGACTTCGAGCTGAGGCCCTTGTCGCTGAGCCGTCTGGCTGAACTTGCCTCTCAGCTTCCCCAACTAAAGGGGAGCGTGCCTGCCGTCAACTCCGACGCCGCGCTGACAATGAAGGCCCGCCTGCTGAAACCCTATGTGCTCACCCCCGACACGTTGCTGATGCCCGCGCTCGAAGCCGAGGTGGGAATCGATGACGCCCCGCTGAGCATTCCGGCCTGCTACCTGACGCTCGACAGGCTCGGGCTGAAACTTCTGGCCAACATCTCCGACGGCGGTCTTGATTGCTCGACCGTAGAGCTCAAGCGCCTTAAGGTGGAGTTTCCTGCGAGCGACTTCACGCTGACCGGACGCGCGTCGAATCTTGGCTCCGACCCTGAGGCTCAGGGCTGTTTCAAAGGCGCTGTCAACTTTTCGAATCTCAATCCGCGCCTGTGGACGCTGCTCGGCATGCGCCTGCGCGGTCTGCTCGACGCCGACGTCGACTTCGATTTCCACCTGAGCGACCTGACCCCCAAGACGTTCCATCGCCTGAAACTGGGCGGACGGGCAAACCTGACGCGCTTCGAGGCGCTCGTTCCGTCTGACTCGGTTGCCGCCGGTGTCACCGCCGCGCGTCTCGATTTCGGGTCGGCCAACAGCTACAACGGGGTCGACTCGCTGCTGACTGTGGCCGTGAAGGTTGACTCCGCATGGGCCTATCTGCCCGAACTGACAGCCGAAATCAAGGGGCTGGCAATGGGCGTGGGCGTGAGCAACACGGCCGGCACGGCCGACACCACCACCGTAACCCCGATGGGCGCCAGGCTGACGCTTAAGTCTTTGAAGTATCGCAGCGCGGCCGACTCGGCGCGTGCTCTGGTGGCGGGCCTGGAGGGCACGCTGAGCCTTACGCGCTATAACGGCGGCTCGCGTGCGCCGCGAATCGGTGCGGGCCTGACGGCGCGCCGCATAGTCTATGCCGACGGTTTTAACCGCGCCAGCCTGCGTGGCATCGACATTGCCGCTTCAGGCTACACCACTCCCCGCAAAAAGCGAGACGCCAACCGCCCGCGCCGAAAGCTGACCGCGGCCGATTCGGCGCGCATGGCCGCACGCCGCGACTCGATGATTCTGGCGGCCGGAAAATATGAGCGCCTTGACCTCGACGTTGACCGCTCAATGGTTACACTGCTGCGCCGGTGGCATCTGGCGGGCCATCTCCGCGCACGCGGCGGTCGGCTTATGACGCCGATGTTCCCGCTGCGTACACGCCTGACAGCGCTCGACGTGAACTTCAATGCCGACTCGCTGATGCTGAATTCCATGGCTATTAAGGCAGGGCGCAGTGATTTCAGGCTAAACGGTTCCGTGACCAACATACAGCGTGCTCTCGGCCGGCGCAATTCGACCTCGCCGCTGCGCATGAGGCTGGAACTCAACAGCGACACGATTAACATTAACCAGCTTACCCAGACCGCATTCCGCGGCGCTGCCTTTATGGCCAAGGCTGATTCGGCATCTGCTGTTACGGCGGGCCTGGCGCTCGAGGCCGACGACTCCCGGCTCGAAGCCGCTGCCGAAGCCGACGCCTCCGACGAGCTGATGGCGATTGTCGTGCCGATGAATGTCGACGCGCGCATAGGGCTTGCCGCCAAGAACATAGTCTACTCGACAATGGAGCTCAAGGACTTCGGCGGAGAGATTCTCGTGGCCAACGGGGCAGCCAATCTGCGCGACCTTCACGCCTCGACCGATATCGGCTCGGTTGACCTCAATATGCTCTACTATGCGCCGACCCGTTCCGACGTGGCCTTCGGTCTTGGTCTCGACCTGAACCGCTTCAACATAGGCCGTGTGACCGAGCTGATTCCGACGCTCGACTCCATCATGCCGATTCTCAACACTCTCGGCGGCATTGTCGACGTTGATATTGCAGCCACCACGCCGGTCGATTCGGCCCTTAACGTGAAGCTGCCCGAACTCAGGGCTATGGTGCGCATGAGCGGCGACTCGCTCAGAGTGCTTGACGAGCAGACGTTCAAAACCATGAGCAAATGGCTCCTTTTCCACGACAAGCACAAGAATATGATTGACCATATGGACGTGCAGCTCGCGGTTGAAAACAACCAGCTGACGCTATATCCGTTCATGTTTGACTTTGACCGCTATCGCATCGGCGTGATGGGCAATAACGACATGAATCTCAATCTCGACTACCATGTGTCGATTCTTAAGTCGCCGGTTCCGTTCAAGTTCGGCGTCAACATCAAGGGAACGGCCGACAAGATGAAAATTCGCCTCGGCAGGGCGCGCTTCAAGGAGAACATGGCAGCCGAAACCCGTCAGCTCTCCGACACGCTGCGCGTCAATCTTGCCCGCGAAATCCGCGACGTGTTCAACCGTGGAGCCAAGGCTGCGCGCCTGGCCCCGCTCGACGTACGCCGCCCATCGTCGCTTCCCGGTCTTGAAGTAGGGGCCGACACCATTTCGCCGGCCGACTCGCTCTTCTTTATCAAGCAGGGGCTGATTGAGGCACCGGTTGTGGCCGGAGAGGACGCGAAATGACAGTTTAAACGTATAAAAAAGATTGAAACATAGCAATATATATGAAGGCGATAAAGGCTTTTTTGTTCGATATGGACGGCACTCTCTATGATTCGATGCCCAACCACGCCTCGTCGTGGTATCAGATGGTGTGCGAACATGGAATTGAGTGCACCCCCGAGGAGTTTTATCTCTACGAGGGGGCTACAGGCAAGTTTACCGTCAATATGCTCATTCAGCGTAAGTATGGCCGCGATGCCACCGATCGTGAGGTAACTGACTTTTATGAGCGCAAGGCCGAGATTTTCCGTTCCAAGCCTCGGCCGTCGGTTATGCCTGGAGCGAGCCGGCTGGTAGAGTCGGTTGCCGCGCTTCCCTGGAAGCCCGCAACCATTCTCGTTACCGGTTCGGCCCAGGGCTCGCTGCTTGACCGTCTTGACGAGGATTTTCCGGGTCGATTCCCCGTTGAACGTCGCGTCACGGCGCTCAACGTCAAGCGCGGCAAGCCGTTTCCCGATCCGTTCCTGCAGGGGGCAGCCCTGGCCGGAGCGGAGCCGCACGAGTGTGTGGTCATTGAAAATGCGCCGCTTGGCGTCGAGGCAGGCCACCGCGCCGGCTGCTTCACCGTAGCTGTGGCTACCGGCCCGATACCCCTCGAAACACTCAAGGCCGCCGGAGCAGACCTCGTTTTCCCGTCGATGCCCGAGTGTGCCGCCCGTTTACCCGAAATGCTTATTGAACTATGCAGCGATTGATATTCACCAACGACGTTGCCGCGCAGCTTGCCGGAATTGTGGCCGAAATAGCGCCTAACCGGGTTTACATACTGACCGACAGCAACACAGAGGCAATTGGCAATGAACTCAACACGTTTGGCGCCAAAATGATAACCATTCAGCCGGGCGACGAGCACAAAGACCTGCACTCGCTGGCCGACATCTGGAGCGAGCTGTCACTTTCGGGTGCTACGCGCCGCTCGTTGCTGATCAACGTCGGCGGAGGCATGATAACCGATATCGGCGGATTTGCCGCCGCGTCGTTCAAGCGTGGCATCCGTTTCATCAACGTGCCTACCACACTGCTCGGGGCTGTCGATGCGGCCGTTGGCGGAAAAACGGGCGTTAACTTTCTTCACTTCAAAAATGAAATCGGCGCCTTTGCGGCGGCCGACGCAGTTATCATATCGACCCGCTATTTTTCTACGCTCCCGGCGGCCGAGCTGCGCAGCGGGTTTGCCGAAATGCTTAAGCACGGGCTGATTTCGTCGGCCGACACTTATCGCCGCCTGCTTGCGTTCGATATTGTCGATGCCGACCTCGACGCGCTGTTGCCTCTGCTCGAGGAGAATGTCGGAGTCAAGCGGCGCATAGTCGAGATTGACCCCCGCGAACAGGGATTGCGCAAGGCCCTGAACCTCGGCCACACGGCGGGCCATGCCTTCGAGTCGCTTGCAATGGAGCGTCAGGCGCCGGTGCCCCACGGTTTTGCCGTGGCCCACGGATTGCTGGTCGAAATGGTGATTGCCCACTTGCTTGAGGGATTCCCGTCGGCCGAACTGCAGATTTTTGCGGCGCTGCTGCGCGAGGCCTATGCACCGGCTCCGGCGATTACGTGCGACGATTATCCGCGACTGCTCGATCTGATGAGCCATGATAAGAAAAACGTCTCGGCCGACAAAATCAACTTTACGCTGCTTTCCGAACCGGGCACACCGCTGATTGACCGCACAGCCGACACCGACACCATAAAGACGGCGCTCGACCTTTATCGCACGTTACTCAATATCTGAGCCTTCGCGGTTCTCGGACTCGAGCGAGCGAATCAGGCGCAGCGCCGAGACATACTGTTCGATGCCGTCGGCAACCAGCCTGGCGTCGGCCATGGCATGGACTACCGTGGCCGGTCGGTTGGTCACGTCGCCGCTGGCAAACACGCCCTTGCGCGTCGACATGCCGTAGGGTTCCGTGGTGCGGGTAACGACATAGCCGTATTCGTCGGTTTCGATGCCCTCCGACGTCGATACTATTCGGGCAGCCGGACCGCTGCCTACGGCCATGACCACCTTGTCGGCCGGAACGGTCCACTCGTGATTGTCGTCTTTCAGGGTCAGTGAAATAATCCGGCCGTCGGCGCTGTTGATTCGGGTGATTGCCGAGTTCCAGATAAACTTTACGCCCTCGGCCACGGCGTCGTCATATTCCGACTTCAGCGCCGTCATGCGCGTAACGTCGCGGTGATAGATTATGTTGACCTCGGCTGCCTCGAAGCGCAGAGCCGTGCGGGCGGCATCCATGGCCGTGTTGCCGCAGCCGACCACGAAGACGCGGTCGCCCGGCTCAACGGGCACCTCGTCGCGCTCGATCAGGCCCGCATTAAACAGGCTCACGCGGCGCAGAAAGTAGATTGCCTGACGCACGCCGGCCATGTCGGAGCCCTCGATTTCGAGGCGCTTAGGCTTGCCGGCACCCGTGCCCATGAATATGGCGTCGAAGCCGCGCTCAAACAGGTCGTCGACCGTCAGGTCGGGGCCAATGGTGACTCCGCAGGTAATGTGCACGCCGAGCGATTTGATTTTGTCGATTTCGCTGTCGACCACGCTCTTTGGCAGTCGATATTCCGGAATGCCGAACCGGAGCACGCCGCCTGCCTCACGTTCCATCTCGAAGATTTCCACGCGGAAGCCGCGGCGGGCCAGTTCGCCGGCCACGGTAAGGCCGGCCGGGCCGCTGCCTATGACGGCGACCGAGCCGCGGTCTTTCTGCACCGTGTCGAGGTGCGTCAGGTTCATTGCCGTGTCAAAGTCGGCAATAAACTGCTCGAGCTTGCCGATGTTGATGTGGGCGCCCTTCTTGCCGAGAACGCAGTGGCCCTCGCACTGGCGCTCGTGGGCACACACGCGACCGCACACCGCCGGCAGGTTGCTGCGGGTGTTGATAATGGCCATGGCATTGCCGAGATTGCCGAGCGACAGCTCGTGAATCCAGTCGGGAATCTGGTTGCCGACAGGGCAACCCTTGCGACATTGGGGTGCTTTGCAGTTAAGGCAGCGTTTGGCTTCAGCGATAGCCTCAGCCATATTATAAGGTCGCGGTTGAGTAGTTTCGAAATTTGTCATTAGTCATTAGTCGGGTCAAAACACGACTGCAAAATTACAAATTTTTCCCGAAATCAAAACTGCGGCTTCATTTCCTTCGATGGCGAGCTCTGACGCCGGGCGCTGCCCGGATTATTCAGCGCTTGGGCTGCTTGTTAAAGCGGAACTGGACTGAGAGGAGTACGTAGGCCGGGATGACGTTGGTGACGGTTTCGGTGCGATACTGGGCGTTGACGGTGTAGGAAACGTTGCTGAGCTGTCGCAGCAGGTCGAAGCCCTCGATGGCGCAAACCAGCGAGCCCTTGAGGAACGATTTGGTCACCCGGCCGTTCCAGAGCACGTCGGTGGTGTTGAGCCGCGAGTCAAGATAGCCGCGACGGGTGTAGAGCGTCAGGTCAGTGTTCAGTCCCCAGTTGCGGGGTAGGTTCAGGATGGTCGACACGCCATAGCTGCCATTGAAAGTGAGGTCGCTGCCCAACGAGGCGTCAAAGCTGCGGAATTTTCTCAGACCCATGTCGACAAAGGCCTTCAACGAGTATTTGCCCGAGAAGTTGAAGTTGGCCTCGATGCGGTCACTCACCGACAGGTTATCGACCCTGTTGGACGGTGGGGCCAACGAGGTGTCAAATTCGGCGGTCGTTCCGGCAATGGAGCCAATCAGTTCACGGCTGCACTGATAGCCGCCTGTAAGTTCATTTGACAGGTTATATCTATCCATCTTATACCACGATATTCTATATGACGCCTTAGCGTTACGGTTGCCGTCAACATTATAAGGCCTGCTGATTCTCTGCCCGGTACTGCTAATGTAATAATAGCCTTGCGATATAGCGTCTTTGATTGTTGTATATGACATTGAGAGATAATGGACCGGTTTGCGTCCCTGCGCGGAAAGAGTGAGAGACACCGTATTTACACGGGGATTGGCGAGGTCAGGATTCCCCAGAATTGTATTCAACGGGTCGGTGCCGTTGACAACGTTTACCATATTAAGCATCTGAGGTTGTCTGACCGACGAGGTGAAATCAACATCTATCTGATAGAGTCGTCGACGCTGTTGTTGTTGCAACGAGAACCATACTGAGGCCTTGAAGTCAGTCAGGAATTTAGTTGAAGAGAGATATTGGTCAGTCTCATCGCGGTGATAATCCAGTGCACGGTGAGACACCGCAATCGGCACGTTGATTCTCATTCCGTATTGCGGTTTGTATGACTCATACCCGTTATGAATAGTTACTGAAGGATTAAGCGAATGGAGGTTTTCCCATTGCCTACTGCGATAGCTCTCGCCCGGATCTATCGGCAAGGAGGAGCTGTAGTCCGGGAGTATCGACGGCGTGAGATAATCCAGCAGGCGCTCTTCCTGATAGAATTGCGAAGTTCGGGTTTGCTCGGTGCGCGCATAGTCATAATCAGCCACAATGCTTAGATGCACATTCTGAAAGTCAAACGACTGTGAGAACTTCGCATATCCCCTGTATTCGCTATCTTTGTAGGGATTGCTGTCGTTATGCTGGAGCAATGATGAGTTCTCCGCCGGAGCCGATGTAAAATCAAGACAACGATATGTGTACGAATCCATGCCCCGGTTGTCAATGTTGGCCGTGGCGCCGACTGTGAGCATCGCGCGTCCGTCGGCGGGGCTCAGTTTTATCAGCGAGTAACCGTTGACTTTGAAGTTGAAGCGGTTGTTGCGCTCAAGGCTGCTCGTAATTGCGCGGTTGAGCAGATGCTGGTTGTAAGTCAGCATGTTGTCGGCTGAGTATGTGCTCTCGATTACTGAACGCGAAATATCCTTGATTTCCTGATTGAACGAAGCCGATATGTCCAGGCCCTCTGATTTCCGGCGCGAGTATTCAAACTGTGGCAGAACAGTCAGCACGGCCCGTTTGGATAGTGAAGCCTTGAAAGTGTGGGTCGTGCTGACCGATATATCTTTGCTGCGCGTGTCATTATGGCTGTACTGATACATTTCGTTGCCGGGAATGAGCACTGCGGTGTTTTGCGTCCGGCTCATCGTGCCGTCATTGTATCTGACTGCGACGTCGCCCTTGACCATCCATTTTCTGTCAGGACCCTCCGCGTTGTAGGTCAGACCGCCGGAATGATAAGAGCCGGTGCCTGTCGAGGGTTGTGTGTTGCTCCATGAACCGTCGGAATAGCCGGGCTTCGGCCTAGCATCATTGTTCAGATTATTGCTCGATAGGAAAGCCGTCATGCCGACGCTTTCGGAATACCACATGCCGAACAACTTTGCGCGATAGCGGTTGTCGGTGCCGTATCCGCCACTGATATTCCCCAGAAAACCATGCAGATACTCTCGCTTAAGCCTCACGTCCATAACATATCTGGTGTCGCCGGCGTTAATGCCGAGCGCCTCACTGTCAAACCCCGTCTTGTTATAAACGGCGATATCCTTGACCGTGTAGGCTGCCAGGTTTTCAAGCATCAGCTGATTGTTGCCGTTAAAGAGATCTTTGCCGTTAAGAAGCAGGGTCGACACCGTCTTGCCGTTGACCTTGATTTCGCCATTGCGCTTCAGCTCCACGCCGGGCATCTGTGAAATCAGTCCGTCGAGCATCGAACCCTCGGCCAGCACAAACGCGTCGGCATTGTAAATCAACGTGTCGCCCTTATAATAAAACATCACCTTCGAAGCCGTGACCGACACCTCGTTCAATTGCCTGGACTTCCGGTGCTTAAGGTAAATGGGCTCGATGATCTGTGTGCTTTTGTACTTGTCTTTGACCGCATACTCGAATTTTTCACTCTCGTACTGCCACAGTGTCTTATCATCGAAGTTGCGCTTGGTCACTGATATAGTGTATTTGTCACTTCCGGCGGGAACAATGACCCGAGCCTCGCCGTCTTGCGTGATTCCGATGTGCGTAACCTCCGTCGAGTCCCTTTTCTCAATCACGTGCACATCGGCCATGCTGATAGGGCGGCGTGTCAGGTTATCGCGCACATCAAGCAGAAATGTATATTTCTTAGGTAGTTTGCGCTCTTTGGCAAAGCCGCTCGTTGAGCAAACGAAGCAACATAACAATAACGCCAAAAATGAACTGTGATGACCGTGCATAACGAATTGATGAGTCGAGAGGTTAGTGAATATCAGCCGTAAAGTTACAACAAATTCCCGAAACAGCACTATTCCTCACAAGAAATGTTGCATTCAGCGCTTGGGCTGCTTGTTGAAGTTCCAGCGAACGTGGAACATGATGTATGAAGGGATGACATTACATACGGTTTCGGTGCGGGCCTGGGCGTTGATGGTGTACGTTACCTTGCTTAGCCGGTGCAACAGGTCGAAGCCGTCGACAATGAACATCAATGAGCCTTTCAAAATCGATTTGCTCACGCGGGCGTTCCAAACCAGGTCGGTGGTGTTCAGCCTCCGGTCGGCAAACCCTCTGCGACAGTGAAGTGCCAGGTCGGTTGAGATGCCCCAGTCGTAGGGAAGGTTCATCACGGCCGAAGCCCCGATGTTATATACCCACGAGGAAAAGTCAGTGAATTCAACATCGCTGCTCCAATATCGGTTGAATCGGACGTCGCCAAACAGCGAAGCCCTATGTCGGTCGTTCTGCCAGTCAATTCTGATGTCTTCCTTGGCGGTGACGGTGTTGACTGTGCGCAGCGGTATGTCAGTCATAATGTCGGCATTTATAGTGCCATACATGTCGACGCTGTGTTCATAGAGCCCTGATGTCGTGGTTGATAAACGGACGCCGCGAAGACTGCGCAGAGATTTGTCAAAACTATATGAAGCAGAGGCATCCCAGTTGCCGTCAATGTTATTCAGTTGACCGGAACGGATGCCGGTCTGCGGGTTGTAGAGATACCCGAGTGCTACTGCTTTGTCTACCTTTTTCCAGTCTAAGTCAAGAGTATGCTGCGATCACTACTGTCCACTAAAAATG
>DKUN01000004.1:42971-43212 GCA_002490725.1 Porphyromonadaceae bacterium UBA7203 | reverse complement strand
ATTGACATTTTTGAAATTCGATTTGTCGAAGAGGTCTCTCAGATGAGTCTTGTCAGTCAGTGATATTCCAAGAATCTGAAGTATTTCATAGATGCTACGCTCCAGTTTCATATCGTGTTGTACGATTACAACAAGGCAATAAGTGATTATGGCACAATAGATTTGGATACGGACAGCATTCTCCGATGTCCCCCAAAACTTCTTGATACGCAGATGTTGCTTGATCCATTTGAAGAACAGC
>DKUN01000004.1:0-42966 GCA_002490725.1 Porphyromonadaceae bacterium UBA7203 | reverse complement strand
ACTACTGTCCACTAAAAATGGACGTGGTTAAAAATTAAATAAATTCGGTTCACTTGAACCAAAGAGAACATTGACATTTTTGAAATTCGATTTGTCGAAGAGGTCTCTCAGATGAGTCTTGTCGGTCAGCGAGATTCCAAGAATCTGAAGCACTTCATAAATGCTCCGCTCCAGCTTCATATCGTGCTGTATGATAGCTACAAGGCAATAAGTAATTATGGCACAGTAGATTTGAATGCGGACAGCATTCTCCGATGTCCCCCAGAACTTCTTGATACGCAGATGCTGCTTGATCCATTTGAAGAACAGCTCCACGCTCCATCGGTTGCGATACAACTCTGCGATTGTCTCTGCAGATGCCGTCAGATTGTTGGTCAGGAATATGTACCGGGTTCCGTCATCGGAGTCGATGCAGACAACCTTACGAAGCTTTTCCGGGTAATCTTTCGCACTTTTATAAACCGTGAAACAGCCGACAGCGTCAGAGACAACATTCTCCGGGAGCCTCCGTTTCCACGTTTCGGGCTTGAATCTGACATTGGTTTTAGCCCTTACGACAAAGAATGCCTCGATGCGGTTAATCGTGTAAAGATTGCCGAAATCGTTGTAGCCACGGTCGAAGATATAGTGTGCGCCCTTATCATACGGAATCTCCGGCATAGCCTTTGAATCATGGACTTTGGCTTCGGTAATATGCACGAATGCAGGTACTTGAGCCTCCACATCGTAAAGTGTATGCATCTTGATTCCACCTTTATGTTTACGGAACTTCGCCCATTCGAATACCGACAGGCAGAGGTCTATGGTTGTAGAATCGAAAGCATAGACATGACCGTCAAGCTCGAAGATTTTCTTAATCCTGCGTTTGCGGGCCTCCGCAATCATGTAGAAGGCGAACTCCTCAAAGATGCGGTAATCGCGCTGCTCGTTAGCCTTGCTAAGATTGCTCCGCGTCACGGATTTGCCAATGCCGAGATGGTAGAGTTTTCCCGCATGTGCTTCCATCGCCACGATAAGATCGCGCAGACTTTCACGATTTGACAGCTGCCCGAACATCAGCGTAAGCAACTGATTCCAACAAGTATAACTCTTTACATACTTGTCGCCATCATACTTGCGTACGAGATAATTAAAGTGATTGCGATCCATGAACTGGACTAATTGGGCGAAAACGTACTTGTCTTTATTCATAACGGTCTGATTCTGACCGCAAAGATAAATTCAAATCCGTTGACTCCAAATTCTCTCACAACAAATTGAATTTCAATAATTTCAATGTACTCTTATGATTTTTTAGTGGACACTAATGTGCTGCGATGGAAAACGTTTTTTCAGCTGAAGATTGGCTCTGTATGTGCGGGGGGGTTAGATTGGGATTTCCGGTAAAGACATTGAGGGGGTCAGAGATGTCGTTTGCCGTAATCAGGTTTGTCATGTTGACCGGACTGCTTTCGGTGTAGAAATTCATGCTTATCGAGTGTTTAACGCTTAGATCCCATAGAACGCCAACATAGCCCGAAACGATATAATCGCGTCGGTCAATTGTTTGATTTATACCCCTGCCGTCATAGATGAATGAGCGGTCATAAATATCAATCGGCAGGCCGGCTGATAACATAAACATTCCCCCTACGGGCATTCGTATGAGCCAATGGCGGAGCGCCGGAGTGACCCTGTGGCGGTTAAACCGCGATATTGTGTGATAGCTGTTTGGTGCGAAAAAAGTCGGCTCATATTCGCTGACTGACGGCAATGTTCCGAAATCATTGTAGCCGGGAATCTGATTCAGCAAATACATTGCAGAGGTTTCTTCTTCATTGGTCCGGTCATATTCGTATTTAATTTCGCAATCACCGTCTATGAGGTCGGTTTTAATCCACTTGTTCAGTTGCGCTGAGCCGGCATACACTTCTCGGTGAGTAGGATAGCCTTTCGTGTATCGGTTTTGGTCGAATCCGGGATTCTCTTGTTGTTCCCATTTGACGGCATAGTCCGAAAACCGGTCGAGCCGGTGCCGGCTAAGTAAAGTTTTTCCTTTTAGCGATAGTCGTAGCGGTAAGTTATAATCGGAATTCAATTTTATATCGCTTTGAATCTCGGCAGCACCTTCGAGGTTATACCCGATAGTTTTATCTTCACTTTTTGAGCGGTTAATGATAGTGTTGCGATACTCCGTCGCATTGTCATAAATCGACTGAAGCAACTCCATCGATGAGTTGCGCAGCTCTTCGTTCAGGCTGACGCTCAGAAGACGCGAATGGTTATTGCGGTGCGAGTACTTAAATTGAGGCAATAAGTTGATAATTACCCGGCTGCCTGGTTTGAAAAGCAGATCGTGCGAAGTCTTGACCTCAAAGTCCTTATAGTTACTTTGACTGTTAGAGTAGGCATAGGTGTCGCCGGTACTGAAATAATTCTGCTGAGATGTGCTCTCGGTGCTGAGTCTGTCAGAGTGAGAGGCGTCGACACTGCCCTTGAACTCAATTTTGGAATCAGCCCCATTGAAAAAGTATGACAGTCCGCCTGATTTTTGTGTTGCGACTCCCGCCCCGGATTTGTTATATGACCATGCACTGTCATCCTTGCCCGGAGTGCCCTTGTCATCAAGGTTGTTGGTTGTCGCATAGGCGGTCAATGAGAAATTGTTGGCGAACCACATGCCGAAAAGCCGCGCGAGATATCGGTTTTCAGTTCCATATCCTCCCTCTGCATTAAGCAGAAAGCCATAGGAATATTCCTTTTTCAGCCTCACATCCATAACGTGGCGCGCATCGCCCATGTTCCGGTCAAACATTTCAGACACATGCCCCAATTTATCATATACTGCGATATCCTTTACAGTGTATGCTCCGAGATTCTCCAGCATCAGACGCTGGTTGCCGTTAAACAGGTCTTTGCCGTTCAGCAACAGGTTGTCGATTTTTTTGCCATTACAAAAAATCACACCCGACGAGTTGATGCTTACACCGGGCAACTGTCCAATAAGTGCGTCGAGCATAGAGCCCTGAGGCAACACGAAGGCATCCGCGTTATAAATCAGCGTGTCGCCCTTGTGATAGAACATTACCTTCGAGGCTGTTACAGACACTTCGTTGAGAGTCTTCTGCCGCTTCAGGTTAATGTATATAGGTTTGAGTGTTAATTGAGTAGCGCCCTCGGGCACGCTGAATCTATGCCATGTTTCCGGTTCGTAAATTTCCGATTCTATTTTTTGAATGCGGCCGTCATCCATCTTTATCAGGTCATATATTTTCACTGTTATGAGATAGTCGCCGCAGTATTGTTCATTATAGTCGACGGATCTTGCCCTGTAATATACACCGGAATTGACTCGGCTATTACCGAAGAGTCCTCAGGGTTGCAAATAGCAAAAGCAACGCGATTTCGGTCAATGTGTAGCGATTTGTGGAATACGGCATCCCTGACCGGAACCTCGATGCTGAGATCCTTCGTTTTTGATATGCCAAATGCCTGGAACGCCGGCATTATGGCGGCAAGCACAAGCACAAACCGCAAAAAAACTTTGTAGTGGGAAGAGAGCATAAATATGCTATTGTTATGTCAATGAAATAATAGATGAATTATATTTAAAACGAAGCTGTTAGCAACTTTATTGCGCCGCCAAGATGGTTTTTCTCGAGGCATGCAATTTTCTGAATTTGTTGATGCGCCGGCCGATAGCGTGGGTTAACCAAGCGCCGGGGCGGGTGCGGCCGGATTTGTGATTGTGGCAAATATGCGGTAACTTTGCGGGCGTTTTAGCGAGAATTTTGCAATGAGAGTAATCAGGTTTCTGAAAGACTGGATGCTGGTCGTTTCGATGCTGGCAGGAGTTGCCGGCTATCTGCTTTATGCGGCGCTTGATTTGCCGCCTGGGGCCCGGGGTTTTGCCGGTAATGCCGTGGCCGTGATTCAGCCGGTGCTGATTTTTGCGATGCTTTTTCTGACGTTTTGCAAAATCGATCCGCGGAGTTTGCGTTTATGCGGCTGGCACGTGTGGCTGCTGCTGTTTCAGGCCGGAGTTTTCACGTTGATGGGGTGCCTGCTCATAGCTATGCCCCACAGCGGATTGCGCGTGGTGCTCGAGGGTGCGATGATTTGCATTATCTGCCCTACGGCAACCGCCGGAGCCGTGATTACGCGCAAACTGGGCGGCGACGTGAGCCATATAACTACCTATACGATACTGATAAACCTGACGGCGGCGCTGTTGATTCCGCTGCTGTTGCCCTATGTCCACCCCAATCCGGCGCTGGGGGCCGGCACGTCGTCGGTGTTGATTCTCGGCAAGGTGTTTCCGCTGCTGCTCTTGCCGCTCGTGTCGGCTATGCTTGTGCGGATTCTGCTGCCTTCGCTTCAGAGGGCGCTGGCCCGCTGCCAGGAGGTTTCGTTTTACCTGTGGGCCATGGCGCTTGCGCTGGCGTTGGCGGTCACGGCGCGAAGCATTGCTCACAGCACCGTGGCGCTGTCAACGCAGCTCTGGCTCGTGGCGGTGTCGCTGGTATGCTGCGCAGTTCAGTTTTGGCTCGGGCGCAGAATCGGCGCCCGTTTCGACGACATGACCACTGCGGGCCAGGCGCTGGGCCAGAAAAACACGGTGCTCGCCATCTGGCTGGGCTATACGTTTTTTACTCCCGTAACGTCCGTGGTGGGAGGTTTTTACAGCATATGGCACAATCTGGTGAATTCCCGGCAGCTTTATCGCCACAAAAAACTCAGTCGCGGAGAGTGACCGAGTTTATGGCGGCCAGGCGGGGTTTAAGGGCTTCGGCAACGGTGAGCGGCATGCGCAGCGTCAGCGCGCAGACGTTGTCAAACTCGCGTGCCACGATTTCGACCTCGGGCTGCTTTGCGAGTTGCATCACCGCGTTCATGTCTGCATAGGCGAACGTGAGGCTGACGTCGGTCATTTCCTGGCGCTCGATAATCTGCGCTTCGTCGAGCGCCATCGATGCCGCGAGTTTATAGGCGGCAATGAGTCCGGGAGTGCCGAGTTTGATGCCTCCGAAGTAGCGCACCACACCGACCACCACATTGCGCAGTCCGCGCGAGTTGATCTGGCCGAGAATCGGTTTGCCGGCCGTGCCCGAGGGCTCGCCGTTGTCGGTCGAGTAGGTCAGGGGGGCGTCGACTCCTATGACCCAGGCCCAGCACACATGGCGTGCGTCGCAATATTCGCGCTGCAGCCCGGACATCAGCGCCTTGGCTTCTTCGACGCTTTGTGCCGGATAGGCAAACCCGATGAAGCGGCTCATCTTTTCGGTGAACTTGGCGGTGCTCGGGCTGTTGATGGTCAGGTAGCTTGCCACAATTGAAACGGTGCGGTTAATAACGGTTCGCCTTGATGTAAAGAACAATGGCTATGATGGTGTAGACGATGTTGGGAATCCACATGGCCACGACGGGTGAGGTCATGCCGTTGATTGCAAACGTCTGCGTCACGCCCATGAACAGAATGTAGGTGAAGCTCAGCGCAAGGCCGATGCCTATGTTCAGGCCCATGCCTCCCTTGACTTTGCGCGACGACAGGCTGACGCCGATGAGCGTCAGGATGAATGCCGCCGCACATGAGGCGTAGCGCCTGTGATATTCGATTTCAAACTGCTTGATGTTGGCCACGCCGCGTTCGCGCTGGCGGTCAATATAGCGTGCCAGATCGGGCGAGGTCATTTTTTCCTGGTCCTGGCGGGAAATTATTATGTCGCCAGGCGCCACGGGAATCACCGTGTCCATTTCGATGCCTGTGCGCAGAATTTCGCGGCTTTCGCCGAAGGTGCGTTCGCTGTAGTTGCGCAGGCGCCATGAGTAGCCGCCCCGCCATATGGCCGAGCCCGCCGTCAGGCGCGATGTCAGCCTGTTGCCGTCGAATTTGTCGAGGCTGAAGCGCGAGCCTCGCTTGTTGGCGGCCGAGAAGTCGCCGAAATATACTACCTGGCCCGGCCCGATTTTCATTTGCACGTTTGAAATCACGTTGACGCGCTTGTCCTTTACATACGTGTTGGTGAACTGGATGCGCTTGGCGTTGGCCGGCGGAATGATGTAGGCGCTCAGAATCAGCGTCACGGCGGCGATAATCGAGGCCGACACCATGTAGGGGCGCAGCAGCCTGTTGAAGCTGACACCCGACGATAGCATGGCTATGATTTCAGAGTTGCCCGCGAGTTTCGAGGTGAAGAATATCACCGAGATGAACACGAACAGCGGGCTGAACTGATTGGCAAAGTATGGCAGGAAGTTTACAAAGTAGTCAAACACCGTTTCCTTGAGCGGCGCCTTCTGGAACGCGTCGAGCTTCTCGTTGATGTCGAACATCACCGTAATTGCCAGAATCAGGGCGAGCGAGAAGCAATATGTGCCCAGAAACTTGCGTATTATGTAGCGGTCGAGAATCTTGAACATCGGGCTGCCGGAGGAGTTGGACGGAGAGTATCAGAGACGGCGGGTTATTTCCTTGACTTTCGATGCTTTCCAGCTGGCAAAGTCGCCAGCCAGGATGTGCTCGCGCGCCTGGCCGACCAGGCTCAGGTAGAAGGCCAGGTTATGAATCGATGCTATCTGCATGGCCAGGATCTCCTGGGCTGCAAACAGATGGCGCAGGTAGGCCTTTGAGTAGATGCGGTCAACCTCGGCGGCGCCGTCTTCCTGAATGGGCGAGAAGTCGTTGGCCCACTTTGCGTTGCGCATGTTCATGACGCCGTGGTCGGTAAAGAGCATGCCGTTGCGGCCGTTGCGCGTGGGCATGACGCAGTCCATCATGTCGACGCCGCGGTCAATAGCCTCGAGGATGTTGGCGGGAGTGCCCACCCCCATCAGGTAGCGTGGACGGTCGGCGGGCAGAATTTCGTTGACCACTTCAATCATTTCATACATCACCTCGGTGGGCTCGCCTACCGCCAGGCCGCCGATGGCGTTGCCTTCGGCTCCGAGTTCGGCCACTTCCGACGCCGCACGTCGGCGCAGGTCGGGATACTTGCACCCCTGCACTATCGGGAAGAATGCCTGGCGGTGGCCATAGGGGCATTCGGTTTCCTGAAAATGCTTCCAGCCGCGGCGGAGCCAGCGCATGGTCAGGTCAAGGCTCTTTGAGGCGTAGGCGTATTCGCTCTCGCCGGGAGGGCACTCGTCGAGTGCCATCATGATGTCGGAGCCGATGATGCGCTGAATGTCGACCACCTTTTCGGGTGTGAACAGATGCTTGGAGCCGTCGATGTGGCTGCGGAAGTGCGCGCCCTCTTCGGTAAGCTTGCGGTTGTCGGCCAGCGAAAAGACCTGAAAGCCGCCGCTGTCGGTCAGAATCGGGCGGTCCCAGCCGTTGAATTTGTGCAGGCCGCCGGCGGCGCTGAGCGTGTCGAGGCCCGGGCGGAGATACAGGTGATACGTATTGCCGAGAATAATCTGCGCCTTGACCTGCTCCTTCATTTCCGTGAAGTGCACGGCCTTGATGGCGCCGACTGTGCCTACCGGCATGAAAATCGGCGTTTGTATTGTACCGTGGTCGGTTTCAATAAGACCGGCGCGGGCGTTAGAGCCCGGGGTTGTTGCTTGAAGGGTAAAGTTCATTCCAGACAAAAAAGAGCCGGAAACCTTTTTGCGGCCTCCGGCGTGATGATGATTTAAGGGGTGAACAGTGGGGGTCGAACCCACGACCTTCGGAACCACAATCCGACGCTCTAACCAACTGAGCTATGCTCACCATCTATTTGTCAAGCCTTTTGGGCTTTTGCGGTGCAAAGTTACGACAAAAAACTCATTCCTGCAAATTTTTTTCAAAAAACTTTCAAAAAACAATTTCTATATGGCTTTAGCGGAATGTGTCGGGGAGGTCGTTTTCGTAGAGCACGGAGTCGCCGGCGCGGGCAATTCCGGCCAGCAGGGCCTGGGCCTGGGCGAAGGTGTCGACCGTGTGGAGTTCGGGCCGGTCGGTGCCGGCGCTCTTGATGCCGTCAACAATGGCGTCGCGGTTATATTGGCCCACGACGATGGCCACGTCGGCGCATTCGGCTATTTTGCGGCCGAACTCGGCGTTGAGCATAAACTGCTTTGACCCGAGTTCGATCATGCCCGGGGTGATTACGATGCGGCGGCCTCCGTCAAGGCTCTTGAGCACGTCGAGCGCCATTGACGAGCCGGTCGGGTTGGAGTTGAAGGCGTCGTCGAGAATGGTTATGCCGCCGGGGGTGCGCTTGATGCTCAGGCGGTGTTCAACCTGCTCGATCTGGCTCACGGCATAGGCTATCTGCTTGTGGTCTACGCCAAGATGGAGCGCAACTATGACCGCGGCTACGAGGTTCGACACGTTGCATTCGCCCACCAGGCGGGTGTGTAGCTCCAGTTCGCCGTCGGGGGTGTTTATGGTAAACTCGGTTCCTGACGCCGAATATGCTATGCGCCCCACTGAGTAGGAGAGTTCGGGGCGGGGTTCGATGCCGTAGCGCACCGTGGCGACGTTCTCAACCGGCCGGTTGGCAATATACTCGAAGTCGTCGTTTATGACCGCGAGGCCGTCGGCGGGCAGGGAGTCGATGAGTTCGAATTTGGTGTGCTGGACGTTTTCGATGGTCTTGAACGATTCGAGATGCTGGGGGCCCACGGCGGTGACGATGCCGATTCCGGGGTGCACGAGATCGCAGATTTCCTTGATGTCGCCCGTCTGTTTGGCTCCCATTTCGCAGATGAACACGCGGTCGTAGGGCTTGAGATATTCGCGGATTGTGCGCACTACGCCCAGCGTGGTGTTAAAGCTGCCCGGAGTCATGCAGACGGCATATTTCTCCGACAGGATGCGGTTGAGGTAGTGTTTGGTCGACGTCTTGCCATAGGAGCCGGTGATGCCGATGACTTTCAGGTCGGGCATGGAGCGGAGAATGCGGGCCGCATCGTCGATAAACCGTTGATTGATGCGCTTTTCAACAGGCTGAAGCAGCCACACGGCCATGATGGCGATTGCGGCCGAGCCGAACAGGCAGAGCATTGCGCCTGCCGACACGGCGAGCAGCGGATTCTTGAGCCCGGCAAAGCCGATGCCGATACTCACGGCTGCGGCCAGGGCGAGCATGACGCCGAAAATGCGGCGCACGCGCGGAGTCCACACTACCGGATGCTTGTAAGTTTTGCGTGCGCGCAGTTCGCGCACGGTCAGCCATCCGGCATAGGCGCCAAGCATGGCGGCGCCTACGGTTGCGGGCACGGCGGGAATCAGTGCCGCCAGAAACAGGGCTGCGGCCAGCAGCTTGCTCACTGACGTGGTTTCGCCCGATTCGGCCAGATAGCGGTTATAACGGTCAATGCGATAGGAATTCTGCTGCACCATCATCAGTGTGCGGCTGAATTCGGCAATGAGGGCCATGACGCAGAGCGCAAGGGCTACTGCTCCAATCACTGTTGTCATAGGGGTGGGGGAATCTGTCTCAGGAATTTAAAAACGATGTTAGCACGGCGGCGAACTGAGCCGGACGTTCCAGGAAACTGTAATGGCCGGCGCCCGGAAAGCTGACCAGTCCGGAGCCGGGAATGAGGCTCTCCATTTTCTTTGCGTCGGCGAGCGGTGTGGCAGTGTCGGCTTCGCCCCACACGAGCAGCACCGGGGCTTTGATGGCCGGCATCACGCCGCAGAGGTCTTCGTTGACCACCCGGCTGAGTATGGCCCTCATGCGCGGCGATGCGCCGGCATAGTCGCTCGAGCCTGCCTTGGCACGCAGGCGGTCAAGGCGTGCCTCGGCGCGCCGGCGTCCGAGAATGAGGCGCAAAAGGTGTTTTTGAGCCTTGAAGGTGTAGACCTTCAGATAGTAGGCCGGCGAGCGTCGCGGCTTCACACCGGCGGCGTCGACCAGCACCACCTTGCCGACGGCATTGCGCGAGGCGTAGAGAATAGCCACGCGTCCGCCGAACGAGTGGCCCAGCAGAACGGCGTCGGCGCCTATACGCTCGCGGCGCATCAGCTCCTCGAAGGCGGCGGTGTATTGTTCTAATCCCCAGACCTCGGGAGGCTCGGTCGAGTCGCCGAATCCGGGAAAGTCAACGTTGACAACCGGGCGTCCCAGGGCGCGCACCGTGGCCTCGATTGACGCGAGCGTCCGGCGCGAGCACCCCCAGCCGTGCATCAGCACGACGGGAGCGCCCTTGCCCGGTTCGACCGAGTAGGCGAACGTGACGCCGTTGATTTTTTCGCTTTTGTTCACGCTTCGGCGCTTTCGATTTCAGCTTCGGCGGTTGCGGCCGACGGCTTGATGTTGGGTTCTTCGAGTCCGAGGTGGTGCTTGCGGTCAATTACCTTGAGCCACAGACCGATGAGCAGTGCTGCCACGCCGAGGCATGCGAGCATTACCAGGGCCCAGGTGTAGTCGTAGCTCACCGATGCGACCTCTTCGGTCATGGTTCCTTCGGCTACGGCGCGCACGATTTCAGGGTTGGTGGCGTCGAGCACCTTGCCGATGAGCAGGGGGAAGAGCCACAAGCCGATGTTCTGAATCCAGAAAATCAGAGCGTAGGCCGAGCCGATGATTTTGGCGTCGACCAGTTTGGGCACACTCGGCCAGAGCGATGCGGGCACCAGCGAGAACGAGGCGCCGAGCACGAGAATGGTCAGGTAGGCCACGATGACGCCGCCGACCGGGCTGCCCTTGACGGCGGGCAGAACAAAGGCGAACGTGAGGTGGCAGGCAATGAGCAGCAGCGAGCCGAACACGAGCATCGTGGCTGCCTTGCCCTTGTTGTCGACGTATTTGCCGAGAATCGGGGTGATGCCGACAGCGAGCAGCGGGAATACGGCGAAAATCGCTGCGGCCGACTGGCACATATAGCCCATCCAGCAGTAGATTGCCAGGGCGCTTACGGAGCAGATGAGCATCAGGGTCTTCATTGACTTCTTTTTGGAGAAGTTGCTGACAAAGGCCGTGGCGGCACAGACAAGCATGACTACGTATTGCAGCACGGTCTGCTCGCGGCTGCCCCAGAAGGCGCCTTCAATACCGGTGAAGGTCAGGTTGCACTGGAGCATGTTGACCGCATATTTCTGGAAGGGGAAAATTGCCGAGTAGTAGAGCACGCAGAGCAGAGCTACGAGCCAGAAGCCGCCCGAACGCAGAATCTGGCCGAGGTCGGAAATGCGGAAGGGGTCGTCTTTCTCTTCGGCGGCGTGGGTCTGGCTGTCGAGTTTGGCGTCCATGAAGAAGTAGACGATAAACATTATCAGGGCAATCATCAGCATGACCACGCCGAAGGCTACGGCACTGCTCACCTTGGGCGTGCCGGTAATGTCGGCAAAGAGCGGCGAGAAAATCATGCAGGTGGCCACGCCCAGTCGCGCCAGGGCCATTTCAGAGCCCATGGCCAGAGCCATTTCGCGGCCTTTGAACCATTTGACAATGCCGCGCGAAACCATGATGCCGGCCATTTCTACGCCACAGCCGAAAATCATGAAGCCGATGGCCGAGAACTTGGCCGAGGCGGGCATGCCTTCGTAGAAGGGCGATACGCCCAGCTCATCGAAGCCGGGAATGTAGTTGAGGTGGTCGGTAAACCACTGTTCGAGCGCCGAGCCGGCAAACATGTCGGTGACGGCATACCAGTTGATTGAAGCGCCGATTACCATCACTACGCCCGAAAGCAGCGCCGTGAAGCGCACGCCCATCTTGTCGAGAATGATGCCGGCGAATATCAGAAAGAATATGAAGACGTTCAGGAACGTTTCGGAACCCTGCATGGTGCCGAATGCGGTGTTGTCCCAGCCCAGGTCGCTTTGAACGAGTGACTTGATGGGCGACATGACGTCCATGAAAATGTAGGCGCAAAACATGCCGAGCGCCAGAAGCAGCAGGGCAGTCCAGCGAGCCCATACCTGGTCGCTGAGAATGCCGGTTGTTGTTTTGATTGACATTTTAAGTGATTAAATTGGTTTGAAATTGTCTGCAAAGTTACACATTTCTAAGGATTTTTTGTAATTTTGCGCAATAACTTCGACTATAGCTATGAAAGAAAAAGCTTTCGGGCGTCGCCCGTATACATTCGACCGAGTGGTCAGAATGCTTCTCGGAGCGTTGGCTTTCGGTGTGGTAATCTGGCTGATTTACATTTTGCGTGATGTGCTTCTGCCTTTCGGTGTCGCCGTTATCATAGCCTATCTGCTTGAGCCGCTGGTGCAGTTTAACCGCAAGCTGCTTAACCTCAAGGGCAGGGTGATTGCCGTGTTCGTTACTTTTTTCGGTGTGCTTTTTGCCTTGAGTGTGTTGCTCTGGTTCTTCCTGCCGTCAATAATTCAGGAGATGCACCAGGTTTCGGGGCTCGTATCATCCTACGCCAACTCCGACCAGTCAGTGCCGTTCATTCCGCAGAGTGTTCACCGCTTTCTTAAGGAGAATATCGACTTTGTTCACTTGTCGTCAATGCTCTCGGGAGCAGACTGGGTCAGCATCGGTTCCGGAGTGGTCAGTGTGCTCAATAGCGGCATTAGCTTTATAATCAGCATTTTCAACTGGCTGTTGGTAGTACTCTATGTAATCTTCATCATGCTTGACTACGACAGGCTCAGCGCCGGCTTCCGCGCCATGGTGCCCCCGGGTCTCCGCGAACCGGCGTTCGCTCTGGGCCGCGACCTTCAGCGGTCAATGAATCATTACTTCCGCGGCCAGGCTCTGGTTGCATTCTGCGTGGGCATTCTGTTCAGCATCGGCTTCCTCATCATGGGCCTGCCGCTGGCTATCATTCTCGGCCTCTTCATCGGCCTGCTCAACATGGTGCCATATCTTCAGCTCGTATCCATTCCCGTGACCGCGATGCTCTGCCTCATCTACAGCGCCCAGTCGGCCGACGGTTTTTGGGTGATTTTTCTCGAGGCGATGGCGGTCTACGGCATAGTGCAGTGCATTCAGGACCTCTTCCTGACGCCGAAAATCATGGGCAAGGCCATGGGGCTCAACCCCGCCATAATCCTGCTCTCGCTCTCCATCTGGGGCTCGCTGCTCGGCCTGCTCGGCATGATTATTGCCCTGCCGATGACGACATTGCTGCTCAGCTACTATGACCATTATGTCATTTCGCGCTTTGAGCGCGAGCAGTTCGAGGAGGCAGTTGAAAAGCCCGTCGCCGACGAATAGCCGCCCGTTCCGTCCTCTCCCCCCTGATTACCGTAGCGCAAAAAAATCAGACCCGCCTAAGCTCACGCTCGGGCGGGGTCTCTCTACTACTATGATGTCTGTTAACTGTTTGTGGTTGTGTGAAATGATGTGGGGTCAGGCGGTTTATTATTCGGCGAGGAAGACTTTCACTTCGCCGGTTTTCTTGTCGACGAAGATGACTGATGCGGGCATTACGATGGCCATGTGGCTGCCCAGGTCTTCAGCTCCGGCAATGCGCTCTATCTCGATTGACTTCAGGGGGCCTGCGCCACGGGTGAAGGTGAGACGGTCGCCGTCGAAGTCCATGTGGTCGCTGTCGAATGCGAACATCATCAGCCGGTGAAGGTTGCGCTCGGTGCAGACGTCGGCGTCAGCGTTCAGTGTGTTGTACTTGTTGTAGATATTGTTGATGGTGTCGATGGTAATCATTGTCGTATGCTGTTTTAGAGTTTTTGAATCGTTTTATCGTTTGTTTGACTGGTAAACAAAGGTTGTTGCAGGATGGTTGTGGGTGTAACACTATTGTAACTTACTTTTAACTTCGATGTAATTTCAGCATCAAAACTGCCTCAAAATACACAATATTTAGGGTCTCGGTTGCGTTTATTGAGCGTGAGAAATCGCATTGCCATATTTCTGATGCTCGTCATGATCGCGGTCGGTGCCGGCGCCAAGCAGCTTAACGACAAGCTGCTCAATCGCCCCTATGCCGACCTGAAAGCGTGGCATCTGGGCTTCAGCGTCGGTGTTCACGTTCAGGATCTGCAATTCACCAACAACGGAGTCATGGCCGACGACGGGCGGCAATGGTTTGTCGAGCAGCCCGGGTTCAGCCCCGGCTTCTGTGTCAACGGCCTGATAGACTTCAGGCTCTCGACCCATTTCAACGTGCGCCTGTCGCCCGGCATATGGTTCGGCAACAAGGTCGTGGCTTTCCACGATGCGGTCGGCGGCACTTTCGAGCGCCAGAACATCAAGTCGACGCTGCTCGTTTTGCCGGTCGACCTGAAGTTTTCGGCGTTGCGCTACCGCAACGTGCGCCCTTACCTGACGGCCGGCGTCATGCCGACATTCGACGTCGGCAAGCGCCGCACCTCGGAGCTGATACATCTGAAAAAGTTCGACACGTTCCTGACCGTAGGCTTCGGTCTTGACACATATTTCCCGTATTTCAAATTTATCCCCGAGGTGAAGTTCTGTTTCGGTCTGGCCGACGTGCTCAGCCATAAGCGCCCCGACCTTGACGATAATCCGGCCGCCATGTGCTTCACCAACTCGATTGACCGCGCTGTATCGCGCATGTTCGTATTGACCTTCTACTTTGAATAGACTCCTTAAATATATAAAATGTATAGCCACGGCTTTGGTGGGGTTCTGTGCGGCGTCCGGCGCGGCTCAGACCGACCCGAACCTGACGCAGTATTTCCAGGCGCCGAGCTATATCAACCCTGCGGCTGCGGGGTCGACCGACCTGTTGCGCCTGCGTGCCGGCAGCCGTTTGCAGTGGCTTGGCATCAGTGGCGCCCCCCGCGACTTCATGGCTGCGGCCGACGTGCCGTTTGCTCTTCTCGGTCGACGCTGGGGCGGCGGCGTTACGATGTTTCAGGAGTCGATAGGCCTTTACAATACGTTCAGCATCAACGGCCAGCTCTCGGCCCGGCAGAAAATCGGCAAGGGCTACCTGACCGTAGGCGTGCAGTTCGGTTATCTGACCCAGGCCTTCAAGGGCTCGGAGGTCGATATCCCCGACGATGACGACTATCACGACTCCAACGACGAGGCGATTCCCGGATTTGACGTCGAAGGCAATCACTTCGACATGGCCGTCGGCCTCGGCTATACCCACAAGTGGTTTAACGTGGGCCTGGCCTGCTCCCACATCATGTCGCCCACAATCAAAATGCAGCGCGAGGGCAGCCAGGGGAGCGGCAGTTCCGACGAGCAGTATTTTGAATTTCAGTTCCGGCGCAACCTCTATTTTATAGCGTCGAGCAATATTCCGATAAAAAACACGTTATTTGAAGTGTTGCCCTCTGTTATGGTCCGCTCTGACCTGCTCACCGTGCAAGCCGACATCTCGGCCCGCGTCAGATGGAAAAAGTTTCTGACCGCCGGTATAGGCTATCGCACGGCCGATGCGGTTTCAGTCATGCTCGAGGGTGAGTTCAAGGGCATAACCCTCGGCTATAGCTATGACTACGCCACTTCGGCGATTATGCGCGCCAGTTCCGGCAGTCATGAAGTATGGCTCGGCTATAGCCTTAAGCTCAACTTCGGCGAAAAGAACCGTAACAGGCACAAGAGCATCCGTGTAATGTAAATAAAAAAGTTATCAAGAATAAACAGATGAAAAAGTTGAACTCAATGATTCTCGCCGCCGCGCTCGTCGCAGTGGGGTTAAGCTCATGTGCCGGCTCGGTGTCGGGGAGCTCGGGCGGCGAAGTTACCGGAGTCAGCAGCGGCGCCTGGAGCGAACCCACGCCCTATGGCATGGTGCTGGTAGAGCGCGGCTCGATACTCAGCGGCGTCAGCAAGCCCGATTCGCTGCGCGGCATCAAGGCCGACTCGCGCCCCATATCAGTCGAGTCGTTCTGGATGGACGAGACCGAAATCACCAATGCGAAATACAAGCAGTTCGTTCACTGGGTTCGTGACTCGATTATCCGCGAACGCCTTGCCGATCCCGCCTATGGCGGCAACGAGGACTTCCGCATCGAGGAAGACAAGGAGGGCAATCCTATCGGCCCCTTTATCAACTGGGCAAAGGCGATTCCCTGGAAAAACCCCAATGAAGACGAGCAGAGGGCTATCGAGAGCGTGTATCGCATAAATCCGATTACCGGCGTGAAGGAGCTTGACCACACCCAACTCAACTATCGCTACGAAACCTATAACCACACCGAGGCCGCCAAGCGCCGCAACCGTCTTGACCCCGAGCGTCGCGAATATAACACGGATCTGCCCGTGCCGACGGCGGCGCCGATGATAAGCAAGGATACCGCCTATGTCAACGACGAGGGTGTGATTGTGCGTCAGACCATTAACCGTGCGCTGACCGGCGACTACGATTTCCTCAACACCTATATTGTCAACGTCTATCCCGACACGACGGCGTGGATCAACGACTTTGACAACGCTTATAACGAACCTTACACCCGACTTTACTTCTCCAACGGCCTCTATAACGAATATCCGGTTGTCGGGGTCAGCTGGGAGCAGGCTACCGCTTTTGCCAACTGGCGCACCGAATTCCTGCGCCGCTCGCTCGGCAAGGAGGGCATCTATGTTGAGCCGTACCGTCTGCCGACCGAGCTCGAGTGGGAGTATGCCGCCCGCGCCGGACGCGACGAGAACCCCTTCCCGTGGGAGGGCGACCTGCCGATTATGGAAGACAAGGGCTGCTTCTATGCCAACTTCAAGCCGGCCGACGGCAACTATATGCGCGACGGCCACCTGATTACCTCGAAGGTCGGGACATATAACGCCAACGACTTCGGCCTATATGACATGGCCGGCAACGTCAGCGAATGGACCTCGACCGCTTACACCGAGAGCGTCGGCAAGATTCAGGCAGACATAAACCCGCAGTATCGCTATGACGCCGCCAAGGAAGACCCCTACAAGCTGAAGCGTAAAATCGTGCGCGGCGGCTCGTGGAAAGACGTGGTCAGCGACATCCGCTCCGATATCCGCATGTGGGAATACCAGAACGAGCAGCGTTCATACATCGGATTCCGCTGTGTCAGAACCCAGATTGGCACGGCCCGCGGTCAGAAAAGCAGGCGCTAACCCTCGTTTTTAATTACTAATCAGACATAAGGAGATGACAAAGAAAATCAAACGATATAAAAATGCGGTCGAGAGGTTTCTCAGCGGCGAGAGCGGCCAGCGTTTCTTTAATTTCGCCTACTCAATCGGTGCGGCTGTGGTTATATTGGGCGCGCTGTTCAAGCTGCTCCATCTTCCCGGCGGCAACCTCCTGCTCATCATAGGCATGGGCACGGAAGTAGTCATGTTCATACTGACGGCGTTTGACCGGCCTGCCAAGCAATATCACTGGGAGGAGGTCTTCCCCGTGCTCGATACCCACAATGCCGACGACCGTCCGGAACTTGGCGGCGGTGCCATGGGGGGAGTAGTCATTGCCGGCGGGGCTGCCGCCGACCATGGCGGTCATGTGGCGGCCGGGGTTCCGTCGGCCGCCGTGATAGCTGCCGACCAGCCCCTGAGCCTTAATGCATCGGCCAAGGAAGCAACAGAGCATTACGTGGCCCAGATTGCCGCCCTGTCGGAGCAGATGGGCGAGCTGCGCAAGTCGACCGAAGCGCTCAACAAGGTAACCGCCGTGCTGCTCGAAAGCTATAATGCCATTACCGAGAATTCCGATCGAATCACGGCGTCGTCGCAGGGCTATGTCGAAGAAATGACCTCGCTTAACCGCAACGTGGCCGGCCTCAACACCATCTATGAAATCCAGCTCAAGAGCGTCAGCTCGCAGCTCGACTCCATTGACCGCGTGAACAGCGGCATCAAGGATATACGCGACATGTATGAACGCTCGGCCGACACCTCGCGCCAGTATTGCGAAGAAACGGAGCGCATGGCCGTCTATATGAAGCAGCTCAACGCTATCTATGCCCAGATGATTCAGGCCATGACCCAGAACCTCCCCAAGGCGCCGGGCTGCTGACAACCTATAACTGACAACTTAAACCATCAACACTTATAAACTGCGGCGCAGCCGCATCAAAGACAATGGCTCAAAGTTCCGGCCTTACGCCACGACAGAAAATGATTAACTTGATGTACATCGTGCTGACCGCGATGCTCGCGCTCAATGTCAGCAGTGATGTGCTCGACGGTTTCACGCAGGTCGACGAGGGGCTTAACCGTTCCAACAGCAATGTCGCCGGGCGAAACCGCGCCCTGTATGAGCGCCTGGAGCAGTTTGCAGAGCAGAATCCTGAAAAGGGAAAGCAGTGGCTTGACCGTGCGGGCGAGGTAGTGGCTTTCACTGCGGCGCTCAACAGTCAGGTTGACTCGCTCAAGCTCGCAATTGTGCGCAAGGCCGACGGCAAGGCCGGCGACCCTGCCGCTATCGTGCACCGCGACGACCTTGAGGCATCGTCGGCCATATTGCTCAACCCCGCTACGCTCGAAGGCCAGCGCCTTCGTCGCAACATCGACTTGTATCGCCACTTCATAGTTGACCTGATTCCCGACAGCCTCAAGCAGCAGACCATCGCCGCGGCGCTGTCGACCGACAATCTCGACGCTAACGGCAGGCCGCGCCTGCAGTCATGGGAGGAGGCCAATTTCGAGTCGAAGCCGGTGGTGGCCGCCGTTACCCTGCTGTCGAAACTTGAAAACGACATCCGCTATGCCGAAGGCGAGGCTCTGACCGCTCTGCTCAGTGCGGTCGACGCCGGCGACGTGCGCGTCAACGAGCTGAACGCATTCGTGATTCCGCGCTCGCGTTCAATAATGCGCGGCAGCAAATATTCGGCCAATATTGTACTTGCGGCCGTCGACACCACCCAGCGGCCCGCAATCTTCATTGGCGGCAAGCAGCTGCCCGAGGGTTCGAGTCTGTATGAATTCGCTACCGGCACGACAGGCACGTTCGACTATTCGGGCTATCTTGAAGTGGCTCACGGCGACGGCTCGACAACGCGCCATCCCTTCGAGTCGAGCTACACCGTCTTCGAGCCTGCGGCAACCGTGTCGGCCACGATGATGAATGTGCTCTACGCCGGCATCGACAACCCCCTGAGCATTTCGGCCCCCGGAGTGCACAGCAATCAGATTTCGGCTACGATGACCAACGGCACCCTGACACGCCAGGGCGACATGTGGATTGCGCGCCCGTCGGCCGTAGGCAAGGAGGCGCAGATTACCGTAACGGCCAATATCGACGGCACCAGCCAGGTTATGGGCTCAACCACTTTCCGCACCCGCAAACTTCCCGACCCGACGCCCTTCATCGCCTATAAGGACGCCCAGGGCAACGCCGACCGCTACCGTGGCGGCAAACCTCTGAGCAAGGCCCTGCTGCTGAGCTCGCCCGGCATCGAGGCTGCCATTGACGACGAGCTGCTCAACATCCGATTCAACGTAGTCAGCTTCAAAACCGTATTTTTTGACCAGAACGGCAACAACATAGTCGAGAACTCCAACGGTTCGCAATTTTCCGACCGCCAGAAAGCGCAGTTCCGTCAGCTCAAGCGCGGCAGGCGCTTCATCATAACCGACGTGCAGGCCTCGGGTCCCGACGGAATAACCCGCTCGATATCTCCTCTTGACGTGCTTGTCAACTAACGAACATTACTCACCATTCGATAAATATATCCGTTTCATATGAGAAAATATATCATATCGGCACTTATGGCCGTGACAGGCATCGCCGCCATTGCCCAGGAGCAGTCGACATCATCGGCCGTCTTGACCCGCGGACCGCGCACGCGCCCCGGCCAGGCCGAGGCTTCGCAGGCCCCCGGAGTGTCGGCGCGCATGCGCAGCCAGGCGGCCGACGCCGGCGAGCGCCCCGACGCGAGCCTCAAATACATGCGAGTCATTTATCGTGAGCTTGACCTGGTCGAGGAAGATGCCAATGCGCCTCTCTACTATCCCGAAGACCTCGTCGACGGCAACGAGAACCTGTTTCGCATCATGTTCAGGCTGCTGGCCCGCAACCAGGTGCCGGCCTATGAATATCTCGACGGTCGTGAGGATTTCTCGGAGGCTAACCGCGCCAAGATGTCGGATATCATAAGCCGTTTTGAAATTCTCGCCACTCCGGCCAAGGGCTTCTCGGAAAAGAATCCCGTCTATGACATAGAGCCGGTCGACGTGCCTACCAACGAGGTGCTGGCCTACTTCATCATTGAGCGCTGGAAGTTCGATAACCGCACCAATAAAATGCGCACCGAGGTCGAAGCGATATGCCCTGTGGTGGTTCGTGACGATGCATCGTCGCTGTCGGGCAAGACCCCGATGTTCTGGATGAAGATGAGCGACCTCAAGCCTTATCTGCAGGCCCAGTATATCTTCACTGACGACGACAATAACCTGGCCAGCCACACCTACGACGACTTCTTTACGCTCAACATGTATAAGGGCGACATATACAAGACCCGCAACCTGCGCAACCGCACGCTCTCGCAGATGGCCAAGGAGGACCCCGACACGCTCAAGGCCCTTCAGGACAGCATTCAGCGCCGTCTTGACCATTATGCCGACAATCTTTGGGTGCCCTCGCGCGAGGAGCTTGCCAAGGCGCGTGAGGCTGCCGATGCCGAGGCTGACTCGATAGCCGCGCTCAAGCCCGAACCCGTGCGCAGCAAGCGTGCGCGCAGCTCGCGCTCATCGACCCGCTCGTCCGCTCGTCCGGCCGCACGTGCAACCAAGGGCCCGAAAAAGGAAAAGGCTAAACCTGCCACTTCCTCGTCATCGGCAACCCGCTCGGTGCGCAACCGCCGCAAGTGACCACACTGTGCCGCGCAGGCGCAATCGAAATATCGACAGCTGCAATGGCCGCCTATCAGCCATTGTAGCTGTTGCTGTATCTGCGCACGAGCGACGTCACATAAACCGTGAAGAGCGGAAACACAAGCACGCCCATGCAGGCCAGCACGGCCGACACAATCTTGCCCGCCACGGTGACCGGCTGTATGTCGCAGCCGATAGTCGTGGCGTCCATGCACGCCCACCACAGCGAGCTCCAGTAGCCGTCGACTGACGGATTGACTCCGCGCTCGGCGTTGAAGAATATAATCGAACCGAAGTAGACGAACGCAAGCAATATCATGATGTAGCTGGCCAGCAGCGACGTGATGCGGTTGCGCGATATGTAGCCGACTACGATTGCCAGCGCCATGGTGGCGCGGCCGAGCGGAATGAAGCGCAGCCAGTAGAGTTCCGACGGGTTCAGTGGCAGGTGATAGAGCGCGACGATGTTGAGGTACGGCACCGACAGCAGCAGATATAACCAGCGGTGGCGCAGATACGCGTGCCGGTTGTCGGCAAACGCCAGTTCATAGAAGAAGTCAAAAATAAAAAAAACGCACACCCACAGCTGAAAGCGCATGTAGGTGGCGTTATGTAGAAAGTCGCGGCCGGTAAAGGTGTCATAGCTTATAAAGGCTATGAGCAGGGCCGACAGTATGAAAACCGTGGAGCGCATCGCGCCGAGCGATGCCTTGACAAACCTTCCGTGACTGTTCATGGCGCCTGATCGTGAGGGGGTGGGTTTGGAGGCTAATAGGCCTCCTTACAGATTAGAACGCCGTCGCAGCCCGGAAAGTTTGGCTCAGGGGCGCATAAACTCCTTGAAGGCGCTGATGGTCATGTCGATGTCGGCGAGCGAAGCCGTTTCGCGGGCCGAGTGCATGGCCCAGAGGGCTATGCCCATGTCGACGCCGTCGATGTCGAGCGTCGACGTCAGTATGTTGCCGAGCGTCGAGCCTCCGGGCGAGTCGCTGTGGTTCACGAACTCCTGACACTTCACTCCGGCGGTCTTGCATAGCATTTTGAAGCGTGCGGCCGACAGGGCGTCGGTCATATACTTGCAGTTGGCATTGACCTTCACTACCGGGCCCCCGCCGAGGCGCGGAAGGTTGACAGGATCCATCTTTTCGAGATAGTTGGGGTGGGCGCCGTGGGCGCAGTCGGCCGAGATGAAGAACGAGCGTGCCAGCGCGGCAAGAAACTGCTCCTCGCCAAGCCCATGGGCCGACAGAGTGATGCGGCGCAGCAGGTTGCGCAACACGGGCGAGTGAGCGCCCTGGCGCGTCGATGAGCCGGTTTCCTCGTTGTCGAACACGGCCAGTACGCGCGTGTAGGGTGCGGCCTTGTCGGCGTCGGCCAGCAGGGCTTCGAGGCCGCACCATGCCATGGCAAGGTCGTCGAGGCGTCCGCAGTTCACCCAGCTTGAGTCGGCGCCTACGCGCTCGGCTCCACAGGTGTCAAACAGCGTGATGTCGAAGTCGACAATGCGCCCGGGCTCAATCTGCAGATGGTTTGCCAGCAGGTTGCGCACGGCTCCGGCTCCTCCAAGGGTCTTGCTGACATAGCCCAGTACGGGCAGCATGTCTTTTTGGGCCGAGAGCGCCACGCCCTGATTAACCTGGCGGTTGAAGTGGATTGCCAGGTTCGGAATGACGAGTTTGGGCTCGTCGAGGCGCACAATCACCGTTTTCAGTTCCGTCGGGTCGGAGTCGCTGGTCAGCACCACGCGGCCGCTCATGCCCAGGGGGCGGTCAAACCATGTTGACAGAATGGCTCCGCCATAGACCTCGGTGTTGAGTTTCACCATCAGCTCGTCGGCGCCGCTGCACTGACCCACCACGATTTCAGGGTTGGGTTTCAGGCGGAAGCCGGGCGAGTCGCTATGGGCGGCGATGATGCGAAACGAGTGGTCGATTGCGGCGTCGCCGGCTACGAAAGCGAAAATTGCCGAATCGTTCTTGATGACGTAGGCCTTGGTGCCGGCGTGCAGGCGCCAGTGGTCGTCAGACTCGTAGAGGCGCTTGAATCCGGCCGCGTCGAGTATAGAGACGATAGTTTCCACAGCCGTGAAGTTGCTCACACTGCGGTTCATGAACTCAAAAAACTCCATATGCACAATACTTTTTTTGTTGTTGAGAGGATTTGGGGGAGATTAAAATTTTGGACTTACTGAAGATAAAACAAGCGCATGGTGGCGCGGGTTGTGGCCGTGTAGAGCCAGCGGTAGAATTCAATCGACTGCATGGCATCGGCTCCCACGCCGCTCAGGTCGGCTATGACGTTGGCCCATTGGCCGCCCTGGGCCTTATGGCACGTAACGGCGTAGGCATACTTGACCTGCAGCGCCTGGAAGTAGGGATTGGTGCGTAGGGCGCGCATGCGCGTGGAGTGGGGGGTGTAGTCGCTGAAAAGTTCGGGGTCGTTATAAACGGCATCGACCAGCAGCTGCTGGTCCTCGGCCGTCAGCGCCGGGGAGTTCGACGTCAGGCACTCGAGCACAATCTTGCAGTCGAGTTCGACCGAGCGATAGGGAAAGGCCAGGCGCACGTCGGCAAACCTGAAGCCATAGCGGTTCTCAGTGGCGTAGATGCGCACTACGCGTGCCGTGTCGCCATTGGCAATGAAGTCGAGGTCGGGAATTTTGGAGCTCCAGTGATAGTTGTTTTTGGCTACGAGCAGCAGTTCGTCGCGCGTCAGCTCCTCCTCTCGTCCGAGAATGGTGGAGCGGATGGCGAGGTTGAACTGTGTGGCTCGCCAGTTGGCGCGCGTAATGACGATGGTTTCATCTATGCCGTCGGTGGCATAGAGGTCGCTGATTACGTCGGGCATCTCGACGCCATTGAGGTCAATGACGTCGTCGAAGCCGAAGTTGAGAGTCGGCCCGGGCAGTGGGCTGAGCCTCATGGCGCGGCGAATCTGAGTGGCGTTGTAGAGTATGCCGCTCGAACGGGCCTGGCGCACGGTGTCGGTCAGCTGAGCGCGTGTAACCTTCAGTCCGTATGAGCGGAGCACGTCGGCATTCAGGGCCGGCGAATCGTCGCACCCCACCGGCGGCAACTGTGCAGTGTCGCCCAGCAGAATCAGGCGGCAGGCATGGCCGGTGTAGACGTAGTGAATCAGGTCGCTGAGCAGGTCGGTGCCGTAGCCGTCGGCGCCCGCGGTGCCGATCATCGACGCTTCGTCGACAATGAACACCGTGCGCGAGTGGTTATTATCCATCACGGCTGAAAACGCCTTGCCCTGTGCCGGCGGCCGGTAGATTTTGCGGTGAATCGTATAGGCCGGAAAGCCCGAATAGCTCGCAAACACTTTTGCGGCACGTCCGGTCGGCGCGAGCAGTACCGAAGCGACTCCGGCACCATGAAGCGCGCGCACCAGGGCGCTGACCAGAGTTGTCTTGCCCGTTCCGGCATAGCCGCAGAGCATGAACACGGAATCAGACGGCGCCGACGTGCGACAAAAGCGCGCCAGCGCCGCCATGCACTGAACCTGCTGGTCGGTAGGACTGTAAGGCAGGTTCAGGAGAATGGATTCGGCAAATTCACCTACGGTCATTCCGCGGCCGGAATTATTTCAGCGACCACTCGAAGCCGTCTTTAGTATCCTTTACGTTGAAGCCGATGGCCGCCAGGCGGTCGCGAATCAGATCAGAGGTAGCCCAGTCTTTCCTGGCCTTCGACTCCGAGCGGATTTGCAGCAGCAGGTCTACGGCGTCTTCAAAAGGCTTGATGTCGGTTGCGGCTCCTGCGGCTCCTTCGGGAGGGAAGATGCCGAGAATGTCGAACAGGAACGACCGGAACATGCGCTGCATCTGCTCGATGTCGGCGGCAGTTGCCTTGGCCGTGCCGTCGTTGACCTGGTTGACTATGCGGCAGAGGTCAAACAGATGGCCGATGACGACTGGAGTGTTCAGGTCGTCGTCCATCGCTTCATACATCTTGGCCTCGAGTTCGTCGAGGTTGCCAACGGTGCTCATGTCTGCGGGTTTGAGCTCCTGCAGGCGCCTGTAGCCTTCGAGCATGCGCTTGTGGGCCTTTTCGGCGGCCTTAAGCGCCTCGTTGCCGAAGTCGAGCGTCGAGCGGTATTGTGCCATCAGAATGAAGAAGCGTATGGTCATGGGCGAGTAGGGGCGTTCGAGCAGCGGATGCGTTCCCTCGAAGAATTCGTCGAGAGTAATGAAGTTGCCATATGATTTGCCCATCTTCTTGCCGTCGATGGTAATCATGTTGTTGTGCATCCAGTAGCGCACGGCGTCGTGGCCGTTGTGGGCCACGCTCTGAGCGATTTCACACTCGTGGTGGGGGAACATCAGGTCCATGCCGCCGCCGTGAATGTCGAAAGTCTCGCCCAGATACTTCTCGCCCATCACCGAGCATTCGAGATGCCAGCCCGGAAAACCTTCGCTCCAGGGCGAGGGCCAGTGCATTATGTGTTCGGGCGCGGCCTTTTTCCAGAGGGCAAAGTCAGCCGGGTGGCGTTTTTCGCTCTGGCCGTCGAGTTCGCGTGTGTTGGCCAGCAGTTCGTCGATGTTGCGTCCTGAGAGCTTGCCGTAGGGGTGTTCGGCGTTGTATTTGGGCACGTCGAAGTAGACCGAGCCCTCGCTGACGTAGGCATAGCCGGCGTCAATAATTTCCTTGACGTAGGCAATCTGCTCTATAACGTGGCCGCTGGCGTGGGGCTCGATGCTGGGAGGCAGCACGTTGAGGCGTTCCATTGCCTTGTGGTAGCGGTTCAGGTAATGCTGAACCACCTCCATCGGCTCGAGTTGCTCGAGGCGCGCTTTTTTTGCTATCTTGTCTTCGCCCGAGTCGGCGTCGTTTTCAAGATGGCCTACGTCGGTGATGTTGCGTACGTAGCGCACCTTATAGCCCAGATGGGTCAGGTAGCGGAAAAGCACGTCGAATGTGATAGCCGGGCGGGCATGGCCGAGATGGCCGTCGCCGTAGACCGTCGGACCGCAGACGTACATGCCCACGCGCTCCGGATGCAGGGGCTTGAACGGCTCCTTGCGGCGCGACAGCGAGTTGTAGACTGTCAGGTTATGCTGTTTCATAGAGCCGTTATCAGGCATTGCCGCCGTTCATGAAGGGGTTGGGAATGCCGCCGGCGGGCTGCTGCTTGGGTTGGCGGGGCTTGATTTCGCCGAAGGTGTGCTCATAGCGCTGAACGTTTTCGGCCAGGGCGTGGAGCAGCTGCTTGGCGTTTTCGGGGGTCATGATTACGCGGGTCTGAACGCGCGCGGGGTTCATGTTGGGGGCCACGGTGATGAAGTCCATGAAGAATTCATTGGGGCCGTGGGCGATCATGGCGAGGTTGCAGTAGTTGCCTTTAGCTACTTCGGGCGAGAGTTCTATTTTGATTTCCTGTTGGTTCTGGGGTTGGTTTGCCATAGTTTTTTGAATTTTTAGGGGGTTATGTTGTTATTTTGATATTATGATTTCGGAGTCGGTGCCGCGCGAGTCGGTGTAGACGACTTTCAGCCCTTCGTTGGCCGCCGATTCGAGAATGGACGCGATGTTCCACGAGGCGTAGAGCTGGCGTTCGGCACTGCCGACGGGGGTGTCGGCCGCTGACCTTACGACTACATGGGCCGTTGGCTGCGGCCGGTCGGTAGTCGAAGCGTCAATGCAGAGCGCCACCATGCCGGCTTTGCCGGCAAAACTGACTGTGGCGCTCAAGTTGAGGTATTGGCCTGAGCGCCACATCACGCACCGGCCGAGCGGCTCGGAGGGAGGAATGGCGTCGGCGTCGGACGTTTCGGGGTTTCCGCCCGGAACAGGCATGATCGATATGAGCTCAACGGGCCCCGACACGCCGTAGGCCGGCGTGCGGTAGTGAATCAGCATGCGTGAGCCCGGGGCAATGTCGTCGCGGCCGCTCCATGAGCCGGTCAGCGTGACGGTTTCGTCGTTGCCGTCGGTATAGCTGAAAACCGATGTGCCGCCGCTTGTTGACTCATAGGTCACAATCGACGCCACAGCGGTTTCCGGTGCGGATGGCTCCTCGCTCGCGCATCCGCCCATGGCGAGCGCCGCGAGGAGCATTATTATTGTCAGCGAAAGTTGCTTCATATCGTAAGCGCAAATGTACGCAAATTTCGCGACACGGGCAATATGCTTCAGATTCTTTCGAGCACGGTCTTGACCAGGTCGGCTATGGAGTTTTTATAGAGCGGGTTGGCCGTGTTGTTATAGCGGTTGGCTATAATCGAGCATACGGTCATGGCTTTGTGGCCCATCAGGCGGCCGAGGCCCTGCAGCGGGGCTGACTCCATTTCGTAGTTGGTGATTTTGCGGCCGCGGTGTTCAAACGATTCGATGCGGGCGTTGAGGTCGGGGTTTGCGAGAGCCAGGCGCACTTCGCGTCCCTGGGGGCCGTAGAAGCCTACGGCCGAGATGGTGTTGCCGCGCACCATGTCGTCGCCGCCGATGCGGCTGACGAGTTCGGCGTCGGCGTCGACTACGTAGGGCTTGGCCCATAGCGGGTTCCAGCCGGTGTGGTCGCAAAGGTCGTGCTCGAAATCGAGGTCGGCCACCGAGTTGCGGCCTGCATAGTAGTTGAGCACGCCGTCGAAGCCGATGGCTTTTTCGGCAATTACCGGAGTGCCGATCGACAGTTCGGGCTGCAGGGCGCCCGACGTGCCGATGCGCACCATTGTGAGCTGGCGGTGCACGGGGTTGACTTCGCGGGTCTTGAAGTCAACGTTGGCCAGGGCGTCGAGTTCGGTAATCACGATGTCGATGTTGTCGGGGCCGATTCCGTGGCTGAGACACATGATGGGCTTGCCCTTGTAGGTGCCGCCGATAGTGTGGAATTCGCGCGACGAAACCTCGAAGGTCCTGGTTTCGAAGAATGATGCGACCATGTCGACGCGTGCGGGGTCGCCGACAAGGATTATGCGGTCGGTCAGCTGCTCGGGGAGCAGATGGAGGTGAAACACTGACCCGTCGGGGTTGATAATGAGTTCTGAAGGAGGAATGATTCTTGGCATTTTGGTCGTTGTTGGCGCTCGGCGCCTGATTTATAGGTTAATGTGTTTGGGTTGTGGCGGGCTTTTCAGACTTTCTGATAGCGTCCGCCGGGAAGGGCAAGCACCATGCCGCGAAACTCCATGTCGATTAGGAGTGACATGAGCTTGCCGACCGCAAATCCGGTTGCGGCCGTCAGCTGCGCAAGCGATGCGTCAGGGGTTTGCTCTAAATAATTAACAATCTTCGACTCGTCGGTGTTCAGTTCGATGGGCAGGGCGGGCGATAATTCCCGGCTCGCCTTGCGCATTGGCCAGCGCATTGCGCGGCAGAGGTCTTCGGCGTCGCGTATCAGCATTGCCATGTTGCCGGCAATGAGCCTGTTGCAGCCGGCGCTGTAGGTGTCGGTTACGCGCCCGGGCATGGCAAACACGTCGCGGTTATAACCCACGGCAAGGTTTGCGGTAATCAGCGCGCCCCCCTTTTCGGCGCTTTCCACTACCACGACGCAGTCGCATAGTCCGGCCACGATTCGGTTGCGGGCCACGAAGTTGGCCTTGTGAATCGGAGTTATGTGGCCGTATTCGGTCAGCAGTGCGCCTCCTCGCGAGGCTATCTCCATGGCGGTTGTGCGGTGCTCGGCCGGATAGATTGTGTTGAGTCCGGTTGCCATGACTCCTATTGTCGGCACGTTGCTGCCCAGTGCCGCGCGGTGGGCTGCGATGTCGATGCCGTAGGCCAGCCCGCTCACTATGACTATGTTGCTGACCTTCTCGGCAAGTTCGGCAACGAGGCGTCGCGTGAAGTCGAGGCCGACGGGGGTGGCATGGCGGGTGCCTACAATGCCTATCATCCGGTAACTGTTAAGGTCAAGATTGCCGCAGCCGTAGAGCATCAGCGGGGCATCGTCGCACTCGAGCAGCCGTCGCGGATAGCCCGGGTCGGTGAAGTAGATGGCATCGATATTGTTCGACTCGATGAATATCGCCTCGGCGGCTGCTTCGGCCAGTATTCGTGCGCGATATTCGTCGGAGTAGATGTGAATGCGGGTATTTGACTGCGTCAGGTAGCGCAGCCGCGTTTCCGACAGCGCAAAGAACTCCCTTTCGCTCCCGACCAGGCTCAGCAGTTCGCGGCCGAGCGTCAGGTTCATGCCGCGGATTGCCGAGAATGCGATCTGATATTGGAGTTTCGAGGGGGACATGGGCGGTCAGAGATAGCGGGCAAAGGCTTCGGCGAGTTCGTCGCCGCGGGTCAGCTTGCCGTCGATTAGGTTTACTATGGTCACTTCGGCGTCAACAATCCGTCGGCCGTCATTGTCGGTGATCCACTGGTGGAAAATGAAGCGCGCCCCCTTGCGTGTGAACGTCAGCAGCGAGCGGAATTCCGTGCCGAGCCCGAGCGACGACAGGTAGTTGATGGAGATGTGGCGCACCACCGGAGCCATGCCCCGGCTGCGCATGTCTCTGAACGAGAGCCCGGCGCTGTCGCAGAATTCATGGCGGGTATGTTCGAGATAGTTCAGATAGCAGGCGTTGTTGACAATGCCCTCCGAGTCTACCTCGTAGTCACGCACCTTCATGCGGAGTTCGAATATGGCCTCTTTTTCCATAGCTGCAAATTTACAAAAAAAAATTGCCGCCGCAAAATTAAGAGATAAATGTTATTTAATTTGACGTTTTGTGTAAAAATGTTATCAAAGTTACCATATTTTTGTTATATTTGCCGAAGTTTCACACATTCACATTTACAACTGACAACAATGATGAAAAAGATTGCTTTGCTTTTTACGGTGACAACACTGGCCGGCGGTTCGCTTGCTGCGGTCGAGCAGGTGCCATGTTCGATTTCAATCAACAGCCAGGAGGCTTTTGACGAATGGGTGTCGATTGATGCCAACAAAGACGGCTCCCCCTATGAGTTTGTCTTTTCGGAAACTGAAGGGTGCGCGCTCTACACTCAAAACAAATCGGGTGCGGCCAATGACTGGATGATTTCACCGGCCGTGACGCTTGAGGCCGGCGTGTCATACACGGTCACGTTTTCCGTGCGGAATATGAGTTCATTGAGTTTCGACAAGCAAGATTTCAATCTGTGTGCCGGCGTGGCGCCAGAGGTTGCCGCGATGACTAAATTCGCATCATTCACGGGCGAGATGAAAACCACCTGGCCTGTTGATCGCTCCGGGGAGTTTACTCCGTCCGTGTCAGGCAATTATTACTTCGGCCTCAATCTGACTTCAAAGAGCTATAACGGCGATTTCGGCGTGTTCAGCCTTCAGGTGGCCAAAGCGCCCGTAGTTCCCGGCACGGTTACCGACCTGAAGGTCGAGGCCGCGCCCAAGGGAGTTCAGGAGGCTATACTGACCTGGACCTGGCCTGAAACATCAAAGGCCGGCGGCAAGCTCTCATCCATAACCGGTGCTAAAATCTATCGCGGCGCCGGCTCATACAGCACGTCGGTTATCGAAACCATCGAAGTTAACGCCACTCCCGGAAGCGAAGGAATGTTTGTTGACACTTCAGTGCCGTCGTCAGGCTCGTATTATTATAAGATACAGGTGTTTAACGAGGATGGTGAAGGCAATGCCTCCACTTCCGTGAAGTCACCTTTCATAGGCATGGCCACGAGCGTTACAATCACGAATGCGGTTGCCGAGCCTGTTGCGGGCGACGATTCGAGCGTCGCTCTGACCTGGAACGGACCCACTGCCGGCGAAGGTTACTTCGACCCGGCTGAGGTTGCATACAAAATCACCCGCTCGAAAGATGGTGCCGCGGAAGTGACACTCGAGGAGTCATGGCAGGGCGAACTCCCCTATGTCGACTCGACTATCGACGGCCTCGGCTCGTATGTCTATACCATCTATACCATATTCGGCGGAACTACGGCGTGGAGCGGCGTGAAGTCAAATGCTGTCGTAGCCGGCGGCTCTCTCACCCTTCCTTATAGCAACGATTTCAGTTCCGCGCAGTCGATTGCCTTGTTTACCATTTTCCATGGGCCCGACGGCACCCGCGACTGGAGCGTTTTAAGTTCGGCGCTTAACTACTGGGGCGGCTCTACCGCTGATGCCTGGGCAGTTACTCCCAAATTCAAGCTCGAAGCCGGCAAGGCCTATAAAGTAAGTTTCACAGCCAGGGTTTCGAGAGCATCAAGCCCCAAGAATCTTGCCGTGACTGTGGGCTCCGAGCCTACCGCCGAGGCGCAGAGCGACGTGATTTTCACTGAAAGCATAGCGAGCGGCATCGCAACCGCCAAGGAGGCGCTGTTCAGTGTACCCGCCGACGGCGACTACTGCGTCGGCTTTCACTGCTTCGGTGCTTCAGACTCAAATGATCTCTATGTCGACAACCTGACCATCGAGGAGGTGGCTACCGCGCCGCTCGGTGTGACCGACGCCAAAGCAGAGGCGGCCGCTCAGGGCGAACTCAAGGTCGCTGTGAGCTGGGTCAACCCCTCGGCTACTACTGCCGGCGGCGAACTGACGGTAGTGGATAAGGTGGTAGTCAGCCTCGACGGCACCGAGGTAGCAGTCGAGAGCAATGTCGAGGGCGGTTCGGTATCGTCGGTTCTCATTGACGTCGAGACCCCCGGAGTCTACACCTGCGCCATTACCGCCTATATGGGCGACAACGCCTCCGAAACCGTCGAGGTGACTTCGGGCTGGGTGGGCTTTGACACTCCTGAGGCTCCCGGGTCGGTAACCGTGACTGTCGGCGACGACGGCGAGCGCGTAGTTGAGTTCGCGGCCGTTACCGACGGCGTGCACGGCGGATATGTCGACGTTGACAACCTGCGCTATGAAGTCAGCCGCAACGGCATGGTGCTGACCTCCGACCAGACCGTGAGCCCCTATGTCGACTCCGACGAGATTACCGAACTCGGGGTCTACACCTACTCGGTCGCTGCAATCAACGGCAATGAAACGGGCGCGGCTACGTCGGCAGCTCCTGTAACCCTGGGCGACGCCCTGCCGCTCCCTTATGAACCGGCGTTTGACTCGGCCGAAGCATTCGTGCTCTGGACTCTCAACAGCTGGAAATATGACAAGACATCTAACGGCGAGACCGGTCTGAAGAACGGGTCGAACAACAGTTGCATGTCGACTCCGCCGCTGAAAATGCAGAAGGGCACATGCCGCGTGACGATAAAGGGCGCAAGCTATAACTCCCGCAATGTCGAGAATCTGCAAGTCTACCTCGCTACGACAGCCGGTGCATCGCTTCCGGAAGCCGATACGGTCAAGGTCGGCGACGCCAGTTTCGACTCGCCATGGTCGGCCGAACATTCGTTTGAATACGAGGTTCCCGCCGATGGTACCTATTATATCACCCTCGGTCAGGAAAAGAGCGCCATGTATTTCTGGCTGACCTCATTGAAGGTAGAGCAGGTCAGCGTGGACCCGACGCTCGGAATCAACGAGGTTGCAGCCGGCAGCGGTGATGACGCAGTTTACTTCGACCTGTATGGCCGCCGTGTAGCCCGCCCGGCCGCCGGCAGTGTGGTTATAGTGAGCCGCAACGGCAAGACGACAAAAGAAGTATATCATACAAAATAATCTATGACAGTTAGAAATCTTACAACTATGGCGCTGCTGGCTGTACTGCCCGCATCGTCCGCAATTATCAAACCTGTTCCGGCCAAGGCGCCTGTCGAGATTTTCGGCGGCGTCAAACGGCTGAAGGCGCCTCAGAGCAGCGCCGATGGCCTGACGGCCGATTTTTCCATTGCCGGCGGTGACGCCCGCGTACCTGTGTGCACCCACAACTTCGACTCGGCCGACTATGATTGGACGCTCCAGGCTGACAACGATGTGCAATGGTCGGTCAAGAAAGTAAATGCCGGCCATGAAACCCGCGACTTTGCCTTGATTGACCCCGCCGACGTGGCATCGCTCTATGTCGAAGGGCCATATCAGCAGTATAAACGCGCCATTTCGTCGGCTACCTCGCCTGCAATGACGGTGCCGGTCAATGCGGCGCTCGACTTCTATGTCGGCTTTTCGCAGAACTACGACGACGTTTGCCGCCTGCAGCTCGACATTCTGTCGGGCGACGCCGTGATTCCCGTCTGGAACAGCGGCGACGAAACCGGCGAGAAGCCCTGGCGCTGGCATCCGGTCAGCATCAGTCTCGCCGACCTCGCCGGCCGTGACATCAAGCTCCGCTTTACCTACGGTCCGGGCAGCGGCGACATGTTCAATACCGGCGGCTACATGGGCGACTTCACTATCGACGGCATTGTTGTCAGCGGCCTGCAGACCGTTGAGCATGTCGAGGCCTCGACCGGTGAACTCATAGCCTTGACCGACCTCTCGCAGGGCGATGTCGTTGCCTGGAGCTGGTCAATGCCCGGCGCCGTGCCTGCCGAGTCGACCGAGCGCAACCCGGAAATATACTATACAGCCGACGGCACCTATGACGTGTCGCTGACCGTTACCGATTCGCGCGGACAGACTGCGACCCGCACGCGCGCCGGCTTCGTTTCCGTTACCGGCACGGCGCCTGTTGCGCGCATTGTGCCGCCGGCCACCTTCCGCAATTCCGACAACCGCAAGCCGCTGATTGCCCCGCTCGCCCCGGTGACGTTCGCCGACGGGTCAGACGGTTTTCCCGACAGCCGCTCATGGGTCTTTACGGGTGTGTCGCCCGAGGCCGGCAGCGTCTATGAATCCACCGACGAGAATCCTGAAGTGGCTTACAGTTTTCTCCACGAGCAGACCGTGGGACTCGAGGTGTCGAACTCTCACGGCACATCGGCCGCCGTCTGCGAAGTCAGCGTGGAATACAGCGCCATTGTCAACAATCTTCGCCCCGACGACCGCTCGACCGTGTTCGACATGGAGGACTGGGGTGTATTTCCCGGCACCAACACCCGTAAAATCACTGCCTATGCCGAACGCTTCAGCGCTCCTTCGCGTCCGGTCAGAATCGACGGCGCCTACGTGTTCTTTACCCGTGCCGAGGCCAAGCACATCGCCGACCAGATAGCCAGCGTGGGCTGTCATCTCTACACCAGCGAAAACGGCCTTCCGGGCAAGCGCCTTGACTCGATGTGGTGGAGCGTTTATGAGCTCGACCTGCCGTCAGGCAGCCAGATGGTCGGCACGGCCTATCCCTTCACCGAGGCTCCATTTGTCGACGATGAGTTCTTTATCGTGGTCGACGGACTGCCGGAATATAACGATAGCTGTTGCGTCAGCTTTGCCATGGCCGACTTCCGTGCCGAGGGCAATACGGCTCTGATGCTCAAGGATGGCAAATGGATTGAAGTGCCTGAATATTTCGGCGCCGGCTGCCACACTTCGTTCATGATCTACCCGTCGGTCAGCCATTCGGTAATGAGCCTCATGCCTCAGGGTGCGCCTGCCGAGTTCGAGGTCGGCAAGTCGGCCGGTACGCTCGATGTGGAGCTGTTCTCATACCTGGGCTATGAAACGCCTGTCGCTACCGACTCCGACTGGATTCGCCTGGCAAGCACACCCAACGGCATGACGCTCGACACGCTGACATTCGCCTACGATGCCCTGCCCGCCGGCATGACCGGGCGCACTGCCGTGGTGACGCTTACCGACGGCGGTTCGACACTGAAGTTCACCGTTACGCAAAATGACCGGAGCGGCATTGCGGAGCTCGATGGCGGCGATGGCGGCTCTCGTCAGGAGGTCTATGACGTTATGGGTCGCCGGCTGATTGCTCCCGCCCGCGGCATCAACATCATTGACGGCCGCAAGCAATTGCGCTGACCGATTTCCGCTCGGACTTGACATAGAAGCGGCGCCGATTCACCACTGATGGTGTCGGCGCCGCTTAGCTTATCCGAGGTTCGCTTATTTCGAGGGCAGGAGGCGGCGCGCCGTTGCCCCGAGAGCATAGACGGCTACCTGTATAGCCACAATCAGGGCCGAGGCAGGCACGTTGACCGCAGTGGCCGCAACGAGGCCTCCGACGCAGCCTGCAAGGCTGATTGCGACGGCTACCGGAATCATCGTCTTGAGGCGCGAGCAGAAGAGTTCTGCCGTCAGTTGCGGCAGCGAGAGCATCGACATCAGCAGCATCATGCCGACGCAGCGTATCATCAGCACTATCCCGACGGCGATAAACAGCGTCATGGCGCCGTTGTAGACCCACGTTTTCACGCCGATGACCTTCATGAAGTCGGGGTCGAAGGCGCAGGCGGTGATGTTTCGGTAGCAGATGGTAAAGAACAGGCCGAGGGTCACGGTGTAGAGCCCGAACATCAGAAGGTCGGCCTGTGTGATGGTCAGAATGTTGCCGAATAGAAACGAGTTTAGTTCAGGCACTGCGCCCGGGGTCAGGAACACGAACGTCACGCCGACGGCCATGCCGGCGGCCCAGACCACGGCTATGGCCGAGTCTTCTCTGACGCGTCCGTTGGATCCGAGCCATTGCACGCCCAGTGCCGAGCCTATGGCAAAGACCGTGGCCATAGCTATCGGCGGCCAGCCGAGAAAGTAGCCGAGGCCGAGACCTCCGAAGCAGGCGTGGGTGATGCCGCCGCTGATTGAGACGAGCCGCCGCGTTACAATGTAGCTGCCGAGTATGCCGCCGCCGATGCTCAGAATCATGACCCCGAGCAGCGCGTTGCGGAAAAACGTGTAGTCAAGCAGTTCAAGCATCGGAATTATTGACCTCCTCGAGTGTGAATCCGGCTGCGCGCAGGTGGCTCCAGAAGCGCGGATATGACTTGCTGACCACTTCGGCATTGTTGATTTGCAGTCCGGGGTAATAAAGCGCCGCGGGAGCGAATGCCATGGCCATGCGGTGGTCGGTATATGTGGCAATGGGCTCGATGTCGTCGCCCGGGTCGAAGCGCGCGCCGCGCCAGATAAGAGTGCCGGGCTCCTCGATGTCGACAATGAATCCGAGCTTGCTGAGCTCCATCTGCAGGGCTGCGAGGCGGTCGGTTTCCTTGATGCGCAGTGACTGCAGTCCGTCGAATCTGAACGGCAGCGCCAGCAGGCAGCAGGTAACGGCCATGGTCTGCGCCAGGTCGGGGTTATTGGAAAAGTCGACGGCGAGCTGCGAGCCGGCGTCGGGGGTGAGCTGCAGTCTGAGCGTGCCGTCAGAGTCGAAATTGCTGCGCAGGCCGGTGATTTCAAACAGCCGGCCCACGGCGGCGTCGCCCTGGAGCGAACGCTCGCGCAGTCCGAGCAGACTGACCGGTTCGGCCGATACGGCCGCGATTTCAAACCAGTAGCTTGCGGCGCTCCAGTCGGCCTCGACGTCGGGGAGGGTAGGCTTATAGAGGCCGTAGTCCACACTGATTGTGCCGGCGTCGAAATCGGCGCGGGCCTTTATTCCGGCTGCCTCCATCAGGCTCAGTGTCATCAGGATGTATGGCGTGGAGATTACGCGGCCGCGAAGATTGAGAGTAAGGCCGTGCTGCATGGTCGGCGCTATCATCAGCAGGGCCGAAACAAACTGCGAACTGACGGTCGCGTCGAGATCGGCTACGCCGCCTTCGAGCATGCGCCCTTTGATGCGCAGCGGCGGAAAGCCTTCGGCCGCGGCATATTCAATGTCGGCGCCGAGCGAACGGAGGGCGTCGACCAGCGGCGCAATGGGGCGGCGGCGCATGCGCTCCGAGCCGTCGAGCACCAGGTCTACACCGGGCTTGCAGGCGAAATAGGCGGTCAGAAAGCGCATGGCCGTGCCGGCAGCGCCTACATTGACGCAGCCCGACGTGGCGTCGAGGCCGCCCAGAAGCGCGTCGGTGTCGTCACACTCGGCCACCGTCCGTGGCCTTTTGCCGCCGGGCGTCAGCGCGGCGATAATGAGCTGGCGGTTGCTTTCGCTTTTGCTCAGCGGCAATGCCACCGGCGCTCCGGTCAGCTCGTCGGGAGGAAAAATCTTCAAATCCATAACATCCGCAAAGTTACGCAAAATTCCCCGTTCCTCTCCAAACTTAACCTGAAAACTTCCTTGACGTCTGTTGCCCGCCTTTTGAAATTTTGCGGATTTTTTGTAAATTTGCGCCCTATAATTCGTTAAGCAATGAAGTTCAAAGAATATAAGAATCCCGACCTGGTCGGAGTCAACAAGGAAATCCTTGACCGATGGAACGGTATCGGTCTGTTTGAACGCAGCATAAGCGAACGCGCCGGCTGCCCGACTTTCGTGTTTTTCGAGGGCCCGCCTTCGGCCAACGGCCATCCGGGCATCCATCACGTTCTTGCCCGCACGATTAAAGATATCGTTTGCCGCTACAAGACCATGCGCGGATTCCACGTGAAGCGCAAGGCCGGCTGGGACACCCACGGCCTGCCGGTGGAACTCGGCGTTGAAAAGACGCTCGGCATCACAAAGGAAGATATCGGCAAGAAGATCTCGGTCGACGAATATAACGCCGCATGCCGCCGCGAAGTAATGAAGTTTACCGACGAATGGGAGCACCTCACCTCGCTGATGGGCTATTGGGTCGACATGACCGACCCTTATATCACCTACGACAACCGCTATATCGAATCGGTGTGGTGGCTGCTCGGCCAGGTTTATGCCAAGGGCCTGCTTTATAAAGGCTATACCATTCAGCCCTATTCGCCGGCCGCCGGCACCGGTCTCAGCTCCCACGAACTGAACCAGCCCGGATGTTACCGCGACGTCAAGGATACTACCTGCATCGCACAGTTTACCTGCACCAACCCCCTGCAGTCAATGACGGGGTGGGGTACGGCTTGCTTCCTGGCATGGACAACCACTCCCTGGACCCTGCCGAGCAACACGGCCCTCTGTGTAGGCCCGCAGATTGACTACTGTGTGGTTCGCACATACAACCCCTACAGCGGCGAAAAGATTACTTGCGTCGTGGCCGAGGCTCTGCTTTCCACCGTGTTTAACGCCAAGGGCGCCGACGCCGACCTCGAGGCTTATCAGAAGGGCGACAAAATTGTGCCCTGGCAGGTTGTTGACCGCGTTAAGGGCGAGGCTCTTGTGGGCCTCGGGTATAAGCAGCTGTTCCCCTGGGTCAATCCGGGCGAGGGCGCTTTCCGCGTAATCCCCGGCGATTACGTGACCACCGAAGACGGTACGGGCATCGTGCACATTGCCGGCACTTTCGGCGCCGATGACTTGCGCGTGAGCCGTGCGGCCGGTGTGCCGCCGCTCCACCTCATTGACCGCGACGGCAATATCCGCCCAATGGTTGACCTTCGCGGCCGCTTCTATGCAATTGAGGATCTTGACCCTGAATTCGTCAAGTCCAACGTTGACGTACCGGCCTATGGCGAATTTGCCGGCCGTTATGTCAAGAATGCCTACGACCCCGCGGCCACCGACGAGACCGAAACCCTCGACGTGAGCCTCTGCATATGGCTGAAGCAGCGTGGCCTCGCATTCAAGATTGAAAAGCATACTCACAACTATCCCCACTGTTGGCGCACCGACAAGCCCGTGCTCTATTACCCGCTCGATTCGTGGTTTATCCGTTCGACCGCCGTGCGCGAGCAGCTCATGAAGGCTAACGAAACCATAAAGTGGAAACCTGCATCGACCGGCAGCGGCCGCTTTGGCAAATGGCTCGAAAACCTCCAGGACTGGAACCTCAGCCGCAGCCGCTACTGGGGCACGCCGCTTCCGATCTGGCGCACCGACGACGCCCGCGAGGAAATCTGCATCAGTTCGGTCGAGCAGCTTTGCGCCGAAATCGACAAGGCTGTTGCCGCCGGCGTGATGGCGTCAAACCCGCTCACCGACAAAGGCTTCGTGCCCGGCGACTATTCTAAGGCCAACTACGACAAAATTGACCTCCACCGTCCGTATGTCGACGACATCGTGCTGGTGAGCCCCTCGGGCAAGCCGATGAAGCGCGAGCTTGACCTCATTGACGTCTGGTTCGACTCGGGCGCTATGCCGTTTGCACAGCAGCACTATCCGTTTGAACATAAGGACGAGGTCGACAACGGCGATTTCTATCCCGCCGACTTCATTGCCGAAGGCGTGGACCAGACCCGCGGATGGTTCTTTACCCTCCATGCGATTTCGGGCATGGTTAAGAACTCCGTGGCCTATAAAGCCGTGATTTCAAACGGCCTGGTGCTCGATAAGTACGGAAACAAGATGAGCAAACGCCTCGGCAATGCCGTAGACCCGTTTGCCACTATTGAAAAGTATGGCTCTGACCCGCTGCGCTGGTACATGATTTCAAATTCGGCTCCGTGGGATAACCTCAAGTTCGACGAGGCCGGAATCGGCGAAACAGCGCGCAAGTTCTTTGCCACGCTATTCAACACATATAACTTCATGGCCCGCTATGCCAACGTCGACGGTTTCGACCCGACGGCCGCGCAGGTGCCGGTTGCCGAGCGTCCGGAAATTGACCGCTGGGCAATTTCTCGCCTCAACACTCTGATTGCTACCGTCCAGTCCAACCTCGATGACTATGAGCTCACTCCCGCCACCCGCGCCATTGCCGAGTTTGTCGACGAACTGTCGAACTGGTACGTGCGCCTGAACCGTTCGCGTTTCTGGGGCAAGGAGATGACGGCCGACAAGCTGGCCGCCTATCAGACTCTGTTCGAGTGTCTGGACACCGTGGCCCTGCTCATGGCACCGATGGCGCCTTTCTATGCCGACCGCCTCTATCTCGACCTGCACCCCGAAGCCGTTTCGGTTCATCTTCAGAGCCAGCCTTCGGCCAACGAGTCGCTTATCGACAAGCCTCTTGAACAGCGCATGGCCCTGGCCCAGCAACTCACCTCGATGGTGCTGGCCCTGCGCCGCAAGGCCAACATCAAGGTGCGTCAGCCGCTTGGCAAACTCATGATGCCGCTGGTCGACGAGGCTCAGCGTGCCATGGTCGAACCGATTGTCGAACTCGTGCTCAACGAGGTCAACGTCAAGGAACTTCAGCTTCTCGACCCGTCTGAAACCGTGCTTGTCAAGCGCGTGAAGCCCGATTTCAAGAAGCTCGGCCCCGTGTTTGGCAAACAGATGAAGCAGGTTGCCGCCGCCGTGCAGGCCATGGATCAGGCCGGCATCCTCGAGCTGGAGCGCAACGGAGCAATTGACCTGACGCTGGCCGATGGCTCTACTGCCCGCGTGACGGCCGATACCGTCGACATCTTCTCGGAAGATATTCCGGGCTGGCTCGTGGCTAACGAAGGTACGGTCACCGTGGCTCTCGACATCACCGTCACCGACGCGCTGCGCCGCGAAGGCATGGCGCGCGAGCTCGTGAACCGCATTCAGAACATACGCAAAAACCGCGACTATAAAATCACCGACCATATCGTCATTGCCCTCGAGCCGGTGGCCGAGGTAGCAGATGCGCTCGCCTCGTTCGGCGACTACATCGCCTCGCAGGTATTGGCCGATGCAATTACAACCGACGCCTCGCTGCCCGCTAATGACGACACGCTCGACATTGACGGACTCAAGGTCAACATATCTATAAACAAAGCATAACAATGGCTGAAGAAAAACTCAGATATTCAGACGAGGAACTTCAGGAGTTCAAAGAACTCATCCTCGAGAAACTCGCAAGGGCCAAGGCGGAGTTCGAGCAACTCCGTGCCAACGTGGTGGGCTCGGACGGCAACGATACCTCCGACACCGCCCCGACGTTCAAAACTCTTGAAGAGGGCGCAAACGTGCTGGGCAAGGAGGAGGCCGCACGCCTGTGTGAGCGCCAGCGCAAGTTCATTGAACACCTCCAGAACGCACTGTTGCGCATTGAAAACAAAACCTACGGAATCTGCCGCCAGACCGGCACACTGATTCCTAAGGAAAGGCTGCGCGCCGTGCCTCATGCAACTCTTTGTATCGACGCCAAAAAGTAATCAGCCATGACGCCTACCGCCCGCCGCACGGCCTGGATTGCCGCCGCCGTAATCGCCTTAGTCATCATTGTCGACCAGTGGCTGAAAATATGGGTCAAGACTTCGTTTTATCTCGGCGAGGAACTTGAAATTTTCCCGTGGTTCAAGCTGCTGTTCGTGCAGAATCCGGGCATGGCGTTCGGCTGGAGCCTTGGCAACAAACTCGTGTTGACGATTTTCCGTTTTGTGGCCACGGCATTCGGCTTCTGGTACCTGTTCAGGCTGTTGCGCAGTCCGAAAGTAAAGGCGGGGCTTTGTGTCTGCATTGCGCTGATTCTTGCCGGAGCCATAGGCAATCTCATTGACTGCACGTTCTATGGCCTGGTGTTCAATAACCCCATGCCTCCGGCCGTGGCTAATGCGTTTCCCTCGGCCGGCGGCTATGCTCCGGTGTTTCACGGGCAGGTGGTCGACATGCTCTACTTTCCGCTGTTCTCCTTTACATGGCCGGGGTGGATGCCCTTTGTTGGCGGAGAGTACTTCGAGTTTTTTCATCCGATTTTCAACATCGCCGATGCTGCGGTTTCGGTCGGTGTCATAGTGTTGATACTCTTTTATTCCGGCGACCTGAGCCTGACCGACGAGCCGCAGGCTGCCGACTCTGACAACGACGTCGCCGCCAATCAGTAACCGATGAGACGATTGCCGATGATACTCGCCGCCGCGCTGATTACGGTGGTGCTGGGTGCATGTAACCGCACGCCCGACATGGTGCTCCCGTCAGAGCCCATGGCGTGGCTCATGGTCGACCTCGAACTTGCCGAGGCGCTGGCTATGGAGCGAAATCTCGACGGCTATACAATGGACTCCTCGAGGCTGACCCTGCGCCGCTCCGTACTTGCCAAACATGGCATAAATGAAGCCGTGCTCGACTCGAGCCTGCGCTGGTATGGCGCGCATCTGCCGCAGTTCCTGAAGGTGATTGACCGCGCTGATTCGATTCTTGCCGACTCGTTGCGCGCCTTTCAGAACGAGGAATCCAACTCCCGCATCATTGCCGCGGGCGATACGGCCTATCTCTGGCCTAAGGCGCCTTCGGCTGTCTTTGCCCGCTCGGAGGCGTCGACATTTCTGGCATTTGAAATCCAGGCTGATTCGACCTGGAAGTTCGGCGACGTGTTTACGCTCACGTTCGCGTTCGACAACGCACGTTCGCCCGTCTCGGCTACTCTCGCGGCCGATTATGCCAACCGCAATCAGTCGACCGAGGCGGTCAGCCGCTCGCTCTATCCGGGCGACGAGCGTCACCTTGAGCTGAAGTTGCAGCTCGACAGCAACATGATGGCCAAACGCGTTTACGGTTATCTGAGGCTCACGCCTCAGGCCGATGAGCGTGCCATAGTCGACAGCATAAGGCTGATGCGTACCCGCCTGATTCATGACGATTATATTGATTCGCGGCGTTCGCTCAACCGCTTTAACCGCAACGCCAAGTAAAACTCATTCACCTCTGCTCACGAGCACACGCATTTCGTCAATGGCAAGCAAACTACTGCTCGGAACCGTCAATGAAGCCGACGGGCGCGTTGATTCACGCCCGGTAATCGCCGAGGTCGATGATGAGGGCCGCGTTGTCGGGCAGTGGTATCGGCTCGAAGGCTTTCATGAGCCGCATTCTACCGTGCCCGTGCGTGCGTTGCTCGTGCTTCCCTCCCTTGTTCTGAGATATCTTTGAATATGATGGTGGCTATTGCCGGGCGAGTCGCCGCCCCGCTTATATGGAGCCAAGGTCGTCGCGGCTGCTGACCAGCAGCGTGTGGCTGTCGGGCATCGTTACGCGGTTTCGCAGCCGTCCGGCTGCCTCTGCAAGTTCCGTCGGGGTCAGTCCGACAATGCTGTGAAGTTCGCGGGTACGTGAGGTTATTTCGATGTTGCGCGAGCCGGGCTGAGTCAGTGTGGTGATCCAGTAGGCCAGCCGCTCTGTTGCCGAACCGGCAGCTATTGATGCCAGGCCGCCGCGTCCTCGCTGTGAGCCCGTGCAGATTGAGTTGAGGTAGTTGAACAGGAAGACCGGGTCGAGCGCCATCATTTGTCGGAAATCCTCTTTGCGGATTTCCATCAGTCCGGTGTCGCCGGTTGCGGTGACGCTACACGGATAGTGTGTGTCAATGCCGAAGAGGCAGTCGGGCGAAATAACCTGCGGAGCTTCAAGCGTATAAGATATTGCAAAGTCGCCGTTACCGCACTCCATTGTGAGCCTGACGCTGCCCGACAGCACAAATATCAGAGACTTGCATTCGCTGCCAGCACTGACAAAGCTTTCACCGTCAGTGGCCTTGAAAAAGTGGATTTTCAGCCGTCCGACCATTTCTGTCAGTCGTGACGGCGACACTCCCTTGATTAGTGGCAGCTGCAACAGGGTGTTGTAGATGCTTGGGCTCGATGTTTTGTCAGATTCTTTCATTTTGTAAAATTAACGTACCCGGGCTGCAAAATGTTGAGCGGTCATCCGGCTGCTTTTAACAAAAACAATCCGCGAGCCTCGGAGCGAGGACTCGCGGATGCGGCATTTCAGAGTAGCGGGACCGAGAATTGAACT
>DKUN01000021.1:87505-115806 GCA_002490725.1 Porphyromonadaceae bacterium UBA7203 | reverse complement strand
CCTAACCGATAGACGAATGGGCCGTTAGTTCCCTAAAGCGAGTGCAAATATACGGCGAATTTTTGAACTGTGCAAATTTTCGCGTAAATTTGCGTAAAATTTTATGAACAAAACGCTCCACATCATTCCGCTCCGGTTAACACCGCATAGCGACCGCACCTCGATTTTACAGGCTTATTCGCGTGAGTCAGGGGCAGTTAGCTTCGCAATTCCGGAAGGAAACGGCCGTATAGCAGCCCGCAGGCGCGCTTTGCTGCAACCTTTGACTCCTTTGGAAGTCGAAGCGAGTATTCGCCCCGGTCGCGACGTCCATACGTTTCGCGAGCCGCGCGCGCTGATGGCGCTCCACTCGATCATGGCGAGCCCCGAGCGCAGGGCCGTGGCCATGTTTACGGCCGAAGTGCTACAGGCGCTGCTACGCCAGGGCGAGGCCGACGCCCTCACCTTTGATTATATAGTAGACGCAATCGGGCGGCTAAACAATCCCGAAGTATCGCCGTCGAATTTCCACCTGACTTTCCTAATCGGCCTGGCGGTAATGCTCGGCATATCGCCCGACCCCGCCGACTATCGCCCGGGGCGCGTGTTCGACATGATTGACGGACGGTTTCGCCAAACCGCCGCCCTCCACGGCCACACTCTCAGTTCCGCAGAATCGGCCGCGGCAGCCGCCCTGCTCCGTATCAACTGGACCAACATGGAGCGGTTTCGCATGTCGGCGCCGCAGCGCGCCGCAGCATTGGAGCGGATCCTCGAGTACTACACGCTCCACTACGCCAACCTCTCGTCGCTGAAATCGCCGTCGATTCTCCGCGAGGTGTTGCGCTGAAGCGGCATGCGGCCGCCGCATAGCCGCCCCCCTACTCCATAAAAATGACACAATCTCCCTGCGACAGTTTCGCAGGGAGATTGCTTAATTAATATATAGGTGTTAGCCTGGATCAGAAGAAAATCTTACGACCGCGGCTGGTCACGAAGAGACCGCGTTCGGGCTTGGCCACACGACGGCCCTGCAGGTCGTAGAAATATTCGGGTTCAACGCTGCCGATATTTTCAACCTCGGCAATTGCATCTTTAGGTTCCTCAACAAGCTGCATATACCACATCGATGCGGCCGAACTGGGCACCCATGCAACAATAGTACCGCCGCGTTCGAGGTGAACCGCCGAGTAGCCGGCCGACGTGGGAGTTGCGCTGCTCAGGTAGGTTTTGCCATCGATGGAGCTGACAATCGAATATTCGGTAGGCTCGGCCGACACTCCGAAACGCGAGCTGGTTGCAGGCGAAGAGGGAGCATAAACCTTAGCAGCCGCATTAAAGATTGACCACTTGCCCGACTCGGTGCGCTCAATCGTAAAGAGATGCTCGCTGCCGCTGTTGTCGTTTGTGGCAATGAGGTTCTGAGAATTGGCGGCCAGATAAACGGGCTGAGTGAAGTCGATGCCGTTGGCAGGCGCGGTATATGTGCCTTCGTGAGCGCTGATAAACTGATAAACGCCACCGTTGACAATCTGCTCGGTTTCGGGGAAATATTCAGCCTTGTTGAGAGCAAGGTAAGTTTCGAGCGAGGGGTTGGCCTTATAGGCTTCGAGAGCTTCTTCGAACGCGTCGACATCAGCAATCTCGCCCACATAGCCGTTGCGCACGGCAGAGAAGGCCTCGGCACGAAGGTCAACGAGCTGGTCGCGCATTGCATTGGCAACCGCATCGTCGGTTTCCTCGCGATAGGAGAATGAACCGTCGGTGATTTCTTCGAGCGTGAAGTTGAGATACATGCCGTCGTACGTGCCGTTACGGCTTTCCTCAAAGAAGAAGCCGAGCTTGTCATCGGCCTGCCAGGTCATGGTCGAGTAGCACGACGAACGGTCTGACACGCGATAGCGGCCGTCCCAGGTGGTGAAGCACTTGGCGTCGAGAATGTCGGCACCGCTGCGCAGCGCCTTGTAGGCAATTGAAACGAACTCGCGCGAGCCGCCATAAGGGAACGACTGGAGAGCCAGGTAGCAGGATTCGCCCGTTTCGTTCGAGGTTACGGGAAGAATCATGATTTCACCGTCGCAGGCGTTGATGGAGCCGAAGCCCATGTCGGTAACAACCTGGCCGACCCATTTGCCTTCACCCTTTTCGATGTCGGTGTAACGGAACACGTTGAAGTTGCGGTTGCCGGTGCGTCGGCGGCCGGCCAGCAGCACGGAGCCGTCGGGAAGTTCTTCGGTCTTACATTCGTCGCCGTCGCCGGTAGCCACGGGGCACTGGTCAGCACCGCCGAGCACACCCCAGGTCACACCGAAGTCGTCGGAGAAGATTACATAGTTGCGGGTAGTGCCGCCACTGCCGTTGTTCTGCGATGCGATTACGGCATAGATGCGGTAGTAGTCGCCCTTTTTGATATAGCGGCTCTGCATGATTTTGCCCGAACCGATGAACTGCGAATCGATTTTGCCGAACTCGGGTTCGCCGTTGAAGAGGTCGAGAATGTTGTAGGTCACACGCACGGGCTCGGACCAGGTCTGACCGCCGTCTTCCGACCACCAGCTGGCACACTGGTTGGGCTTGTCATAACGGCCGCCCCAGAACAGAGTCGGACCGCCGACGGCCATAAGCAGGAGCTTGCCCGATTCGCGATCGGCCACAATTGCTGCGTCGCCAAACGCAAAGTCCCAGTAGAGATTGGGGTCCTGCTGATAGTATGCCAGACCATGCTTGCTGACGGGGATGGTGTCATTGTAAGTGGTAACGGCCTTGCCTTCGGCGTCGCGGCAATAGTCGGGCGCGCTCCAGGTTTCGCCATTGTCGTCCGACACGGAAATCTGCAGCGAAATATTGCCGGCCATGCCTATGTCACCGCCATTGTGGCGATAGTCGTAAACGGCAACGAGTCGGCCGGCATTCTCACCGCCATAAACACGCGCGATAGCGGGAATACGACGTTCAACGCCCTCGATGGGGAATACATTGTAGCCGACACGGTCATTGTGGTTGGTAAGGATGCGGCGAACAGTCACGTAGCAGTCGGACATAATCACACCCTTGAGGTTGATGCTCGACTGAACGAAAGTAGCGGCGGTCAAATCATTGGCCACGCTGCACTCAAACCGCTTGTAAACCGTCGAGAGCTCAACGGCGCCGTCACCGGTGTTGATGCGCGAAGATTCGCTATAAGAGCCGTTTTTCTTTGCAAGGAACGTATAGCTGTAGACGTGCATGCCGTTGCCTGCGCCAAACGACCATTTGAGATTGCCGATTGAATTGTTTGAGCCGGATTCAAGGCGGAAGTCACCTCCGTTGACAAATGACGAGGTCGAGGCTGTGGTGGTCAGATTGTTGCTCGAGCAACCGAAGGTAACTTCGGGAACATAGTCGCTGGCCCATTTGCTGCGCCACATGTTTGTACCACCGGCGCTGCCGTTGCGATAGAGTTTGCCGGCAGTGGTGTTGACAGGGAGGAACTGCTGCGCGAGATTCACTGAGAGTTCGTCCGAGCCCTTGAGCACCTTGCCGTCGGCATATGTCAGCACGCTCTTGCCTTCAGCCTTGTTATAGATGGCATAACCATTGCCCTCTTTCACGAAGCAGTAGAGATACTCGTCGGCAAACGAGGCATCCTTGCCTACGTTAGCGGCATTCGCACCGGCAAAGAACTCCTTGCCCGACTGCATGTGATACCAGGCGGTGAAGTCGTTATACTTGCCGTTGGTAACGTCGGTTACCTTATAGACGCAGTTTGCGTCGTCGGCGGGCATAACGTCAACAACGAGCGCGGGAGCGTCGGCTACGGTCTGCTTTGCGAGAGTGACGGTAAAGTCGGCAAACGAAGCTACGCTGTTGTTGCCGGTATAGGAAAGGGTGTGTGACTGCGAGTTCAGATCGGTTTCGACAACGTTCTGTGCGGTGGTGGTGATTTGGGTAGTAGTGCCGTTAAACACAATGCTCTTGCCGGCAGTTCCGCTTACGGTAAACGAGAAACCGGTAATTACCCAGCCCTCGTCGGGGGTGGAAATAACAATCGTATAGGGCGCCATCTGGCCGGGAGCGATTTGAAGCGGACCGGAGGTGTCGTTCTTAATATTGTTAACAGTAGTGTTGATGGTTACCTGCGGCTGAGTTTCAGTCGACGTCCAGAGGCTGCGCCAGTTGCCCGACGCGGGGCTCAGTGTGCCGTTCTCATAGGAAACCGTTCTGGTTACGGACGCGGCGGCTTCATCCGCGAAAACCGCCGGCGAGTGGCATGCCATCGCCAACAGCAGTAAAGACTTGATTGTACATTTCATGGAATAAAATCAGGTATTGGTTTATACAAAATATATCAGGTGCAAAGATACGCATTTTTTAGTTATCCGCAACAAGCACAACAAATCTACGGCAAACGGCAACGTTCAGTAGGTAAATTTGCGCCATGGAAACATCTCACGGTCAAAAAGAGAAAAAAGATGCGCGTGGCACGTCGGTGCAACTGGTGGCCGCTGTGTGCGTAACCGCCCTCGGCAGCGGGCTGCTCATTGCCGGATTCATAGTCAGCCCGTCGGGCGAAATACATCAGTCAGTGCTGATCGGCTTCGGTGAGTGCCTGACCTTTGCCGGCTCGCTGTTAGGAATCGATTACCGCTATCGCGACAGAAACTAACTCTCCGCACAAAATCAATCGCATCAACTCAATATAATTATGGAAACACTCACAATCGCCGTCCGACTAATCAGACGCCACGAAGGATTACGACTTGAGGCATACCGCTGCCCGGCCGGAGTCTGGACCATCGGCTACGGCCACACCGCAGGCACCAAGCCCGGCATGCACATCAGCGCCGCACAGGCCGAATCAATGCTTCAGGCCGACGTAGCGTCGGTCATTTCACAAATCGAACGCCTGGAGCGCCGAAGCGGCACGGAGCTGACCGCCAACCGCCGCGCCGCACTGGCGAGTTTTGCGTTCAACACCGGCTTTCACGCACTCGAAAAATCGACCCTGTGGGCTAAAATCTCACGTAATCCCGACGACGAATTGATTGCCGCAGAGTTTGCCCGCTGGAAATACGCCTCAGGCAAGGTTATGGCCGGACTTGTAAGGCGCCGCGCCGAGGAGGCGGCGCTATATTTTGCCCGATGAAGCGCCCGGCAGTTATCGCCTCAACGGTAGCCGCGGCGGCAATGATGAGCGGATGTGCCTCGCAGAAAACGGCCGAGAGCACACATCGCATCGAGCGGCGCGACACCCTGCGGGCCTCGCTGGCCGAGGAACTCAGCATCAGGCTCGACGATGTAGTCATCATTCCACGCGACACACTCAAGCCCATGGTGATAGCCGGGCGCGTTGAACTGCGGCGCGAACAGAACGCCGCAGTGAGCATAGCGCAGACCGAAGAGTCCGAATCCGAAACTCACGAGGAAATTCAGCCCGCACCGACAAGGCCGATGTGGAAACTGCAGCTCGGTGTGCTCTGTATACTCCTTCTCGCAGCATATATTGCCGGAGCGCGACGCAGATATTGAACCTGCGCCGCGCTCCGGGCGTTTAAACGTCAAAAACCGAATTCCAACCACTTTTTTACTCTTGCTTAAAGTGTATGTCTGACGTTTCAACAGCGCCCCACCGGGCCATAATCGACGGTTGCGAGGCTGCCGCCTACATTGCCTACGCCCTCAGCGACGTAGCCACAGTCTATCCCATCACTCCGGTCGCATCGATGGGCGATACGGCAGCACGCTGGGCCATGGAAGGCCGCCTTAACGTATTCGGCCATCGGCTGAAAATCATGGAGATGGAAAGCGAGCTCGGAGCCGCCGGCGCCACCCATGGCTCGCTGTCGGCCGGCGTGCCTTCGACCACCTTTACCGCCTCGCAGGGGCTGCTGTTGATGATTCCGAACATGTACAAGATTTCGGGCGAGCTGCTTCCGGGCGTATTCCACGTCGGAGCGCGATCGCTGGCCACCCACGCGCTGAGCATTTTCGGCGACCACCAGGATGTCATGGCCACCCGCGCCACAGGCTTCGCCATCATGGTCAGCAACAACGTGCAGGAGGCGGCCGACATGGCGCTTGTGGCCCATCTGTCGGCCCTCGAAGGGTCGCTGCCGGTGATCCACATGTTTGACGGCTGGCGCACAGGCAACGAAATGAGCACAGTCGAACTTCCGGGCTATGACCAGATTGCCGCCCTGACACCGATGGATGCCGTAGAGCGCCTGCGACGCCGCGGCATGAACCCCGAAACGCCCGACATACGCGGCACGGCACAGAACCCCGACGTTTACTTTCAGAACCGCGAAGCCGCCAATAGCCGCTACGACATCTTCCCATCTATTGTTGAGCGCACCATGCTGAAGGTCGGAGACCTTACCGGCCGACACTACCGTCCGTTTGAATTTGTCGGCGCCCCCGATGCCGATAAAATCATCATCGCCATGGGGTCGGCGTGCGAAACAATAGCCGAAACCGTCAGCTATCTGAACGCCACTTCAGGCACACGCCTCGGCGTCGTAAAGGTAAGACTCTATCGCCCGTTCAGCGCCGCCCGACTGCTCGAGTCAATTCCCGAAACGGTCAGGAGCATCGCCGTGCTCGACCGCACCAAGGAGCCCGGTGCGCAAGGTGAACCGCTGTTTCTCGACGTGTGTGCGGCGTTTCAGAATGCCGGACGCGAGGCCCACATTGTCGGCGGGCGCTATGGCCTGAGCAGCAAAGACTTCTCGCCGGCCATGATCAAGGCTGTGTTTGACGCCGTCGACACCCTGCCGGCCGGGCGCGCCTTCACCGTGGGCATCAACGACGACGTTACACGCCTGTCGCTTGCTGTCGGACCCGAACTCTCCACCTGCCCGCCGAGCCAGCGCCGCTATCAATTCTACGGCATGGGGTCAGACGGCACTGTCGGCGCCACTCGCCAGGCCGCACAGATAATCAGCGACCTGACCGGAAGCAGCGTGCAGGCCTTTTTCGAATATTCGGCAAAAAAGAGCGGAGGCTACACAGTCAGCTCGCTGCGCGTCGACTCCGGACCGATAACTTCGGAATATGAAATCACAACAGCCGACTATATCGGCATAAACAAGGAGCGCTACGTCTACCTTTTCGACATCGCACCGAAGCTGCACCGCGGCAGCGTCCTGGTCATCAACACCCCCCGCAACGCCGCTTCGCTGCAGTCGATAATGCCCGCCGACCTGCGCCGCGCCATTGCCGACAACGACGTGAAGGTCTACACCGTCAACGCCGAAGCCATTGCCCGGGACAACTCGCTCGGGGTCAGAATCAACACCATCATGGAGGCCGTGTTTCTGAAACTCTGCGGACCCGATGACTACCGCGCAAGCATCGCCGCACTGAAAAGGATTGTCGGCAAACAATACATACATGAAGGCGCCGCAGTGGTCAGCAACAACAACGCCGCCATCGACGCCGCGCTCGGCGCCATCACCCCCGTAGAGATTGCGGCTCCCGACGCCGTCACCAAAGTCGCGAACCCCGACTGTCGCCACGGGCTGACGCCGCTCAGCAAATTCGTCGGCCGCATAGCCGAGCCGTGTCTGCGGCGCCGAGGCGACGCCATACCCGTGAGCATGCTTACCCCCGACGGCTTCTGCCCGGTCGGCGAGTCGGCAAGCGAAAAGCGCACAATCGCGCTCTACATACCCGAATGGACGGCAAGCAAATGCGTCGAGTGCGCCATGTGCTCGCTTGTGTGCGCCCATGCCGCCATACGCCCCTACACGCTGACGGCCGACGAATCCGCACGGGCGCAATTCACCACCCTTCCTGCCCACGGCATCGACGGCATGAACTGGCGCATACAGGTCTATCCCCAGGACTGCACCGGCTGCGGCAGCTGCGCCACCATCTGCCCGGGCAACGCTCTCGAAATGAAGCCTATCGACACGCAATTGGCAGAACAGAAAGCTAACCTGGAGTTTGTCAGCACGTCGGTGACCCGCAAGGGCGAACTGCTGTCGCGCTTCAGCCTGCGCGGCTCGCAACTGCGCCAGCCGCTGCTCGAGTTCAGCGGCGCATGCGGCGGATGCGGCGAGACCCCCTACGTCAAACTTCTGACACAACTCTTCGGCGAACGCATGGTCATTGCCAACGCAACGGGCTGCTCCTCGGTCTGGGGCGCCGATTTTCCGTCAATGCCCTATTGTGCCGACGCAGCTACCGGACGCGGCCCGGCCTGGGGCAACTCGCTCTTCGAGGATAACGCCGAATACGGGCTCGGCATAGCGCTCGGCCTGCAACGACGCCGCGAGGCCACCCGCCAACGCCTGCTGAAGCTCGCTTCGTCCTATGGCACCGACCCGGGACTCATCGGGCGCATCAAGGAGTATTTCGCCGACCCCGACAATCCCGCTACGGCCGCCGCACTGCGCGACATGCTGCCCGAGGGCTTTGCGGCCGAACTGCTTGAAAAGCCATCGGTCTGGGCCATCGGCGGCGACGGCTGGGCCTACGACATCGGCTTTGCCGGCCTTGACCACGTGATTTCGCAAAACGTCGACATCAACATCCTGGTGATGGATACGGAATGCTACTCCAACACCGGAGGCCAGATGTCGAAAGCCACGCCGCTCGGAGCAGTGGCCAAATATGCCCCCGACGGCAAACGAACCGTCAAAAAAGACCTTGGACGCATGGCCATGACCTACGGCCACGTCTACGTAGGCAGCATATCGCTCGCCGCCAACCCGATGCAGGCTATCAAGGTAATGAAAGAGGCTGAAGCCTACCCCGGGCCGTCGCTGATCATAGCCTACTGCCCCTGCATCAACCACGGCATCAGAGCCGGCATGAGCCACGCAGCCACAGAGATGCGCCTGGCGGTGCGCAGCGGCTACTGGCCGCTGTGGCACTACGACCCGCGCGCCGACGAGCCGCTGACCGTCGACTCGCCCGCCGCCGACGGCACCCTGAGCGACTATCTCGACGGCGAAAGCCGCTATGCCGACCTCGAGCGCACTGACTCCGCCACGGCCAAATCGCTGCGCGCCGACCTCGCGGCCCGCCTCGCCGCGGTTTACGCCTCCCTGAAAAGACCGTCTTGAACAATTCTGCGGGCAAAGGCCGGGTCGTGCTTGGTCGGTTGCGGGAAAATTGCTAACTTTGTGGGGTTATGATTGAAGCCGTAAAGCTGTTTTTTTATCAGCACTTTGATTCTTCGGCGGCCGTGGTGGCCGCGACGCTGCTGGCAATTGCCCTGGCGTCCATAGTGTCATATTTCGTCTGCAAAATGGTGCTCTATGCGGCCGAATGGGCAATCAGCAAAACGCCCACCAAGCTCGACGATGTTTTGCTTAACGACCGCTTTATGCGCGGTCTGTCGCAACTGGCCCCGGCACTGATGGTCAGCTGGCTGCTTCCGCAGCTGTTCGCTCCCACTGAAGAGCGGGCCGTTGCCTGGGTAAACGTTTTCACGTCAATCTACATTCTCTGGGTAGTTGTCTACATAATCAACATCTTGATCGGCAACGCCTACAGCGCTCTGTCGGCCCACAGGCGCACCCGCCCTTACGCGGTCAAGGGCATCTTCCAGATGCTCAAACTCGTTGCGATTGCCATCGGCGTCATTGTCTGCATCAGCATTCTGCTGGGCAAGCAACCCATGGTCATCCTGACGGCTCTGGGCGCTTCGGCAGCGGTTATGTCGCTGGTGTTCAAAGACACGATTCTCGGCCTGGTGGCCTCGATCCAGCTGACGGCCAACAACATGATGCAACGCGGCGACTGGGTGGCGGTTGATCGCTACAACGCCAACGGCGAGGTGCTCGACATTTCGCTCACTACCGTCAAGATTCGCAACTGGGACAACACGGTCACTACCGTGCCCCCCTATGCGCTGATTTCCGACAGTTTCCGCAACTATGAGCCTATGGTGAAGTCAGGCGGCCGACGCGTGGAGCGCGCCGTGTTTATCGACGTCAACAGCGTGTGCATACTGACCGACAGCGAGATTTCGCGCCTGAACGACGAAGGCCTGCTCTGCGGCGAGGCAGTTCCCGAAGTGAATCTGACGCTGTTCCGTCGCCACATAGAGCGCTATCTCGAAAAGTCACCTCTGGTCAACCACGCAATGACCTGCATGGTGCGCCAGCTCGAGCCGACGCAGTCGGGCCTGCCGGTTCAGCTCTATTTCTTCACCAACACGACTGCCTGGGTCGAATATGAACACATTCAGGCCGACGTGTTTGACTATGTCTATGCAGTAGTGCATAAGTTCGGGCTGAGGATATACCAGACTCCTTCGGGCCACGACATCGTAGACCTGCGCTGATTGCCCGTTCAGAGATTTTTCGTAACTTTGCGGGTAATATGAAAAAATGGCTCTTTTTGGCAACGCTGGCACTGAGCGGATGTGCGGCCTCTAAACAGTGGACCCTTCCCGCCGACCTCATGCAGGGCGATGCCCGTAAAATCACGGCCGAGGCCGCTGCCGGCGGCAATCTCGGCAAGCTGCTCGAACACGCCGAGGCTACCGTTTTCGACACCGACGAGGAGCGCATGGCCGAACTGCTGCGCGCCGCCCTGGCCACAGGCAAACTGTCGGAATCGGAGCGCTCTACGGCCGAGTGGATGCTCCATTATGTCTGCGAGGTCAATGCGGTTGACTCCATCGCGGCCGACTTTCGTTTCGCCACTGTTGACAAATCGGAAAACAGACTCCACGGCTTCATGCCGGGCAAGCCGCTACTGATGATGTTCTATGACCCCGACTGCACTCATTGCCGCCAGGTCATTGAGCAACTGAGAACCATGAATAATCTGCCCGACGTCCTGGCCGTGTGCATCGAGGCTTCGGCCAAACGCTGGGAACAGACGCGCGACGCCCTGCCCGAAAGCTGGGTCAAGGCTTATGACCGCTCCGGGGTGCTGGCCAACGACATCTACGTAATCCGCTCCATGCCGTCGATCTATCTGCTCGACGACGACCGCCGCGTTGTTATGAAGAATCCTTCGATTGAAAAACTTGCCGACCACCTTGCCCGATGACCACTCCTGAAATTGTCAGCATAATTCTCATTGCTGGCACTGTCGGCTATGCAATCTATGGCGCCTGGCGCGGTTGCATCCGCCAGCTCGGCTCGGTTGCAGCGTTTCTGTTCGGCTTCATGGGTACGCGCATTTTCGCCCCCACGGTAGCCGCCGCCCTCCAGCTGCCGCTGATGCTCTGCTATGCGGTGGTGTTCGCGCTGATTTTTCTGGTGGTGATAATGCTGGCGAGAGTGCTCCACCTCACTGTCAAGATGCTGCTCATGGGCCCGGTCGACCGACTGCTCGGCGCCATTATCGGCGCAGCAAAATGGCTGCTGATGACTTCATTGCTGATAAATCTGTTTTTAATGTGCGCGCCGGGGTCTACGGCGTTTTCCGCTCCGCTGTCGCAGTGGGTGGTCAAGTTTGCGCCGCGCCTTTTCGGTCTCGCCCAGACATATATAAACTGAAATGGAATACGATAACGACGACCAACTCCGAAAAATTTCAGACGATAACGACGATTATAAATACGGCTTCTTCTCGCACGACGTCGACACGGAAATCATTCCGGCCGGCCTGAGCGAAGAGGTAGTGCGCCTGATTTCGCAAAAAAAAGGCGAGCCCGAATGGCTGCTCGACTTCCGCCTCAAGGCTTATCGCCACTGGCTTAAGCTAACCCCACCCACCTGGGCCCACCTCGATATTCCCGAAATCGACTTCCAGGCCATCAGCTACTATGCCGCCCCAAAGAAAAAAGAGGGACCGAAAAGCCTCGACGAAGTAGACCCCGAGATTCTCGACACGTTTAACCGCCTGGGCATTCCGCTCAACGAGCAGAAGGCTCTCAGCGGAATGGCCGTCGACGCCGTAATGGACTCCGTTTCGGTCAAAACGACCCATCAGGCCAAACTGGCCGAACTCGGCATTATTTTCTGCTCGTTTTCCGAAGCGGTTAAAGAACACCCCGATCTGGTAAAAAAATATCTCGGCTCCGTGGTGAGCTACGCCGACAATTTCTATGCGGCGCTCAATTCGGCCGTATTCTCCGACGGCTCATTCGTCTACATTCCAAAAGGTGTGCGATGCCCGATGGAGCTGAGCACCTACTTCCGCATCAACGCCGCCGGCACAGGCCAGTTCGAGCGCACGCTCATCGTGGCCGACGACGACGCCTACGTCAGCTATCTCGAAGGGTGTACCGCCCCCAGGCGCGACGAAAACCAGCTCCATGCCGCCATTGTGGAAATCGTGTGCGAAAACCGAGCCGAGGTCAAATACTCGACCGTACAAAACTGGTATGCCGGCGACCGCGACGGCTTGGGCGGCGTCTATAACTTCGTGACCAAGCGCGGCCTCTGCCGCGGCGTCGACTCAAAAATTTCGTGGACTCAGGTCGAAACCGGCTCGAGCATCACCTGGAAGTATCCGTCGTGTGTGCTCATGGGCGACGGCTCGGTCGGCGAGTTCTACAGTGTGGCCGTCACGCGCCACAGGCAGCAGGCCGACACCGGCACGAAAATGATTCACCTGGGCAGCAACACGCGCTCAACCATTGTCAGCAAGGGCATCTCGGCCGGATTCAGCCAGAACTCCTATCGCGGCCAGGTCAGCGTGGCGCCTAACGCCACAGGCTGCCGCAACCATACGCAATGTGACTCGCTGCTGCTGTCGCCTACTTGTGGCGCCCACACGTTCCCCGTAATCGACATCAAGAATCCGACCGCCATAGTCGAACACGAAGCCACGACAAGCAAAATCTCGGCCGACCAGCTCTTTTACTGCAACCAGCGCGGCATCCCCACCGAGGAGGCCGTCGGACTCATTGTCAACGGCTATGCCAAGGAGGTCATGGCCAAACTGCCCATGGAGTTTGCCGTCGAGGCCCAGAAACTGCTGGCACTGACCCTGGAGGGGGCGGTAGGATGAAACTGCTGCTGCGCATACTCGCCGCCATCGCTCTCGGCATAGGCGCCGGCTATGTGATGCCCTACTGGGGAGCCCGTATCTTCACGACCTTCAACGGCATCTTCGCGCAGTTTCTCGGCTTTCTGATTCCGCTGCTGATTCTCGGCTACGTGGCTCCGGCCATCGCCGAAATAGGCTCGAAAGCCGGACGCATGCTCCTGGCTACCGCCCTGATAGCCTATGCTATGACCCTCGCCTCGGGCTGGTTTTCGTTTGGCGTCGGGGCGTGGCTGTTTCCGATGCTCATCAAGGCCGAAGCCCCCATCGCCGCCCTTGAGCCCGGAGCAGGCGAATCAGGCACACTGACCGCATATTTCAGCGTAGACATGCCGCCGCTGTTCGGCGTGATGACCGCTCTGGTGCTCGCTTTCGTGCTCGGCCTCGGCATGGCCTATTCGGGAGCCACAGCCCTCAAGCGCGGCTTCGATGAGTTTCGCCATATTATTTCACGCACTATCTCCAGGGTAATCATTCCGCTGCTGCCGGTATACATTTTCGGCATCTTCATGGCAATGACCATCGAAGGGCGCGTTGGCCGCGTCATGATGACCTTTATCAGCATCGTCGCCATCATCTTTGCCATCCACATCGTGCTGCTTCTCGCCCAGTTTGCCATTGCGGGCCTCGCGGCGCGACGCAACCCGCTGGCCATGCTCAGAACCATGCTGCCCGCCTATGTAACCGCCCTCGGCACACAGAGCTCCGCCGCCACGATTCCGGTAACCCTGCGCCAGGTCAAGGCCCTGGGCGTCGGCGAGTCGACGGCCGGTTTTGTCGTGCCCCTGTGTGCAACAATCCACATGTCGGGCTCGGCACTGAAAATCACGGCCTGCGCTCTGGCACTGATGATTATGCAGGGCTTGCCCTGGGGTGTAGGCGAGTTCGCGGGCTTCATAGCCATGCTCGGCATCACCATCATTGCGGCCCCCGGAGTGCCCGGAGGCGCAATCATGGCCGCCCTTGGCCTGCTGACGTCGATGCTCGGATTTTCCGAGGCCGACAGCGCTCTGATGATAGCCCTCTACATCACTATGGACTCCTTCGGCACGGCTTGCAACGTCACCGGCGACGGAGCCATTGCCGTCATTGTCGAGCGCATATTTGCCCGACGCGGTTAGGCATATGCAGCGTCCAATGGTTGGCCGGTTGAGGAAATTTTGCTAAATTTGCACTTCTGAAACAATGGAAAATCTGATCTACGTCCTGATGCGCGGTTTCGCTATCGGCGTGCTGATTTCGGCGCCCATGGGCCCCATCGGCATGCTGGTGATTCAGCGCACCCTCGACAAAGGGCGGTGGCCGGCGTTCTATACCGGCATCGGGGCCTCGATCAGCGACATGTTCTATTGCGTACTCACCGGCACCGGCATAGCCTTCATTACCGACTTCATTGCATCGCAGCAGTTCTGGCTTCAGCTGCTCGGCTCGGTAGCCATAGCCATTTTCGGCATTTACCTGTTTCGTAAAAACCCGTCACGCCAGCTCAAACGCACCGATATGCCCGAAGCGAGCAGCAACTGGAAAGATGTCGTGACGGGCTTCCTGCTGACGGTCAGCAACCCGCTGATTCTCTTCTTCATAATCGGACTGTTTGCGCGCTTCAACTTCCTGCTGCCCGAGTTCCGATACTATCACTACTTTGCCGGCTACATGAGCATAGCCGTCGGAGCGCTGGCCTGGTGGTTTCTGATTACACTGCTGGTCAATAAAATGCGAGCACACTTCAACGTGCGCTCGCTTTATCTGGTCAATCGTATAATCGGCTCGCTGCTGCTTGTATTCGCGTTGGTCGGAACGCTCACAGCCATGATTGACGCCTTTTAGACCGTGAGGCCGAAGGCTGAAAGCAGATATGAGCTGATTCCCATGTAGATTACCATGCCGATAATGTCGTTGGTAATTGAAATGAAGGGGCCGGTCGCAAGCGCCGGGTCAATCTTGAACTTCTCAAGCGTCAGCGGCACGAACGTGCCGAACACACTGGCGAATATCACTACCGCAAACAGGCTAAGCGCCACGGCAATAGTGGTTACCTGAGTGGCTCCCAGCCGGAAACAGTTGTAAATAAATACCATTGCGGCGATAATTGTAGCATTGAGCAGACCCACGCCGAGTTCCTTGAAAATCTGCTTGCCGGCATGCCTGATGTCGAGCGAACCGTTGGCCAGGCCCTGCACCACGATAGCCGACGACTGGATGCCGACGTTGCCGCCGGTGCCGCCAATCAGCGGAATGAATAGAGCCATGGCCGGGTTGGTGGCGAATCCGGCTTCGAAATTGCCGAGAATAAGCGAGTTTCCGATGCCGCCGGCAATGCCTATGAGCAGCCATGGCAGGCGTGCCTTGGTCTGCGCGAACCAGGAGTCGTCGGTTTCCACATCGCCGCTAAGACCGCTGGCCAACTGATAGTCGCGCTCGGCACTTTCGCGAACGGTATCCATGACGTCGTCGAAGGTTATCTGACCGACCAGGCGGCCAACCGCGTCGACCACGGGCATGGCCACAAGGTCATACTTCTCAAAATCCTGAGCCACTTCGTCAAGCTCGGTGTCAGTCTTGACCGCAGCGGGGTCAGCCTCCATGACATGCTTGATTTTGCTGACCGACGGGTGGGTAAGCATCTTTTTCAGAGGCAACACACCGCGCAGGCGCTCGTCATTGTCGACCACGTAGACATAGTAGATTTCGTCAAGGTCCTCGGCCTGCAGACGCATCTCCTTGATACACTCGGGCATCGACCAGTTCTCGTTGACCACAATCATTTCGGTGCCCATGAGCGAGCCGGCGGTGTTCTCGGGATACTTCATCAGGTCGATGATGTCGCCGGCCTGCTCTACGTCGTCGAGCCGGGCAAGCACCTCTTCCTGGTCTTCCTTGTCAAGCTCCTGAAGCACGTCGGCGGCATCGTCGGTATCCATGTGGTCGACCTGCTTTGCAATGACGTCGTTAGGCAGGGCGTCGAGTAGCTTGTGGCGCTCGTCTTCATCGAGCTCGAGCAGCACGTCGGCGGCGGTTTCCTCGTCGAGCAGATGATAGAGAAACTCCGCCTGGGCTATATCCAGGTCCTGATAGAGTTCGGCAATATCGGCGGGGTGCAGCTCCGCAAGCTCGCGGCGGGCGGCCTCGACGTCGCGGCCGTCGATTATCTCGCGTATTTTCTGAAGATATTCAGGGCTGTATTCCTTCATTTGTCTAAGTCAGACTTGCAGAAAATTGAAAAGTTGACGCTGCCGTAGACCCTGTGTTCGCGAAATTCGGGCAGAGCGGAGAAGTCGCGGGCCTTTGAGTGCTCGACAACCACGATCGTGTCGGGGCCGCAGGCTGCCGAGCCGATGATGCGGGCCGGCACCTCGTCAAAGCCCTCCATGTCGTAGGGAGGATCGGCAAAGATGAAATCGACCGGCGCGCCGACGCTGTCGATATATTTCAGGGCATCGCCCTTCACAACCCTGAGTTCGCTGCAATTGAGCTGCTGACGCACCTTTTCGATGAAGCGTGACTGCGTGGGCGCCTTTTCGACGGCAGTGACTGCGGCCGCGCCACGGCTAACCAGTTCGAGCGAAATGGCGCCGGTACCTGCAAAGAGGTCAATGGCGGTTATGCCGTCGAAGTCAATGATGTTTTCGAGTACGTTGAAAATGTTTTCGCGCGCAAAGTCAGTTGTCGGGCGGGCGGTTATGTTAGTGGGCACGTCGAAACGCCGACGGCCGAATTTTCCTCTGATAATTCTCATAATTGTGTAAGAAATAACATGTCGAACGGGGCTTGTAAAGCCTGACGTCCCAGGCGCAGCATCGCGTCGGGCAGCGTCAGCGGCATTATGCGGGCATCGGGCCTGACTGCGCCGAGCGTCTCCTCGATCTGCTCGCCGGCGCCGGTGCGGCATCCTATTGTCAGCTCTGCTCCCGGAGCTGCTGCCGCAAGAATATAGTATGCACAGTCGGCCGGCGCGAACGTAGGCGGCCGGTTTAGATAAACCAAACGTCGGTCGGGTCCGAAACCAACGAGATTCATCTCACTGGCGCTGTCGCACAGGGCATAGAGCCCCGAAGGCTCGGCGTGGGCGCCAAGCCAGGCGGCGTCGATGGCCAGCGAATGGTGAAAGCGCGCGCAGGCAAACGTACGCGCAACGAAGTTATACATTTCAGAGCCGACGGCATAGACCAGCTCGCCGTCAGTGCAGAACGGCTCGGCAAGCAGCGTGCGCGGCGCGTCGTAGTCGGGCAGCATGGCTTCGGCCATCTCCTCGCGCAGCGGGGAGGCCGTGCGCGGAGCGGCAAAGCACTGCGGCGTCGAGAATATGACGTCGACCGCCTCGAAGTCGCCCAGCAGCAACGGATTGTCGTAGACGGCGTTTTCGAGAGCCTTGACCGAGGGTCCTTCGAGCCGCTCCGTGTGAAACAGGGCGCCGCGCTCCGGACCGTCTGGGCCGAGCAGCAGTGCCGACATGGTGTCGTCGGCTATGCGCACAATCAGGCGCCATGCCGACGTGTCGTCAATCAGTTCCCTTGTCAGCAGTGACGGCGTCATTTCTTGTCAGGATAAGCTATGCGCGAGTGATATATCGTCAGCAGGCGCTGAATGAAACACTCCTTGATGGTTTTAACATCGCGGAAGGCGAGCGGCGAGTCGCTGTGCAGACCCTCGTCGACCTGCGTATCCACGATTTTGTTGACCAGCGAGGTTATGGCTTCGGGCGAATAGTTGGTCATTGAGCGCGAAGCCGCCTCGACCGCATCGGCCATCATCAGTATGGAACTCTCGACCGAGCTCGGATTCGGGCCCGGATAGGTAAACGGAGCAGGGTCAATTTCCTGGCCGGGATGGTCGTTGCAGTATGTCACGTAGAAGTAGCGGGCCACTCCCGTGCCGTGGTGCTCGGCAATGAAATTGCGTATGGCCGACGGCAACTTGGCCTTTTCGGCGCGGCGCAGGCCGTCGGTGACATGGGCCGTGATGATGCGTGCGCTCTGCAGCGGGTCGAGGGCGCTGTGGGGGTTGACGCCATGCTGGTTTTCGGTAAAGAAGGCCGGGTTGTCGATTTTGCCGATGTCGTGATAGAGCGCGCCTGCACGGATAAGCTGCACGTTGGCGCCTACTTTGACGGCGGCTTCGGCTGCGAGGTTGCTGACGGCCATGGCGTGCTGAAACGTGCCCGGGCACTCGCGCGAGAGTTCGCGCAGAATCGGGTGGTTGATGTCGCTGAGCTCGACCAGGCCCACAATCGACGTGAAGCCGAGCCAGCGCTCAAACACGAACACGAGCACGTAGGCAAACGACACGAACACGACGTTGATGGCCAGGAAGCCGAACATGCGCGGCGTCAGGGTCGACATGTTGCCGGTCAGCATGACGTTGACAGCCAGATATGTCAGCGAATAGCCCACAAAGACGAGCAGCGCCGTGCGCAGCAGCTGGGAGCGGCGGCTCATCTCCTTGAGGGAGTTGATGGCTATCGAGGCGCCCACAAACTGCATGGCGAGGAATTCGAGCGGAAAGTGGGCTATGCCGGCGCAGAGCAGCGTGGTGACCAGGGTGGTATACATGGCCGTGCGCCCGTCGAAAAACACTATGGTCATAATTGCCACCATCGAGAAGGGCACTATATAGAGCCCCATGTCGAAGCTGTTTGACATGATGAAGGCAAACACGCTGAACGCCACGGTCAGCCCGACGAGATAGGCAACCACCTTGGGCTGATCGAACAGCCGCCGGCGGAAATAGCAGAGAAACGCGCCGAGCAGAGCAAACAGAATGCCGACATATAGGCTCTTGGCCAGCCAGGCATAGAAATTATTGCCGCCGGGGCCGTTACCACGTTCGGCCTGCATCTGCTCATAGGTGCGCAGCGTGGTGTAGAGCTGAAGAGTCACCACCTCACCGCGGTCAATGATGCGTTCGCCCTGCTGAATCACGCCTATCGGCGCGGTGGCCTTCTGGTGAAGGTCGGCGCGCATGCGGTTGGTCATCAGCGTGTCGAGCACCACGTTTGGCGTCAGCATGGTCGAGAGCTTCGACTGTTCGATAGCATAATGGGCCTCATCGCCCGGAAGTTGCTCCTTGAGCCATTCATACGCCTTGCGGGGCGAGCGCAGCGCCGTGGTCGGCTTCTTGGTCAGCACGTTGCCGTTAGCCACCCTGACGGCGGGCAGGCGCCCTGTTGATATGTCGTTGAAAACTTCTTCGTCGACGATGCCCGACGCATAGAGGTCGCGCACCTTCGACGTGAGCAGGCTGCGCGTCGATGCGCTGACACCCTCGACCGAGCCGAGCGCCTGGGCAAAGCGGGTGCGCACGGCGTCGTCGACCGAGGTCACGCGCTTGTAGACCGGCACGAACTTGCGGTTTATCGAGTCGATGGCAGCCTGGGCCGTCAGCGAGTCGGGGCGGATAGGTATGTCGAACGGAGCGGTGAGCAGCTGATAGTTCCACGGGCGGTTGACCTGATAGAGATAGGTCGACGCGGAATGGCGCGGAAGCAGCCACACGACGATTACCGTGCCCAGCAGCAACGTGAGTATCTGGGTTGTGAATCTTCTATTCATATAATCTGCTAATCGTTACCTGTGCGGTGGCGTGTCAGAGGCGCGTGGCCGTGGTTACGCCGTCAATGGTTTTGAGTCTGCGGCAGAGTTCGTCGACGGCCTCGGCCGAGGTGACTTTGGCGGTCAGGCGCCCCGAGAACACCTCGTTGGTCGCCTCGATTGAGAACTGGCGCAGGTCAATGCCGCCGGCTCCGCTGACCACGGCCGAAATTTCCTGCAGGATGCCGTGGCGGTCAATGCCTTCGATCTGCACGTCGGCCTTGAAGCGCGATTCGGCCACTTCCTCCCAGCGGGTCGACAGGATGCGGTGGCCGTAGGTGGCCTTGAGCAGCGCCGCGCGCGGGCATGTCAGCGAATGGAGCGTCACTGAGCCGTCATCTTCAACGAAGCCCATCACGTCGTCGCCCGGAATCGGGCTGCAGCATTCGGCCAGACAGTAGTTCTGTTCATCCTCGCCGGTGTGGAGAATGTAGGTTTCCTTGACGTTGATTGTAACCTCGTCTTCGTCGGCCTTCCACTGTTCGAGCGGTTTTTTCTTGGCGGGCGTAAAGGGGTTAAGCAGTTTTTTAAACAGTGCCGTGGTGGTCGACGCGGCCGTTGCGGCCTTGCTTTTGCGCAGGGCTGCAAACGTGTCGGCAGGATTGATTTCGCCCCTGGCTATGCCGATGAATATGTCTTCGCGCGAGTTCACGCGATAGTGGCCCATCATTTTGGTGAAGAGCTCGTTGCTTTCAACGGCGCCGGCCTCTTTGCAGGCGGTTTCAAACAGCGTGCGGCCCTCGTCGATGAGCGGCTGGCGGTCTTTGCGCAGGGCCTGGCGCAGACAGGTGCGCGCCTTGGCCGTGGCCAGGAAGTTGAGCCATTCGGGCTGGGGGGTCTGCGTCTGCGAGGTGATGACTTCAACCTGGTCGCCGCTTTCGAGCCGGGTCGACAGCGGCACGAGCTTATGGTTCACCTTGCCGGCTATACACCTGATTCCGAGCTGGGTGTGAAGCGCAAAAGCCAGGTCGAGCACCGTTGCGCGCGACGGCAGGGTTATCGGCTCGCCCTTGGGCGTGAACACTATGATTTCGTTGGCAAACAGGTTGAGTTTCACCGTGTCGAGAAAGTCAAGGGCGCTCGGCTCGGGGCTTTCGAGAATATCCTTGATGGTTTCGAGCCACTGGTTGAGTTCCGTTTCTTCGTCGCCCTCGCCGTCTTTATATTTCCAGTGGGCGGCAAATCCGCGCTCGGCCACGTCGTCCATCCGCTCCGAGCGAATCTGAATTTCCACCCAGTTGCCGTCCGAGCCCATGACCGTGAGGTGCAGTGCCTGGTAGCCGTTGGCCTTAGGCACGGAAATCCAGTCGCGGGTGCGGTCGGGATGGAGCTTGTATATGTCGGTGATTGCCGAATATATGCGCCAGCTCAGCTCCTTTTCCGACGCCGTGTCGGGGCTGTGGAAAATTATGCGCATGGCATAGAGGTCATAGACCTCCTCGAAGGGAATTTTCTTCGTTTCCATTTTGCGCCATATGCTGTAGACGCTCTTGAGCCTGTATTTTGCCTGGAACGTGATGCCGAGTTCGGCGAGTTTGTCGGTAATCGGCGCCGCAAAGTCGTCGTAGACCATACGGCGGGCGCGCTCCGTGGCGGCGATTTTGTCGGCTATTTCGCTATAGGCGGCCGGGTGCTCATATTTGAAGCTGAGGTCTTCGAGTTCGGTCTTGATTGCAAAAAGGCCGAGACGGTGGGCCAGCGGGGCATAGATGTAGAGCGTTTCGCCGGCTATTTTATACTGCTTGTTGGGGGCCATGGAGCCGAGGGTGCGCATGTTGTGCAGACGGTCGGCCATCTTGATGAGCACAACGCGGATATCCTCGTTCATGGTCAGCAGCAGCTTGCGGAAGTTTTCGGCCTGCGCCGAGGCGTGTTCGCCGAAAATGCCGCCCGAGATTTTGGTCAGACCCTCGACCAGCTGGGCAATCTTGTCGCCGAAGTTCGAGCGGATATCCTCTACGGTATAGTCCGTATCCTCGACTACGTCGTGGAGCAGCGCCGCGCAGATGCTGGTCGAGCCGAGGCCGATTTCCTGCGACGCTATGCGCGCCACTGCTATCGGATGCAGTATGTAGGGCTCGCCGCTCCGACGCCTGACGCCCGAGTGTGCCGACTTGGCGAACCGGTAGGCACGCTCAATGATTTCAACTTTTTTGCGGTGATTGGAGTTCAGATAGCCTTTGAGCACGTCTTGAAACGCGGCTTCGATTCGGCGGTCTTCTTCCTGAAGGTCAATGGCTGATGCCTGTGGGGCGGTTGGGCGGTTGGGGGTCATACGCTAATCTCCTGCTGGTTTGAGTTCTCCACTATTCCCGCAAATTTAAGAATTTTTCCGCAAACATCAGCCATTCTGTCGATGAGTTCCGGTTTTTTTTCGCTAAATTTGCCGACGTTATGGAATTTGCACTGTTTGAGCCGCAAAACTTTGCGGCATTTCTTCGGATCATGGCGGCTATAGCCGTCGTTGTGTTCATTGCGCTGCTGAAAATCGAGGCGGGCTATGGCATCATGTATAACTCCAAGTGGGGCCCGTCGGTCAACAACAAGCTCGGATGGGTGTTGATGGAGGCGCCCGTGTTCATTATCATGTTCGTGCTGATGCTCCTGTCGCCGCGACGCTTTGAGGCGGCGCCGATGGCTATGTTTCTGATTTTCGAGCTCCATTATTTCCAGCGTTCGTTCATTTTCCCGCTGATGATGAAGGGCAAGAGCCGCATGCCGCTGGCAATCATGCTCATGGGCGTGATTTTCAACTCGCTCAACGCCCTGATGCAGGGCGGCTGGATTTTCTTTGTCAGCGCGCCCGACCGCTATCCGCTCAGCTGGCTCTGGAGCTGGCAGTTCATTCTCGGCACGGCTGTGTTTGCCTGGGGAATGTTCACCAACATGCAGAGCGACAGCATCATCCGCAATCTCCGCAAGCCCGGCGATACTAACCATTATCTGCCGCGCGGAGGCATGTTTCGCTACGTCACTTCGGCCAATTATCTCGGCGAGCTGATGGAGTGGGTCGGTTTTGCTATTCTGACCTGGAGCTGGGCCGGAGCAGTGTTTGCCCTCTGGACGTTTGCCAACCTCGCGCCGCGTGCCCGCAAAATCAACGCACGCTATCAGCGCGAGTTCGGCCCGCTGACTCAGAAATCTATCATTCCGTTTATTTACTGACACTCTTTTTTTAACCACCCTCTACAACAATGAAAAAACTGCTTTCTCTCGCCATGATTCTCATGGCGGCGCTCTCGCTCAGCGCTCAGGATTACCCCACCCTCGCCAACGGCTCCGAGGCTCCCGATTTCACTCTTGTCAACACCGACGGCAAGCAGGTTTCGCTCAAATCGCTCCGCGGCAAGTGGGTTGTGCTCGACTTCTGGGGCTCATGGTGCGGATGGTGCATCAAGGGCATTCCCCAGATGAAGGAAAACCACGCAAAACTCTCCAAAAAAGTCACCTTCGTGGGCATCGACTGCCGCGACACTAAAGAGGCCTGGCTCGCTGCCGTGGCTAAATATGAGCTCCCCTGGCTCAACCTCTGGGCAGGCGACGAATACAAGGAACTCTGCCAAGCATATAAAGTTGCCGGTTTCCCTACCAAGCTCATCATCGACCCCAAGGGCAAGGTGCGCAACACTACCGTAGGCGAGGACCCCGCCTTCTACACCACCCTCAACGAGCTGGTCAAATAATTTCCGACTCATTCACACAAAATCAAGAGAGAGCCGCCCCCGGGAAATGGGAGCGGCTCTCTGATTTTTGCGATTAAACTGTCGGCCTGCGATTAGAGGTCAGCGAGTTTGATGCGCTCGCCGTCGGCCTGCACTGCATAGAGTGCGCAACCGCTGGTCTGAATCTTGGTCGGGATGTTGAACGACAGGAAGTTCGAAGCGTAGCGGACTTCGCCATAGGCGTTGCCGTCCTTGCGCACGCGGATTTCGAATGCCACGGCGTTCTGGCAGTTCGAGGTCGACACGCTGCGGCCGTTCACGGTAGCCGATGCGTTGCTTGCAACCTTGAGGTTCTTCGCGTAGGTCTCATAGTAGCCGAGGTCGCCTACCTGGTCGAATGCGAAGTCGCCGGGGGCGGCACCGATCTTGACGTTACGGTCTTCGATGTATTCGAGAGCATGCTTGGGTTTCGGGAACTTGGCCATGCGCTCCTTGGCGTCGGCAATCATGGCGGGAGTTACGCGATAGAGATATGTGCCATACTGGGCAACATAGCTGTTCACGGGTTTCAGGAAGCCCCATGCTTCAAAGAAGTCGGTCAGGTCCTCGCCGGCAGCTTCCGAGCAGGCAACTGCATATTCGAGCGACTTGCGGCCGATGTCGGAGGTTTCGTCCATTGCGAGAGCACGCATGTTCTGGAACACGCGACCAAAGAACTTCTCGTCGCCGAGCACGCGGTGGTAGTAGTTCCAGAGCTGCCAGTTAAGACGCATGTGAATGCCGGTTTCTTCGCCGAATTCCTTAGTGTTGTCCGGACCGTCGGGGTTGCCTTCATAGTCCATCGAAGCCCACGACTGGTTCTTCTCATAAACGGCGCCGAAGCGATAATACAGACCCTTGCCGCGGCTGTTATATTTGCCGAAGCGATAGAGCACGTAGTTCGAGAAGAGGTTGTTCGAGCTCTCGGTGGTCGAAGCCCAGTTGATGGCCATCTGGTTGATGTGGCCCATTTCGTGGGCGGGACCCCATGCGTTGTCAGCATTGGCGTTGAGGTTGTCGAGGCCCATCAGCTTTTCAACCGAGTATTCAACGAAGCCCATGCACCAGTTCGAGGCCCACATGTAGCCGCACTCCTCACCCATGCTGATGCCGGCGATGTGGTTGTTCCACTGTGCGGGACGCACGTCTTCGATACCCATGAAGTTCTGCTGCCAGGTAATGATGTTATCCCACTGGTTGATCGGGTCGACAATCTTGCGGGGCAGGGTCGATAGGTTGAAGTAGAGCAGCATGCGGTTGCCGCGCACGCAGAAGTATTTGTGCTTGGCCTTGCTGATGATTTCTGCATACTTCTCGTCAGTCTTGTGTTCGTTGATGTCGAAGTAACCGGCAAATTCACCGTTGCCCAGAGGCACGTGAACCTTGATGGGCTTCGAGGTGGCGGGCACTGCGGTATACATCAGGAAGAGCTGGCCGTCCTGGTCGGGAACGAGCCGGTTCACACCCTGACGCAGGCTGTGGAAGGTACCCTGGTCCTGGGGGCGCTGGGTCTTCTCTACAACCGAACCCTGCTCGCCGACAATCTGCACCTGCAGGGGGTTGCCCCAGGTTTCGCCGACGAGAATCAGCACGGGCTGACCCCTCTTGACAGCGATACCCATCGGGTTATCCCAGTTAGAGTAGATTTTGGTCATCAGCTGACCGTTCCACATGGTCGGGTCGGAATATGCTTCGTATTCGTGGATACGGAACGATTTTTCCAGAGGATCGTAAGTGTTGTTGAGCAGAGCCTCGCCGATGCGCTGGAAGGCGGGGTCGAGGGTTTCGATTTCAGTCATGGTGATACCGGGCTTGAGCTCCGAGCAGGTCACGTCGGTGAAGACGGTGAGCAGCTTGTTCTCGAGCGAACTGTCGGTATTCTTGCGCATGAACTTCATTTCGGCGCAGCTCACGTAGCCGCCTACACCGCCAAGCACGTTGAAGCGGATTGCGGTGGGCTTGGTGCCGGCGGGGAGCGTTATAGTCTTGGTCGCTGCGGCGCCGTTGAAGTCATAATCGCCAACTTTCTCGAAGTTGCGGCGGGCCTCGTCGGTTGCCACATAGAGCTCAAACTCGTTGAAAACGCCGTTGCCGCCACCCGAGCGGGGCACGTATTCGATGTAATCTACGTCTTCCTGACCGGCCAGAGCATACTCGAGCACAACGGGGAACTTGTTCTGCTGGTTCCATGCCGAGTGATACATGGTCTGGGTGTTGTCATCGTAGGTCAGGTCGATGTCCGAACCGCTCTGGTGGTTAGTAGCGCTTGCGCCGATGGGATAAACGCGGATATCCTCGGGAATAACGATGTCATTGTCGGGATACTGCTTAACGGTTACGGTGTAGTCGCGTGTGGCGCTCGAAATCTTGACGGTACCTACGCGGGTATCGCCCGTGTCATTCTTCTGCACGGTGATGGTAACGGTTGCCTGGCCGTTAGAGGGGCCACGCTTGCTGGCAAAGAGCCATGCAACGTCATAGCTGACGTACCACTGGCTGGACGTCAGGGTCGTCTGAACGGGAATCTCGATGCTCGTCTGGTCCATACCGACGCTCTGATTCAGATACTTCTGATCTACGAAGAGAGTAGCATCGCCTCCGCCGTTAGACTCGTCCTCGACCTCCTTATCCTTACATCCGGTCAGAGCGGACGAGCTGAACATCAGAGCCGCGAGGGCCATGAATTTAACTAATTTCAGTTTCATAATGATTATAATGGTTGATAATGATATAGTATCCTAACGGAAATTCACCCCCGGATATTGTCTTTGCAGTCGTCAATCCGGGGGTGAAAGTATGTCAGAATTCAGTAAGTGGTATCACTCGGGGATTTAGTAGCCGAAGAGTTCGAGCTCAGATGCGTGCCAGAATACGCTGCCGGAGCTCGGCTGGGTAAGCATCGTTCCGTTGTTCATCTGGTAAACCGAGAAGCGGATATACTTGTAGGGTTCGGGAGCCTCGAAGGGTTCTTCGTCTGAACCGAACACACCCGTCACGGCAGCGCCGTTGAGCTGCTGCTTCATGTCCTGGACTTCAGCAAACGGCTCGGTGGGCCAGTTGTTGATGTCGTTGGTACCGAACAGGCGTACCCAGTTGATGTGACCGCGGGCGTCTTGGGTATCACGTGTGGTCACGTTGAAGCGGAAGTAGGTCTTGGCTTCGGGCAGAGTGATTTCGAGATAAGAAGCGTAGGGTTCCGAACGGTCAACGGTGCGCGACCATGCCGAGTGGTAGTAGGTCGAGGTGTTGTTGTCGAACAGATTGTCGATCGAGCCTTCGGTCGTCTCCATGTCGGGAGCGATTACGCAGGCGCTCGACAGAGGTATCTTTTCGAGCTGTACGGCCTCGAATACGCGAACGGTGTAGATAACCACGTTGTCAGCGATGTTGAGAGCGGAGCCGGGGTTGTTGCTGCTGTCCCAGGTGATGGCGGGATCGGCCAGCTTGACAGCGATGGCATACGTCTTGAGCAGCTGCAGCTTGCTGAGGTCGATCTGCAGGTTAATAGGCATGGAGGTGGTGCCGGGAGCGAAATGATAGTCCTCAACGAGGGTATACATGTCGGGGGTCAGCGGCTCATACTTCGAACCGTTGGCATCATTATAGGCAAGCACTTCCTGAGGGCTGGCTTCAACGTGGAGGGTGAAGCCCCAGGGGTTGGTACAGGGAATGCTGTAAGTGCCGTCGGGCGAGTAGATGGAGTTGCCGGGAGTGAGGGTTGAAGAGTTGACCGTGCGGGGCACTATGCCGGTAACGTCGATGTTGAGCACGGGAACTTCAACCTTGGGCATAACCACGACCATGTTGTTATAGGCGCTGACAGAGTCAACGTCGCTGACAAGCTTGACGGGAATGACGGGAGTCTTGCCGTCAACCAGAGCCTGGTTGTTGTCGAGCCAGTTCTTAAGCTCGCCGGGAAGGATGTAAAGGTCAGCGACCTTGTAGCGTTCGTCGGCGTTGTCGAAATTGAATTCAACCGAGTAGGCGTCGGTATGGGGAGCGGTGAAAGAGTAGCACTCCTTAGCGATCTTCACATACGAAACGTTGCCTGATGATTCCTGATAGTCGGCAAACTCGGCATCGTCCATAACCTTGATGGTCGCGCTTGAGGCATGCTCGGGATCATAGCCGCCTTTAAGCACTACGAACGAAACCTTTGCCTGGTCGTCGGTAGAGTAGAGGGTCATTTCTCTGTTACCCGCGTCGCGGATAGCGAAGACACCGTCAAACTCTTCGGGATAGATGTCATACTTATCGCACGAGGTGGCAGCCACCATCAGCGCAAGCAGGCCCGATGCAAAAATTATTTTTTTCATGTTAGTAGTCTGAGTTGTGTAATGGTTGGATTAATTAGAAGCCGGGGGCCTGTACCATCTGCGGGTTCTTGTAGCACTCGTTGATGAAGACAGGGTAGATGTACTGACGTGCACCGAAGGTGTAGGTCGGGTTGATGACGGTGGGAGTGTTGAACTCCTCGAACGAGGGGTCAACCACGCAGCCGTTGAGACCCTGACGTTTGCCACTGCCGAGGTATTCGGAACCGGCAACCCAACGACGGATGTCGTAGTAGCGCTGGCCTTCGTCCCAAAGTTCGATGAAGCGCTCCTGGCGAACCCATTCGAGCAGAGTCATCGTCTTGGTTGAATTGTCGATGGGGTTGATGACAGTCTGGTTGAGCATATCTTTGTCAAGTTTGGGAATACCTGCACGCTTGCGGATTTCGTTGAGGTAGAACAGTGCGATCTCTTCGTAAGAAGCATCTTCCTTGGCCAGCTCGGCTGCACACTCGGCGAGGTTCAGGTAGAGCTCGGTAAGACGAATCATCACGATGGGGTGCTCGGTGCCGCGGGTACGCGTGAGTTCCTTGGTGATTGAGTGAATCGGAGTGATGTGCTTCTGAGCGAGCAGACCGGTCTCAGTGTAGTTCTTGGGCTCGTTGGCGGGCTGGTAACCCTGCTTTTCAGAGCTCTTGAAGTCGAGAGTCAGAGCTTCGCCGTTCTTGATGCGGTTGAGGTAGTTGCCGCCGTCGAACGCAATCCAGGCGTAGAAGCGGGGTTCGCGGTTGCGCATCAGGTTGATGATATCCTCGTGGCCC
>DKUN01000021.1:33147-87190 GCA_002490725.1 Porphyromonadaceae bacterium UBA7203 | reverse complement strand
CTGAGCGGGGAGCAGACCGTCCTTACAGTAGAAGTTGTAAACGGTGTTGAGAGTGGGGTTGACCACTGACCAGCCCCAGTTGTACCACTGACCGTTGCTGTTGGCAATAATCTTCAGGGGCAGACGGGCGTCTTCGAGAGAGCCGTGAGTATACTTGAGCGACCAGAGGATTTCGGGGTTTTCAGACTGCGAGGTCGAGTGGATGTAGCGGTGAAGCATAACCTTGGTCAGGAACTCCTCCTTATCGGCATCATTTTCGAAGTCAACGGGCACCCATGCCATCTGGTCAAGAGTTACTTCCGATTCCTCGGTGTAGGTCTTCATCAGAGTGTGGCCGTTAGCCTCGGCTAAATCGATGGCCTCGAGGGTAGCGTCATAGGCGCGTTGCCACTTGCTGCGGTCGTAGGTCTTCGAAACGAGTTCGGCGCCGTAGCCGGGAGTCTCGTAGTTGGTGTTACGCCATTCGGGATAGGGGAACTTGCCGTTGAAAAGGTCGGAAGCTGCGAGCAGAAGCAGGCGGGCCTTGATAGCCTTGGCCATTACGCTGGTAGCACGGCCGAATTCGATGGGGTCACGGGTTGCGGGAAGATCAGCGGCTGCCTGATCGAGTTCGCTGCACACGTAGTTGACGCAGTAGTCAAAGTGTGAACGTCCGGGAAATTCGCCGGCATCGCTATCCATCGGGATGAGCTCGAGAGTCAGGGGCACGGGGCCGTAGCAGCGAATCAGGGCATAGTGATAGTAAGCCTTGAGGAAGCGGATTTCGGCGAGCCATTCATCTTCCTGCTTCTGCGAGTCGGCAACGCCGTTTTCGCGGCCGAGCTCTTCATACTGCTGCTCGAACAGAAGGCACTGGCCGATATACTGATACATCGAGCCCCAGAGCCAGTGGATATTGGAAAGGCTGGTGGTTTGAGTGTTGTTCGAGGCTGCCAGAATAGCAGGATAGGCAGTTGCCTGTGCGTTCGGAATAACATACTCGTCAGTTGTTGAACACATGGGCGATGTGTACTCGGTCGGAACGGCATTCACATTGTTGATACCGGCATAGCAGGAGTACAGGAAGCCGAGAGCGGCGTTGTGGTTCTTCATCGCGTCGGGCAGTGAAGGCTGTTCCGGCGGAACCACGTCAAGATAATTGCAGGATGATACGCCGACAAGAGTTCCGGCAGCAACCGCAATAACCGCGTATTTAAATATATTATTGAATTTCATGTTGGTTTCTTGCTTTAACTATGTGTTGAGATAGTAAGGAGAGCTATTAGATGGTAATCTGAACACCGACGGTAACAGACTTCGACAGCGGGTAGCTGTTCCAAGAAGCGAGTTCGGGATCCCAGAGCTTGAACGAGCTGAAGTTTGCCAGGTTGGTGCCGGCTACGTAAACGCGGCCATAGGGGAACGACCAGCCGAGTTCTACGTTCTTCAGGCGGAGGAACGAGCCGTTGCGGAGCCAGAAGGTAGAGTTGACGGTGTTGTTGGATACGTCGGTAACGGCGGTGCCGAGACGGGGATACTCAGCGTCAAAGTTGTTGAGATCGGGATCAAAGTAGTTTTCGGCAACCCACTTGAGGGCATTGCGGGCGGTGTTGTTCGAACCTTCGGCGAAGGGATCCACGCCGTTGGCCATGATGGAGCGCTTGCCCTGGCCTACGAACTGGAAGCCGAAGTCAAAGCTGCGCCAGTTAACGGTAGCACCGAAACCATACTGAATGCGGGGAGTGGTGCCGTATTCGCTGATCATGGTGTAGTCATCGGAGTTAACGATGCCGTCACCGTTGATGTCGCGATACTTGATGTCACCTACGCGTACAACCGACGAACCTACCTGCTGCAGGGGCGAGTTGGCAATTTCTTCCTCGCTGGTGAAGAGACCCTCGGCGATGTAACCGTAAACGTTACCTGAGCCGGGATAGGGCTTGTTGGTGCGGTAGTTGTCTTTCCAAGTCATGTCATACTCGGGGTCATCCCAGTCGATAATCTTATTTTCGGAGTACGAGAAGTTGCCGCGGAAGCTGACGTTCCAGTCCTGGTTGAGGCGCTGGTTGTATTCAACCGAAAATTCCATACCGCGGTTCTGCATCTTACCCTTGTTGTCGTAAGGCTTGGCACTGTGATAAGCGAGCGACTGAGGCCATGATTCACGCTGCAGGAAGATGTCGTAGCGATCTTCGTGGAACACGTCGGCTACGATATTGAGCTTGCCCCAGAGCGAAAGGTCGACACCGATGTCAGCTTTGCGCGATTTTTCCCAGCCGATACCGCTCATGGCGTAGTAAACGAGCATAGGACCGCTGCCTGACTGAGTGGCGTTAGCCTTGTAGTCACCGGTAGTGAAACCGAGGTAGTTGATATTATTGTCCTGAATCTTATCCATGTAGAGGAAGTGCGAGCCGTTGGGCGATACGAGGTCGTCGGAACCTACGAGACCGTAAGAAGCACGAATCTTAAGGTTGTTGATGACGTTGGTTGCGGGCTCGAAGAAGGCTTCGTTGCTCATTCCCCAGCCGATAGACGCAGCGGGGAAGAAACCGAAGCGGTCTTTCTTGGCCAGACGCTCGGTGCCGTTATAACCGGCGTTGAACTCAACGAGGTAGCGGTGAGCATAGTCGTAGGTTGCGCGGAACGAGAAGCCCTGATTGCGTTCGGGAAGGATAGCCGAGCGGTATTCACGCTGACGATAGAGCACCATGGCGCTTACGTCGTGGAGACCGAACTTGCGGGCCCAGGTGAAGTTGGCCTGGAATTCAAAGGTCTGGTCGCTTGCGCGCTGGGGACCGTTTTCTTCCATGTAAACCGTGCCTTCCTGAAGAACCTGAAGCATGTCGGCGCTAATGTTGGGGTTGCCGTTTTCATCAAGCATGGCGTATGAGTCGGCGTCGCGGGCCAGCGAGTAGTAGTAGGGGGATACTCGGCGGTTGAAGCCGCTGCTGCTCCAGTTCTTGAAGTTCACCCATGCGTCAAACTTAAGACCCTTGGTAATGAAGTCAAGATCCTGCTTGATTTTGATAACGGTATTGATGGTGTTCTGATTCTGCTGTGCGTAGCCCGAGTTGAGGATCGCATAGGGGTTAGCCTGAATGACCTCGGCACGGCGGATAGCACCGTAGCGGATAAATTCGTCGCCGTCGAACGAAGGATAGCTTACGGGGAAGACAACGGGGTTGGTCGTCAGAATGTAGTTGAACATCGTAGAAGAGCTGGCAATCAGACCATCCTTCGCAGTGTTAGGACCTGAGCCCTGACGGATCTGCGCGTTCATGTTCATCTCGATCGTAGTGGTCGGGGTGAGCTTGTAGGCGATGTTGTTCTGGAACGTGTAGTTGTAGATGTTGATGTTGTTGTTCCAGGAGTAATCCTTCGAGGTGTTCAGAAGGCCGTCTTCGTGCTGGATGTCGAGCGACATGTAGTAGCGGACCTTGCTGCCACCACCGCTGACGTTCACGTTGCCGCGCTGACGCATGGCCATATCCTTGAAGAGCAGGTCTTCCCAGTCAACGTTAGGATAGAGGTAGGGGTTCACGCCGTCGCGGGTACGTGCGATTGCAACGTCGGAGTAGAAGGGGAGCTGATCGCGCGAGGTGCGGGCCTTGTTGTAGAGCTCCATGAAGCCTACGCCGTCGACGAATTCGGGGAACTGGCCGCGGAAGTTGAACGAGTTTTCGAAGCTGACGCTGACGCGGGTCGGCGAGTTATAGTCACCACCCTTGGTCTTCACGATCATCACACCGTTAGCACCGCGCGAACCGTAGATTGCGGTTGCGGATGCGTCTTTCAGAATCGAGAACGATTCGATGTTTTCAGCGGGGATGTAGTCGAGGTCGGAAACCGAGATTTCCACGTCGTCGAGAAGGATAAGAGGAGTCTGACGGCCACCGAAGGTAGAGATACCGCGGATATAGAATTCAGCCGAGCTGCCGGGCTCACCGGAACGGGTCGACGAAACCACACCTGCGATTTTACCTGCGATGGCGGTGGTGAGGTTGCCTGCGGGGAGACGGAGGTCGTCGCCCTTGACCGAGGTAATAGCGCCGGTCACAGACACGCGCTTCTGAGTACCGCTACCAACAACAACGACTTCATCGAGGGTGTTGTCAGCGCCTCTCATTTCAACTTTCACGAAACCGAGGTCATCTACGGGCACACGGGCTTCGTTGTAGCCGATGTAGGTAACCAGGAGGACTGATTTGTTGTTAGGAACTGAGATAGAGAAGTTACCGTCGATATCGGTAGCGGTGACATTAGCCTTGTCACCTACAACTGATACGGTAGCACCCGGCAGAGGTTCTCCGTCGAGAATATCTACAACCGTACCGGTAACGACGCGTTTGGCCTGATTAGTGGCCGGTGCGGGGGCTTCCGAGGTACTCGGAGCTGCCCATGAGCGAACTGGCGCCATTGCTGAAATGGCGACAAATCCTGCAATGGCTATGCACCAATGTGGGAAATTGTGTCTCATTCTTGTGATTGATGATTGATGTTTAGGTAATTATGTTTTCTGGTATTGGGTCGGAGAGGCTCTCACCTGCTCCTTAACTATTTGAAGAAAATGGCATTTTCGCAAATCGTTATGCAAAAGTACTCAAAATATACCCCTGTTTCCAAAAGATATGTGTTAAATAATGTTACAAACACAAAAATTCATTAACGACAGAGCCCGACTCCGAGATGGAGCGGGCTCTGAAAAAATTTAAGTCAATTTATCGGTGAGGATTTACTTCACGTAAACCTTAACGCCATCGATGATATTGATGCCGCGAACGGGAACGGCGAGCTGACGGCCCTGGAGGTCGTAGATGCCCTTCTTGGCGGGAGCGGGAGTCTTTTCAGCTTCGATTGATTCGATAGCGTCTTCTTCAATGTCGATCAGCGACCAGATTGAACCGGCGTCGGTGCAGCTCCAGGTAGTGAGGGGATTGCCGTTGGTGTCGATGTTGAGACCCATACCGGTGTGGTCGGCAGCGAAGGGCATCGAAACACCATAGTAAGCGCCACTATTGGTGAGGAAAGGATAAACAACTACGGCAGCAGCTTCGTCAGCGGTGACGGCAGAGCCTTCGCCAATATAAGAACCGGTAGCGACGTTGCAAATCTTGTAACCGCCGTCGGCAGCCTTGAAGGTGAAGTGAGCCTGCTCGGCGTCATAAGATTCAGCGTTCACGAACTTGCCGAGAGCGACATCGGTGGTAAGGAACGAGCCGCCTGAGCATTCCCAATCGGCACGACGAACGTTATTGATAGCGAACACCTTGTCGTTAAGACCGGTGGCGAGAGCTTCAGAAGCGGCTTCCAGAGCAGCGGTCTTGACTTCGGCAGCCTTGGCAGCGGTAGCGTCTTCGCCGGTAAGGGATTCGATAGCTTCGATGCCTGCAACGAGTTCATTCTTTACAATCTGGGGAACGGCAGCCATGTAAGTGTTGAGCTGGTCGATGTATTCAGCGGCTACAACCTGAGTAAAGAGAGCCTTGTCAACATCGCCTTCTTCGAGATCGATAGCAGTGAAGAACCATGCGGTACCGCCGTCGTCGGGAATCCAGTTGCCGCAGAAAGTGTTATTCCAGTTGTCAGCGTCGATCGAAACGTTGCCTTCAGTGTTGGCAATCGAAATCGAGTAAGCGCCGGCGAAGTTAGCGCATTCGGTAACGCTGAGGTCAACAGCTTCTTCAGAGGTGTTTGCGATTATATTTTTGTAGGCGCCGGTAGTCAGCTCGTCAGAGAAAGCAACGAGATAAGCGTCGGCGGTGTAGTTTTTCAGGACTACGGTACCTTCGGCAGAACCGGCAGATACGGTCCAGATGCAGTTGGCGGCAACGTCGCCGGTGCGGTAGAGGTGTGTGGTGTAGTCGTGGCGCTCGTGAGCGAGACCTGCGGCGTCGTATGCCAGGTAGTTACCGCCACGATTGCTTTTGATGACGTAGTGACCGCCTACTTCGGGAGCAGCAGCGAAAGCGCCGGCAGCCATGGTCATTGCAGAAAGAAACAGAGTAAATTTCTTCATGGATAATGATGTTAAGAGATTAAAGATTGAGTTGATAGTTTATAATTCGGCCACAAAATTACGAAACCTTAACGGATTTTCCAAATCTGACGCACAAAAATTTACAAAGTGCATCAAAATCGACGCAAAACATCGCAATTTTGGAAATTCGGAAAAGTTTGCTTAACTTTGCAGCGAACATCGACGCTCACCGGAGCGCATAACCAAGGGTCTCGACGGCGCAACTCCGCCGCGGGATTCAATTTTTTTACTATCAATCCAAACCATTTAAAACAGAACCTTAATTACCTTTTTCATTATGGCAATCACCTACATGACCAAGGACGGATATAAAAAGAAGATGGAAGAAATCGCCTACATGGAGTCGGTTGAACGTCCGCGCATATCCGCCGCTATCGCCGAGGCCCGCGACAAAGGCGACCTTTCTGAAAACGCTGAATACGACGCCGCTAAAGAGGCTCAAGGACTGCTCGAAATGAAAATCGCACAGTTGAAAGACCTCGTTGCCAACGCGCGCATCATTGACGAAAGCAAACTCAACACCGACGAGGTGCAGATAATGAACCGCGTGAAAATCAAGAACCACGCCAACGGCGCCGTGGCCGAATATACCATCGTGGCCGACTCTGAAGCCAACCTCAAGGAGAAGAAAATCGGCACGTCGACCCCCATCGCCCAGGGCCTGCTCGGCCATAAGCTCGGCGACATCGTCGACATCAAGGTACCCGCCGGCATGATGAAGTTTGAAATCGTTGAAATAGCCCTTTAATAATATAAAAGAGGAGAAGGAAGCAGCCATGAGCACAATTTTTTCGCGCATAGCGGCCGGCGAGATTCCCTCGTATAAAGTGGCCGAAGACGAAAAGCACTTCGCGTTTCTCGACATCAACCCCATGGCGCCGGGCCACACGCTGGTGATTCCGCGCCGCGAAGTCGACTATCTGTTTGACCTCACCCCCGAAGAATATGGCGAGCTGATGGAATTTGCCCGCAAGGTGGCCCTGAAGCTGAAGCGCGCCGTTGAGTGCAGCAGGGTCGGAGTGGCGGTGCTCGGCATGGAAGTGCCCCACACCCACATCCATCTGGTGCCCCTGCAGACAGAGGCCGACATGGACTTCCGCGCCCCCAAGCTCAAGCTCGCCGACGACGAGATGGAGCGCATAGCCCGGGCCATAGCCGAAGCCTGATGCCCAATCTCTACGACATACGCCGCCGCGGCACTGTGGTATTTCTGATCGCCACGGTGGCCGTGGTGGCCGCTTTTCTGTGGGTGAGCGACCGGCTGGTCAACGACCTGGCCGAGCAGGAACGCGCACGCATGCAGATATGGGCCGACGCCACGCGCGAAATCGCGTCGGCCGACTCATCGACCAACCTCGACTTTCTGCTCTCAATCATCAAGGGCAACCACACGATTCCCGTGATTCTGGTCGACGACGCCGACAATATTCTCGACCACCTCAACTTCGACCTGCCCGAAAGCAACGACACCCTGCCCCCATGGGAACTCACCGAGGCCAACGAGCGCTTTCTGCGCCACCGGCTCGAATCGCTCAAAAAATCGGAAAACGTTATCCACATCATCATTGCCCCCGGCGCCGACCAGCACCTTTACTACGAGGACTCGCTGCTGCTCAGGCGGCTGAGCTACTACCCCTACGTGCAGCTGACAGTGATGGCCGTGTTCGTGTTTACGGTCTACTATGCGGTTTCAGCCACCAAACGCGCCGAACAGAACAAGGTGTGGGTAGGCCTGAGCAAAGAAACCGCCCATCAGCTCGGCACCCCGATTTCATCGCTGATGGCATGGGTGGAGATTCTGCCCACGTTCGGCGTGGACCGCGAGGTTGTCGACGAAATGAACAAAGACGTGAACCGCCTGAGCGTCATAGCGTCACGCTTCAGCAAAATCGGGTCGCCGCCGGCAATGATACCCGAAAACGTCAGCCTCACGGTCGAACGCTCGGCCGACTACATGCGCTCGCGCATATCGGCCGGAGTGAAACTGACCATGACGCCCGGACCGGAACCGCTCACGGTGGAACTGAGCACGCCCCTGCTTGAATGGGTGATAGAAAACCTGATCAAAAACGCCGTCGACGCCATGGAGGGGCGCGGAGCCATCAGCATAAACACCTTTGCCGAAGCGGGCAACGCCGTCATCGAAGTGAGCGACACCGGCAAAGGCATTGTGCGCAAGGACTTCAAAACAGTGTTCAACCCCGGCTACACGACCAAAAAGCGCGGATGGGGCCTCGGACTGACCCTGGCCAAGCGCATTGTCGACGAATATCACCACGGCCGCATATTCGTGAAGGACTCAGAGCCCGGACGCGGCACCACATTCCGAATCCAGTTGCCGCTGAGCAACACAGTCCGCGCCGACTGACCCCCACCCCACCCGGCAGCCGCCTCAGAGCAGAAGCAGGGCCACCCGATAGACCACAAAGGCCACGACCCAGGCAAGCAGCGTGTTGTAAACCGCGGCAAACGCGCCGAACTTCCACGACCCACCCTCGCGGGCAACGGCCACGACCGTAGCCAGACACGGGCAATAGAGCAAAATGAACACCATGAACGCCAGAGCCGACGCAGGAGTAAAGTCAGGTTTGCCCGTCGCGGGTGACGGCGCCGACAGACGCTGCCCGAGAGCGGCGTCTTCAACCTCTTCGTCGCCGGCATAGAGCACGCCTAAAGTGCTGACAACAATCTCCTTGGCCGGAATGCCGGCAATCGCCGCAACAGTGGCGCGCCAGTGCATGCCGAGCGGCTCCATGACAGGGTTGACCGCCTTGCCGAGCATTTCAAGATAGGAATCATGGTCAAAGTCAATCTCCTCGACAGAAATCGCTTCAGGCTCCGCCGCCACAGCGGCGGCAACGGCGGCGTCACCGTCATCGCCATCATGAAGCGGAAAGTAATTGAGCGCCCACACAACAACGCAGGCCACGAGGATTATGCCACCCATTTTGCGGAGATATTGCTCGCCTTTGGCCCAGGTGTGGCGCACGATGGCCTTGACGGTAGGAACGCGATAGGGGGGCAGCTCCATGACAAACGGCGTTTCATCTTTTTTCCACACGAAGCGACGCAGAAGGCGTGCTGTCAGCATAGCCGCGCAGACGCCCGACGCATAAAGGCCGAAAAACACCAGCGCGGCATGAGAGGAAAAGAATGTGCCGATGAGCAGCAGATAAATCGGCAGACGCGCCGAACAGCTCATGAACGGATTAATCAGAATAGTAATCAGTCGGCTCGAGCGGCTCTCGATGGCCCTGGTAGCCATGATGGCCGGCACATTGCAGCCAAACCCCATGAGCAGAGGAATGAAACTCTTGCCGTGGAGGCCTATACGGTGCATCGAGCGGTCCATGATAAAGGCCGCGCGAGCCATGTAGCCCGAATCTTCCATAAACGAGATGCAGGCATAGAGAATCAGAATGTTAGGCAGAAAAACTATTACCGAACCGACGCCGCCGATAATGCCGTCGGCAATGAGATCTTTCAGCGGGCCGTCGGGCAGAGCCGACTGCGCCATAGCCGCCAGCCACTCCACTCCCGACTCAATCCACTCCATCGGATACTGACCGACGCTGAACGTGAGCCAGAAAATAAACAGCATAATCGCAAAAAACAGCGGAATGCCGAACAGGCGGTTGGTTACAAACGCGTCGATAATCGACGTGGAGCGGGTCGACGACACGCGCTCGCCCTTCATGGTTTCGGCCAACGCGCCGTCGATGAAGCCATATTTCTCGGCAGCGACCGCCGACGTCACGTCTTCCTGCGCACGCTCTTCAATCAGCTTGCGCCCCGACTCGCGCAGCGCACACATCTCGGCATACTGCGGGCGGTCGCGAAACTGCGCCTCGGTTTCGGAATCCTGTTCGAGGAACTTCAGAGCCAGATAGCGCGCCGAAAACTTCGGAGCAATGCCGCCGTCGGCCTTGATGAGCTCCTTGACAGGCTCGAGCGCGCGACTGATATCCTCGCCGAGGCTGACATGGACGTGGCGCACCGTTTCATCGCGCCCTTCATAGACGCGTATAATCGTGTCGAGCAGCTCTGAAATGCCCTGGCCCGACTTGCTGACCGTCGGCACCATAGGCACGCCTATCATCGCACCGAGCAATTTATAGTCGAGCTCGCAGCCCGACTCGCGCAGCTCGTCGAACATGTTAAGCGCCACAACCATAGAACGGTCCATATCGATCAGCTCGGTGGTCAGATAGAGGTTGCGCTCCAGATTCGAAGCCACGACGACATTGACAATCACGTCGGGAGTCTCGGCCGCCAGATAGCGCCGCACGTAAAGTTCCTCGGGCGAGTAGGCCGCCAGCGAGTATGTGCCCGGCAGGTCAACCACATTGAACTTATAGCCTCCATAACTGAACGAACCTTTCTTCGCCTCGACCGTGACGCCCGAGTAGTTGCCCACGTGCTCGGTGGCTCCCGACAGGGAGTTGAACATCGATGTCTTGCCACAGTTGGGATTCCCTATCAGCGCTATGTTGATGACATGACTGCTGCGCTCGCCGGACGGAAGCAGCTCGTCGGCCTCGTTAGGTGTCAGCATCGCTGATGCGCCGGCCACCTCCGGAACTCCGGCCTCGGCCGCATCCTCCACCTCGACCATCTCGGCCTCCGAACGGCGCAGCGACACCTCATAGCCAAGCAGGGAATATTTCACGGGGTCTTTCATCGGCGCCGACAGAACCTTTTTAATCAGTTTGCCGCGCACAAAGCCCATCTCGGTCAGGCGTTTGCGAAAAGCGCCGTGGCCCAGAATCTTGACCACATACGCCTCATGCCCCTCGGGGAGTTCACTCAGTCTCATATATATCTATAGCGTAAACGTTCAATTATCTTGTTCAGGAGCGCAAAGATGCTAAAAATCTCCGGCCCCCGCAATACCCTCCAAAGGGTATTTACCCGCCTCCGCCCCACCCACGCGAACTTCTGAGGCGGCATCGGTTGTTATATGATTATATACCAACACTCTATTCTGACATCAGTTATGAAAAAACTATCGTTAATTATCATGGCGGCAGCAGTCGCCATAGTCACGCTGACCGCCACAGAATCGCTGCCTCAACGTCGCGCCGACAGCTTCGAGGCCGACGCCGCGTTTCTCAACGACGGACTCGCCTACAGACGCCTGCGCCAGACGCTGACCTACCCGGCCACAGCCGCCCGCAGCCGCGAGCAGGGCGAGGTGGTGGTTTCGTTTATAGTTGACCGCGAAGGAAAGGTCACGGACGTAAAGGTCGCCAAGTCGTCACACGTGTTCTCGCTCGACGCCGAAGCGGTCAGGGCCGTCAGCCAGATCGGGCCGTTCAAGCCCACGCTGCGCAACGGCACCGACAGTGTCAGCACGGCCCTGATGATTCCGATTCTGTTCAGCCTGACGCCTCACGGCTTCGGCGACACCTCGCTGCCGATGATGGAGTTTCCCGCCGCCGACGTGACCATCAACCTCAACGAGGTGGAAGTGACGCCCCGCCGCTTCTGACCGGCGATTGACGCATACATATATGGATAGATTGAGAGAGGCCGCGCCATGCTGAAAACATGACGCAGCCTCTCGAAAGTTATTGTCTGAAATTTGAATTATTCGTCGGTCTGAGAGTCGGCATAGGCCTTGAGCAGTTTCTCCTGAACATCGGAAGGCACAAGCTCATAGCCGCTGAAGCGCATGGTAAACGACGAGCGTCCGCCGGTAATGGCGCTCAGTGCGGTCGAGTAGCTGCTCATTTCCTTCAGAGGCACACGGGCCGAGATCTTCTCGAAGCCATTCTCGCTGGTCATGCCCATGATGATGGCCCTGCGGCCCTGCAGGTCGCTCATAACGTCGCCCATAACATCGCCGGGCACCATCACGTCAACGTCATAGACAGGCTCGAGCACCTTCGGGTTGGCGTTGCGGAAAGCTTCGGAGAAGGCGTTGCGGCCGGCCAGGCGGAAGGAAATCTCATTTGAGTCAACGGGGTGCATCTTACCGTCGTAGATGCACACGCGGACGTCGCGTGCATAGCTGCCGGTAAGCGGGCCCTGCTCCATGCGGTCCATCAGACCCTTGACGATAGCCGGAATGAACCGGGCGTCGATGGCGCCGCCGACAATGCAGTTGACAACAACCAGCTTGCCGCCCCATGCCAGGGGAATCTCCTGGGTGTCGCGCACGTTCATCTTGAACTCCTGAGAGCCGAACTTGTAGGTATCGGGGGCGGGCATGCCGTCGGTGTAGGGTTCAACAATCAGGTGGACCTCGCCGAACTGACCCGAACCGCCGCTCTGCTTCTTGTGGCGATAGTCGGCACGGGCCGCCTTGGTGATGGTTTCACGATAGGGGATTTTCGGCTCCTCGAAGGTAATGGGCAGCTTATCGTTGTTTTCAACTCGCCATTTGAGCGTGCGCAGGTGAAACTCGCCCTGACCCTTTACCAAGGTCTGCTTGAGTTCGCGGCTTTGTTCAACCACCCACGTGGGGTCTTCCTCATGCATTCGGGTCAGAATCTCCATGAGTTTTTCGGAGTCGCTCTCGGTAACGGGACGGATTGCACGCGTATATTTGGGTTCGGGATAGCGAATGAAGTCATAAGCCCAGTCACAGCCCTTCTCATCGAGCGAATTGCCGGTGCGCACGTCCTTGAGTTTGACCGTAGCGCCGATATCGCCTGCACAGAGCTCGTCGACCTGGGTGCGGATCTGGCCGCACACGGCATAAATCTGGGCAACTCGCTCCTTGCTGTCGCGCGACACATTGTTGAGGTCGGCGCCGGCTTTGAGCGTGCCGCTCATAACCTTGAAGTAGCTGACTTCACCGATATGCGGCTCAACCGACGTTTTGAACACATAGAGACTCAGCGGGCCGTCGCTCTTAGGCTCGACAACGGTGCCGTCGGTAGCCTCGGGCGCGGGCATCTCCTCGACAAAGGGAACCACATTGCCGAGGAACTCCATCATGCGGCGCACGCCCATATCCTTGGCGGCGCTGACACAGAAAACCGGATAAATCGAACGGTCAACGAGGCCCTTGCGGATGCCTTCGCGCATTTCGTCTTCGGTAAGGTGGCCTGCGTCGAAGAATTTCTCCATCAGCGACTCGTCGTTTTCGGCAGCGGCCTCGACCAGCGCCTTGTGGAGTTCGGTGGCGCGCTCCATCTCCTCGGCGGGAATTTCTGAAATCGTGGGCACGCCGCCTTCGGGACCCCACTCATATTTCTTCATCAGCAGCACGTCAATCATTGCATTGAAGCCTGGACCGCACTGCAGCGGATATTGAATCTGAACGACCTTGTTGCCGAAAATTTCGCGCATCTGTTCAACCACATTCTCATAGTCGGCCTTTTCGCCGTCAAGCTGATTGAGGGCAAAGATTACGGGCTGCTTGAGGCCGGCGGTGGTGCGGAACTGATTCTGCGTGCCCACCTCGACTCCATATTGCGCGTTGACCACAATAACGGCCGTATCGGTGACATTCAGAGCCGTAACAGCCGCGCCGACAAAGTCATCAGCGCCCGGGCAGTCAATGAAGTTCAGCTTGCGACCAAGAAACTCAGCGTAAAATATAGTGGAAAATACGGAATAGCCATATTCCTTTTCAACGGGGAAATAGTCGCAGACGGTATTGCCGGCGTCGACTGTGCCACGGCGTTTTATAACTCCACACTCGTAGAGCATAGCCTCGGCGAGTGTGGTTTTTCCGGAGCCCTTGCTGCCAAGCAGGGCAATGTTTTTGATTTCGTGGGTTTTGTAGACTTTCATTCCGGTATAGGTATTTAAAGGTTGGATATTACATTAACGTCACAATGACGCCCCCAAGTTACGCAAAAAATCCCGGCAAAAGCAAGCCGCGCCATATGTTTTACAACATGCCGGCCCGGTGAACAAATAAATTTACTTACCTTTGCATCCGGTTCAGCCCTCAATTCCACAACAATAAATTTCATACGCAAACATCCCGCCATCACATTCGGTCTAATTCTGACAGGGTGTTGTTGGTGGCTGTTTAATCGGTCAGTATATTCTGCTCGGCATGCCGAAGCGGGCGTCAATGCTACTGGCCAACACCCTTTGCGACGCCCTGATTCCGGCTCTGCCCTATTTCATAGTGCCGCGCAAGTGGCGCAAAGCCGTCTGGGTAATCTTTCCGCTGTTGACCGTGCTGATTGAAGTCAACATTCTGTACTTCCGCAATTTTGATGACATTCCCGGCCCGGCGGCCTTATTCAGCGGCGACGCGTTCAACACCTTTACGCTCAAGGGCGCTGCCGACTCATTCCGCCCGAGTGACCTGCTCTATATTTTCGCACCGCTTTTCATCCTGATTGCCGCCGGCATGGCGATAGGACGCCGGCTGTCGGAGGCGCGTAAATTTCCGCCCGCTCTGCGTGCTGCGGCCGCCGCCACTCTGCTTGTCTGTCCGTTTGCACGCTATGCGCTCGATGTGAGGCGCAATTATATATGGTATAAAGAAGACTGCCTCGATTTTGAATACGTGATGCCGATAGTAGAATTTCAGCGCACACGATACAAAGAAACCAGCCAATTCACTTTATATGCGCGCCTCAACACCCACGGACTGCTCCCCTATCTGCAACAGGCCGTAACATCCGCCTTCCCGAAAACCCTGTCATTAACCGACGATGACAAGGCCTTCATTGCCGACTATCTGCGGGCAAACACCCGCAGTTCTCTCCCCGCAAGCACAAGCGACAAGAATCTGATTCTGATCATTGTGGAATCATGGAATTCCACCACGCTTGACCATAGCGACGCCATGCCGTTCCTGACCGGACTCATCGGCACCGAAGGCACCCTGGCCGCACCGCGGCTCGAGTCGCAGATAAGCGTCGGCCGCTCGTCAGACGGCCAGTTCATCCTGACAACCGGCCTGCTTCCGCTCCGCGACGAGCCTCTGGTGGCCAACTATGCAGCCACAGCATACCCGGGCCTGCCGAAACTCCTTGAAAAACACACAGCCATCGAAGTCATTGGCGAATCGGCCAGACTGTGGCACCACAACGTCACCAACCGCAGCTATGGCTACGACGCTATGATAGCCGACGTCATCAAGAACCTCCACAACGCCGATTCACTGATTCTCAGGCGCGCCGCCCAGGTAGCCGATTCACTGCCCGAACCGTTCATGATGACTGTGACCACGGTTTCGATGCACGACCCTTACAAAGAGAACAACACATCGACAACCTACGGCTCGCCCGACGACGGCCTTGACATCCGCGACCGCAACTATCTTGCCGAATGCCGCCACTTGGATAACGCAATGAAATCGTTTATAAGCAGCCTGAAAGCAGACAGCCTGTATGATAACACTGTGATTGCCGTTACGGGCGACCACCACGTACGCGAATCAGCATTATCGCCGGCAATGGCCTGCCATACGGTTCCACTGCTGATTCTCAACTCGGGCATCACACGCACCATCGGCGAAACGGCAAATCAGGCCGATGTCTTTCCGACGCTGCTCGACATAATGGGCGTCGACAGCCGCTATCGCGGCGTCGGACGCAGCTTGACGGCCGATTCCGTTCCACGGCCCACCCCTGACGAGGCGTGGCGCGTCAGCGAGTTGCTGATTCGCGCACGTTGCGACGCAAAATTTTTAGAGAATTTATACTAAATTCCGGCCGCCGGCGTTAGTATGGTGTATCGACAACATAATCACATCATCAAAAAAGCACTTCCTGCCTATGGCTGAAATTTCTACTCCAATACTGTCGGCCCGAGCCGAAACCCCAGCCTCCGCCTCACCCCGCCAACTGACAATCGCTTTCATCAAGCAGTTCGCAAGAGCCTACAGCCCCGCAGCCGGAGGCATTATCCTCAATTAAAAGATTGCAGATTTCGCCAAAAAGCCGTAAATTTGCGGCTCTTTAACAACCCGAAATCAGCAACTGAACAATAATGATTGTAGACAAGATTATCGCCGAGGCCGTGAGCCGTGCCGTCAAAGAACTCTACGGCATCGACGCGCCCGCCGACACCATCGTGCCTCAAGCCACCCGCAAGGAGTTTGAGGGCAACCTGACCGTAATGACTTTTCCCTGGGTCAAGGCCGCCCGCAAGGCGCCCGAGCAGGTCGGCACGGAAATAGGCAACTGGCTGGTCGACAACGAACCGGCCGTCAACCGTTTCAACGTTATCAAAGGCTTCCTGAACATAGTCATCGAGCCGACCTACTGGAACGCAGTGCTGCGCCACATAGCCGAGACGCCCGACTACGGACTGACCGCGCCCGCAGCCGACGCTCCGCTGGTAATGGTCGAATACTCGTCGCCCAACACCAACAAGCCCCTCCACCTGGGCCACCTCCGCAATATCCTGCTCGGCTACTCGCTGTCGCGCATCATCGCCGCATGCGGCAACCGCGTGGTCAAGACCAACATTGTCAACGACCGCGGCATCCACATCTGCAAATCGATGCTCGCCTGGCAGAAATGGGGCGAAGGCGTAACCCCCGAAACCGCCGGCAAGAAGGGCGACCACCTTATCGGCGACTTCTACGTGCTTTTCGACAAGCACTACAAGGAAGAGCTCAAGACCCTGAAAGAGCAGGGAATGACCGACGAGGAAGCCGAAAAAGCATCGGCCCTGATGGCCGAAGCCCGCGCCATGCTCGTGAAGTGGGAAAACAACGACCCTGAAATCCGCGCCCTCTGGGCCCGCATGAACGAATGGGTCTATGCCGGCTTCGACGAAACCTACAAACGCATGGGCGTTGACTTCGACAAAATCTACTACGAAAGCCAAACCTATCTCGAAGGCAAGGAAAAGGTGCTCGAAGGCCTCGAAAAGGGCGTGATGTACCGCAAGGAAGACGGCTCTGTCTGGGCCGACCTCACCGCCGACGGCCTCGACCACAAACTACTGCTGCGCGCCGACGGAACATCGGTCTACATGACCCAGGATATCGGCACGGCCAAACTCCGCTATCAGGACTACCCTATCTCGAAAATGATCTACGTGGTCGGCAACGAGCAGAACTATCACTTCCAGGTGCTGTCGCTGCTGCTTGACCGCCTCGGCTTCGAATGGGGCAAGAGCCTCGTCCACTTCAGCTACGGCATGGTGGAACTGCCCAACGGCAAGATGAAGAGCCGCGAAGGCACGGTTGTCGACGCCGACGACCTCATGGAAGCCATGGTGGCCGACGCCCGCAAGGTAAGCGACGAACTCGGCAAACTCGACGGTCTTAGCGCCGCCGAGGCTGAAAACGTGGCCGAAACCGTGGGCCTTGGAGCGCTGAAATACTTCCTGCTCAAGGTGGACCCCCGCAAGAACATGACCTTCAACCCCGAAGAAAGCATCGACTTCAACGGCAACACCGGCCCTTTCATCCAATATACCTACGCGCGCATACGCTCGGTACTCCGTAAGGCTGCCGAAGCCGGATTTGAAATCGGCGACTACTCGACCGTCGAACCCGGCGACCGCGAAATCGCGCTGATTCAGCGCCTGGCCGACTTCCCCGACACCGTTCAGGAAGCCGGACGCACCTACTCGCCGGCTCTGATTGCCAACTACGTCTACGACCTCGTCAAGGAATACAACCAGTTCTATCACGACTGCTCGATTCTGCGCGAGGAAGACCGGGCAATCTGCTCGCTGCGCCTGGCTCTGAGCGACGCAACGGCCTCGACCATCCGCACAGCGCTGAACCTGCTCGGCATCGGCGTTGTTGAACGTATGTAATCCACAGCCCCGACGTCCTCTAATCCGAGCCTCAATTCTGCACAATAATGTTTAACCCTTAATTCTCCTTATTTAAAGTGTCTGACTATCCATACAACATGCCGCAATATGGCGGCGTAGATTACGCCGTAGGCTCTCGAGTGTCTACGGTCATGAAAGGCGTGTATCTGCACATGACTTTCGGCCTGCTCATCACCGCAGTCGTGGCCCTGCTCGGCTTCTCACAGGGATTCCTGAGCTTCATGTTCACCCACCAGTTCGTGTTCTGGGGTCTCTTCATTGCCGAAATCGCAATCGTATTGCTGCTTTCGGCCCGCATCACCAAGATGCAGTCAACCACCGCAGCCGCCCTGTTCTATCTCTTCGCAATCATCAACGGCCTGGCGCTATGCCCGATTTTTGCAATCTACACCGGCGCCTCGATTGCCAAGACCTTCTTCATCTGTGCCGGCACATTCGGCGCAATGAGCATTTATGGCTACACAACCAAGAGCGACCTCTCGAAACTCGGCTCGCTCCTCATCATGGCGCTCTTCGGCCTGATTATCTGCTCTATAATCAACATTTTCTGGGCCAACTCGACTTTTGAATGGATTATTTCATTCGCCGGCGTAGCCATATTCATCGGCCTGACTGCATGGGACACCCAGCAAATCAAGCGCATGGCCGAGATTATGCCCGCATCATCGACAGGCCACCTGGCCACTATCGGCGCCCTGAACCTCTACCTCGACTTTATCAACCTCTTCCTCTACCTGCTCCGCTTCTTCGGCAGCTCGCGCGACTGACGCAAGCCGATAAGCATACCATACAGCAGCCGCCGGAACCCTGGTTCCGGCGGCTGCGTAGTTTAACTCTTTTTTATTGACAGGGGCATCGTTTTTGCCCATGTTACGGCGAACTTTGCGGTGTGAAACCTAAAAAAAACAACGCCATGACCAACTCTTCAGCAATTTCCCGCCACACCCAATCGCCCGCTCTCCGAGGCCCGGTATCGCTCATTCTGAACCTGCTCGGAGTCATTGCCGGCTTCACGTCAGCACTGATTGCACTAATTGCCTGGTGCAACCCTACGGTATTCTTCAGCAGCCTTGCTGTCGGACTGTTCTGCCTCGACCCGGTGCGTCAGTCGTGGTGATACGGCTCACCGCGCAGAATCGTCTGCGCCCGATAGAGCTGCTCCACAAAAAACAGCCTGACCATTTCATGATTAAACGTCATTCGCGACAGGCTCACCTTTGAATCCGCACGGTCATAAACGGCCTGCGAGAACCCATAAGGACCCCCGACCACGAAAACCACGCGCCGCACGCCCGAAGCCATGAGCCGCTGGCAATAATCGGCAAACTCACGCGACGTAAACTCGCGCCCGTTCTCATCGAGCAGCACCACCCTGTCTGACGGCTGGACAACCTGCAAAATAGCCTCGCCCTCGAGCTCCTTCTGACGCGCAGGCGAAAGCGACGCGGCCTTGCGCCCCACGTCGGCAATAATCTTAGTTTCTACAGACACATAGTGCGACAGGCGGCCGAGATACTCATCAACACCCTGCCTGACAAAGTCAATCGTCGTGCGCCCAACGGCCACCAAAAGCAGTTTCATAGTCTAATGGGTTGTAAAATTGGCTGATTATTCGTAATTTTGCGGCAAAGTTAACAATAATTATTCAAAAAGATGAAATCGCGCGACGAACTCATTGACGACCTTCTGACACTGGCTTTTGCCGAAGATGTCGGCGACGGCGACCATACAACCCTTTCGACAATACCCGCCGACGCACGCGGCAAACAACACCTCCTGATCAAAGAGCCCGGCATAATCGCCGGCGTCGAAATTGCCCGCAAGGTATTCGAAAAATTCGACCCGGAACTGAAAATGACCGTCTTCATACACGACGGCGCAGAAGTCAAGCCCGGCGACATTGCCTTCGAAGTCGAAGGAAAAGTGCAGTCACTGCTCCAGACCGAGCGCATAATGCTCAACATCATGCAGCGCATGAGCGGCATTGCAACCACAACCCACCGCTACATGCAGGAACTGCAGGGACTCAAAACCAAAGTCATCGACACCCGCAAAACCGAACCCGGCATGCGCCTGCTCGACAAAGAAGCTGTTAAAATCGGCGGAGGCGGCAACCACCGCATCGGCCTGTTCGACATGATTCTGATTAAAGACAACCACGTCGACTTTGCCGGCGGAATCGACAAGGCAGTCGCTTCGGCCAAAGAATACTGCCGCCGCACCGGACGCGACCTCAAAATCGAGGTCGAAGTGCGCAATACCGACGAAATCGACCAGGCTCTCGCCGCCGGAGTAGACCGCATAATGCTCGACAACTTCACCCCCGAACGCACCGCCGACGCCGTTAAGCGCATCAACGGCGCCACCGAAATCGAATCGAGCGGAGGCATAACCCTGCAGACGCTGCGCGCCTATGGCGAAACCGGTGTCGACTTCATCAGCGTAGGCGCCTTGACCCACTCCGTCAAAGGCCTCGACATGAGCTTCAAACACTCGAACTGAACCTCACGGCGCGAAAAATAAAATTTGTAATTTACTCAGTTTTTCGTAACTTTGCAGCCTGCATTTTTCACAACTTAAGCCAATTCATATATCACCAATTATATTACAGACAGTATGAGCCTTAATATCATCGTGCTCGCCAAGCAGGTGCCCGACACCCGCAATGTGGGCAAAGATGCAATGAAAGAAGACGGCACCATCAACCGCGCAGTTCTGCCTGCCATCTTCAATCCCGAAGACCTCAACGCACTCGAACAGGCCCTGCGCCTGAAGGACGCCCACCCCGGCTCCACCGTGACCATGCTCACCATGGGTCTTCCCCGCGCCTCGGAAATCATTCGTGAAGCAATTTACCGCGGCGCCGACCGCGGTGTAGTTCTGACCGACCGCGCCCTCGGCGGCGCCGACACCCTGGCGACATCCTACTCCCTGTCGCAGGCAATCCGCAAAATGGAAGGCTACGACATCATTCTCGGCGGACGCCAGGCCATTGACGGCGACACCGCACAGGTAGGCCCCCAGATTGCCGAAAAGCTCGGTGTGCCCCAGGTCACATATGCTGAAGAAATTCTCGGCATCGCCGACGGCTACGTAACCGTCAAGCGCCGCCTTGAAAACGGCGTCGAGACTGTCAAGGCCCCCCTGCCCTGCCTCGTAACCGTTGGCGGCTCAGCCGACGAATGCCGCCCGCGCAACGCACAGCGCATCTGCAAATTCAAATATGCCGCTTCACCCACCGAACGCACCGCGCTCGACCCCGAAGCACAGAAGCGCGCCGACGAACGCTGCCCCGAAGCCATCGTTGAATGGAGCGCCGCTTTCGTCGAAGCCGACCCCGAACAGATTGGCTTCCCCGGCTCGCCCACAAAAGTCAAAAACGTTGAAAACGTCGTGTTCACCGCTAAGGAGAGCCGCCGCCTCGACAACGACGACGCCCAGATCGAAGAGCTCGTCAAGGAACTCATCGCCAATCACACTATCGGCTAACTCTTAACGAACTAACGCACCATGACTCAAGATAACAACAACCTCATCGTCTACTGCGAATGGGCTGAAGACCACGTTGCCGACGTCAGCCTCGAGCTCCTCACCAAGGGCCGCGCCCTCGCCGACCGTCTCGGCGTCAAGCTCGAAGCCATCGTAGCCGGCCATAACCTCGGCAACGTCGAAGAAACCATTGCCCCCTACGGTGCCGACGTAATTTACAAAGTCGACGACGCCCGCCTCTTCCCCTACACGACCAACCCCCACGCAGCCCTGCTCATCAACCTCTTCAAGCAAATCAAACCGCAAATTTGCCTGATGGGCGCAACCTGCATCGGCCGCGACCTCGGTCCGCGCGTCAGCTCGTGCCTCCACAGCGGCCTCACCGCCGACTGCACCGCCCTTGAAATCGGCGACCACACCGACGCCAAAACCGGCAAAAGCTACTCCGATCTGCTCTATCAGATTCGCCCCGCATTCGGCGGCAACATCGTTGCGACAATCGTCAACCCCGAATGCCGCCCCCAGATGGCCACCGTACGCGAAGGCGTCATGAAAAAAGAAATCTTCGACCCCGCCCACAAGGCCGAAGTCATCAACCTCAAGGCCGACGACTTCATCAAACCCGAAGAATACGTAGTTGAAATCATTGACCGCCACATCGAGCAGTCGAAAATCAACATCAAAAACTCGCCCATCATCGTTGCAGGCGGCTACGGCATGGGCTCGAAAGAAGGCTTCGACATGCTCCACGAGCTCGCATCGGTGCTCGGCGCTGAAGTCGGCGCAACCCGCGCCGCAGTCGACGCCGGCTGGACCGAACACGCCCGTCAGATCGGCCAGACAGGCACAACCGTACGCCCCAAGCTCTACATAGCCTGCGGCATCTCCGGCCAGATTCAGCACATTGCCGGCATGCAGGACAGCTCGATCATCATCTCGATCAACAACGACCCTGACGCTCCCATCAACGCGATTGCCGACTATGTAATCACCGCCGAAGCCGAAGAAATCATTCCGAAGCTCATCAAATACTACAAAAAGAACTCCAAGTAAGCATAAATCTCAGCTATGGCCAACTTCTATACCGACAATCCCGATTTGAAGCATCACCTCTCCCACCCCCTGATGCAGAAAATCGTGGCCCTCAAAGAGCGCGATTACACCGACGCCGAGAAATTTGACTACGCCCCCTACAACTTCGACGACGCAATGGACAACTATGACCGCGTCCTCGAAATCGTCGGCGACATGTGCGGCGAAATCGTCGCCCCCAACGCCGAAGACGTAGACCACCAGGGCCCCCGCGTTGAAAACGGCGGCGTCGTCTATGCCGACGGCACCCAAAAGAACCTCGAAGCCTGCCGCAAGGCCGGCCTCATGGGCATGTCGATGCCCCGTCGTCTCGGCGGCCTCAACTTCCCCATCACCCCCTACATCATGGCCGCCGACATCGTCAGCCGCGCCGACACCGGCTTTGAAAACCTCTGGGGCCTGCAGGACTGCGCCGAAACCATCTACGAATTCGGCTCAGAAGAGCAGAAGCAAAAATACATTCCCCGCGTGTGCGCCGGTGAAACCATGTCGATGGACCTCACCGAGCCCGACGCCGGCTCTGACCTCCAGAGCGTAATGCTCAAGGCCACCGAAATGCCCGACGGAACCTGGCGCCTCAACGGCGTCAAGCGCTTCATCACCAACGGCGACTCCGACATCCACCTCGTACTCGCCCGCTCGGAAGAAGGCACCCGCGACGGCCGCGGCCTCTCGATGTTCATCTACGACAAGCGTGACGGCGGTGTGACCGTGCGCCGCATCGAAAACAAAATGGGCATCAAAGGCTCGCCCACATGCGAACTCGTATACAAAAACGCCAAAGCCGAACTCTGCGGCTCGCGTCGCCTCGGCCTCATCAAATACGTGATGGCCCTGATGAACGGCGCCCGCCTCGGCATCGCCGCCCAGAGCGTCGGCGTCAGCGAACTCGCCTACCGCGAAGCCCTCGCCTATGCTCGCGAACGCAAACAGTTCGGCAAGGCAATCATCGAATTCCCCGCCGTATTCGAAATGATCGCCGTAATGAAAGCCCGCCTTGACGCTTCGCGCTCGCTCCTGTACGAAACCTCGCGCTACGTTGACCTCTACAAGGCTTACGAAGACATCGCCAAGGAACGTCCCCTCACCCTCGAGGAGAAAAAAGAGTGCAAACTCTACTCCAAACTCGCCGACGCATGTACTCCCTTGGCCAAAGGCCTCGGCTCGGAATACTGCAACCAGAACGCCTACGACTGCATCCAGGTGCACGGCGGCTCGGGCTTCATGAAAGAATATGCCTGCGAACGCATATACCGCGACGCACGCATCACCTCGATCTACGAAGGCACAACCCAGCTTCAGGTAGTGGCCGCAATACGCCACGTCACCACCGGCACCATCAACACCCTCATCGAGTCCTACCGCGAACAGCTCAGCCAGGGCCCCGCTCTCAGCGCCGAACTCGAAAACGTCAGCAAGCGCCTCGAAACCATGACCGAAAAAGCCATGGCCCGCATCGCAGCCGTTGCCGCCACCAAAGACCAGCCCTACATCGACTTCATGGCCCGCCGCCTCGTCGAAATGGCCGGCAACATCGTCATGAGCTACCTGCTGCTCCTCGACGCCCAGCGCAACGCCTCGTTTACCAACTCGGCCATCGTTTACAACAACATGGCCAACGCCCTCGTCAGCCAGCACTGTGAGTTCATCGACAGCTTCGACAAAGAAAGCATCGAACTCTACAAAGCCTGACAACAGCCCTTCCCTCCCCCTCCTCCTCGATTAAACCGAATCCAACGCAGCGGCCCGCCACAAACGGGCCGCTGCTCGCATTCTCCAAGCACCTCGCAACACCCTTTTTCTGCAAAAATTCATGTTTTTTTCATTTTGACCCCGCACGGAAGCAAACTTTTAAGAATTTTTTCGTAAATTTGCGGATAAAATTGACAATTACATATACTGTTTTGTTACCATAAAAACCTGTATGATAACGTTATCCATCTCTAATGGCGTGCTGGCCATCACGGCTGCCGTCACTGGCATCGCCCTTGTTGCGCTTGCCCTGTGGCTTGCCGGACTGCTGTCGCCCCGGTCCTACAATGTACAGAAGGGCGAGCCGTACGAATGCGGCATTCCTACGCGTGGCGAGTCCATGGCGCAGTTCAAGATTGGCTATTACCTCTATGCCATTCTCTTCCTGATGTTCGACGTTGAGTGTGTGTTCCTGTTTCCCTGGGCCGTAAACATGCGCGCTCTCGGAGGCCAGGGCGTGCTCTGCATCGCAGTCTTTTTCTCGATTCTTGTGCTGGGCCTCGTTTATGCCTGGCGGAAAGGAGCCCTGCAATGGAAATAACCACCAAATCGATGCCCTACGAGGCATGGAAAGACAACGAGTACATTGAATCGATGATTGCCGAGCTCAAGGCCAACGGCACTAACGTTATCGTAGGCTCGCTCGACAAACTTATCAACTGGGGCCGCTCCAACTCACTCTGGCCCCTGACATTCGCAACCTCATGCTGCGGCATCGAATTCATCTCGCTCGGCGCCGCCCGTTATGACATGGCACGCTTCGGATGGGAAGTTGCCCGCTCGTCGCCACGCCAGGCCGACTTCATGATGGTTGCCGGCACCATTGTGCACCGCATGGCCCCGGTAGTGCGTCGTCTCTACGACCAGCTCGCCGAGCCCAAATACGTAATCGCCACCGGCAGCTGCGCAATCTCGGGCGGACCGTTCAAAAACTCATACCACGTAGTCAAAGGCGTCGGAGAAATTATTCCCGTCGACGTTTACTGCCCCGGATGCCCCCCTCGCCCCGAAGCCATGATCTACGCCATCATGCAGCTCTCGCGCAAGGTTAAAGTCGAAAAATTCTTCGGCGGTGTGAATAGAAAGGAAAACCAGAAAGAATTCCTCAAAAACCACCCCATCGAGTCAATGACCGACTGACCGCAAACCCGCTCAAATTTACAAAACCATCACATTTCAATATATTGATATGGCAAACATCCAGGAGATAGTGGGCAAGCAGTTTCCCGAAGTGACATTCGCTCAGGGCGAAACGCTTGAACTCACCGTTCCCGACGCCAGTTGGCACGCCCTCGCCGCCAAGCTGCACAAGGAGTTCGGATTCGACAACCTCCGCGCACTCATCGGCATGGACTGGGGCGAAGAACTCGGAATCGTATGTTACCTCGTGAACTCCCGCACCTACGAGATGATTCGCGTAAAAGTCTCGACCGCCAACCGCGAGGAGCCGTTCCTTCACTCAATCACCGACCTCTATGCCGTTGCCGGCATCTACGAACGTGAAGTCTACGACTTCTACGGCATAAAATTTATCGGCAACCCCGACATGCGCCGCCTCTTCCTTCGCAACGACTGGGTGGGCTTCCCCTTCCGTAAAGACTACGACACGAACCCCGAAGTCAACCCCGTGCGCCTCGACCACGAAGAGACCGAAGACACCACAGTTACCTACGTCGAAGACGCCGACGGCAAAATCCACGCCGAAGAACGCGTGATTTTCAAGCCCGAGGACTTCGTGGTGAACATCGGCCCCCAGCACCCCGCAACCCACGGCGTGCTGCGCCTGCGCACCGCTGTCGAAGGCGAGGAAATCAAAAAAATCGACCTCTACCTCGGCTACATCCACCGCGGCATCGAAAAACTCTGCGAAGGACTGACCTACCCCCAGACCATCCACTTCGTTGACCGCCTCGACTACCTCGGAGCCCTTATCAACAGCCACTGCGTCTGCATGTGCGTCGAAAAGGCTATGGGAATCGAAGTGCCCCCGCGCGCCAAAGTTATCCGCGTCATCATGGACGAACTCATGCGAATCAACTCCCACCTGCTCGCAGCAGGCACATTCTGCATGGACCTCGGCGCTACCACGATGCTCTTCTACGCCCTGCGCGAACGCGAAACCATCCTCAACATCCTCGAGCGCACCACAGGCGCCCGCATGACGTTCAACTACAACGTCATCGGCGGCGTGCGTCAGGAACTTGACGAAAACTTCGTCACCGACGTCAAGGCCCTGCTCGAAATCATGCCCAAGGCCATCAAGGAATACAACAAAATATTCACCGGCAACGTCATTGCCAACAACCGCATGAACGGTGTGGGCGTGCTCAGCGAGGACGACGCCGTCGACTACAACATCACCGGTCCCTCCGGACGCGCAACAGGTTGGAACTACGACGTCCGCCGCGCACATCCCTACGGTGCATACCCCGAAGTCGACTTCGAAGTCATCACCCGCACCGAAGGCGACTCCATGGCACGCTTCAAGGCCCGCATGTCGGAGATGGAACAGAGCTGCAAAATCATTGCCCAGCTCATCGACAAGATTCCCGAAGGCGAAATCTGCGCCAAAGTGCCCAAAATCATCAAACTCCCCGAAGGCCACTGGTTCCAGGAAGTTGAAACCGGCAAGGGCGCATTCGGCTGCTACATCGAAAGCACCGGCACCACCTCGCCCTGGCGCATGAAGTTCAACTCGCCCTGCTTCTGCCTGGCCGGCGTCATTGACCACCTGACCCGCGGACAGAAAATCGCCGACCTCATAACCATTGGCGGCACCCTGGACTATATCGTTCCCGACATTGACCGATAAAAACAGCCTCTCTGACTCCATTCATCATCCACATCCATCAACGAGATTATGCAAGACTTATCGTTTATAACCGGCTGGATTGACAGCTTCCTGAGCACCACATGCGGCCTGGCCCCCTGGCTCACCATCACAATCGAGTGTGTGCTCATCGGCCTCGGTCTGCTCCTGATGTATGCCCTGCTCGCGCTGTTCTACATCTACTTCGAGCGCAAGGTCTGCGCCGCATTCCAGTGTCGCCTCGGCCCCGACCGCGTAGGCCCCAAAGGTCTGCTCCAGTCCTTTGCCGACATGTTCAAGATGCTCATCAAGGAAATCATTCCGCTGAACCGCGTCGACAAATTCCTGTTCGGCCTCGCTCCCTTCCTCGTTATTCTCGCATCGATGCTGTCGTTTGCAGTGCTCCCCTGGGGCAACGGACTGCAGGTAATTGACTTCAACATCGGCATCTTCTTCCTGCTCGCCACCAGCTCAATAGGCGTGCTCGGAATCCTGCTGGCCGGCTGGTCGTCAAACAACAAATACACCCTCATCGGCGCTCTCCGCTCCGGCGCTCAGATGGTCAGCTACGAAATCTCCATCTCGCTCTGCGTAATCACCATGGTCTGCCTTGCAGGCACCATGAGCGTCAGCGAAATCGTGGCCCAGCAGGCCAACGGATGGTTCATCTTCAAAGGCCATATCCCCGCCATCATCGCCTTCCTGGTCTACATTGTGGCAGGCACCGCCGAAACCAACCGTGGCCCGTTTGACCTTCCCGAAGCCGAAAGCGAACTTACCGCCGGCTACCACACCGAATACTCAGGCATGCACTTCGGCTTCTTCTATCTGGCCGAATATCTGAACCTCTTCATCATCGGCGGTGTGGCCGCACTGCTCTTCTTCGGCGGCTGGATGCCACTGCACATCGCCGGCTGGGACGGATTCAACACCGTAATGGACTATATCCCCTCGATTGTGTGGTTCCTCGCCAAAGCCGTGGCCATCACCTTCATCATGATCTGGTTCAAGTGGACATTCCCCCGCCTGCGAATTGACCAACTCCTGTCGTTCGAGTGGAAATACCTCATGCCCCTGTGTCTGGTAAACCTCGTGCTGATGGTAATCGTCATCACCACCGGATTCCACTTCTAATCATCACCCCACGCACCCAACCCACAACTCCAACACTCCAACAATGAGCGAAAAATACGGAAAAGTAGCGCAAGTCATCGGCCCCGTGGTCGACGTGGCCTTCGAAGGCGACGCATCGCAGCTGCCCCCCATCTACAGCGCCCTGAAAATTACCCGCCCCGACGGCTCTGAACTCATTCTCGAAGTCGAGCAACACATTGGCGAAGAAACCGTAAGATGCGTGGCCATGGAGAGCACCGACGGCCTGCAACGCGGAATCAAGGTCGAAAACCTCGGCCATCCGATTTCAGTGCCGACCGGCGAGCAGGTCAAGGGTCGACTGATGAACGTCATCGGACAGACCATCGACAATCTCCCCGCCCTCGAGCGCGAAAACATGCGCCCCATTCACCAGCCCGCGCCCAAGTTCGAAGACCTCACCATCTCGACCGAGATTCTCCAGACCGGCATCAAGGTCATTGACCTGCTCGAACCCTACTCAAAGGGCGGCAAAATCGGCCTGTTCGGCGGCGCCGGCGTAGGCAAGACGGTGCTCATTATGGAGCTTATCAACAACATCGCCAAGGGCCACAACGGCTTCTCCGTATTCACCGGCGTCGGCGAACGCACCCGCGAAGGCAACGACCTGCTGCGCGAAATGATTGAATCAGGCGTAATCAAATACGGTGAAAAATTTGCCGAAGGCATGGAAAAAGGCCAGTGGGATCTCGAAAGCGTCGACATGACGCAGGTAGAGCAGAGTCAGGCAGCCCTCGTGTTCGGCCAGATGAACGAGCCCCCGGGTGCACGTCTGCGCGTGGCCCTGACCGGTCTGACCGTCGCCGAACAGTTCCGCGACCAGGATGGAGGCGGCAAGGACGTGCTCCTCTTCATCGACAACATTTTCCGCTTCACCCAGGCGGGCTCCGAAGTGTCGGCACTGCTCGGACGCATGCCCTCGGCCGTAGGCTACCAGCCCACACTCGCCTCTGAAATGGGCTCGCTCCAGGAGCGTATCACCTCGACCAAAAACGGCTCGATCACATCGGTCCAGGCAATCTACGTGCCCGCCGATGACCTTACCGACCCCGCGCCGGCCACGACATTCTCGTTCCTTGACGCGACCACAGTGCTCTCGCGTAAAATCGCCGAGCTCGGCATCTATCCCGCCGTCGACCCCCTCGAATCTACCTCACGAATTCTCGACCCGAACATCATAGGCGAAGACCACTACAACACCGCACAGGCCGTGAAGCAGCTGCTGCAGAAATACAACGAGCTGCAAGACATCATTGCCATTCTCGGCGTTGACGAACTGAGCGACGACGACAAACTCGTAGTTGCACGCGCCCGCCGCGCCCAGCGCTTCCTCTCCCAGCCCTTCAACGTGGCCGAACAGTTCACCGGTCTGCCCGGCGTAATGGTGCCCCTGAACGAAACCATCCGCGGCTTCAAGATGATTCTCTCCGGCGAAATGGACGAATATCCCGAACAGGCATTCCTCAACGTCGGCACAATCGACGAAGCCATCGCCAAGGGCAAAAAACTCCTCGCCGAAGTAAAGTAACCAATAACTCAACCTGACATCAACCAACGGACAATGACACTGCGAATCATATCTCCTGCCGACGTCGTGTTTGAAGGCACAGCCGACTCCGTGACCCTTCCGGGCACCATGGGCTCGTTTACGGTCCTCCCCCGCCACGCGGCACTGATATCAACCCTCTCGAAGGGCAACATCGTCTACTCCGTCAACGGCGAGCAACACAGCGTTGCCACCGACGGCGGCCTGGTCGACGTGCTCAACGACGTCGTGTCTGTCTGCATCTACTAACCCACCTGACGCCAAACAACCTATGAATCAACTCAAAGCATTCATAATCTTAGCGGTCACAGCCCTGACGCTATGGGCCCCTGCTGCGGCATCAGCTGCCGCCGACGGCGAAGCCAAGGGCAAGTTCGACCCCAAGGAGATCATTTTCGACCACCTTGGCGACGGCTATGGTTGGGAAGTACCCTTCGACCATCACCACCGCATCCCCCTGCCGGTAATGGTCTGGGCCGGCGACGGATCTTTTCACTGCTTCAGCTCGGCCCGGATTGACCACCACGCCCTCTACACCGAAGGCGACTACACCTGGACCATACCCTCCGAGGGCCCCAACAAAGGTAAAGTAACGCAGCTGCTCGCCGACGGCACTGAAGTGCGCCCGGCATTCGACATGTCGATTACCAAAAACGTCTGCGCCCTCTGGATCAGCGTGCTGGTGGTGCTGGCAGTGTGCATGCCCGTGGCCCGCTGGCACAAAAAACACGGATTCAAGGCTCCGCGCGGATTCATAGGCGCAGTCGAGGAACTGCTCGAATTCGTCTACGACGGCGTAATCAAACCCACCCTCGGCCAAGACTCACGCCGCTTCGCCCCCTATCTGCTAACGGTGTTCATCTTCATCTTCGTAATGAACCTTATGGGCCTGATGGTAATCTTCCCCGGCGGCGCAAACCTCACCGGCAATATTGCCGTGACCCTCGTGCTCTCGCTCATCACCTTCTTCTGCACCAACCTGTTCGCACGCAAGCACTACTGGAAAGAAATCTTCTGGCCGGACGTGCCCGTATGGCTCAAATGCCCTATACCCATCATGCAGATTATCGAACTGTTCGGCGTACTGACCAAGCCCGCCTCACTGACCGTACGACTCTTCGCCAACATGATGGGCGGCCACATGATAGTCATAGTGCTGACACTGATAATCTTCATCATAGCCGACTTCGGCGCCGCAGCAGCAGGACTTGGAGCCACGGTGAGCATCCTGTTCAGCATCTTCATGCTGCTGCTCGACGTGCTGGTTAGCTTCATCCAGGCATTTGTGTTCACCATGCTCAGCACAACCTTCATCGCCATGGCCCAGGAGCGCGGCCACGACGAGCACCACGCCCACGCCTCCGCCAAATAAACATGAAATAAACAAAACCAAATAAACTAACAATCAAACAACAATCACTATGTTAGCCCTTATTCTCGACATCGCAATCCAGTATCTCGGCGCCGGCTTTGGCGCTGCCATCGCAGCAATCGGCGCAGGCCTCGGCATCGGCAAAATCGGCTCGTCGGCCATGGAAGCAATTGCCCGCCAGCCCGAAGCAGCCAACGATATCCGAAGCAACATGATTGTAATCGCCGCCCTGATCGAGGGTGTAGCCCTGTTCGCAGTAATCGTCTGCCTGCTCTGCCTCTTCGTATAATTCACAGCATAACCCCGACGAACCTCAATGGAACTCTTCACACCTGACTTCGGCCTCATCTTCTGGATGTTCGTGGCCTTCGCCGTGCTCTTTCTGCTTCTGTGGAAATTCGCATGGCCCGCGATTATGAAAGGAGTCGACAGCCGAGCCGAGCTAATCGACCAGGGTGTGCTGTATGCCCGCGAGGCGAAGGAGCAACTCGACTACGCCAAGCAACAAGCCGAAGAATTCGAGGCACAGGCACGCTCGCGCCAGGCCGACATTCTGCGCGAAGCCGACCGAATGAAGTCGCAAATCATCGAGGAGGCCCGCTCAGAGGCAGCCCGCGAGGCCAAAAAAGAGATGGACGCCGCAAAGGTAGCCATCGAACAGGCCCGAAAGGAAGCCCAGCAGACATTCCGCGACCAGGTCAGCGCAGCCGCCCTCGAAATCGCCGGCCAGGTGCTCGGCAAGCAGCTCTCCGACACCGCCACCCAGGCTAAACTCGTCGACAACCTTCTCGACAAAATCGAATCAGCCGACTGATGGACCAGGGACTCATACCTCGCCGTTACGCCAAAGCGCTCTACATCCTCGCCTCCGAAAAAGGCAAGGATGCAGACCTCTATGCTGCCATGAACAACCTGGCCGACGCCTTCGGCCAGAGCCCCGACATGCAGAAAACAATGGCCAACCCCTACGTCGATGCGGCCGACAAGCTTGCCCTCGTCACGGCAGCCTCGGCCGGCAACCCCGACGCCCGCTCCATTGTCAGCGACCTGGTCAAGCTGCTGGAAAAGAACCGCCGCATGGAGTATCTGCGCGAAATTGCCCTGGCCTACGTCGAAATCTATCGCCGCAGCCACAGCATTCACAAGGTCGATATAACCTCGGCCGCTCCACTTCAGCCCGCTGAACTCCAACGCATTCAAAAACTGGTCAGCAACCACCTCCCGGCCGGCGCTACAGCCGAATTCAACCAGGCCGTCAACCCCGGCCTCATCGGCGGATTCAGCATTGCCATCGACAACGAACTGCTCGACGCCACAGTTGCCGGCGACCTCAAACAACTCCGATTAAAACTTTTAAGCCATTAATCAATGACTAATCCAAGCGAAGTTTCTCAAATACTGAAGCAGCAACTCGAAAACATTAACCGCAAGGTAACATTCGAGGAAACAGGCTCGGTGCTCGAAGTGGGCGACGGTGTCGCTCACGTCTACGGCCTTGACAACGTCTGCGCCAACGAACTCGTCGAGTTCGAAAACGGCGTGAAAGGCGTGGCTCTGAACCTCGAAGAGAGCAATGTCGGCGTGATTCTGCTCAACAACGTAAACCGCGTAACCGAAGGCATGAAAGTTCGCCGCACCGGCGAAATCGCCTCAATCCCCGTTGGTGAAGGCCTGCTTGGACGCGTCATCAACGTGCTCGGCGAACCCATTGACGGCCGCGGCGAAATCGAAGGCGAACTCATCAGCCTCCCCCTCGAGCGCAAAGCCCCGGGCGTAATTTACCGCCAGCCCGTAAAAACCCCGCTGCAAACCGGCATCAAGGCCGTCGACTCGATGGTTCCCATTGGCCGCGGCCAGCGCGAACTCATTATCGGCGACCGCCAGATCGGCAAAACCGCCATCGCAATCGACACAATCATCAACCAGCGCGACAACTTCAAGGCCGGCAAACCGGTTTACTGCATCTATGTCGCAATCGGTCAGAAAGCATCATCCATCGCCGCCACAGTCGAAACCCTCCGCAAGAACGGCGCCATGGACTATACCGTAGTCGTTGCCGCCTCTGCTTCCGACTCAGCAGCCATGCGCTACTACTCTCCCTTTGCAGGCGTAGCCATCGGCGAATACTTCCGCGACACGGGCCGCGACGCCCTCATTGTCTACGATGACCTGTCGAAACAGGCCGTCAGCTACCGCGAAATATCACTGATTCTCAAGCGCCCCTCGGGCCGAGAAGCATACCCCGGCGACATTTTCTACCTCCACTCGCGCCTGCTCGAGCGCGCAGCACGCATTATCGACAACCAGAAGGTTGCCGAAAAGATGAACGACCTGCCCCCGGCCCTGAAGCCGCTCGTTAAGGGCGGAGGCTCGCTCACCGCGCTCCCAATCATCGAAACCCAGGCAGGCGACGTGTCGGCCTACATCCCGACCAACGTAATCTCCATTACCGACGGCCAGATCTTCCTTGAAACAGCCCTGTTCAACCGCGGCATTCGCCCGGCCATCAACGTGGGCATCTCAGTGAGCCGCGTAGGCGGCAACGCCCAGATCAAACCGATGAAAAAGGTTGCCGGCACATTGAAAATAGACCAGGCCCAGTTCCGTGAACTCGAATCGTTCACCAAATTCGGCGGCGACATGGACGCTGTGACGGCCCGCGTAATCGACAAGGGCCGCAAAAACGAACGACTGCTCATCCAGCCGCAGTATCAGCCTTGGCCCGTTGAAGAGCAGGTAGCCGTGATTTTCTGCGGCACCAAAGGCCTGCTTGAAAACGTGCCCTCCGACAAAATCGGCGAATTCCAGCAGCGTCTGCTCATGACCCTGCGCTCGTCGCACCGCACCGACGTCCTCGACCCCATCAAGGCCGGACAGTTCACCGACGAAGCCGCCGAAACTCTAACCAAAGTAGCTCAGGAAACAGCCGCTCAATATAAAAACTAACTGAACGATGGCAACACTCCGCGACCTCAAAGGGCGTATAGGCTCGGTTTCATCCTCCGAAAAAATCACCGGAGCGATGAAAATGATTTCGTCGGCCAAAATGTCGAAGGCCACACGCGAAATCAAACGCCTGCTCCCCTTCCGCACTCAGCTCGAGAGCATCATCGGCAACCTGCTCGGCGCCGATGCGGAGTTTTCGTCGCCCCTGACAGCCGTGCGCCCGGTCAAACGCGCAACCATCATTGTCTGGGGCAGTGACGACGGTCTCTGCGGCGCCTACAACGTCAGCATCTTCAAGCAGATGCTTGACCATATCGACGCTCTACGCTCAACCTGCGGCAGCGGCGTTGAGATTGAAATTGTTCCCGTCGGCGCCAAAATAGCCCGCGCAGCTGCCCGTCTGGCCGCTCCCGGCATCATTGTCAGCCCCGCTCCCGCCGGCATCTGCTCCAAAAGCGACGCCGACGCAATCAAGGCCTTCACCGCCTCAGTGCGCACCGCCTTCGAAAGCGGAGCAACCGACCGGGTCGACGTGGTCTACATGCACTTCATCTCAGCCGGCCGTCAGCGCCTCGTTGCCGAACAGCTGCTGCCCGTAGTGCCCGCCAAAGCCGCTCCTGCCGACGCCGCCGCTCCAGGCCTCTACATCCTCGAGCCCGACGCGCAGACCATATTCGAAACCGCGCTGCCGCTGATGCTCCTGTCAACCATGCAGGAAGTGTTCAGCGAAAACCGCGCCTCCGAACAGGCCGCGCGCGTAATGGCCATGCAGAGCGCCAACGACAACGCGACAAAACTCCTCGAGCAGCTCAGCCTCGAATACAACAAACTTCGCCAGCAATCAATCACCGCCGAACTGCTCGACATTCTCGGCGGCCAAGTCAGATAAATATCAAAAAAACAGCATAAACTCCAATCGTATACCTATGGGTAGTGTAAAAGATTATTTCAAGGGCTTCGGCATGGGACTTCGCTCGCTCGTTCAGGGCATGGAAGTAACCGGCAAGGAGTTCCTGACCAAGAAGGTGACGGAGAAATATCCCGAAAACCGCGACAACGTCCCCGTGGCCCCGCGATTCAGGGCTATCCTCACCCTGACCTACGACGCCGAAGGCCGCCACAAGTGCATCTCGTGCGGCATGTGTCAACGCTCATGCCCCAACGGCACCATCAACATTGAAAGCAAGATGGTTGAACTCGCCGACGGCAAAAAGAAAAAACAGCTTGTCAACTGGATGTATGACCTCGGGTCGTGCACCTTCTGCCAGCTCTGCGTGACCAACTGCCCCACCGGCGCCATCACCTTCAGCAACGACTTCGAGCAGTCGGTATTCACCCGCGAACTCCTCGTCAAGAAACTCAATTACCTCCCCGAGCCGCCCATCGAGCCCGCCCCCGCTCCCGCTCAGCCCGCAGCTCCGGCCGAACCCGCAAAATAACCCAAGCGCTATGGAAATCCTTTATACCATCGTGGCTCTGGCCATCATCATCTTTTCCGTACTGACGGTCACCACCCGCAAGATTCTGCGCGCCGCAACCTATCTGCTCTTCACGCTCTTCGGCGCCGCCATCATCTACTTCATGATGGACTATGAATTCCTCGGAGCCGTGCAGATTGCAGTCTATGCCGGCGGCATAGTCGTGCTCTTCGTGTTCGCAATCCTGCTCACGACCAAGCCCGGCCACAACTCCGAAAAACTCGAAAGCCGCCGTCGCGGCTGGGGCATCTGCGCAGCGGTGCTCACCGCCGGCATCACCGGCTACGCCCTGCTCAGCCGCTGCTGCTCGCTGCTCGGCGCAAAACCCGACATGGAGTTCCTCACAATGAACAAACTCGGCGAATACATGCTCTCGACCGACCGCGGCGGCTATCTGCTCCCGTTCGAGGCCGTCTCGGTGCTGCTGCTCGCCTGCATTATCGGCGCCGTTGCCGTGGCCCGCAAACGCTAACGCTCTTATTGATATAACAACATGGAAATAAACGTGCTATACTATCTGCTCCCGAGCCTGGTCATGTTCTGCTGCGGTATCTACGGATTCCTTACGCGCAAAAACATGATTGCCATGCTCATTTCGCTGGAGCTCATGCTCAACGCCGTCGACATCAACTTCACCGTAATCAACCGGTTCATCTATCCCGACGGACAGGAGGGCATGTTCTTCTCGCTTTTCGCCATCGCAATCGCCGCCGCTGAAACCGCAATGGCAATTGCAATCATTATCAACCTCTATCGCGTCAATAAGAACGTAGACGTCCGTGACGCTAACAAACTCCAAGGCTAAAAATCATGAATCCGATAATTCCCCTTCTGATTTTGTGTCTCCCTCTTCTGGGATTCCTCGTGCTCGGACTCCTTGGCCACAAAATGAGCCATAAAGCCGCCGGCTGGTACGGCGTGCTCAGCATGGGCACAACCATGGTGCTCGCCTACATCACCGCAGCAACCTACTTCTTCAGCAACGACGCCGCCTTCATTACCGAAGCAGGCAACCGTCTGCAGCACATCATCTTCAACCAAGACTGGCTCCAGTTCACCGACTCGCTGATCATTCGCCTCGGATTCCTTCTCGACCCGATTTCAGCTCTCCTCATCGTTGTGATCACCACCATCAGCTTCTGCGTCCACCTCTACTCGCTCGGCTACATGGAAGGTGAAAAGGGCTTCCAGCGCTACTATGCCTTCCTCCAGCTCTTCAGCTTCTCGATGCTCGGCCTGGTAGTCGCAACCAACATCTTCCAGATGTACATCTTCTGGGAGCTCGTCGGCGCATCGTCCTACCTGCTCATCGGCTTCTACTACACGCGCCCATCCGCCGTCTCGGCCTCTAAAAAAGCTTTCATCGTAACCCGCTTCGCCGACCTCGGATTCCTTATCGGCATCCTGATTCTGAGCTACGTGACCGGCACCTTCGACTTCACCGACTTCACCTCCGTGCAAGACGGCTCGTCATATGCCGTAGCGCTCAACACCCCCATGGGCATCCTGGCCCGCTTCCAGGGCGCCACATTCATGGGCTGCTCGCTGCTGACATGGGCCCTGGTGCTCATCTTCATGGGCGGCATGGGTAAATCGGCCATGCTCCCGCTCCACATCTGGCTCCCCGACGCAATGGAAGGCCCCACCCCCGTGTCGGCCCTCATCCACGCAGCAACAATGGTTGTTGCCGGCGTGTATCTCGTAGCACGCCTGTTCCCGCTCTACCTGATGGAAGAAGCCGCCCTGATGTTCATCACCGTGGTCGGCGCGATCACCGCCTTCTACGCTGCCGTGGTTGCCTGCACCCAGATTGACATCAAGCGCGTGCTCGCATTCTCGACCATTTCGCAGATTGCCTTCATGATGGTGTCGCTCGGCGTTGCCCGTCCCGAATTCCACGAAAGCCTCGGCTACATGGCTTCGATGTTCCACCTCTTCACCCACGCCATGTTCAAGGCCCTGCTCTTCCTCGGTGCCGGCGCCCTGATTCATGCCGTACACTCCAATGACTACACCGCAATGGGCGGCCTCCGCAAATACATGCCCATCACCCACATCACCTTCCTGATCGGCTGTCTGGCCATCGCCGGCATCCCCCCCTTCTCAGGCTTCTTCTCGAAAGACGAAATTCTGTCGGCCTGCTACCAGCAGAGCTGGATCTGGGGCGCATGGATGAGCATGGTTGCCGGCCTGACCGCCTTCTATATGTTCCGCCTCTACTATCTGATTTTCTGGTGGGACGAACCCGACTACGGCCACCACAAACCCCACGACGGCCCCTGGGTAATGTCACTGCCCCTGGTATTCCTGGCCGCCGTGAGCTGCGTTGCAGGCTTCATTCCTTTCGGCACACTCGTCAGCTGGAACGGCGTGCCCTACCACATCCACATCGACTGGATGGGCGTCGCACTGCCCTCGATTATCATTGCCGTGGCCGCCATCGCGCTCGCTACCGTGATGTATCGCAAAAAGAACAGCCTGCCCGAAAAGTTCGCCAAAGCATCCTGCGGACTCTGGACAGCCGCCCACAACCGCTTCTATTGGGATGAAATCTATCTCTTCATTACCCACAAGATTATCTTCAACGGCATCTGCCGCCCCATCGCCTGGTTTGACCGTCACATCATCGACGGCTCCATGAACGGCCTGGCATGGCTCGCACAGCGCCTGTCAATCACCATTCGCCCGCTCCAGAGCGGCTCCGTTCAGGCCTACGTCTACATCTACCTGTTCGGCGCACTGCTGCTCGGCGCTATCACCACAGCCTGCGTGCTCCTCTAATCCGTACAATCAGAAAAAGCAACAAACCAATCAGCTATGTTTTCCAATCCTCTGATATACTTCGTGGTAATCCCGGTCATCATGTTGCTGGGACTCTACCTCTCGCGCTCCATGGCGCACATCCGCACGGTTGCCGTGACCGGCTCGCTCTGCCTGCTCGGTCTCAGCATCTGGCTGCTGGTCGACTACCTCGGCCTGCGCGCCGCCGGCGCCGAGGGCGCCATGCTCTACCGCGGCGACTGGACCTGGTTCTCGGCGCTCAACATCAAACTCAGCGTCGGCGTCGACGGCATCTCGATTGCCATGATTCTGCTGTCAAGCATCATTCTGCTCACCGGCTCGTTCGCATCATGGAAAATCAATCCCCTGCCCAAAGAATTCTTCCTCTGGCTCATCCTGCTCAGCATAGGCGTGTTCGGCTTCTTCATCTCGATTGACCTCTTCACGATGTTCATGTTCTATGAAGTCGCCCTCATCCCCATGTATCTGCTCATCGGCATCTGGGGCACCGGACGCAAAGAGTACAGCGCCATGAAGCTCACCCTCATGCTCATGGGCGGCTCCGCCTTCCTGATGCTCTCGCTCATCGGTATCTACTACAACGCCGGCCTCGACTCCTGGAACATCCTTGACATCGCCCAGGCCGACTCGATTCCCCACAGCTGGCAATACTTCCTCTTCCCGATGGCCTTCGTAGGCTTCGGCGTGCTCGGCGCCATGTTCCCCTTCCACACATGGAGCCCCGACGGTCATGCCTGCGCCCCCACCGCCGTGTCGATGCTCCACGCAGGCGTGCTCATGAAGCTCGGCGGCTACGGATGCTTCCGTGTGGCCATCTACCTGATGCCCTTCGCCGCCAACGAACTCGCCTGGATTTTCCTCATCCTCACCGGCATCTCGGTGGTCTACGGCGCCTTCTCGGCATGCGTACAGACCGACCTCAAATATATCAACGCATACTCTTCGGTGAGCCACTGCGGCCTGGTGCTCTTCGCAATTCTCATGCTCAACACCACCGCAATGACCGGCGCCATCATGCAGATGCTCTCCCACGGCTTGATGACCGCCCTGTTCTTCGCCCTGATCGGCATGATTTACGGCCGAACCCACACCCGCGACATCCGCGAAATGGGCGGCCTGATGAAAATCATGCCCTTCCTGGCCGTCTGCTACGTCATTGCTGGTATGGCATCGCTCGGCCTTCCCGGCCTGTCGGGCTTCGTAGCCGAAATGACCATCTTCGTCGGCTCGTTCCAGGAAACGGCCCTGCTCAACCGCGTCTTCACCATCATTGCCTGCTGCTCGATTGTGATTACCGCAGTCTACATTCTCCGCGTTGTCGGCAAGCTGCTGCTCGGCCCCGTGCAGAACGAACACCACCTCGAGCTCACCGACGCAACATGGTGGGAACGCACCTCGACCGTCACGCTCATCATCTGCGTGGCCGCAATCGGCTGCTTCCCCAACTTCTTCGAGTCACTCATCCGCACTACGTTCTCGGCCGACATCTTCAAAGTCATCGGCATGTAATTTCCCCTCTGACATTTACCGCATAAACCAATGGATTACTCACAGTTTTTAGCAATGAAACAGGAGATTGCCCTGCTGGCCATCTTCCTGATAGTATTCCTCTACGACACTTTCATGCCCAAGAAGGTGCTCACCGGCCTCTCGGGGATTACAACCATCCTGTTCGCCGCTTTCACCCTGGCCGGTTTCGGCCTGATGTGCGGCCACACCGAGTCGGCATTCGCCGGCATGTATGTGACCTCGCCCGTCATCGCCACCATCAAGAACATTCTCAACGTAGGCGTGCTCATCGTTCTGATTCAGTCTGCCTCATGGAATAACTCCGAAACCCAGAGCACCCGCCGCGGCGAATTCTACGAGCTCCTGCTCGTAACGCTCTTCGGCATGTACCTGATGATTTCGGCCCGCCACTTCCTGCTGTTCGTCATCGGCCTCGAATGCGCATCGCTTCCCCTTGCCGCAATGGTGGCCTTCGACAAGCACAAATACGAAAGCCACGAAGCCGCCGTCAAATACATGCTGACCGCCGTCTTCTCGAGCGCAATCTTCATGATGGGCCTCAGCTATGTCTATCTGCTCACCGGCTCGCTCTACTTCGACACCATCGCCTCCTCCGTGGGATGCCTCGACGCGCAGCCCCTGCTGATTGTCGCACTGGCATTCGTCATTGCCGGCGTAGGCTTCAAACTCTCGCTCGTGCCCTTCCACCTCTGGACGGCCGACGTTTACCAGGGCGCTCCCACCGCGGTGACCTCCTACCTCAGCGTCATCTCCAAAGGCTCGGCCGCATTTGCCTTCATGGTAATCCTGGCCCACTGCTTCGGCTCGGTCTACTCAGCCGTGTGGGAGTGGATGCTCTACGGCCTGATTATCCTTACAATCACCGTCGGCAACCTCTTTGCCCTGCGACAGAACAACATGAAGCGCTTCCTCGCCTTCTCGTCGATTTCACAGGCCGGTTACATCATGCTCGGCATCATCGGCAACAACGCCATGGGCATGGCTTCGCTGATGTTCTACATTCTGGTCTACATCTTCTCGAACCTCGCCGCCTTCGGCGTAATCCAGGCCATTGAAAACAAAACCGGCAAACTCGACATGAGCGACTACCGCAACCTCTACAAGTCCAACCCCCACTTGGCCTTCGTCATGATGCTTGCAATGTTCTCGCTCGCCGGCATTCCCCCGTTCGCAGGCTTCTTCAGCAAGTTCTTCATCTTCACCGGCGCCCTGAGCGGCACAACCTCGGTTGCGCTCTATGTCCTGGTGCTCATCGCCCTTATCAACACCATCATTTCGCTCTACTACTATCTGATGGTTGTCAAGTCGATGTTCCTCTCAACCGAAGATCCCATTATCGAAACCTTCCGCAGCTCTTGCGCCGACCGTATTGGCATGTGGATCTGCACCGCCGGCGTCATCGCCCTCGGTCTGGTAAGCTACTTCTACAACTCCATCCTCACGCTCTGTCAGAACAGCGGCCTGCTCAATGCCATCGTCTGATTCAAGTAGCTACATCGACGTTTCAACACCCCCCTCATAAACCAAGCTGCCGCCGGCTCAATGCCGGCGGCTTTTTTACGTCAGGCAGCCATCTGTCTACGTAAAGGCTGATTTTCAATTATTTATACAAACCAACCGTAGATTTAGCAATTATTTTGAGTGAAATGCTTGACAAAGGGGGGTGAAATTTCGTAACTTTGTACACGTATATGAATTCGCGAAAAGGATTTTCGTCGCTGAGCGTACAGCTTACGGCGACAGTTTCTGTGGCCCTGGTGCTTCTGCTGCTGGGTATGGTCGCCACGCTCGCTCTGGCGGCGCACCAAATCACCACGGAAATCAAAGAACACATGGGATTTGACGTAGTGCTCAGCGAGCAGTCGACCCTCGACGACATCAACCGCTTCAAGCAACTGTTCAGCCAGGCGCCCTACGTAGCCTCGTTCCGCTACTTCTCGCCCGAGGAGGCCAACGCCACCTGGCAGAGCGAAATGGGCGAAAACCTAACCGAACTGCTCGACGTTAACCCCTTCCTCCCCGAATTTGAAATCAACGTCAAGGCCGTCTATGCCGACGCCGACAGCCTCGAGCACATAATGCAGCCGCTGGCCGCGCTCGAAGGAGTGGAGCAGGTCAACGGCCACTCCGACGTGGTTGACCGCGTGAACCGCAACCTCAACACTCTGATGATAGTGCTCGCTCTGGCTCTGGCCGTGCTCCTGCCCATTTCATTCGTGTTGATCAACAACACCGTGCGGCTCACCATCTTCTCACGCCGCTTCACCATCCACACCATGAAACTCGTCGGAGCCTCGCGCGCATACATCCGCCGCCCGTTCCTGCTGAGCAACATGCTCCAGGGCGCTATTGCCGGCATCGTAGCCTCGGGAGTCCTCACGGGAATATACTTCTACGTCTGGAGCCTCGACCTCTCGCTCCGCTCTGTGGCCGGACCGGCAACACTGGTGTGGGTATGCTGCGGCATGCTGCTGACCGGCCCCCTGCTCAGCCTCGCCGCCGCCGCTTGGGCCACGCAGCGCTACCTCAGGCTCAGCTACGACGAGCTATTCTGACCCCGCCCTCCGATTCCGCGCCTTAGCGCTCATCATCTCCGCTCTCCAACCCTCCCCAACAGCTAACCGACCTCCCGTCTCAACAACGCTTCAACAAAAATGGCAACAAAAAATAACAAACAATCTCAGCTCCCGACCGAAAACCACGCTGACTTTCCCCTGGGCAAAACCAACTTCAAACTCATGGCTATTGCCGGCGCGGCAATCGTGATCGGCTTCCTGCTGATGCTCGGCCCGAGCACTACCGAAGCAGGCTTCGAGCCCGACATCTTCTCGACCCGACGCATAGTCATCGGCCCCGGACTCGCCTTTCTCGGCTTCGTTTTCATGGCGTTTGCCATCATTTTCCGTCCCCGCACAAAATAACGATATCACACCGACAGTCACTTTCACTAAAAAATGGATTGGATCGACACCCTAATTCTCGGCATCATACAGGGGCTCACCGAATACCTGCCCGTGAGCTCGAGCGGCCATCTCGAAATTTTCCGACAGATTCTCGGCCGCGACCTCGACGGCAACATGGCCCTCGAATTCGACCTGATGCTCCATGTGGCCACGGTTCTGAGCACCATCGTAGTGCTCTGGAGCGAATTCTGGCCCCTGTTCAAATCGTTCATCACATTCAAGCGCGACAGCAACTTCTACTACGTCTGCAAGATTCTCGTGTCGTGCATTCCGGTCGGCATTGTAGGCGTGCTGTTCGAAAAGCAAATCGAGGGCTTCTTTGAAGGCAACCTGACAGTTGTGGGCATCTGCCTGCTTGTCACTGCCGCGCTGCTCTGCTTCGCCTACTTCACGCGCACGCGCCAAGCCATTGCCGACCCGACCGCCCCCCAGGGACGCGACATCAGCTGGGCCGACGCCTTCATTATCGGCTGCGGCCAGGCCATTGCCGTGCTGCCGGGCCTTTCGCGCTCGGGCACTACCATCGCTACCGGCATCCTGCTCGGCGACAACCGCGAAAAAGTGGCCCGCTTCTCGTTCCTCATGGTCATCATACCGATTCTCGGCAAGGGTCTGCTCGACCTTAAAGACCTCATATTCCCCGACGCCGTCGTTGCAGCCTCGGCAACCACAGCATCAATCAGCCCCGTAGCCATGGCTGTAGGCTTCCTTGCCTCGTTTCTGGTAGGCTGCGCCGCCTGCAAATGGATGCTCAGCATTGTGCGCAAGGGCAAACTCGTATGGTTTGCGGTCTACTGTGCCGCAGTCGGTCTAATCTGCATTTTCTGGTAATGGATTTCATCTCCGGACAAATACTGAAGGTCGACAAGCCTCTGCACTGGACATCGTTCGACGTGGTCAAGCGCATTCGCGGTGTGCTGACCCGCCGCCACGGCGTCAAGCGCTTCAAAGTCGGCCACGCCGGCACGCTCGATCCTCTGGCCACCGGCGTGATGCTCATCTGCACCGGCCGCGCCACCAAGCTAATCGACTCCCTACAGGCGGGCGAGAAAGAATACGTGGCCACAATTCGCCTGGGAGCCACCACGCCCAGCTTCGACCTCGAGACGGCAATCGACAGCACAATGCCCGCCGACCACATCACAGCTGCCGACATCGAAGCCGCGCTCAACCGCTTCCGCGGGCCGATAATGCAGGTGCCGCCCGTATTCTCGGCCGTCAAGGTCGACGGCAAGCGCGCCTACAAGATGGCCCGCCGCGGCGAAGCCCCCGAACTGAAAGCCAAACCCATCGTAATCAGCCAACTCTGCCTGCTGGCCTACGATCCCTCGACCTGCGAGGCCAGACTCCGCATTGCCTGCAGCAAGGGCACGTATATCCGCTCGCTGGCACGCGACATTGGCGTTGAACTGGGCTGCGGCGCCCACCTTACCGCACTCAGGCGCACCCGCGTCGGCAACACTTCCATCTACGACTGTGCCGACGTAATGCCGTTGATTGAACTGCTAAAAGAGATTGAAATAGAAATTCCCGACGAACATCAGAATAACAACCCAAAGAAATGAAACTGAGTCAATTTTACTTCGACCTGCCCCAGGAACTCATCGCGCAATACCCTCTGCCCGAACGCGACGAAGCCCGCCTGATGGTTCTTGACCGCAAGACCGGCAAAATCGAACATCGCATTTTCAAAGATATCATAGACTACTTCGACGACGGCGACGTCATGGTGTTCAACGACACTAAAGTCTTCCCCGCCAAACTCTACGGCAACAAGGAGCGCACCAACGCCAAAATCGAGGTTTTCCTGCTGCGCGAACTCAACGCCGAACATAAGCTCTGGGACGTTCTGGTCGAGCCGGCCCGCAAAATCCGCATCGGCAATAAGCTCTACTTCGGTGAAGACGAGAGCCTCGTGGCCGAAGTTATCGACAACACCACAAGCCGCGGACGCACACTGCGCTTCCTCTTCGACGGCACTCACGACGAATTTAAAAAGACGCTCTACTCGCTCGGCTCCACCCCCCTGCCCGAACACATTACCCGCGCCCCCGAAGAGGTCGACGACGAAATGTTTCAGACCGTCTACGCCCGCAATGAAGGTGCCGTAGTGGCTCCCGGAGCGGGACTCCACTTCAGCCGCCTACTCATGAAGCGTCTGGAAATCAAAGGCATCGACCTCGGATTCATGACCGTACACTCCGGTCTTGGAACCTTCCGCGAAATCGACGTCGAAGACCTTTCGAAGCATCGCATCGATTCCGAGGAGGTGATTGTCAGCGACGATCTGGTCGACCTGGTCAACAAAGCCAAGGATGCCGACCGCCACGTGCTGGCCGTAGGCACCTCGGTGCTTCGCGGCATGGTAGCCGGCGAATCAATGGGCGGGCACCTCAAGAGCTATGCCGGCTGGAACAACAAGTTCATTGCACCGCCCTATGATTTCGGCGTTCCTACAGCACTTGTCACCAACTTCCACCTGCCTCTGTCAACCATGATCATGATGGAGGCTGCCTTCGGCGAATATGAAAACATAATGAAGGCCTATGAAACCGCAATCGCCGAGAAATATCGCTTCGGCACCTATGGAGACTCGCTGCTGATTCTCTGACAACCTGCCTGTTAAACCAAGACATAACACCTATTTAAATCCTCAATATGACTAATCCGAAGACCTATCTCGACCCCGCGGACGAGAAAATGCAGATGGCGGTAGCCTTCCTCGACGAAGCCCTTAGCCACATCCGTGCCGGCAAAGCCAACCCCAAGCTCCTTGACGGCATCCGCGTTGACTACTACGGCTCGGCCGCGCCCATCAGCAACGTAGCCAACATCTCCGTGCCCGACGCCCGCACCATCGTCATCACCCCGTGGGAAAAATCGATGTTCAAGGAAATTGAAAAGGCCATTATCAACTCCGAACTCGGAATCACGCCCGAAAACAACGGCGAAGTAATCCGCCTGGCCATTCCCCCGCTGACCGAAGAGCGTCGCAAAACCCTCGTCAAGCAGAGCAAAGCCGAAGCCGAAAACGCCAAGGTCAGCGTGCGCAACGCCCGCCGCGACGCTATCGACGGCCTGAAAAAAGCCATCAAGCAGGGCATGCCCGAAGACGTTGAAAAAGACGCCGAAGCCAGCGCCCAGAAACTGCATGACAAGTATCTGAAACAGATCGACGACCTCTTTGCCGCCAAGGAAAAAGAGATTCTCACCGTCTGATGCCCTCCCTTTCTATGGCCAAAGCCCTGAAAACAGCGCTTCTGCTCGCCGCCCTGACCGCTACAACTGCGGCCGGGGCGGAACTGACCGCTGCCGACGTGTTGAAATCGGCGCCATCGCTGATAGTCAATACGCTGTCGACTACCAAAGTAGCCGACCTGATTGAATATGCCCGCGCCGGCATGCTTTCACACGCCGAGAAAAACGCCGCAGGGGCCGAAGCCCGCATCCTCGCCCTCGACTCAATCCACGCCGAGCTGCAAACAGGCCCGGGACGAGTGCTCGCCTTCGAACTGCTGCCCGTCAAGAACGACACGGTCATTGCCGTAATCGAAACTATCACATCGCAGATGGCCGACAGCCGTATGACCATCTACTCACGCGACTGGACTCCGCTGCCACGCCTGTGGAAAGAACCAGCCGCAAGCGCCTGGGGCAAACTCGACGAAGTGCCGGTAGTAATGGCCCGATACAGCTACTCGCCCTCGACCCGAACGCTCACACTCACCAACACCTCTGAAGAGCGCGACCGCATGAAGCCCGCTCTAACCTACACCTGGACCGCCAAGGGATTCCGCCCGGCAAAGAAATGACCAACGAAGCCTCGAAAAACTACTGCTCGCTAAAACAGCTTCAGGAGCGGCTGCGCGACATTGTCGCCGCCGCTTTCCCGCCGCGCCCTGAAACATGGGTCGTGGCCGAACTGAGCGACGTGCGCGAAAGCGGAGGCCACTGCTACATGGAGCTGGTTCAGAAAGATGAATCAACGGGCCTGACCGTGGCCAAGGCGCGCGCCACCATCTGGGCCAACGCCTTGCCCAGGCTACGCGCAGACTTCATGGCCGGAACCGGCCAGGCCTTCACATCTGGGCTAAAGGTAAAAGTACGCGTCACTCCGGGCTATCACCCCGTCTACGGCATGAATCTCAACATCACCGCCGTAGACCCCTCGTTCACCATGGGCGAACGCGAACGCAAGCGCCGCGAAATTCTCGAACGCCTCAAGCGCGAGGGCGTCATTGACCTCAACAAGTCGCTCGAATTTCCGAGGCCCACACAGCGCATCGCCGTCATTTCATCGGCCGGAGCCGCCGGCTATGGCGACTTCATGAACCAACTGTTCCGCAACCCGCGCCGCCTTCGCTTCGAAGTGACCTTGTTTCAAGCTGCCGTCCAGGGCGCGCAGACCGCCAAGAGCATCATCGGCCAACTCGACATGATTGCCGGGCGGTGCGAGGAGTTCGATTGCGTCTGCATCATACGCGGTGGCGGCGCCACTACCGACCTCGACGGGTTCGACGACTATCTGCTTGCCGCCAACGTGGCCCAGTTCCCGCTACCTGTAATCGTCGGCATTGGCCACGAGCGCGACACCACAGTGCTCGACTACATTGCCTGCCAACGGGTCAAAACCCCCACCGCCGCGGCCGAATTCCTGATCGGCATGGCCCAGCAGGAACTGGAGCTGCTGCTTGCCATCGGCGGCGGCCTGCTCCAGAGCGTAACCGACACCATCGGCGGCGCGCGCCAGCAACTTGCCTACATCAGCGGCGTTCTGCCTACGGCTCCCCTCGCCGCCATTGAGCGCGCCGACCGCCGGCTCGACAACCTGCTCGGCTCGCTCGGCCGCATCTCGGCCATGCGCATCCAGCCGCTGATGAGCCGAATCGACCGCATGGCCGACGCCCTCGGCTCAATAACGACCAACACCACACGCCACGCCGCCACACGCCTCGACGGCTTCGCCGCATTGATTGAGGCCCTGTCGCCTCAGGCTACCCTGCGTCGCGGATTCTCCATAACCAGGGTTGACGGCAAGGCAATCACCGACGCCTCGGCCGTTGCCCCGGGAACCATTCTCCACACCCGACTCGCCTCCGGAGCCATCACCTCGCGCTTCGAGCAGGCCGAGCCCACTTCCAATTGACCGCTCAACAAATTTATTAACCACCATATACACAGACAGAGACATATGCAGGCTGTTAAAGACATGACTTACACGCAGGCCGTGACCGAACTCGAGCAGATTCTCGCCCACATGCAAAGCGACAAATGCGACATCGACAAACTCTCGGCCTACACCCGACGCGCAACCGAACTGCTGACCGAATGTCGCCGTCGCCTCACCGCTACCGACTCCGAACTCCGACAGATTCTCAGCCAGCTTGGCCAAATCGACCAGTAAAACCTATAATCACTCCATCTCACCGGTCTTGATATGAAACAGTTTCTGATATTACTGCTTACTCTCATTCCCCTGGCCGTCAATGCCCAGATGAGCTCTCCCGTTGTCTGGACGTCGGAATTCACGGCCAAGGGCGACTCGGCGACCCTGACCCTCAACGCCACAATCGAAAACGGCTGGCACCTCTACGCCACCGAACTGCCGCAGATTGACTTCGGCCCGTCGCCCACCACGGTCGACTACTCTACCCTCGACGGGCTGCAGGCCGTCGGCCCGCTCGTTGCCTCGAGCGCTCCCGTCGAGATGTATGAAGAAACCTTTGAAAGCAACGTCTTGTTCTGGGAAAAGAGCGTCACCCTGACCCAGAAATTTGCCGTAACCGAGCCGGAAACCATATCCATTGCCGGCCGGATTGAATTCCAGGCATGCAACAATCAAAACTGCATACCCCCCTCGACATTCGACTTCAGCTTCGGCAATGCGGCTCCCGGCGATGAAGCAGCAGCTCCTGCCGCCTCAGGCAGCGGTTTCGACCCCTCGGGCCAGCAATGGTGGACCCCGGTCAACGTCGACGGCTCCGCAACCGACATTGCCCACGCCTCGCTATGGAGCATATTCCTGTGGGGCTTTCTCGGCGGCCTGCTCGCGCTCTTCACTCCCTGCGTGTGGCCCATGATTCCGCTGACCGTAAGCTTCTTCCTGAAAAAGAACACTTCGCGCTCCAAGTCGGTGCGCGACGCTGCTATCTATGGCGGCTCAATCATAGTCATATACCTGGCGCTCGGCCTGGCGGTGACCCTGCTGTTCGGCGCGAGCAAGCTCAATGATCTGAGCACCAATGCCGTGTTTAACCTCATCTTCTTTGCCCTGCTGGTAGTTTTTGCAGTTTCGTTTTTCGGAGCATTCGACATCAAGCTGCCCGCCCGCTGGAGCAACGCTGTCGACTCACGCGCCGAAAACGCTACCGGCCTGCTGAGCATCTTTTTCATGGCCTTCACCCTGGCACTCGTTTCATTCAGCTGCACCGGCCCCATAATCGGAACCCTTCTTGTCGAAGCCGCCACAATGAGCGACATTACCGGCCCCACAGTCGGCATGGGAGCCTTTGCCCTGGCACTGGCCATTCCGTTCGCCCTGTTCGCCCTGTTTCCCTCGATGCTCAAAAGCGCACCCCGCTCGGGCGGCTGGCTTAACTCGGTCAAGGTTGTGCTCGGCTTTCTCGAACTCGCCCTCTCGCTGAAGTTCCTGTCGGTAGCCGACCTCGCCTACGGCTGGCACATACTTGACCGCGAAGTGTTCATCAGCCTCTGGGTTGTCATATTCACTCTGCTCGGCATTTACCTGCTCGGCAAGCTCCGCTTTCCCCACGACACTCCGACCGAAACCACCGGCGTAGGCCGTTTTTTCATGGCACTCGTATCGCTGAGCTTCGCCGTCTATCTGGTTCCGGGCCTCTGGGGCGCGCCCCTCAAGGGCGTCAGCGCCTTCGTGCCCCCGCTGTTCACCCAGGACTTTAACCTCTATGCCCGCGACGGCGAACACCGCACCTTCAACGACTTTGACGAAGGCATGCGCTATGCGGCCGAAAACAACATGCCCGTGCTGATGGACTTCAGCGGCTACGGCTGCGTCAACTGCCGCAAAATGGAGGGTGCAGTATTCGACACCGACGAAATCTCATCGATTCTCGGCAAGAACTTCGTAGTCATTGAACTGATGGTCGACGACAAAAAGCCCCTGGCTGCGCCATTCACCGTTGAAGAAAACGGCAAAACCGTCAAAATCAATACCGTCGGCGAAAAATGGAGCTACCTGCAGCGCTATAAGTTCTCCGCAACCACCCAGCCCTACTACATGGTGCTCGACAACGACGGCAACGCCCTGTCAGGCTCCTACAGCTACGACGAAGACGTTGAGAAGTTCAAGGCGTTTCTTGACGACGCCCTCAAGGCCTATGGCAATTGATTCGGAATCGCGCAAGGCTATCCGCTCGCTGGCAACCCCCAAGGGACGGCGAGCCATGGGGGCTTTCCTGGCCGAGGGCACGCGCTGTGTAATAGACTCGCTGCCCTACTTTGAACTGCACTCGCTGCTCTGCACCGCGGCCTGGGCCGACGAACACCCCGACGCCGCACGCCGCGCCACCATCGTGGACCGCCGCGAAATCGAGCGCCTGTCGCAGCAACAGAACCCGCAACCGGTCCTGGCCGTATTCGCGCTGCCCGAAACGCGTCCCTACGCCTACGACGGCTCCATGGCCCTGGCGCTAGACGCCGTGCAAGACCCCGGCAATCTCGGCACGATTATACGCCTGGCCGACTGGTTCGGCATTCGCGACATCATTGCCGGCCCCGGAACCGCCGACGCCTTCCAGCCCAAAGTGGTGCAGGCCACTATGGGCGCCCTTGCCCGCGTGGCCGTGCATCGGGTCGACTCACTGGCCGACACCCTGCGCGCGTCGGGAGCCCCGGTAATCGGCACATTTCTCGACGGCACCGACCTATATGAAACCCCTCCGACAGTTGACCCACGCCCAATAGTGGTGATGGGCAACGAGGGCAACGGCATATCGGCCGAAGTGGCATCAACAGTCACCGCACGGGTGCGCATACCCTCATTCCCGCCCGGACGCGCCACCTCCGAGTCGCTCAACGTAGCCATGGCCTCCGGCATCATAATCAGTGAACTCTGCAGACGCATCTATGGCCAAACAACAGTATAAATCAGCCTGGTTCTGCTCAAACTGCGGCAACGAGTCCTCGAAATGGGAGGGCCGCTGCCCGGCCTGTGGCGAATGGAACACCATGGTCGAGGAGCGTGTGGCTTCAGCCAAGACCGCAACACGCGGCAACAAGGGCACGCTCCGCCTCTCGGCCGAACTCTCGAAGCCGCAGAAAGTCAGCGAAATCAAACCGGGCGCCGAAGAGCGCATCACACTGCCGAGCGCCGAACTCAACCGGGTGCTCGGCGGCGGCCTCGTGCCCGGCTCGATGGTGCTGGTAGGCGGCGAACCTGGCATAGGCAAGTCGACGCTCGTGCTTCAGAACATTCTGAGCATCCGCAAGAGCACCGTGCTCTACGTCAGTGGCGAAGAAAGCGCCATGCAGCTGCGCATGCGCGCCGACCGCATCGGCCGGCTCTCCGACAACTGCTTTATAGTCACCGAAACCTCGCTCGACAACATCTTTGCCCACATCGACGCCATCAATCCCGGGCTGCTCGTAATCGACTCTATCCAGACCATCGCCGACGACTCGCTCGAATCATCGGCCGGCTCGGTCAGCCAGGTACGCGAATGTGCGTCGCGGCTGCTCGCCTATGCCAAGCAGACCAACGTCCCCGTGATTCTCATAGGCCACATAACCAAAGAAGGCAGCATTGCCGGCCCGAAAGTGCTGGAACACATTGTCGACGCCGTGCTCCGCTTCGAGGGCGACTCGCACCAGATGTTCCGCATTCTCCGCGCAATTAAAAACCGCTTCGGCTCAACCTCCGAACTCGGCATCTATGAAATGTGCCAGCGCGGACTGCGCGAAGTGACCAACCCCGGCGACGTGTTGCTCGGAGTAGGCTCCGAAGAACTCAGCGGAGCCGCCATCGGCATTGCCATGGAAGGGCTCAGACCCTTCCTCATCGAAGTGCAGGCGCTGGTAAGCACCGCCGCCTACGGCACCCCCCAGCGCTCGGTCACGGGCTTTGACTCCAAACGCATGAACATGCTCCTGGCCGTGCTCGAAAAACGCGTCGGCTTCAAACTTGCCCAAAAAGACGTGTTTCTCAATCTTGCCGGCGGCATCAAGGTCAATGACCCCTCGCTCGACCTCGCGGTAATCTCGGCCATATTGTCGAGCAATGTCGACATGATAGTGCCCCGCACCACCTGCCTGACCGGCGAGGTGGGCCTCAGCGGCGAAATCCGCCCTGTAACCCGCATCGAGCAGCGCCTCACCGAAGCCGAAAAGCTCGGCATGGAAACCATCATCATTCCCAAAAACAACCTCAAAGGCATCGACATATCGGCCCGCAAAATCAACATAGTCGAAGTTGCGCGCGTTGAAGAAGCCTTCAGAACACTTTTTTCCTGACCATCCTCTACTATGGCAAAGATTGGCGATACAGTAAGATTTCTGAACGACATCGGCGGCGGCGTCATTGTGCGCATCGACGGCCGCACCGCCTACGTGCGCGACCCCGACGACGGCTTTGAAACACCGATGCTGCTGACCGAATGCGTGGTAGTGCCGTCGGCATCGGCCGACGCCCCCTCACCCGCGGCCTCACAAAAGGCCGACCGACCCGCGCCATCAGAAATAATCAAGAAATACGACTCTCCCCAACGCCCCGCGCGCCCCGACAGGCCGCTGACTGCCGCGCTCATATTCGAACCCCACGACATCAGGCGGCTGTCGCAGACCGGTTTTGACCTCTATCTGGTCAATGACTCTGACTTCAGGCTCGCGTATGCAGTGGCGTCGCGCGACGCCGACGAGGGCGACTGGTCTCTCATCGGCGCAGGCGAGGCCGAACCCGACATGCAGGTCTTCTTAGGCGAAAAGGCGCAGTGTGACCTCAACTCGCTCGGGCGACTGTCGATTCAGCTGCTCGCCTACAAGAGCGAGGGCAGGTTTGAGTTACAGCAGCCCATAGACTTCAACACCAGGCTCGATCTTACCCGCCTGGCCAAACTCCACTGCTTCACGCAGACGGCCTACTCCGACGTAGCCGTGCTGACCGTACCCGTTGTCAGCAATGGCGAGGTAGTGCGCCCTGCCAACCTGCGCCCGCTGATTGAATCATACCTGCCCGCAAAACCCAAGCCCGAACCCGTTGCGGCCAAACCCGCCGCAACGCCCAAGCCCCGCAAGCAGGAGCCCCAGGTGGTCGACCTGCATATCGACATGCTGCTCGACTCCACTGCCGGCCTGCAGCCTGCCGACATGCTCGCATGCCAGCTGCGCGAATTTGACCGCTGCATGGAGCAGGGAGCCAAAACGCCCGGCAAAAAAATCATATTCATCCACGGCAAAGGCGAGGGAGTGCTGCGAGCGGCTCTGCTCGACCGCCTGCGCCGTCGCTGGCCACGCTGCGAGGTCCAGGACGCCTCATTCCGCGAATATGGCTTCGGCGCAACCCAAGTAACGATTCACCGATGAAAGAACTCTACTGCTTCTCGGGGCTCGGCAATTCCGCCGCAGTGGCCCGAATGCTCGAAGAGGCCCTTCCGGCCGACTTCGCCGACCCGGTGTGGGTCTTTCCGGTCTACGCATGGGGCGTACCCCCGATTGTTGTCAAGGCCATTGAAGAGACCGACTTTTCAGGCAAGCTCGTCCACATGGTCTGCACCTGCGGCAGCGAAACCGGCCATATCGACCGCCAGTGGCGCCGGCTGGTCACGTCGCGCGGCGGCATGGTGGGCGGCATCTACTCCGTCATCATGCCACTGAGCTACATATGCATGCCATTCATGAACACCGACCCCGAAAAGAAGGTGCTTCGCAAGCTCGACGCCGCCCGTGCCAGGGTGCAGACCATAGCATCATGTATCGCCGCCCGACAGCAAACGGTTGACCTTACGCTCGGCCCGTGCCCCGGATTTCTCAGCCGCTTCGTCTATCCATGGTTCTTCAACACTCTGATGAAAACGCGCCTGTTTCGCAGCTCGCAAAAAAAATGCCGTGGCTGCGGGCTCTGCGCCTCGCGGTGCCCTAACGGCAACATCACCATGGTCGACGGCCGTCCGCAGTGGGGCGACAAATGCACGTTCTGCCTGCGCTGCTACCACTCGTGCCCGTCACATTCAGTAGCTTACTGGCGATTCACCCGAAAAAAAGGCCAATATTTACACCCTGATTTCAAGCAGGTTATAAAATTATCTGAAAAATAATTCAAAAAATATTTGGTCAATTCAAAAAAACTCTCTAACTTTGCAATCGCAAAACCAAAAGCGACCATGCGAAAATAGCTCAGTTGG
>DKUN01000021.1:19803-32827 GCA_002490725.1 Porphyromonadaceae bacterium UBA7203 | reverse complement strand
TCGAGTCCCGTTTTTCGCTCAATCTATTGTCCGGATGGCGGAATTGGTAGACGCGCTACTTTGAGGGGGTAGTGGCCATTAGGCCGTGTGAGTTCGAGTCTCATTTCGGACACAATAGCAAAAAGTCCCGAAGGCTTCACAGCCTCCGGGACTTTTTTTGTACACATATCCCGACAGTTTTGTCAGCCGCACACATCAAATTCGGGTACACGCGGTTAAAAATCAGCCAACAGCCCTCGGAGACGTTTGCAGATAGGTGGATTTTTCGTAACTTTGCGAAAAATATTTACCGACAACAATGCCCTCTATTTCTCAGCGCGGCAAGGATATGCCGCAATCACCCATACGCAAGCTCGTTCCACTGAGCAACGCAGCCAAAAAGCGAGGCGTCAAAGTTTACCACCTCAACATCGGCCAGCCTGACCTTCCCACCCCGCGCGAAGGCCTCGAGGCGCTCAAACACATTGACCGCACCACACTTGAATACTCCCCATCCGAAGGCCTGCTTTCGCTACGCCAGAAACTCAAAGGCTACTACGACCGCTTCAATATCAATGTCGACGTCGACGACATCATCGTAACCGCCGGAGGCTCCGAAGCGGTGCTCTTCGCATTCATGGCCTGCCTCGACCCGGGCGACGAAATCATCGTGCCCGAACCCGCCTATGCCAACTACATGGCATTCGCAATCAGCTGCGGCGCCAAAATCGTCACCGTGCCCTCGAGCATCGACACAGGCTTCGCCCTCCCATCAGTCGAAGACTTCGAAAAACTCATAACCCCGCGCACCAAGGGCATACTCATCTGCAACCCCAACAACCCCACCGGTTATCTCTACACCATGAAGGAGATGATACAGCTCCGCGACCTGGTGAAGAAATATGACCTCTACCTCTTCTCCGACGAGGTGTATCGCGAATTCTGCTACACCGGAGCGCCCTACATTTCGGCCTTCCACCTGCCAGGCATCGAAGAGCAGGTAGTGCTGATTGACTCCGTCAGCAAGCGCTACAGCGAGTGCGGCATCCGCATCGGCGCCATCATTACCAAGCACAAACAACTCAAAGAGAGCATCATGAAGTTCTGCATGGCACGCCTGAGCCCGCCACTTCTGGGCCAGATAGTAGCCGAAGCCTCAATCGACGCCGACAAGGATTACATGCTCATGAACTACAACGAGTACGTTGAACGCCGCAAATTCCTGATCGACGGTCTCAACCGCATTCCCGGATGCTACTCGCCGATTCCGATGGGCGCGTTCTACACCGTGGCCTCGCTGCCGGTCGACGACGCCGAGAACTTTTGCCGATGGTGCCTTGAAGAATTCGAATACGAAGGAGACACGGTCTTCATGGCCCCGGCCAACGGCTTCTACACCACCCCCGGCGCCGGCAAAAACGAGGTGCGCATAGCCTACGTGCTCTGCAAGGAAGACCTTGCCGCCGCCCTGCGCGTGCTCGCCGCCGCTCTCGAAGCCTATCCCGGCCGCATCAAAGCCTGAGCCAGCCCCGCACATCTATTTTTTTCAAAGCACCCAAACTACTCAGGCAAACGCATTGACCCCGCCACCCTGCCGATACGCTACGAAATCGACTATGTGCGCCTCTATCAGGCTCCTGGCGAAAAAATAATGATTCAAAAATAGCCAACTTATTTTCTTTTCTTATTTTTTTTGCGTAACTTTGCCGCGCCATTACGAATAGAAGCGGCCTTACCAGCCGATGAATTCACTCATTATCAACGCATAATCAACAAACTCATAATATGAAAAAAGATATCCATCCTTCCAACTATCGCGAGGTTGCATTCAAGGACATGTCTAACGACGAAGTGTTCATCACCCGTTCTACCGTGGCCGCGAAAGAGACCATCACCATTGACGGCGTTGAATATCCCCTCGTGAAGCTTGAAATCACCTCGAGCTCTCACCCCTTCTTCACCGGCAAGCAGAAGCTCGTCGACACCGCAGGTCGCGTCGACAAGTTCATGAGCCGCTATGGCAACCGCACCAAGAAGAACTAATCTTTCAGAACTCATTACTTCAGGCGAGAAACGGCCCAGGCCGCATCTCGCCTGATTCGTTTTTATGCGCGAACGATTATTCCGATTCAAGCAATTTGCCGTCAGCCATAGCGCTTCGGCCATGAAAGTCGGCACCGACGGCGTCACACTCGGCGCCATGGCTCCGGCCGGCGGGCGCGTGCTCGACGCCGGCTGCGGATGCGGCCTCATCGGACTGATGCTTGCCCAGCGCGGCGCCTCCGAAGTGGTGATGGTCGAAATCGACCCCGCCGCCGCGGCCGAAGCGGCCGACAATGCGGCGTCATCGCCCTGGGCTGCACGCATCAGTGTGGCCTGCGGCGACTTTCTGACCCTGCCGCTCGAGGGCGAGTTTGACTCCATCGTGTCGAATCCGCCATTCTTCGCATCAGGCATGCTCGCTCCCGACCAACGTCGCGCCGCCGCCCGCCATGAAGACGGAATGCCGGCCGACGCCTTAATGCGACGCGCCGCAGCGCTGCTCGCCCCCCGGGGCACAGTCTGCGTGATTCTGCCCGCCGACCGCATGGCCGACTGGACATTTGCGGCCGACCTGTGCGGGCTCAAGTGCTCGCACCTGTGCGAACTCACCACCCGCCCCGGCGCCGCCCCCAAACGTGTGGTAGCCACCTACTGCCGCGACGCCGGCCCGACCGAAGTGAGCCGCATGGCCCTAAACTCCGCCCCATACAAAACACTCACCTCACCGTTCTACCTATGAAACTGTCGCTTACCTTCTCGCAGCGCATAGTACTGCTGTTTCTGCTCTTTGTTGTCGGCATAGTGCTGACCGCGGCATTCCAGCTCCTGGCAGGCCGACTGACCGACAATGCCACCGCCGCCACGCGCATTGTCTACGTCGTCCAGGACCTGCTGGCATTCATCCTGCCGGCCCTCATCACCGCAATACTCATAACCCGCCTGCCGGCCGACTTCCTGCGGCTGCGACGCGCACCGCGCCTGCCCATGCTGCTCGCCGCCATGGCCACCACCATAGCCATCCAGCCGGCTATAGGTCAGATCAACGACCTCTGCGAAATGTTGCCCTGGCCCGACAGCATCATTCAGCTCGAAGCCTCGCTCGAGGCCGCCACAAGCGCAATCACCGGCCCCCGCGACGCTGCAAACCTGCTGGTGTCGATTCTGATTGTAGCCCTGCTGACGGGCCTGGCCGAAGAGCTCTTTTTCCGCGGTGCGCTCCAGCGCCTGTTCGAAACGCGCCCCATGTCTATCCACGCGGCCGTTTGGCTCACGGCATTCGTGTTCGCGATGATGCACTTCCAGCCGGTCGGCGCCCTGCCCCGCATGCTGCTCGGCGCCCTGTTCGGCTATGCCGCGGTGTGGAGCGGCTCGCTCTGGACAGCCGTAGCGTGCCATGCGCTCAATAACGCCATGGCCGTCTATACGCTATGGGCGGGAGTCAACATAGAGTCAACCCCCGCCCCTGCGCTGGCGTCGGCACTACTGGCCTCAGCCGGCATATACATGATGATGCGTCAGTCGCAGTCGAGATCAAGCGGCATATAGTGTTCGCGCGGATGGTCGCACGCCGGGCACTCCGTCGGAGGCTCCGTTCCGTAATAGACGTAGCCGCAGACCAGACACTGCCACTCGATCGGCTCCGGACGCTTCCAGACCGTGTCTGAATTAATCTGATCGATCAGCTTGCGGAAGCGCTTTTCATGGCGCGCCTCCACTTCGGCTATGGCGCGGAAATGAGAGGCGATGTCAGGAAAGCCCTCGTCGTCAGCATCCTGAGCAAAACGGATATAGGCGTCCACGCCTTCGTTCTGCTCCTCGTCGGCGGCAATGGCAAGGTTTTCAACAGTCTTGCCGATCACACCGGCATCGACGGTCATATCAACGGCAACCTTTCCGCCCTCAAGCAGTTTGAAAAAGACCTTGCCGTGGCGCAACTCGTTGGCAGCCGTGTCGGCAAACACCTTTTCGATTGGAAAATACTTCTCCTTATTAGCCTGGGCGGCATAATAGGTATAGCGGCTATAGGCGGCCGATTCGGCCATATAGGCCGCAACCAGATTCTTTTCGGTTTTGGTTCCTTTGATGGATTTTTTTGTGCTCATAGTACAATATCTAATAATTTAAAGCATGGTTAGACGGTTATGTTATCAGTCAGTAGAACGCTCCCCGAAACCAATTGGTTCAGTGCCGCCGGCCCGGTAATGTTGGGAATTATCGGAATTTTTTTCTAACTTTGTTGCCGAAAATGAGAATCTCGCTTATGAAAATTCAACCACTTTCTATAGCGGAGGCGCTCGACCTTAACGACCGCCTGACCCTCGACGAACTCTGCGACATGGCCGACAGAGTGCGCCGCGAAAGCTTCGGCAACCATATCCACACCTGTTCGATTGTAAACGCCCGCTCGGGCCGATGCTCTGAAGACTGCCACTGGTGCGCCCAGAGCGCACGCTACCATACCGGATGTAAAGAATATCAGATTGCAGACCCCGAAGAGGTCAACCGAGTTTACGACGAATGCGCCTCGCGCGGCGTTGAACGCTTCAGCCTCGTAACCTCTGGCCGCCGCGTCACAGCCCAACAGATTCCGGAATTCTGCAAACTGTTCAGCGACCTGGCGCAACGCGGCAATATGAAACTCTGCGCCTCAATGGGCCTGCTCGAAAAAAGCGAGCTGCAGGCACTGAAAGACGCCGGAGTAAGCCGCTACCACTGCAATCTCGAGGCCGCCGAAAGCCTCTTTACGAAACTCTGCACAACCCACACCAGAGCCGACAAACTCGCCACTATCAAGGCTGCGATCGAAGTAGGCATGGACGTATGCGTCGGCGGCATCATAGGCATGGGCGAAACCATGCGCCAGCGCCTCGAACTCGTTGAAGAAGCCCGTCAGGCCGGCGCACGCTCGATTCCGGTCAATATTCTCTGCCCCATTGCCGGCACCCCGCTGGCCAACCAGGAGCCCCTGCCCGAAAAGGAAATCATCCGCTCGCTGGCCCTGATGAGAATGGTAGCTCCCGACTGCGACATCTTCTTTGCCGGAGGCCGCGCCAGACTCAGCAGCGACGCCGTGAGCCGCATGCTCCGCGGCGGCGTCGACGGAGCCATGATCGGCACTCTGCTAACCACCATCGGCAACGATATCGACGCCGACTTTGAACTTTTCCGCTCACTCGGATATTCCATAAACAAACCCGAATAATCATGACGACAAACGCATACCTCGTTTCGACAATCCACGACTTCAAAAACCCCGAAAAGCCCGCGCTCCATCGGCTGATGGATTCCGAAACAGGAACGTGGACACCTATAACATGCGGCGAATTCAAAGACGCATGTCTTAACCTGGCCGCCGCCCTGACCGACATAGGCCTCGGCGTGCAGGAAACTGTCGGCATATTTTCGGAAAACCGCCCCGAATATCTGGCAATCAGCTTCGCCACATGGCAGACAAGAGCCGTCACTGTAGGCATCTATGCCACTTCGACTCCCGAGCAGGTGAGCTATCTGGTCAACGACGCAAAAATCCGCATCATGCTCGTCGGCTCTCAAGTCCACTATGACATTGCCCGCGCCATCGGCGTCGAGCAACTGATTGCCGTCGACCCCTCGATTGAATTACAGCCCGACGACACGACAACCCTGCGCTACAGCAAGATGCTCGAGCTCGGCCGCCACGCGTCGGCCGAAACCCGCGCGGAAGTGGCCCGTCGCGCCGGCGAGACCGGCTCCGACGACCTGGCCACCCTGCTCTACACATCGGGCACCACAGGCCTCTCCAAAGGCGCCATGCTCACCCACGGATGCTTCAACACCATCATGGCCATCCACAAGCGCAGACTGACAATGCTTTCCGACGCAGACTCGTCGCTGACCTTCCTGCCCATGACCCACGTTTTCGAACTGGCATGGAGCTGCTTCTGCCTGTACATGAACATGGAGGTCTACGTCAACGAAGACCCCAAGCGCGTGCAGCGCTCCCTGCGCGAAACGACGCCGACCTGCATGTGCTCCGTGCCACGCTTCTGGGAAAAGGTCTACGCCGTCATCCAGGAAAAACTCGCCGCCATGGGCTTCGTGTCGAAGGCAATGATGAATCGAGCCGTCGCAGTGGGCCGTCGCCGCAATCTCGACTACGTGCGCCGCGGCGAAAAAGTGCCGGCAATGCTCGAGCGCGAATATCAGATGTATAACAACCGCATTTTCCGCAAGGTGCGCAGCGTTATCGGCGTGAACCGCGGCAACATTTTCCCCACTGCCGGCGCCCCGCTCGCACCCGAAATCGTGGAGTTCTGCCAGTCAATCGGCATCAACATCGTGATCGGCTACGGCCTGAGTGAAACCACCGCCACGGTCACCTGCTTCCCCGAGCGCAACTACATTATCGGCTCGGTCGGCACCATCATGCCCGAACTGCGCATGCGAATCGGCGACAACAACGAAATCCAGGTCAAGGGAGCCACAATAATGACCGGCTACTTCAACAACCCCGAGGCCACGGCCGAAGCCTTCACCGAAGACGGCTGGTTCAGAACCGGCGACGCCGGACGCATTGACCGCGACGGCAACCTCTATCTGACCGAACGCATCAAAGACCTGTTCAAAACGTCGAACGGCAAGTATATAGCCCCGCAGGCGCTCGAGGCCCGGCTCGGCAAAGACTCGCTCTTCGAGCAGGTTGCAATCATCGGCGACCAGCGCAAGTTCGTGTCGGCGCTGATTGTTCCCGACTATGCCGCCCTGCGCAAGTATGCCGAGAGCCACCGCATGGGCCACCTCTCCGACAAGGAACTGGCCGAGAATCCGCGCATCATCGAATACATACAGGGCAAAATCGAAGACCTGACCAAGGACCTCGCACCCTACGAACACATCAAGAAATTCGCGCTGCTGACAAAACCGTTCACAATGGAAAACGGCGAACTGACCAACACGCTCAAAATTCGCCGCCGTGTAGTGGCCGACCGCTATTCCGACCTCATCGACTCGCTCTACGCCGAATAACCCTCTTTTTAAGTTTTAAGATAGAAGTAAATCAGGGCGCGGATATGTTCGCGCCCTATTTTTGACCATGGGCGACGGTTGGTTATCCGCTTCCATTTGTGAATAATCGACACTTCGGGCAGATACATCACACGCCATCCGCCACGGCGCGCACGAATGCAGAAATCAGCGTCCTCAGGGCCGTAGAAAATCTTCTGGTCGAGTAATCCGACCGCCTCAAACACCTCGCGCCTTATCATCTGGCATGCGCCTATGACGTAGACCGGCTCGAACGGCTCGCCCCGGACCAGCGCCGACGCATAGGGGTCGGCCGGCGGACATCGGAGCAGGTTGCGCAGCTTTATGACCGGCGACGGATAAGGCTTGTAGCTCTGCTGCAGCAGCCCCGCCTCATCGCGCAGGGCACACGCGCATATGCCGCACTCCGCATGCTCATCAAGGTAGCCTATCAGCGCTTCGACAGCCCGACGGTTAATCACCGTGTCGTCATCGAGCAGCCATATGTAATCGCCCTTGGCCAGCTCAATGCCGCGGTTGCGCGCATAGGCCACTCCGTAGTTGCGGTCAAGCCTGCGGTAAACGGCCTGCGGAAACTCGGTCATGACATAATCGCCTGTCGAATCGGTCGAGCCGTTGTCTACCACAATCAGTTCCGCCTCGAGCCCCTCGAGCGCCTGCGGCAGCGATGCGAGCAGCGCGCGCAAGTTGGCCAGCGAATTCCAGCAGATAACGACGACCGACAGCTTCATTTTCCGAACAATTTAATCCACAGCGCCTTGAATGCCAGCCTGAACTCGCTGAAACTGCGAAAACGGCGCATGTGCTTCCAGATAATGCTCGGCGACAGAAAATAGCGCAGATTGAAGCGAAACAGAATCCGCTCCATCTCCTCGGCCGACAGATGGGGATAGCTCAGAATCGAGTCGCGCTGCACGTTGGTCGGCTCATACTCACCCCCGGCGATCCAGCCGTTCTCCTTGGCCATCGCATAGAACTCCGTGCCGGGAAAGGGCGACACGATGTTAAACATCACCTGGTCGACCTTGAGCGCCTTGGCTTTTTTGAGCGTATCCTTGAGCGTCTCGCGGGTTTCGAGCGGGCTGGTGCCAATAAGAATGTTGAGTTTAACGGGCACTTTATACTTCTGCAGCAGGTCTATGGCCTTGAAAATCTGCTCCGACGTCTCGCCCTTGCGTATAAATTTCAGAATCTCGTCGTTAAACGACTCTACGCCGAGGTCAACGTAGGTGCAGCCGCTCTCGCCCAGAATCTTCGCAATAGGCTCGGTAATGGCGTCGGCACGGGCCTGACAGCCCCAGATTATGCCTTGCTTTTTCAGCGCGCGGCATATTCCGGCAGTGCGCTCCTCGTTCCAGATGAAGTTATCGTCAACAAAACCGATAGCCCTGTAGCCCTCGGCGGCAAGCATGTCAATCTCCTTTTCAACACTCTCGACCGAGCGGAACGAAATCGGAGGCTTGCGGCCATTGTCTTCACGAAAGTCAAGCTCGCGCGCAAAAGTCAGCGAACTCGGCACGCAGTAGATGCACCTGAACGGGCAGTTGCGCGAGGTGAGCATCGTCGTATAGGGCGAGAGCTTGAGCTTCGGGTTATGGAAAGCTGTCTTGCCCGCCAGATGGCGCGCGGGAAAGGGAAGCGCGTCGAGGTCGGTCATCAGCCGGCGCGACCGGTTGCGCACAATCCGACCTCCGTCGCCAAGCAGAGTCAGGCCCTGCAGTCCGGTGTAGTCGCTACCGTCGCGCAGACATCCGAGCAACTCGATCACCGTCAGCTCGGGCTCTCCGCGTGCAATAATCACGCGCGAGTCAGTCAGATAAAGCGTCGGAAAGAACGTTGCCCCGGGGCCGAGAAAAACCACCTTGGCCTGAGGCTGAAGCTCAATTATGGCATCGCGCGCGGCAAAGTCGGCAGCTCTGCTCAGATTGACACTCCATATCATATAGACATCGCTGTTGTCGCTGCCGACAAACGCCCTGAGGTCGCCGCCGGCCGACAGGTCGACATAGCTGACGTCATAGCCCTCGGACTCGACAAGCGCCGCAACTGTCAGCTCATAGAGATTAGGCATCGGATACACCACGCGGGTGCACCCTGCGGAACGCTCGGCCGGGGTTTCCGCCACCGGCTCCGGCGGAATCAGAAAACATACTCTCATAACATTTAACTAACGCCCCCACGCTTTCCATTATTGCCCGCGGCATCTGTCGGACCGAAAGATTTTTCAAAAAATCATTCCGCTCCGACAAATGCTTTTCATTTGCTCAATGACAGGGCCGCACCGTTGGCGCGCGACGTATAGTCTTGCAGAAACGCCCTGAACCATGTCAGCATGCCGTCGATTTCATCGGCATCATAGTCGGTAAGGGGCGATAGCAACTCCTGATCGTTGATGACGTCGAAGACGGCGTCAACGCGCGATGCGTCGAATGGGAGACGCATCGCGCGCCGCTCAGAAATGACGTACCACATATCATTGCGCATCACTACCCCATAGTGAGGCTTCGCATCGTCGAACCAGTTGGTGCCGACCGAAACATACGGCTCGTCATAGCCCGCCAGCCAGAGCAGCGTCGACGGAATGTCGAACTGCGCCATTGGTCGGCCGGCATGCTTTCCGGCCGGCAGAGAGCCGTCGGGAGTATAGAGCAGAAACGGAATATGGCCGTAAATGTAGGCTCCGTTATATTTCGGCTCGGTAATAAAATCGCGGAAACCATGGTCGGCCGTAATGACAAACAGAGTGTTGTCAAACCAGGGCTGGCGCGAGGCCTCCTCAAAAAACATCTTGAGCGAGAAGTCGGTATACTCTACACATCGTTCCATGGGATCTGACACAGGCCTATAGCCCGAATCATCCCAATTATCGGGAATATCGAACGGCGAGTGGAGGTCGAGCGTAAGCCACGCGGCAAAAAACGGCTGCGACATCGCCGACAGCTGCCCGGCCACATACCGGCCCATCACATGGTCATAAATGCCCCAGGAATTGCTGTTGCCCGACGCGGGCAGGTCAACCTCGGCCATCGACGTCACGCCGGCAAAACCCATTGTGCGCGCAAGCGGGCCGAGCGAAAACGAGTTCGACTTGGCGCCGATAAAAAAGCGGGTGTCAAAACCCCTGGAGGCAAGCAGACGCGCCGGCGCGTCGACCGGAAGCGGAGCATACTTCGTGGCCATCCAGTTTATCGGGCCGAACGTCGGCACTCCGCCTATTATGCTCGCCAGCCCTTCAACGGTGCGCGCACCCGTACAATAGGTCGACGTCAAGGCCATTGACTTGCACGCCAGCGAATTCATAAACGGCATCAGATTACGGACCGAATCGCCCTTGACGATATTGAGCGAATCAAACCACACCTGGCCGCCGCTCTCAAGAATAATCAGCATGATGTTTTTGCCGCTGACCGCACGGCGCAACGAATCGGCCGCAAGCGGGCGGGCCGGCTGCTGAACCGACGAACGGATAGCCGCCAGCTCATCGTCGCTGAAAAACACGCGCGTCTCCATGCCGCGCGAGTAATTGGCTGAACGCATAATGCAGAAGGGAGTGTTGAGCACCACATTGATTTCAGCAGGCTCGTCGACCACCGCTCCGGCGCGGTCAATGCCGATCGGGCGGCCGGCTATAGTGCCGCGCATGCCGATAAACGTCAGCCCCGCGGCCAGCAGAAACAGCCCGATGCGCGGCCATGCTCCCCGGGCCATGCCTTCAATCCTGACGCGAGTAGCCAGCAGGAGCAGCACCCCTACAATCATCGCTATGGCAAGAAACGCCCACCAGTATTGGCCAAAATACGACAGCGCCACACCGACCATATCGGCATTAAGAAACGAGCGGAACGTGTCGAACTGCATGTGGCTGTTGTTGAAGCGAAAAAACACTATATCGCCGATATTGACCAGCAGCAGAGCGCTGTTGGCCACACCATACACAACCATGGATGCCCGCCGCCACCATCGCTTCATGACAAACCCGAACGGCAAAAAGCGCATCACGACAAACAGCGCGTTGGCATAGGCTACGGCCACAATATCGAACTGCAGACCTGCAAGCGCCACAGCCGTCAGGCGTCCGGCCGACAGCGAGCCGGTTACGTCGGCATTATAAAAATAGAACGCAAAGCGCGTCAGCCACAGAAGAATCAGAGCCACCAACAACTGATAAAGCGTGGCCAGATAAACATTACACTTGAATTTCATAACTGCAAAGTTATGAAAAATCAACATCATATAAAAATCAGTCGAGGAGCGGCTTCACAGTCACTCCTCGCCAAATAATAAACCAATCATTATCACATTTCATTCACACAAGGGGAAAAGCTTTCGTTTTTCGCTTTTGCAATGTTATAACAGCGGTTATTGCGGATTGGTTCATTATCCGGCATATTTTTTTTCAAAAATTTTTGCAGAAGGCCGCTATGTCGGCAAGAACATCTTCTGAAATCGTGACGCGTATGTCGCCATATTCGTCAACGCTTCCTGTCGTTGCAGGCTGAAACAGATGATTCAGCCCCGGATAGACACGCGTTTTAGCCGAGGGAATTTTGCGGGCTATCAGCGCCAGATTGTCAACGGCATCGACCTGAGTGTCGAGCGTGCCGTTAAGCGCAAGCACCGGACAGGCAATGCGGCCGATAAAGCCGGCCGGCTCAAGGCTGAGCATTTTGCGAAAATAGGTTAGCGGCGCCGATTCAAGGCCTTGCTTGAGCGCGTCGACCAGCCGGCGGGGCAGTTCAATGCCATTGGCAGCCATAAAGGAATCTACATCGGGCGCCGACCCTGTCTCCATAATTCCCGTAAACACAAAGTCCAGAATCTTGACCGCATCGGCAACCTGAGTGTCGGTGAATCCGCCCGCCCGGAGCGAACGTCGGTTCTGGGCCATGACCGTTTCTTTTCCGCTCACGGCCATCCCGGCCATCGACACTACAAAGTCACATTCGCCGTCGGCGGCAAGCATCAGTGCGATGGTGCCTCCTTCTGAATGACCTATGACGCCGGCCGGAAGTTGCGGAAACGCCGTTCGCGCGCAGGCCAGAGCCGCCGAAGCATCAGCCCTGAATGTGTCAATATCCGCGGCGGCGAAATCGCCCTTCGAGGCGCCTGTGCCACGGTCGTCATAGCGCAGCGTGGCCACTCCGGCGCGGGCCAGGCGGTCGGCAATCACGGCGAAAGGTTTGTGTTCAAACAGCTCCTCGTCGCGGTTTTGCGGCCCGCTGCCGGTCACCATCACCGCAACGGCCACAGGACGGGAGGGTAGCGTCAGCGTAGCGGCCAGTTCCGTGCCGTCGGCCGAACAAAACACGGTGTCGACTGTCTCATAGGGGAACGGTCCGCGCGGAGTCTGCGGCCGGCGCTCGTCGACCGGAGTTTCCGGCTCAAGCAGCAACGGCAACAGCATGCCGCCTTGCGAGAAAAAGCCACGGATACTGTCGGGCGTCACGCGCCCGCGAAACGTTGCCCCGATTGCCGGAAGGTCAAGTGCGATGCTATCGGCCGAGCTGAACACAACCTCGACCGGAATGCCCTTTGCTCCCTGCGCGGGCGAGTCAAGCGTACAGCCGCCCTGGTCGCCGAAGTTAAAAACAAGTGGCAGTTTGGCTACATTAAGGTCAAGATTACCGCGCCAGCTCCCTGTGACAGCACCACCATGCAATGCCGCAAGAGCGACGGCGGCGACTGCAGATAACATCTTTTTCATATCAACGAAGTCATTAAATCAAGTTAGACCTCGCAAATATATAAATTTTTTTTCGCTCCCGCAAAAATCAGTCGAGGAGCGGCTTCGCAGTCACTCCTCGCCAAATAATAAACCAATCATTATCACATTTCATTCACACAAGGAAAAAAGCTTTCGTTTTTCGCTTTTGCAATGTTATAACAACGACCGGTTCAAAAAAGTTCAGGAATAGATACAAAAAAGAATGAGTAACCAAGGGCGAACCCTAAAGTATACTCATTCTCCTCTCTCCTCGGC
>DKUN01000021.1:0-19476 GCA_002490725.1 Porphyromonadaceae bacterium UBA7203 | reverse complement strand
CTAACCAGCTGAACTACCACACCATTATTTGAGGTTTTGCTTTTGGAGTGTCACCGTTGTGACCTCATTGCGAGTGCAAAGTTAGGAAGGTTTTTTGAACTGTGCAAATATTTTGGCAAAAATTTTTCAAAAAAATTTCATGTATTTTTCTATATCATTGACGCACAGGCCTTTCACCCCACAATAATTTTGAGCGCAAAGTTTGCGCAAAATCGTGTTCAGGGTGCTGAGCCACTATTATAGGGAACGGAGCGGCCTCAACAATCACCGTCGCGCCGGCCGCAATCGATAACGACCGACCGTCAAGACTGAGCATAAAACCTCCCTTGCGGGCCGAAACGGTCAGCTCAAGGCGCGCCGAACCTCCGACAGCAAGCGGACGCATGGCCAGCAGGTGGGGCGCCACGGGCGACAGCAGCAGCGCGTCGACCTGCGGCTCGAGAATCGGACCGCCGACGCTGAGATTATAGCCGGTCGAGCCGGTCGGAGTGGCAATGACGAGTCCGTCGGCCTGATAGGTCGTCAGCGGCATGCCGTCGACTGTGGCGGCAACCGATATCATAGAAGCGGTGTCGTTTTTAAGCAGCGCCACATCATTGAGCGCATAGGGCCAGCAACCATCCGGCAGCGGCTCAGAGCACTCGACGCGCAGCAGCTTGCGCGACTGATGGCGCAGACGGCCGAGCAGCGCGGCATCGGCCTGCAGAAAATCGGCTATAGTGAAATCGGTAAGAAAACCGAGATGTCCGGCATTGACGCCGAGAATCGGCACACGCGAGTCGCCGACCCACTGGGCGGTGCGCAGAAAAGTGCCGTCGCCGCCGAGCGATACGGCCAAATCAGCCTCGGGCACTTCGCCGCGGTCAACCGGTCTGACCCACGAAGGGAGCGGACGCTTGGCGGCCAGGAGCTCATAGAGCTTGCGCGAGACGTTCAGCCCTCCGTCGCTGCCGAGAGCCATCAGGTGGTTCCAGAGCCGGTCAAACAGAGCCGGCTCAAGAGCGTCGACCTTTCGACGCGAGCCGTGAAGAAAAATTCTCATATATTTATAATGTGAAGAAGCTCGGCGGCACGGCTGCGCAACATGTCGTCGGCCATGTCACTGCCGGCACCGCCGGGGGCGTTGAGGGCAATGACCTCGAAGCCGTAGCGCTCGAGCGAGCGAGCCGTGGCGCCGCCATGGCGATGGCTGGTGCGAAGCTCAACGGTGATTCTGCCGTCGTCAAGGCGCACGTCGGTCACGTTGAGATTCAGCAGGTGGGCATCGGTGTCTTCGACGGCGCGCGCAAGGGCCGATGCGCTGAACTCATCGGGGCGGCAGGCCACGGTAATTACCGACGCCTCATCAAATGGAGGCATCAGATGGGCTAAACCGATGGAGGCATCAGCCATTTTGGGCGCTAAAATGTCATTTCCCTTTACCAAATTTTTTCCTTTCTCAATAATTTCTTAAATTTGTGGTGCTTTTATAAAGCATAACAAATAGCGTGCCAATTAAGATTTGGCAAATGCAAAGATACATAAATATCGTCAATCCTACAAATGACCCAACTTAGCGTAAATATAAATAAAATCGCCACTCTCCGCAACGCCAGGGGCGAGGACCGGCCCAACCTGCTCGAAACCGCGCTCGACTGCGAGCGCTTCGGCGCACAAGGCATCACCGTCCATCCCCGCCCCGACGAACGCCACATTACGCGCGCCGACGTGCTGACATTGCGTCCGGCACTGCGCACCGAATTCAACATTGAAGGCTACCCGAGCCGCGAATTCATGGAACTCGTGGTCAGGGTAAAGCCCACCCAGGTAACGCTGGTGCCCGACTCGCCCGAGGCCATAACCTCGTCGGCTGGCTGGGATGTAATAGCCAACATGGAATTTCTCAGCGAAATAGTCGACACGCTGCGCGACGCTGGCATCCGCTCGAGCATCTTCATCGACGCCGACCCGGCTCAGGTCTGCGCCGCCGCTAAGGCCGGAGCCGACCGAGTGGAGCTCTACACCAAGCCCTATGCCGACAAATATCCCTCCAACCCCGAAGCCGCCGTCGAGCCCTACGTAACCGCCGCCCGCCAGGCACGCAGCTGCGGCCTCGGCCTCAACGCAGGCCATGACCTCAGTCTCGACAACCTCGGCTTCTTCGCCTCGCGCGTTCCCCACCTCAACGAAGTCAGCATAGGTCACGCCCTTATCTGCGACGCGCTCTATCTCGGCCTCGAAGAAACCATCAGGCGCTATCGCGAGCTCCTCAAAGTGCAATAACCTCCTCCCGGTTCGCGCATGCCGTCAAAACTCAATCAGCATTAACTCATCTCACTCATATTCACCTCAAAAACAAATGGAAGAACTTTCGCTTTGGTCACTTTGCCTGCAGGGCGGCTTCATCATGATTCCGCTGGCGCTCCTGGCGCTCATCTGCATCTACATTTTCATTGAACGCATGCTGGTAATCAACCGCGCCAGCCATCAGGACCCGACCTTCATGAACCGCATCAAGGACTATATCCATGAAGGCGAAATCGAAAGCGCTCTCAACCTCTGCAAAAGCACGCCTACCGCCTACAGTGCCCTGATTGCCAAAGGCATTACCCGCATAGGCCGCCCGATGCAAGACGTGCTCGTCACGATTGAGAACATGGGCAACATCGAAATTGCCCGTCTCGGCAAGAGCCTGCCCTGGCTAGCCACTACCGCCGCCGGCGCCCCGATGCTCGGATTTCTCGGCACGGTAATCGGCATGGTCGAGGCTTTCCACGCCATGGCCACCGCCGGCTCTGCCGCCACGCTGGCCACCTTTGCCGACGGCATCTACACCGCCCTGGTAACCACCGTGGCCGGTCTGGTTGTCGGCGTTGCCGCCCTGTTTGCCTACAACTACCTGGTTGCCCGCATCAACTCGGTGATGACGCTGCTTGAAGGCAAAACCATGGAATTCATGGACATGCTCAACGAACCTGCCTGAAAGCCATGGCCCTGAAACGACAATTCGACATGTCGGCCACCTTCTCCATGGCCTCGATGACCGACGTGATATTTCTGCTGCTCATCTTCTTCATGGTGACCAGCACATTCGTTTTTCCCAACGCTCTGGAGGTCAACCTGCCCGAAAGCTCGACGCAAACAACCCTGAAGCCTACGGCCCGGATATATCTCGACGCCGAAGGCCGCACCGCCACCATGTATGGCGAAGGCGCCGACTGGCAGCTTCTTGATTCAATAAACCACGAAAGCCAGTTGCAGACATTCTTCACCATTCTCCACCAACAGGAAACCGAAGAGAATCCGACCTCGTTCGTGGCCCTTTATGCCGACCGCGAGGTGCCCTACGGCCGCGTGGTCGAAATGCTCAACATCGGCGCCGAAAACAACGTACGCGTCGTGCTGGCAACCTCCGCCCCCTCCGCCTCTACCTCACCAAAAGCCAATGGAAAATAAACGCGACAGACTCATTGCCCTGGGGCTGACTACGCTGCTGGCCGCACTGATGCTGCTGACGCTGCTGACCGTTTATATAGCGCCGGCCAGCGCCTCCCTGCCCAACGCCCCCGACGCAGAAGAGCAGGAGGTGTTTTTTGCCGACATTGACTATAAAGAAATTAAAACCAACCCGACGCCACAGGTCGACGGGGTGGCGGCATCGGCCGCCACGAGCAACGACGGAGGCACCGACATGACCGACTCAGGCAGCGGCGAAGCCGCCCCCGACCCGGTAGCCGCCCCCGACCCGCAACCCGATGACCAACAGGTAACCAAACCTGAAGAGTCCAAACCCGCCGGACCGACAAAAGAGGAAATCGAAGAGCAGAAGCGCGCCGCAATCCAGGCCAAGTTAGGCAAGGCCACAGGCCTGAAAGCTTCAGAGAATCAAGCCTCGGGCACATCGGCCGACGGCAATGCGGCCACGGGCAACAACCCGACATCCGAAGGCCTCGGACTCGAAGGACGCAAACTGCAGAACAAGCCCGACCCCGGCATCAAAAACGCCATCGGCAAAGTGTGGGTGAGGGTAGCTGTCAACTCCGCCGGCCAGGTAACCTCGGCAGTCTTTGTCAAATCGAGCGGATTCGGCTCACGCGAGGCCGAAGTGCGCCAGGCATGCGTCAACGCCTCAAAACAGCTCAGATACTCGGCCGACCCCGCCAAGCCCTCGCAAAGCGGCACAATTTGCTGGAACATCAGATAACCCCCACCCGACACCATGAAGTCAGCGCTCATAACGGATCCCACACTGATATTTTTCGTAGTGCTGGCCATCATACTGCTGGCGCCGCTGCTGCTCAACCGCCTGAAAATACCCCACATCATCGGCATGATTGCAGCCGGAGTCTGCGTTGGCCCCTACGGATTTCACGTGCTCGACGACGACGCATCGTTCAAGATTTTCGGACAGGTAGGCCTGCTTTACCTGATGTTTCTGGCCGCAATCGAGATTGACTTGTTCCACCTGAAGCGCAACCTGAAGCGCGGCATCGTGTTCGGACTCCTGACATTCCTGATTCCGCTGGTGCTCGGCTTCATGTCGGCCATCTATTTCTTCCGCACCGACCTGGTTACGGCGCTGCTGCTGGCGTCGATGTATGCCTCCCACACGCTGATTTCCTATCCTGTAGCCGTGCGCTTCGGCATAACCAAGGCCCCGGCCGTGCTGATGGCCATTGTCGGCACCATCATTGCCGTGATTGGCGCACTGCTGACCCTGGCAACGGCTGTCAACGTCCACATCAACGGCTACTTCTCGTTCGTGCAGATTTCGCTGCTGCTACTGAAGTTGACCGCATTCTGTCTGGGCGTCACCGCCTGCTACCGCTGGCTGGCGCGCCGCTTTCTGCGCCGCTATTCCGACCGCGTAACCCAGTTCGTGTTCATCCTCGCGCTGGTGTTTTTCGCTGCATGGCTCGCCCAGGCCATCGGTCTCGAGGGGGTGCTCGGCGCCTTCTTTGCCGGCCTGGTGCTGAACCGCTTCGTGCCCAACACGTCGCCGCTGATGTCGCGGCTTGAATTCGTTGGCAACGCCCTGTTCATACCCTACTTCCTCATAGGCATCGGCATGATGATCGACATGCGCGTCATCGCCTCGGCCGATACGCTCAGACTCGCCGGCGTCATGCTCGCCGTGGCGCTGATGGCAAAATGGCTCGCGGCATGGGCTACGGCCAGAATCTACGGCATGGGGCGCGACGACAGCCAGATTATGTTCGGCCTGACAACGGCCCACACCGCAGTGGCCCTCGCCGTCGTGTCGGTAGGATATAACTTCGGGCTGCTCGACACATCGATGCTCAACGCCACTGTGTTGATGATTCTGATAACGTGTGCAATCGCGCCGATGGCCACCTCGGGCGCCGCGGGCCGGATCAAGCTCCACATGCTCGAAGACGCGCCCGCGGTCGACAACGACCATGCCGACAATACGCTCGTGCCGGTCGACAGCCCCGTCACCGCCGTGGCGCTGATGGAAGTGGCCATGATGCTCCACCCCTCGGAGCGCCCCGACAGCAACCTGCTCGCCGTCCACGTGCGCACGTCGAACTCAGCCTCCGCACGCACCAACAGCGACGCTTCGCTGAAACTGGCCCGCGAGGCATCGGCCACGGTCGACGTGCCCGTAACCACCATTGAGCGCTTCGACATGAACGTGGCCGCCGGACTGCTCAACACCATCAATGAGCGCGACGTCAACTGCGTGGTCATGGGCCTGCACCGCCGCGCCTCGCTGGTCGACTCATTTTTCGGCTCGAAAATGGAGCATATCCTCGAGTCGACCAACCGCATGATTTTCATCTGCCGCCTGTTTAACCCGGTCAACACGCTGCGCCGCATGGTCGTCGTCGTGCCCCTCAAGGCTGAATTCGAAAGCGGCTTCCGCCTTTGGGTCATAACCCTCGGACGCCTGGCGCGCAACCTCGGCACCCGCGTCATAGTCATCTGCCATCCCGAAGTTTCGCGCATCATTGCCGGAATACTGGCGCGCGAGCGCATTGAACTCCGACTGGAATTCCGCAGCGTCGAGCAGTGGGACGACTTCGTGCTGATGGCCAACCGCATAGCCGACGACGACCTGCTTGCCGTCGTTTCAGCGCGTCCCGGCTCAATCAGCTACAGCCCGGAAATCGACGACACGCACATCTTCCTGCAAAAATACTTCACACAGTCTAATCTGATAGTCGTGTTCCCGGAACAGAGCGACAAAAACGTCGACGTCATGTCGTTTGTCGACCCGACAGGCGCAGACCCGACGTCGGCGCCCGCATGGCCGCGGCGCCTGGCGGCACTGCTCCGCCCCCGAACTCGCAAACGCCTCTAAGCAATGCACATTATTCTCGAAGACATAGAACCCATTCGCACCAACCTCAAACCGCTGACGCTGACCTGCCCCGCAGGCGCGCTTCCGGCAGGCATCTGCGACACTATAGCCGAGCGCTGGCAGCGCCTGATTCCGGGCGCAACGATCGGCTATGAAACCGAACCTTACCTGGCGGCAAAATACCCGCGCGGCGAAGGCCGGCTCAAAGTCTGCGGCCACGTGGTTCCCGACCGCGCATTGGCCGACGCCGTCGCCGCTCTTGAGGATGACGAATATCTCACCGACGCCGACGGCACCACAATCGCCGTCATGGGCGAACCGGTTACCGCACGCACTTTCAACGGCGACATCACTGCCTACCGCTCTCTGCCCGACATTTTCCGCTCGAGCAAGGCGAGAATCACCGCCGACTTCGACCTGCTGACAGCCGGCCGCGAATCGGCCCCGCTGCCCGACAGCTGCACGCTCATAGGCGACCCGGCGCGCCTGTTCATCGAACCCGGTGCCGAAGTCGAAGGCGTGTTCATCAACACCAAGACCGGCCCCGTCTATATTGGCGCCGGAGCCGAAGTGCAGGAGGCCGTGGTTCTCCGAGGGCCCGTAGCTGTCGGTCCCTCATGTCGCGTCAGAGCCGGCGCGCGCCTGCTTCCCGGCACGTGTCTGGGCCCGGTGACCCGCGTGGGCGGCGAAATCAGCAACACCGTGTTTCTCGGCTACGCCAACAAGCAGCACGACGGCTTCCTGGGCGACGCCGTAATAGGCCGATGGGTCAACATCGGTGCCGAGTGCGTGGCCTCGAACCTCAAAAACGACTACTCCGAAATTCGACTCTGGAACTACGGTTCACGGCGCTTCGAGCGCACGGGCCTGCAATTCTGCGGCCTGATAATGGGCGACCACACCAAGGCGGCCATCAACACGACGTTCAACACGGCTACAGTGGTCGGCGTAGGCTGCAACATTCACGGCTTCGGCTATCCGCGCCCGTTCGTGGCATCATTTACCGACGGTGGACTTCAGACCACCGGCCGCGTAATTCTCAAAAAAATGATTCAGACCGCCACTATAGCCATGAGCCACCGAGGCGTCGAAATCACACCCGAAGACATTGACATCATAACACACCTTTACAATAACGAACCTGATGCTTGACTACGTTTCCGGCCCGCTGGCCCGCATATCGCCTACAGAAGCCGTGGTCGACGTTGCCGGCCTCGGCTATCTGCTCAACATATCCGTCAACACCTATTCGGCAATTTCAACGCTAAAGGAAGCGAAACTGCTTGTTCACGAGGTTATTCGCGAGGACGCCCATGACCTTTACGGCTTTTTCAGCGAAGAAGAGCGCACGTTTTTCAGAATGCTCATCGGCGTCAGCGGCGTGGGTCCCAACACGGCCCGCGTAATCCTGTCGTCGCTCAATCCGGCCCGGCTGCAAATGTGCATCACCGCAGGCGACGCCAACAAGCTCAAAAGCATCAAGGGCATCGGCTTAAAAACGGCCCAGCGCATAATCATTGACCTGAAAGACAAAATCCATGCCGCCGAACTCGCCGCACTGGCCGCAGACGAAACGGCGCCGGCCGACACCACAGCCGACTCCGAGACACGCTCCGAGGCGCTGGCGGCCCTGGTCATTCTCGGCTATCAGAAAGCCCAGGCCCAGAAGGCGCTCGACAAGGTCTTTGCCGCCGACCCGGCCTGCAGTCTCGAAAACGCCATCAAGCGCGCCCTCGCGCTGCTCTGACACCGGCCCCCAGACTTTAAATCACCTAACGAACATCTCTATCTCTCACCACACCTATTTATACCTTAAAATATGAGCACGCTATTCACCCCGGCCAAAATCGGCCCCATCGAGCTTCGCAACCGCACCATCCGCTCCGCCGCGTTCGAAGGCATGGCCACCGACAACAATCCCTCGAAAATGCTGCGCGACTATCATGTCAGCGTTGCCGAAGGCGGTGTCGGCATGACCACTCTGGCCTACGCCTCGGTTACGCGCAACGGTCTGTCGTTCAAATCTCAGCTCTGGATGCGTCCGGAAATCGCGGCCTCACTGCGCGAAATCACCGACGACATTCACCGCGCCGGCGCCAAGGCCTCGGTGCAGCTGGGCCACTGCGGCAACATGAGCCACAAAAACACCGCCGGCGAAATTCCGCTCGGCGCCTCGACCGGCTTTAACCTCTACTCTCCCACTCCCGTCAGAGGAATGCGTAAGGATGAGCTCGCCCCGATGGCACGCGCCTTCGGCGATGCGGTCCGCACGGCCAAGGACGCCGGCTTTGACTGCGTGGAAATTCACGCCGGCCACGGCTATCTGATTTCGCAGTTCCTGTCGCCCTACACCAACCGCCGGCGCGACGAATTCGGCGGTTCGCTCGACAACCGCATGAAATTCATGAGAATGTGTATGGAGGAAGTGATGAAGGCTGCCAACGGCGAAGTAGGTGTGCTCGTAAAGACCAACATGCGCGACGGTTTCCGTGGCGGCATCGAAATTGAAGACGGCATCACCATTGCCCGCGAGCTCGAACAGCTCGGCGCCGACGCCCTCGTGTTGAGCGGCGGCTTTGTCAGCAAGGCGCCGATGTATGTGATGCGCGGCCCGATGCCAATCAAGTCCATGACCCACTACATGCACCCCTGGTGGCTGAAATATGGCGTCAAAATGGCCGGCAAGTGGATGATTCAAACCGTTCCCTACACCGAAACCTACTTTCTCGACGACGCCCGCGAATTCCGCAAGGCCCTGAAACTGCCCCTGGTCTACGTCGGCGGCTGCTCAACCCGCACGGGAATTGACCGCGTGCTCGACGAGGGCTTTGAATTCGTACAGATGGGCCGTGCGCTGCTTCGCCGCCCCGACTTCGTCAACCGGCTCGCCGCTGGCGAAGAAAGCGCCGGATGCGACCACGTGAACTACTGCATAGCCCGCATGTATTCGCGCGAAATGGCCTGCCATCACTGTGCCGGCGACCTGCCCGCAAGCCTCATCCGTGAACTCGACGGACTGAAACGCAAAGCCGCCGCCTCAAAATGATAGCTCTCGTAACGGGCGGAGCGTCGGGCATCGGCGCCGAATTCTGCCGCCAGCTGCGCCAGTCGGGCTGGCAGGTCATCTCCGTTGACCGCACACCTCAGCCCGACGATCCTGACGCCATAGAACTTGACCTGACCGAAGCCGACGCCACCGCCGTGCTGCTCGAACGGCTCGACAGGCGCGGAGTGCTGCCCGACCTGTGGATCAACAATGCCGGGATATTCGACTTCGCATCGGTCACCAACATGACGCCGGCACGCATTGACCTCTACATCGACCTGCACATGCGCTCGCTGACCCACATATGCCGCGAGGTCGGATCCCGAATGGCCGAGCGCGGCTCGGGCCGCATTCTCAACATGAGCAGCATGAGTTGCTGGATGCCAATGCCGGGCATTGCGCTCTACAGCGCCACAAAAGCCTACATCCGCGTGTTTTCGCGCGCACTGCGCCTCGAGTTCAAAGACCGCGGAGTCAGCGTGACCGTGGCTTGCCCGGGAGGCATCGACACCGCCCTGTTCGGCCTGCCGATGAATCTGCGCAAGCTCGCCGTCAGGCTCGGCGCCACCCAAACGCCCCGCAAGTTTGTCAAGAGCGCGCTCAGGCATGCTCTTAAAGGACGCAAGCAATACGTCAACGGCCTGCTGAACCGCCTGGCCATAGCCACCGTCGGCATGTTGCCCGACAGCCTGCGCTATCAGGTCAAGCCCCGGCTCCTTGACCGGCTGGAGTCCAAACGTAAACATCAAAACTAACAATTCAACCCAATCTACCTTATTATTTACAACCATGAAATCAACCGCATTGATTATGCTGCTCGCCTCGCTGAGCGGCATGGCAGCCCCGCTGACTCCCGACCAAGCCCTCAGACGCGCGCTCGAACACGACTATGCGACAGCCCGCTCACGTTCGGCCGAAGCCCGCTATGACTACGCGGGAACACACGGCTCGCTCTACGTTTTCAACCGCGACGGCAACAACGGATTCATCATAACGCCCTCCGACCCCTCGATGGAGCCCCTGCTCGCATCGGTCGGCAGCGGAAACTTCGACCCCGAGGCCATGCCCGAAGCAATGAAATGGCTTCTGAGCCTCTACGACAGCTCCTCCGCAGTCACTGCGGCAGCATCGACCTACTCCGCTCCTGATTATTACCTCGACTGGAGTGCCGTCGAACCGATTGTCAAGGCGCGATGGAATCAGAACTCGCCCTACAACGACCGCTGCCCGGTGGTCTATGGCAGCACGGCGGCGACCGGATGCGTCGCCACGGCAATGGCCCAGATTATCTACCATCACCGCTACGCCAAGGGCAGCGGCTCGATAAGCTATAAACTCTACAACAACACGACCCAGACCTTCAACTTCGCCACAGCGAAATTCGACTTCGACGCAATGACCGACACCTATGACAGCAGTTCTTCGGCCGCGGCCAAAGAGGCTGTTGCGGAACTGATGGAGGCTTGCGGCAAATCGGTGCAGATGAGCTATGGCCCAGGCGAAAGCAGCGCTATTCCCGTGAACATTCCCGGCGCACTGAAACAATACTTCGGCTACGATTCGCACACGACGATATGCGACCGCGAGAGATATCAGACTCAGCAGTGGGAAACGATTATATACAATGAACTCTGCGCCGGACGCCCAGTGCTCTACAGCGGCAACACCGAGCAGGGCGGCGGTCACGCCTTCGTTTGCGACGGCTATGACGGCAACGGCCTTTTCCACATCAACTGGGGATGGGGCGGCATGAGCGACGGCTACTTCTCGCTCACATCGCTCAAGCCCGGCCAGGTAGGCATCGGCGCCCGACCCGGCGGATTCAACACGGTGCAGCAGATTGTGGTCATAGTTCCTCCCGGTGCTACCTATTTGCCCGACACCGAGGTCCGCACGCCCGAATTCCCGGTCGATATGACCATGACCGATGTTGAAATCTCGCCGCTGTCGACCGGCAACGAAGCCACGGTGAAATTCACCGCCGTGAACCGTGGCTCCACCGACCTCTACACCGTGGCCTCGCGTCTGCTCCTGTTCCAGCCCGGTGCCTCAAGCCCGATTGCCTACGGCGACGAAGTTCGCTCCTACGCGGTCGCTGCCGGCGATGCCCGCTGTGAAACGTTCCGCATAAAGCTCATCAACGACAAGGGCGACGCAATTCCGACCGGAGCATATGAACTGCACATCTGCGACTCGAACGAAAAGGCAATCTGCCCCGATGCCATCTTCGACGTCAATGTAACCTCCGACCCCGTCAACAACAGCGGCTTCACCCACACCGGCCAGATTACCATCGGCGATGCAACGACTTCGGTGCCGGCAATCATTTTCAAAGACAAACCGCTGAAACTCATGCCATCGATTCGCAACGACAACGCCTCGACACCCGTTTCGATAGGCTTCGCCCTCTTCGCTCCCGGCAGCGACAAACCCGTGTGGGCCTCTAAGCTGCAAACAATGACCCTGCAGTCAACCAACGGCGCTTATCTGGGCAACTTCCCGTATCTCAACGAATTCAACCTGACCGACGTTCCGGCCGGCACCTACGATGCAGCTTTCATTTCGACCAATAACCTCGTCATTTCCGAACGCAAGCGCGTCAATGTGGCCGAAGTGGCCAACGGCATTGCCTGCAGCGTAGCGGCCGACGGCAAATCGGCCTGCATCGTGCCCTTCACCTATGCCGGCGACGTTGTAATTCCTGACGAAGTAACGTTAAGCGACGGACGCAAGCTCCCGGTCTGCACTGTCGAGGCCGAAACCTTCCTCAACAACAACGACGTCACCTCGGTCGACTTCCCCGCAACTCTGACCTCGCTGGGCCTCCACTCGCTCCGCTACATGCGCAACGTCAAAACCCTGCGCTTCCGCTCGACAACCGTGCCGTTCGTCCACATCGCCGTAGCCTCTTACCGCATGAACCCCCACGTCCGCATTATCGTGCCGGCCAATGCGCTCGACGACTACAAGGCTGCCTCGACACCCTTCGTTCCTGAACCCGACTCCGACGACGCCATAACCGAAATCGAGCCGGACTCCTCAGCCCGCCCCGACGGCCCCTACTACGACCTGCAAGGACGGCGCGTGGCCTCTCCCCGCCACGGCATCATCTACGTGACCCCCTCGGGCAAGGTGCGCCTCTGACAAGAGCGCAAACCCGCTTTCAACACCCCCGGTCGCCGGCGCCGTTTATCGGCTCAGGCGATTGGGGGTATTGGCATTTTTAATTGCTGATTCGTCTCCTGCCGGACTCTTAGACGTAACTTTGCAGCACAAAAAAACTTTAACACCGCAACTGTTTATGTCAACACCTTTAGTAATCTGGAGCATCATTGCCGGAGTGTTTGCGTTAATTCTGATTGTCAGACTCATCAGCGCCTTCATATTCTGCGCCAAGGGCAACCACCGGCTATTTGAGTTCGGCAGCGAGCGCGAGGAATTCTTCATTCCCGGCGATCCGCTCCCCTCGGATATTGACAACGAATATGAAGAATTCGATGACCTCTAATGAACTTAACGCCTTTTTGGTCGAGTATGCCGCGCGGCTGATGGGGTGTGGCGCCACCTGCATCCGCATCGAGAAGAATCTCGGGCGCATCGCCGCAGCCTATGGTGTGAGGGCCGAGTGCGTCATTATGCCTCGCCATATCAGGCTCTATGTAGCCACGGCCAATGAGCCTTATGCCGGCGTAACGCTGATGGCACCCGTCGGGCCGGCACACATTGATTTCGACCGCAACACCCGGCTGAGTGCACTGAGCTGGGAAATCGCCGACCGCGGGCTCTGCCTCGATGCCGCACGCGAACGCTTTGCCGCCATACTTCAGCCGGCCCCGAGGCGCAGCGACCTGTTGCTGTCGCTGGCCGTAGCGGCGGCCAACGCCTCGTTTTGCGCGCTGTTTGGCGGCGACATGGCGGCCATGACCATTGTCGGCATAGCCACGGCCGCAGGCTTCGGCCTGAAACAGTGGCTGCTGAAACGCGGCGTCGACGTCAGGGTCACGTTCATGCTCTGCGCATTCGTGTCGGCCGTGCTCGCCACCGCCGACTTCCTCTTCTCGGTCGGCTCCACTCCCGACGTAGCTCTTGCAACGGCCGTGCTCTATCTTGTGCCCGGCATTCCTTTCATCAACTCTTTCAGCGATTTGATTTATCGCCATTACGTCTGCGCGCTGAGCCGGCTGGTCGACGCCGCGGTGCTGACCTGCTGCCTGTCGGCCGGTCTGTGTGCGGCCATGCTCGCCATGCAGGTCGGCATGTTCTGACCCCGATATGATACTACAAATTTTTCAAGACGCATTGTTTTCAGCTATAGCGGCTATCGGATTCGCCGCTATCAGCAATCCTCCGCGGCGCGCCTATCCGCTCTGCGCCCTTATTGCAGCCGCGGGCCACAGCATCCGCTACATACTGATGACCCTGCCCGCCGAACAGGTCCACATCGTTCCGGCCACTTTAGCCGCGTCGTTTGCTATCGGACTGATGGCCGTGTTTCTGTCGCCCGTGGTCAGGACTCCGGCCGAAACGTGTCTGTTTCCGTCACTACTCCCCATGATTCCGGGCATCTACGCCTACAAGGCCTTCGGCGCCGCCGCCAAATGCGCGCTCGGCTCGACCTCCGGCGAATTTGACCTGTGGTTCATGGTTTTTGCCCGTAATTTTACCCTGTGCACGTGTCTGCTCCTCTGCCTGGTGGTCGGGGCAACACTGCCGATATTCATTTTCAAGAAAATATCGTTCCAGGCCACACGCTAATCGGGATTTTTTCAGTAATTTTGCCATACTTTTTTTATGGAGCTGCGTCAACTAAGATATTTCATCAAAGTCGCCGAGACCCTCAACTTCTCGGAGGCATCGCGACTGCTGTTCATTACTCAGAGCACACTGTCGCAACAAGTCAAGCAACTTGAATCGGAACTCGGCACACAGCTGCTGCACCGCTCAAGCCACGGCGTCACGCTGACCGAGGCCGGACGCGAGCTCTTGCCCTACGCGCGCGAAACCATCGAAGCGTCAGAGGTGTGTCTGGCTCGAATGGCCGACATCAACAGTCTGGAGACCGGCACTCTCAACATCGGCGTCACCTACTCGTTCAGCCCCATTCTGACCGAAACAATCATCTCCTTCATGAAGCTCCACCCTCACATAAAGCTCAACATTTTCTATAAACCGATGGCCGAGCTGATGGAGATGCTTCAGGAGCGGGCCGTCGACTTCGTGCTGGCATTCAAGCCTACCAGGGCCGTCGACGGAGTGGAGTCACACATACTCTTTCAAAACCACCTGTCGGCAATCGTAGCCGAAAGCCATGAACTCGCCTCGCGCAAAAAAGTCACGCTCGGCGAACTTGAGCGCTTTGATCTCGCCCTGCCGGCCCGAGGCCTGCAGGCACGCAACTTTTTCAACGAGCTGACCCGCAACAGCGACCGCCGGTTCCGCATACGCATCGAGCTCAACGAGGTCAACATTCTGCTGAAACTCATACGCCAGACCAGGCTTGTCACCGTGCTGGCCGAAGCCACCATCCACAATGAGCGGGGCGTGCGCGCCATTGCGCTCGACATCCCCGAAAACGAAATGGCAGGCTGCGTCCACACGCTGCGCGACTCCTACCGCAAGCGCTCTATGCAGGAATTCATACGCCTGCTCAGCGAGTCGGTAGCCGTCAGCGAGCGCCGCACCGGCTGGCTTGAATAATCCCGCGCCCGCCTACCATCAAAGAGCAGAGCCCGCAAATACGCGCTATTAGCGTATCTGCGGGCTCTGTGCCTGTTATGTTCTTCACAAAAGGCGGCCGGCTTAGTCCTTAAGCGGGTCGACTATGCTGGTAATGGCGCTAAAAATCTGATCAATGCTGCCGCTGCCGTTGACCGGATAATAGGCCAGGCGGCGGTTATAATACTCCTTGAGCGGCTCGGTCTGGCGACGGTAAACATCGAGACGCTTGGCTATGGTCGATGCATTGTCGTCGCTGCGGCCGCTCTCGGCGCCACGCTTAATCAGGCGCTGCGTAAGTTCCTCTTCAGGCACTTCGAGGCCAACTACGGCGTGAACCTTGGAGCCACGCTTTTCGAGCATCTTGTTCAGAGCCTCGGCCTGAGGAATGGTGCGCGGAAATCCGTCGAAAATCACGCCCGACACCTCCGGATGCGCGTCAAACTCATGTTCAAGAATATCAAGCATCAACTCGTCGGGAATCAGATTGCCCTTGGAAATGAAACTGTCGGCAACTCGCCCGAGTTCGGTGCCGCGCGCAATGTGGTCGCGCAGCAACTCGCCGGTTGATATATGATGTAGACCGTAGCGGTCAATAAGGCGCTCGCTCTGCGTGCCCTTGCCGGAGCCGGGAGCTCCAAAAATCACTATATTCATAGCTTAATTTTCCTGATTGAGAACGTATATGTCTTTCAGGTTACGGGCCTTGCCGTCGAGATCAAGACCATAGCCGATAATAAACTTCGAGGGAATGGTAAAGCCGACATAATCGGGCTGCAAAGGCATCTGGAGCGCATCGGGCTTGAACAGCAGAGTGGCCACCTTGACGTCGGCAGGCTCCTGAACCTTGAGGTCTTCGAGGAAACGGGCCATTGTGCGGCCGGTGTCAATGATATCCTCAACCACCACAACATTGCGGCCTTTGACCGACTCCGAGAGACCAACTACCTGGCGCACATTGCCGGTCGACTCGGTGCCCGAGTAGCTCTGCAGGCGCACGAACGCAATTTCCGCATCGGTTGTGAGATTCATGAACAAATCGGAGGCAAAAGGAAATGCGCCGTTGAGCACACACACTATAAGAGGGTTCTTGCCCTCATATGTTTCCGATATTTCAGCAGCTATCGAGCCGACGCGCTCGGCTATCTGCTCTGAAGTGATAAACGGCTTAAAACACAGCCCGTTGTATGTAACAGTTTTCATTATGCGATATAATTTCGGCAAAGTTAACAAATTTTCGTCGAAAAATTGCCACTTTTCCCTCAGAATATAAACTTGCGCGGCCTCGACCTGCAATAAAAAAGAAACCATCCGGAAAACATGGTTACTTTCCGGATGGCACAATCGGTCACTTAATTACTTGGCGCGGAACCTGGCGGCCTGCTCGGCGATGAGGTCGGAGTCGGCGAAATAGTTGATGCGCATGGCATTTCTAACCTCGTCGAGCGTGCGCGCTGCGGTTTCGCGGGCTTTTTCCGAGCCTGCACGCAGAATTTCATACACTTCGGGAATGTTCTGCTCAAAGTGTTTTCTGCGTTCGCGTATCGGAGCAAGCTCCTCCTCGAGAATATTGATAAGCAGTTTCTTGACCGTGCCGTCGCCAAGACCGCCCCGTGTATAATGGGCTTTGAGCTCGTCAAGGTTGGCATAGTCGGGCAGATACTTCGCAAAATGCTCGTCGCGGCAAAATGCGTCGAGATATATGAATGGAGCGTTGCCCTCGAGGTGGCCGGGAGAGTCGATGGTGAGGTGCTCGGGGTCGGTGTACATGCTGTTGACCTTCTTCTTCACCTCCTTGGGGGTATCGGAAAGGTAGATGCAGTTGCCGAGCGATTTACTCATCTTGGCCTTGCCGTCGGTTCCGGGCAGACGCATGCAGGCGGCATTGCCGGGCAGCAGGATGTCGGGCTCAACGAGAGTCGGGCCATAAACATGATTGAAACGGTTCACAATTTCGCGCGTCAACTCAATCATCGGAGCCTGATCCTCACCGACAGGCACCACAGTGGCCTTGAAGGCCGTGATGTCAGACGCCTGGCTGACGGGATAACAGAAAAAGCCCACCGGAATCGACTGCTCGAAATTGCGCATCTTGATTTCGGTCTTTACCGTCGGGTTACGCTGCACTCGGCTTACCGTAACCAGATTCATGTAATAGAACGCAAGCTCGCAGAGTTCTGGCACCTGGGTCTGAATGAAAATAGAGGTCTTCGACGGATCAAGGCCGACCGACAGATAGTCGAGCGCCACTTCAATCACATTCTGACGCACCTTTTCAGGATTGTCGGCGTTATCGGTCAGAGCCTGCGCATCGGCAATCATAACAAATATCTTGTCAAACTCGCCAGAGTTCTGGAGTTCAACGCGGCGACGCAACGACCCGACATAGTGGCCAAGGTGGAGCTTGCCGGTCGGACGGTCGCCAGTGAGTATTACTTTTTCCATTTCGTTTGAATGCGGTTTAGATATGTGCAAATTTACGAAAAAAAGTGTATTAAAAAAAGCCTCTGCCCAACGCATGGCGCAGGCAGAGGCAATATGAATGAATATCTGCTACAGTTGGCAGATTACTTGTCGAGCTGCTCGTAGCGCAGAGTCTGGGTGCACTGGTCGCAAACCTCGGCGGGACCGAAGTACTGGATAGGACCGGGATACATATAGCAGGTTTCCTTTGCCCAGGTATCGCGCTTGGCGGCAAAACGCTTGAACGGAGTGCCGTTAAGGTCAACAAGAGCCTTCTGGATAACGGGCTTCATTTCGCCATGGCGACGCTCCATGTTCATCATCATGGTGATGGGTATGCCGCCGGCAAGCCACTGCACGCTGGGGGCAACAAGGTTGCGCACCGAGCTCATATAGCCGGTAACGCCCGAGTTAATCAGCATGGCGGCGTTATAGCCGAGAGCGTAGCAATAGTCGGCGTCGAAGTTCGACGGGTCGGCGCAACGGCCTTCGTAGCCGAAGAAGTGGTACTGAGCCGAGAATTTGCCGCTGAAATTGCCGCGGGCCTTCATTTCGGCCAGGCGCTTGCCAACCATCTCGCCGAGCAGCTTCTCGGTTTCGATAAGGCTCACCTGAACGTTGCCGTGGGGGTCGCGGTCAAGGCTGAGCTGACGTGCCACACCTGCGGGCAGGCCCTCGTAGATCGACGAATTCGAGGGCGACAGATGGGCAATAACCCAGTTGCGCTGGTTCTCGTTGCCTTCAACTGCAGCAAATTCCTCGCCCTTGGCGGCAAGCAGATCGTTGAGCTCGGCAATGAGATTCTTCATTGCGGGAATGAACTCGATGAGACCTTCGGGAATCAGAACGGTGCCGAAGTTGTGGCCGGCAGCCGCACGTGCAGCCACGATGTCGGCAATATAGTTCACAATATCCTGGAGAGTCTGGTTCTTGGCCTCAACCTCCTCGGAAACGATGCAGACGTTAGGCTGAACCTGCAGGGCGCACTCAAGAGCGATATGGCTTGCCGAACGGCCCATGAGCTTAATGAAATGCCAGTATTTCTTAGCAGAGTTGCAGTCGCGCTGAATATTGCCGATTACTTCCGAGTAAACCTTGGTGGCGGTGTCGAAACCAAACGAGGTTTCAATCATGTCGTTCTTCAGGTCACCGTCAATGGTCTTGGGGCAACCGATAACCTGCACACCTGCGCCGATAGCCTTGTAATACTCGGCCAGAACGGCAGCATTGGTATTGGAGTCATCACCGCCGATAATAACCAGCGCCTTGATGTCAAGCTGCTTGAGAATTTCCAGACCCTTGTCGAACTGCTCCTTCTTTTCGAGTTTGGTACGGCCGGAACCGATAATGTCAAAACCACCGGTGTTGCGGTAATCATCGATGATATCAGAAGTCAGCTCCATATACTGGTGGTCAACAAAACCGCCGGGGCCCATCAGGAAGCCATAAAGACGGCTCTCTTTGTTGATTTTCTTGATGCCGTCAAACAGACCGCAAATAACGTTATGTCCGCCGGGGGCCTGGCCACCGCTCAGAATAACGCCGACGTTAATCGGCTTGCAGACTGCTGGAGCGGTCTTTTCAAATGTGAGTTCGGGAAGGCCGTAGGTGTTAGGAAACAGGGCCTTGATTTCTTCCTGGTTAGCTACAGACTGGGTAGGCTTACCCTCTTTGGCAACAACTGCACCGGTCAGCGTCAGCGGGAGCTTGGGCTGATAAGTGGCGCGAGCCTGCTGCAATGCACTCTTTTTCATATTTTAGTTGATAGTGATATTGATTTTACGGCGCAAATATACGCAAAATCTATAACATATCAAAACAACCCACCCCATCCAAACCATAAACATAGACAGTAGCCCGCAGCGAGTCGCAACAGAGCGCCGGCCCAACAGATTCGCCCGTTAGATTATGTCCATGTCGGGCGAAATCGAGTAGGTCGGAAAACGAA
>DKUN01000022.1 GCA_002490725.1 Porphyromonadaceae bacterium UBA7203 | reverse complement strand
TGGCCAACTGAGCTAAAGAGGCAGCTCGTTTGCGGTGGCGTTAACTCTTTAGCGCCTTAGCGAGTGCAAAGTTACGCCAAGTTTTTGTAATGTGCAAATATTTGGGCGACAAAAATGCGTAGATTTTTGAAAAAAATATTTAAGACGTTGAAAGTCAATGTGAAATATTTTTGCTTTGCGCATCGTTTTTTTGCGCGTCGAGGCCGGGGTGCGCGTTGCCTGCGGTCGCTATATATTATTGTGGCGGGGAATCAGACGGTGGCCGTGAAGCGTATGCGCGCCTCGCCGTTGACCCTTAGTTCGGCTTCTGTGGTCTTGGCGTCGACTGGCAGGGTAAATATGGTGGCGAGTTCGCCGTAGACACATTCGCGCATGAAGGTGACGTCGAGCCGTCGCAGCGGGGAGGTGCGATGTTGCTCGGGTGTGCGGCAGTTCATGAGCATTTCGACGTAGCGCACGGTGTTGACATGGCGGTTTGAGTCGATGTCGCTGTAGGCGAACCGGTGGCTGACGGCTTCGGTCGCTTCGGGGCCGAGCGGCCTATGGCGTCCGGAGGGTGCGATCGGGCATTCGCGGGCGCAGGTGATGGCGTCGCGCAGGGCGTCGAAGCGCGATATGTCGGCCAGGGTGCGTCGTTCCATGTCGATGGCTACCCATGTTGATCGCGAGTAGCCGCAGGTGTTGCCTTCGTTGTCAAGAATACGGAACATGCGGTCGGAAAAGGCGCGGTTGAAGCTGTCGACCCATGTTTCGATGGTGTAGTTTTCGTTGACGCCCGGGTAGCGGGTCATTTCGACCGCCATGCGGCTGAGCACCCATGTCTGTCCGTGGGCCATCAGGTTTTCGAATCCGACGCCGAGGCGGTTGGCGTGGTCGGTGGCAACTTCGATGCAGCGGGCAAAGAGCAGGCCGACGGGCATGCGGCGTTCGGGGGTGCCTTCGCCTGCGGCGAGGTAGTATGTCTTGCTGTAAACGCTCATTCGGGGGAGTGGATGTGTTGGCGGTGATAAAATGACTGAGAGCCGGTGCGTGTCGGCGTCCGGCTCTCAGCTGGAGTTGCGGTGGTGTCAGTCAATGATGTCGAACCCGGTGTACTTGTGGAGGCATTCGGGTATCTTGATGCCTTCGGGGGTCTGGTTGTTTTCGAGCAGTGCCGCCATGATGCGGGGCAGGGCAAGGGCCGAGCCGTTGAGGGTGTGGCAGAGCGCAGTTTTTTTGTCGGCGGTGCGGTAGCGGCATTTCAGGCGGTTGGCCTGGTAGGTCTCGAAGTTCGATACCGACGATACTTCGAGCCAGCGCTGCTGGGCTCCGCTCCAGACTTCGAAGTCGAAGGTGATGGCCGAGGTGAAGCTCATGTCGCCGCCGCAGAGGCGTAGAATGTGCCAGGGGAGGCCGAGTTTTTCGAGCAGACCTCTTACGTGGTCTTTCATTTCTTCGAGGGCAGCGTAGGAGTCTTCGGGTTTTTCGATGCGCACAATCTCGACTTTATCGAACTGGTGTAGGCGGTTAAGTCCGCGCACGTCCTTGCCGTAGCTGCCGGCCTCGCGGCGGAAGCAGGCGCTGTAGGCGCAGTTCTTTTTGGGGAGTTTGTCGGCGGGGATGATTACGTCGCGGTAAATGTTGGTGACGGGGACTTCGGCGGTCGGGATGAGGTAGAGGTTGTCGACCTGGCAGTGATACATCTGGCCTTCTTTGTCGGGCAGCTGTCCGGTGCCGATGCCCGATGCCTCGTTTACTACGTAGGGGGGCTGGATTTCCACATAGCCGGCCTTGTTGGCTTCGTCGAGGAAGAACTGTATGAGCGCGCGCTGCAGGCGTGCGCCTTTGCCGATGTAAACGGGGAATCCGGCGCCGGTGATTTTCACGCCGAGGTCGAAGTCGATGAGGTTATATTTCTTGGCGAGGTCCCAGTGGGGCAGGGCTTCGCTTCCGAGTTCGGGCATGTTGCCGCCGGTAGCTTCGACTACGTTGTCGGCCGCGCTCTTGCCGGCGGGCACGCCTTCGTAGGGGACGTTGGGCACGCTGAGCAGAATTTCGCGTATTTCGCCTTCGGTTGCGGCGAGCTGAGCGGCAATAGTCTTTTGCTCTTCTTTCATTTTTGCAACGGCCGACTTGGCGCTTTCGGCTTCGTCTTTTTTGCCCTGCTTCATCATTGCGCCGATCTGAGCGGCAATTTTGTTGAGCTCGGCGGCAAGGCTGTCGTTTTTCATTTGCAGTTCGCGACGGCGGTTGTCGGCGTCGAGCACTCGGTTGATGGGTTCTTGCCCGTCAAAACCCTTTACGGCCAGTCGGCTGACGATTAGCGCTGGGTTTTCTTTGATTTGCTGTATGGTAAGCATCGGTTTGTTTAATCTTCGATGCGCGAAGATGCGTGTTTGGGGGTTATGGTGTTATTGGGTCGGTTAGTCCGGTTATGTGTCGGCGGGGCGGGGGCGTCAGCCGAGGAGTTCGCGAACCTTGGCGCTGATGGCTTTGCCGTCGGCGCGGCCTGCGAGGGCTTTTGAGGCGACTCCCATTACCCGGCCCATCTCTTTTGCCGATGAGGCGCCGGTTTCGGCAATGATTTTTTTGAGTTCGGCGGTCAGTTCCTCGTCGGTCAGCGCTTTGGGCAGGTATGACTCGATGACGGCGGCTTCGGCCATTTCGTTTTCGGCCAGTTCGGGGCGGCTCTGGCTTGAGTAGAGCTCGGCGGTTTCCTTGCGCTGTTTTACCATCTTGGCGAGGATTTTCATCGCTGCGTCGTCGGCGAGTTCGCCGTTGGAGCCTTTGGCGGTCTTGGCTTCGATAAACTCTTTTTTGATGCCGCGGAGGGCTTCAAGGCGCACCTTGTCTTTGGCAAGCATTGCTTCCTTGATGTCGGCGCTGATTTGTTCAAACAGATTCATAAAGTCAGATATGTTTGTGTTGCTTGTTTTTTCAACCCGCAAATTTACACAAAATTCGCTAAAGTGCAAAATCGGCTTTCCGCGCGGTTAAAAAGTGTTAAGCGATTAAACCAAACCGAGCGGTGTGCGTCTGACTGAATGTAAACGCAAATTTAACTCTATCCTTAATTAAACAGACCAATGAAGAAATTGATTGTAGCACTGGCCGCAGTGGCCATGACCGGCGGGTTTGCCGCCAAGGCCGACGTTTGTCGTCAGGAATGTGAAAATAACAATAAATGCGTAGCTGCCGACTGTTCGGCTGCAAAGTGTGCGCAGCCCGAACGAAAGGGTGCATGCCCGTTCGATAACCTGAACCTGACCGACGCGCAGAAGTAGCAGTTCAAGGCTCTCCGCGCCAAGAAGGCCGAGGCATGCAAGGCTCAGAAAGAGGCCAAGAAGCAGGCCAAGTCGGAGTGCCGCCGCACGGAACTCGCCGAAATCAAGGCAATCCTCACTCCTGAGCAGTATATTCAGTTCCTTGAGAACAATTATGTTCAGAGAGGCAAGTCCCGCATGGCCGGCAAGAACGTCGGAGCACGTCGCGATATGAAACATGCAGCGTGCGAGCGGGGTCGCGCAGCCGTGAGAGCTGAAAAAGTCAAGAAGTCACAGGCATGCGTGGAGGCCGGTCCCGCCAAAGCTGACAAGAAGTAAATTTCGATTGTAACCGCACAATTATTAACTATAGAACAACTTGATGGTTAAGGCGCGCGAGCCGCGTCTGCTTGCCGGATTCCTGACTCTCTGGATCCGGCTTTTTTTATGGTTTCGTAGATGATGGGGCGGGGAGGTCGGGGTGGTAAACTTTTTCGGTGGCCCGAAGGTTCTTTCAATGATTATGGTTGCGACTCAGACACTGAAGAGAATCACGTTGCTGACAATGAGGCTGCTCGTTCTGGTGGCCTCGGGGCTGCTGGTGGCTGTGATTTCGGTCGATGCGTTTCGGAGCATGTCGTTTGTGGCCGATCCGTTCTACCTGCGGCTTCAGACGTGGATATGTTACTTCTTCATGTTTGATATTGCCGTTGAGTGGAGCCTGAGCGACCGCAAGCTCCATTATCTGTGGAGCAATCTGTTTTTTATCATAGTCAGTGTGCCTTACATGCAGTTGATAGCCACGTTCGGCTGGCGGCTGCCTGAGCCGGTTATGTTCGTGCTGCGCTTTATGCCGCTGTTGCGTGCGGCATTTGTGGCGGGTCTGCTTGTCGGGGCGGCGGCCCGCAACCGAATGACCACGCTGTTTGCCACGTATATGGTGATTCTGGCGGCGACGCTCTATTTCGGGTCGCTTATGTTTTTCATAGCCGAGCAGCCGGTCAATCCCGGAGTGCGCACGTTCTGGAGTGCCCTGTGGTGGGCGGTGATGGATATGACCACGTGCGGCAGCTCAATCAGCGAGCTGACCCCGACGGGGCGTGTGCTCGGAGTGCTGCTGTCGGCCGAGGGGCTGGTGCTCTTTCCGGTGTTTACGGTTTATTTGACTTCGGCCTTGTCGTCGCGCGGCGTCGCACGGTTAAAAAACTGAGGGCCGCCCGCAGGCCGCCCTCAGCAGTGATGTGGTTATGTGGCCGACATTGAGCCGGATATTAGCGTATGAACACCTTGCGGCCGTCAACAATGTAGAGTCCGCGGCCGGGATTGGTTACGCGGCGGCCCGAAAGGTCAAACACTCCCTTGGGAGCCTCGGTGGCAGCCGCCACCTCTTCGATTGCGTCTTGCGGGTCGGAGAGGAAGCGATAGTCGGTGACGTCTTTGAGGCAGGGCTGGTTGAAATATTTTGCAACATTGCCGACGAGTTCAACGTAGCGTCCGATGTTTTCGGGGTGGTCCTGCAGGTTCAGGTCGGTGCGGCAGCTGTTGTTGGGCAGCTGCACGGGGATGCAGTAGTCAATGTCGGTTTCGTCGGGGGTGTCGGCGAGCACGAGGTTGGTCTTGATTGTGCAGCCGCTGGCCGAGAAGATAACCTTGTCGCTGCTCCACGTGTTGTTGACATAGCCGACTATGTAGCCGCGCACTACTCCGGCTGTTGATGTGGTCGGAGTGCCGGCTTTGATAATATCGGCTACGGTAAGGTAGTTGCCGGGGGTGGGATCGACATTGCCGCCCGATTCGCCTACGGTGAAGGTTACGGAGCCTGATGCGCCCAGAGCGATGTTGCTGAGCGAGAAGCCCACGGAGCTTTTGTTCCACCATTGGGGCGAGTAAGATGTTACTTTCGATGTGCCGGGGAAGCAGTCGCCGCCGGTGCGTTCGCGTTTGGTTGGCTTGCCGTCGGCCTCGATGAGGTCTACTCCCTGATGGCTCTGGGTGTTGTTGACCATGTTTCTGCTCCAGGTCGAAGTGTTGTAGTCAACGTGCCATATCAGCATGCCGTCGGCGGGCAGATATTTGTCCCAGCCTTCACGGGTGCGGCTCTCTAACAGATAGAACTCGTTGGCGTTCGAGGGGTTGGTGATGCAGTAGGCCGAGTTGGTGGCGTTGAGCTCGCCGATGGTCACGTTGCCGGCGTCGGCGGTGAGTTCGGTGAGGTCAATCCAGCCGAGAGCGTTGCGCTCGAAGGTGCTGTAGGCGGGCGGTGTGCGGCCTTCGTTGTTGTAGGGGCCATAGTCAAGAACGCTCCATGAGCCGGGCGTGTAATATGCTTCGTCGGTTGTGTGATAGAGGTCGGGCAGGCCGAGGATGTGCGAGAACTCGTGGGTGAAGGTGCCGATGCCGTCGGGTCCGCCGGCAAAGTTGTTGACGTATGCTTCCCATTCGTTCGAGCATCCGTAGGTGTCGAGAATCACGCCGTCGTAGGTTTTGTTCAGTCCGGCTTCGACAATGCTCCATGAATGGGGCCACACGGTGTCTTCATCGTCGTAAGAAGCCTCGCCATAACCGGCATAGATAACGTAGACATTGTCTATATAGCCGTCGTTGTCGCGGTCATACTGGCTGAAGTCTACCTGGCTGTCAAGGGCGTCGCAGGCCTCGACCACCATCTCTTCAGGGTGGAGGTCCTCGCCGGTGTAGGAGTCGTTGCCGCCGTAGTATTTCATCTTGTTTTTGAGGGTGACGGGGCCGTAAACGTCGAAGTCGCAGTCAAAAAGGCCGTTGCTCGAGTCGATGAAATATTCGTGAACGGAGCCGGTGGCACCCTGTTCGCTGAATCCGTCGGCGTTGAGCATGTCGGTGAAATATTGTTTTACCTTGGCGTCGGAGCCGAGTTTGAACTTCTGGTCTTGATATTCAACGAGAATTACAATGGCTTTCTGCTTGCCGATTGCGGGGAAGGAGGTGCCGGGAAATGTGCCGATTCGTCCGGGAATGCGTGCGGCTGATTTACGTTCTGCAAGACGGTTCTTAACGGCGCGGTTGCGCTGTTCGAAGCGGGCTTTGCGCCGCTCCATGCGGTTGGCGATTTCGGCTTCGGTGGCATAAACGAGGTTTGAGCCGTTTGAAATCATGACGCGTCCTTCTGCGTCGACATAATGGTGGCCGAACTCATCGCCGACTTTTTCGACTGCAATCGGATTTCCGTCGGGTCCGGTTTTGTGAATAAAACCCTTGCGGGCGGGAACTGCCCATGCTGATGCCATCACGGCGCCGGCGAGCATGATTGCTGATAGTTGTTTTTTCATTTAGGGAAATGGGTTGATTGGTTTTTATTGAGGCCGGGGTCTTGGCGTCCGCGTTTGGCCCCGGCCTTGTTCATGCTGATTATTCAGTGTAGAGGTAGCGCTTGATTGAGCGCTTGGGAGTTTTTTCGAATTCTTCGTTCATGAAGCGCACCGACGAGATGCGGCTGTAGGATTCGAGCGATGGATTCAGCTCTGTGATGTCATGGTTGATGCGTTCCTGCACCTGGTCGCGGCTGAGTCCGTCGCGCCGGGCTTCGTCGAGGTCGGGATAGATAAGCGCTTTCAGGCGGCCTTCGCCGGCGTCGATGACAAGGCTTTCGGCCACGTAAGGTATGTTGTTGATTTTCTGCTCGATTTCCTCGGGATAGATGTTCTGTCCGTTAGGGCCGAGAATCATGGTCTTGTTGCGTCCGCGCAGGTAGATGTTGCCGCGGCTGTCGACTGTGCCGACGTCGCCGGTCAGCATCCAGCCGTCGGGACGCATTACTGCCTCGGTGGCTGCGTCGTTCTTGTAGTAGCCGAGCATGACGTTGTCGCCCTTGACCATGATTTCGCCCGGTATGTTTTCGGGGTCGGGCGATAGCACCTGAATTTTCATTCGCGGCACAATCATGCCGCACGAACCTGCCAGGAACTCGCGGTCGTCTTCGGGCTTGATGCCCTTGGCGTGAGAGTAGCCGATAAGCGGAGCGCACTCGGTCATGCCGTAGCCGACGGTTATGGGGAAGTTGATGCGGTGCAGGAAGTCTTCGACGTCGCGGTTGAGTCCGGCGCCGCCGACAATCATCATTTCGAGCTGGCCGCCAAAGGTTTCCATCAGCGCCGCACGCACTTTTTCAAGTACTTTCTTGTCAATCAGGGGGGTGTGGAGCAGCAGGCGGTTCATGGGGCGCTCCAGGGTGGGGAACACCTTGTTCTTGATGATTTTTTCGATAATCAGAGGCACGGTGATAATGAGCCTCGGGCGAGCCGTGCGAAACGCCTCGATGAGCACCTTGGGCGAGGGCTGGCGGGTCAGGAAGTAGAGGTGGGCGCCCTTACAGATGCCGTGAATCATGTCGATGACCAGGCCATACATGTGGGCCATGGGAAGCATGCAGACCATCGAGTCGCCCGCCTTGGGCAGGTTCGGGAGGATGCGCAGAATCGCTTCGATGTTGCTCCATATAGCGCGGTGGGGCACCATTACGCCCTTGCTGAAGCCGGTAGAGCCGCTCGTGTAGTTGATCAGAGCCAGTGAGTCGGGGTCTTTGACCTCGAAGAATTTCACGTCGTTGCGGGTGAAGCGTTCGGGAAATTTCTGACCGAAATACTCGTTGAGGTGGGCGCGTGCGTCGGTCAACTGTTCGTTGCGCGAAAAGAAGAGCGAGAAGTCGTCGATGCGCAGCGCTCCTTCGAGATTGGGCATCAGTTCCGGGTCGAGATTTTCGTAGATATGGCTGTCGACGAAAAGAATCCTCGAGTCGGAGTGGTTTACGAGGTGGTGGAGATTGTCGGGCTTGAACTCATGGAGCAGGGGCACGACAACGGCGCCATATGACATTATGGCGAAAAACGCGACAGCCCATTGTGCGGAGTTTTTTCCGCACAGGGCTATCTTGTCGCCCGGCTTGATGCCGGTGTGTTCGAAGAGCAGATGGAGCTTGACTATTTTACGGCCAAGGCCTTTGTACTGCATCGATTCGCCGTTGAAGTTAGTGAGGGCCAGTTGGTCCCACTGTCGGCGAATTACGTCTTCGACAATGTAAACGATGTCTTTTTTCATGGCGGGGAGAAGGTCGGGGAGAGAGGTTTTTGCGTAGTTAGGTTGATTACTTGAAGAATGAGCGGAGAGTTTCGGCCGCCTGTACGAGACCTTCGGCATCCTTGCCGCCGGCCTGTGCGAATCCGGGCTGACCGCCGCCGCCGCCCTTGATGGCTTTGGCTGCCTCTCTTACAATCTGCGATGCGTTTAGTCCGCTCTTGACCACGTCGTCGGTCAGCATGACCGTGAGCAGCGGTTTCTGCTGGGGGTCGCGGGTGGCCGCGATGAAAGCTGTGGCTTCGGGCGAGAGTGCGCGGATGGCAAATGCCAGGCCCTTGACCATGTCGGGCACGCTTATGCCGCCGTGTTCAATGAGTTTGACGCCGTTGACGATTTTGGCTTTGTCGAGCATCTCGCCTGCCATGGCCTGGATGCGGGCCTTGGCGGCTTCTTCGGCCTGACGGCGCAGTTCGGCGTTTTCTTCGAGGGTTTTGCGGAGCGCGCCGGCCACGTCGGGCACGTTGTTGAGCATGGCGGCAATCGTTTGGGCGAGGTCGGAAATGTCGTCGATGGCGCGCTCGGTGTTGGCGGCGGTGATGGCCTCGATGCGGCGAATGCCGGCGGCGGTGCTGCCTTCGGAGATGATGCGAATCAGGCCGATGCAACCGGTGTTGGGCACGTGTGTGCCGCCGCAGAGTTCAATGCTGTCGCCATAGCGGATAACGCGCACTTCTTCGCCGTATTTTTCTCCGAAGAGGGCCATTGCGCCCATTTCCTTGGCCTGCTCGATGGGTATGGAGCGGTGTTCGTCGAGGGCAATCGCTTTGCGTACAATCGAGTTGGCGATGTGCTCGACTTCGCGCAGCTGTTCGGGGGTGACTTTCTGGAAGTGGCTGAAGTCGAAGCGGAGCAGCTGGGGCGAAACGAACGAGCCCTTCTGTTCGACGTGGGTGCCGAGAACCTGACGCAGGGCCATGTGGAGCAGGTGGGTCGCCGTGTGGTTGCACTCGGTTGCGCGGCGCGCCTCGGTGTCAATGGCGGCGGTGAACCGCGCTTCGGGGTTTGAGGGCAGTTTGGCCGTGAGGTGTACGCTCATGCCGTTTTCGCGCTTGGTGTCGTAGATTTCGGTCTTTTCGCCGGTAACGTCGTCGGTAAGGGTTCCGTGGTCGCCTACCTGACCGCCCATTTCGCCGTAGAAGGGGGTCTGCGAGAGCACGATCTGGAAGTATTCGCGGCCTTTCTGCTTGACCTTGCGGTAGCGGAGAATCTCGGCAGGGCAGGCGGAGAGGTCATAGCCTACAAAGTCTTGCTCGCCGGGACGCAGTGTTACCCAGTCGTCGGCCTCGACGGCGGCTGCGGCGCGTGCGCGCTCTTTCTGTTTCTGCATTTCAGCGTCGAATTCCGAGTGGTCGAGCGTCATGTCGTTTTCCTTGAGAATCAGCTCGGTCAGATCGAGCGGGAAGCCGTAGGTGTCGTAGAGCACAAATGCCTGTTTGCCCGAAATTTCGCTTTTGCCGGCGGCCTTGGCCTCGTTCATGGCGTTTTCGAGCATGCGGATGCCGTTTTCGAGAGTGCGCAGGAACGAGTCTTCCTCTTCCTTGATGACGCGCATTATCAGTTCGCGCTGCTTGGGCAGTTCGGGATATGCCTCGCCCATCGATTCGATGAGAGTGTCGACGAGCTGATACATGAAGGCTTCGCGGCGTTCGAGGAAGGTGTAGGCGTAGCGCACGGCGCGGCGCAGGATGCGGCGAATAACATAGCCGGCCTTGGCGTTGCCGGGCAGCTGGCTGTCGGCAATCGAGAATGCGATGGTGCGCACGTGGTCGGCAATGACGCGCATGGCGATGTCAACTTTCTTGTCGTCGCCGTATTTCTTGCCCGAAAGGGTCGAGATGGTGGCGATCAGCGGGGTGAATACGTCGGTGTCGTAGTTTGACGTCTTGCCCTGAAGGGCCATGCATAGACGCTCGAATCCCATGCCGGTGTCGATTACCTTGGCAGGCAGCGGCTCGAGCGAGCCGTCGGCCTTGCGGTTGAACTGCATGAACACGAGGTTCCAGATTTCAATTACCTGCGGGTGGTCGTGGTTGACCAGTTCGGCGCCGGGTTTGGCTTCGCGCTCGGCTTCGGAGCGGAGGTCAATGTGGATTTCAGAGCAGGGGCCGCAGGGACCGGTGTCGCCCATTTCCCAGAAATTGTCGTGCTTGTTGCCGTTGATGATGTGGCTTTCGGGCAGGTGCTTGGCCCAGATGGCGGCGGCTTCGTCGTCGCGGCTAAGGCCCTCTTCAGGCGAGCCTTCGAAAACGGTTGCGTAGAGGCGTTCGGGGTCGAGTTTCAACACGTCGACCAGATACTCCCAAGCCCAGTCAATGGCTTCCTGCTTGAAGTAGTCGCCGAAGCTCCAGTTGCCGAGCATTTCGAACATGGTGTGGTGATACGTGTCCATGCCGACTTCTTCGAGGTCGTTGTGCTTGCCCGAAACTCGCAGACATTTCTGTGAGTCGGCCACACGGGTGTATTTCGCTGTCTTGTTGCCGAGAATGATGTCTTTGAACTGGTTCATGCCGGCATTGGTGAACATGAGGGTGGGGTCATCCTTGATGACCATCGGGGCAGAGGGCACAATCTGGTGGCCCTTCGATTTGAAGAAATCCTTGAAGGATTCGCGTATTTCCTTTGCGGTTAGCATATTCGGTTAAACGGATGATGTATATAACGCGCAAATTTACACAAAAATTCCGAAATAGCCTATTTTTGTGCAAAAAAGCGCCTGCGGCTTCGATTCCAAGGGGGGCCGCAGGCGCGTGGTTGAGTCGTGACGGACGGGGGCCGGCCAAAAGAAACTGACAATGAGCGGGGCCCATTGTCAGTTGCATGTTGTCGTGATTCGTTGGCTTAGCGTACCAGTTGCTTACGGCCGTCGATTATGTAGAGGCCGGGGGCGGTGATTCGGCTGAGACGTCGGCCCTGGATGTCGTAGATGCCGGTTCCGGCGGCGTCGGCCGGAAGAGCCACTTCGCTGATTGACATTTCAGAGGCTTTGGTGGCAATCCATGCCGCGCCCTGGTTGCGCACGGCGTTGCCGGCGGTTGTCGAGCCGGAACTGATTGTCGAGGGGTTGACCATCGAGTTGGCCGACAGGGGGTAGATGTTGCGTTTCTTGACCTGAATCTTGAGGTCGTCATAGCCTTCCCAGCCCATGATTCTTACGTTGGGCTCGGCGGGTTTGGCGGCCGACATTTCAACGGGGTAGCCGGCGTCGCCGGTGAAGAATCCGGCCGAGGGGGTGGAGGTGACGGCAACATCGGCGCCGCCTGAAATGTAGCGGCCGGTCTTTGCGTTGCGCAGCGTTACGAACTGGATGTTGGTTTCGGCGTTGATTCGGGTGGCTTCGACAATCCAGACCGCTGCAGTGCCGGTTTCGGCGGGGTCAGTCTCGGTGTGGCCGAGGAAGTTGCCCGATGCGTTGTCGGCGAGTATGGCGCCGGCGGTGTTGCCCGAGCCGGCGGTGAAGATATAGGCCTCACCCTCTTCGAGGAAGTTGAACTCAGGGTAGACGATGTCGTTGCGCTCGAACGAGAAGAGCCAGATGCCGCCGTTGCCGTCGGCCGGGTTGCTCCAGTTGTTGACGGCGTTGTCCTGAGCTGTCTGGGCGCAGTTCATCCACCATGAGCTGTTCTTGTCGGAGCGGATAGAGTAGGCGTAGTTGCCCTCTTGTTTAAGCATGTGTTCGCCGACAACGAAGTTATAGTGCTTGGTATTGTTGTCGTAGTTCCATCGGGCGCCGACACTCGAGCCTTCCATGTCGGGGCTTACGGAGCCCTGGGGACGGGCCTTGCAGACCAGGGCATATTTGCCCGAGCCGGCGGGGTCGGCTTCGAAAGTCCACTGCTGCCAGTCGTAATACGGTTCGTATTCGGTGAACTGGGTGTTGGTCCATATCTTGCCGACCGAAGCTTGCTTCTGGGCAATCAGAGGCGAGCCGTCGCGCACGAGTTCCATGCAGCGGCCGGCGCGGCCCGAGTCGTGGCTGGCACAGGTTACCAATGCGCCGTATTGGCCGGGGGCGGGGCTGACCTGATCGACGGTTTCGTCAACGAGGTTGTAGAGCCAGATGCCACCGTCGCCGTCGGCAGGGTTGCTCCAGTTGTTGACGGTGTTGTTCTGAGCTGTCTGGGCGCAGTTCATCCACCATGAGCTGTTTTTGTCGGAGCGGATAGAGTAGGTGAAGTTGGCTCCGGATTGGGCAAAGTGTTCGCCGACAACGAAGTTATAGTGCTTGGTCGAGGTGTCATAGGCCCAGTGGGCGCTGATGCCCGAGCCTTCCATGTCGGGGCTGACGGAGCCCTGGGGCTGTGCCTTGCAGACGAGGGCGAACTTTCCCGAGCCGGCGGGGTCTGCCTCGAAAGTCCACTGCTGCCAGTTGTAGGCGTCGTTGTTTTCGGCGGCAGGCATAGCTGTCCATAGTTTGCCGGCCCGGGCATTCTTTTCGTTAATCAGGGGCGAGCCGTCGCGCACGAGTTCGATGCAGCGGCCGCGTCGGCCGGCGTCGGCGTTGGCGCAGGTAATCAGGGTAGCGTAGCGGCCTTGCTCAGGGTCGGTGTATTTCACGTCGACGTAGTGCTTGCCGTAGGTGTAGCCGCGCAGGTCAAGCAGCTCGGTGTCGGCGTTGAATCGCTTGCGGAAGTCAGCGAAGTTCTTTTTCGCATCGGGGCTCCATCCGGTTTCGGCCACGGCGATGGTGCGCGGCAGTGCATTGTATTCGAGGTGTTTGGGCTCGGCCACGTATTCGCACCAGAGGTTGCACTGAACGCCGTAGTAGTACGGGAGCAGGTCCGGTTGGTCGGCGGGTGCTGTCGAGGGCTTTACGTTATAGATGGTTTCAAGCGTGATGGGACCGGCCATGGACTTGGGCTCGTTCGAGCCGCCCCATTGCGAGTAGTCGATGTAATAGTGGTAGGTCGAGCACCATACGGAGCGCAGTCCCAGGGTAGCTGCCTGGTATGAGGGGCCGTCGGCTCTGGTGCCGCCGAGCCAGTCGTAAATCATGATGTCGGCGTCTTTTACCATCTCGGGGTCGCCGTTTAGCACTTCGTTCCAGCATATGAGTTTGCGGCCTTTGGGCTTGGCGTAGTCGGCAATCTGCTTTGAGAACCAGCTTTGCAGGGCGTCTTCGGTCGATATGCCGAGGTCGGTCATCAGCTTTTGTATGGATGCGGAGTTTTTCCAGGCGCTTTTGGGGCATTCGTCACCGCCGATGTGGATGTATTCGAACGGGAAGATTTCTACGAGTTCGTCAATGACATCTTTGCAGAACTGCATCACCTTGGGGTTGGAGATGTCGAGGATGTTGCTTGACACGCCGGGCCAGTAGCGCACCTGATATTGGCCCTCGGGGTTAGTGCTGAATTCGGGATAGGCGGCGATGGCGGCTTCCATGTGGCCGGGCATGTCGACTTCGGGAATCACTTCAATGTGGCGCTCTTTGGCGTAGGCCACCACTTCCTTCAGGTCGTCGACCGAGTAGCAGTAGGGGCCGTAGGGCTCGTTGAGGTAATATTCATAGCCGTTGTCGAAGTCCCACCAGTAGGCGTTGGGGGCGGTGGCGGCCTCGACGCTGAGCTTGGGGTATTTCGGTATTTCGATGCGCCAGCCTTGGTCATCGGTGAGGTGCCAGTGCAGGCGGTTCATCTTGTAATAGCTCATTACGTCAATCATCTTTTTCATCTGGGTCACTGTCCAGAAGTGGCGGGCCGAGTCGATTTCGAGTCCGCGGTGGGCGTAGCGCGGGCCGTCGATGATTTCCATCAGCGGGAGCTCGTAGGCAAAGGAGCCGTTGGCGGGGAGCTCGGCCATGACGTGGGCGGGCAGAATCTTGCGAATGGTCTGAAAGGCGTAAAACAGACCCGCGGGCGTAGCGGCCTCGACGGTCACTTTGCTTGCGGTTACGCTGAGGTTATAGCCTTCGGCGGGGCAGCCGTCGTTGACGCTGATTGTCATGAGGGCGGCGTCGGGCGACTGGGAAACGGTGAATCCGGCCCTTGCCATTGCGGCGGCGAACTTGTCGACCTCGGCTTTCATTTCGGCGGGGAGCGACGATGAGTCTACGGCAAATTCGGATGGCAGAGTCAGCGAGCCCGAACCCAGGGAGATTTCCTTCGGCTGCGGAGTCAGGTTAACAAACGGAGCTTCTCCCGAAGCTCCAGCCGGCGCGCAGAGTGCGATAATGCCGACTGCAATTGATAATAAATTGGACTTCATGCTATTAAATTTGAGGTTGCGTGGAGTGGATACATGTGATGTGAATATCGGCAAATTTACGAATAATATTGCCAATCTGCAAGCGTGTCGGCCGAAAAAACTTCAGAGCGACAGTGTGATGGCCGACAGGGTGCGCATGGTCAGCGAGCGTCCTTGCCGGCGCACGGAGTAGAAGCGAGGATCGGTCATCGTGCAGGCCGGGGGTGGGGTGATGGCTCGGATTCCGGCGGCCTCGAGCTGCATGGCTACGGCGCGGTAAAGGTCGACATGGGGTTTGGCGCCCGGGCGCCTGATTACGGCCGCGTCGGGAAATCGGCAGGCCACTTCTTCGCCTACCTCGAAGCAGTCGGCGCATATGCACGGGCCCATGGCGGCTACGATGTGGCAGGTGTCGGCTCCGGCGCTGACCATCAGCTCCACGGCGTTGGCGGCGATGCCGTCGGCGGTGCCGCGCCAGCCGCAGTGGACCGCGGCGGTGACTCCGGCTTTGACGTCGGCCATCAGCAATGGGAGGCAGTCGGCCGTGTGCACTCCGATGAGCATGCCGGGCGCTGTGCACACTACGCCGTCGACGCCGTCGAGCGGCCGGTCGGCAAGGCGCACTTCGGCCGTGTGGGTCTGAACGGGAAAGCGCATGTTCGAGCGGTCGATGCCCGTGAGGCGCTCGAGCTGCCGGAGGTCGGCATCGGCCATGTCGCGGTCGCCGCCCGCGTAGGTGCATATGTTGAAACCGGCGCAAGTGCTGAACGCGCTCACGCCGGTTAATTCTGTCAGAAGTGGCAGTGTCTTCATTATTGGGCAAGGTAGCTCTTGAGCAGTTCGCTCTTGGAGCCTTTGAGTCGGCGAATAGCCTTTTCCTTAATCTGGCGCACGCGCTCGCGTGTGAGGTCGAATTTCACGCCGATTTCCTCGAGGGGCATTTCCTGACAGCCGATACCGAAGAAGAGCTTGAGAATCTGGCGCTCACGCTCGTGGAGCTGCATGAGGGCACGTTCAACCTCGGTGGTGAGCGATTCACGGCTGAGGCCTTCGTCGGTTGCGGGCAGGTCGCTGTTGGTTAGCACGTCGAGCAGACTGTTGTCTTCGCCTTCCTGGAAGGGGGCGTCGACGCTGACCTGACGACCGCTTACTTTCATGGTCTCGGCAATCTTTTCGGGGGCCACGTCGAGTTCCTTGGCGAGTTCTTCGACCGAGGGTGCGCGCATGTTCTCCTGCTCGAATTTGTTGAGCACCTTGCGGATTTTGTTGATGGAGCCGACCTGGTTGAGCGGAAGCCTTACGATTCGGCTCTGTTCGGCCAGGGCCTGAAGGATGCTCTGGCGTATCCACCACACGGCGTAGCTGATAAACTTGAAGCCGCGCGTTTCGTCGAACTTCTGGGCGGCTTTCTGCAGGCCTACGTTGCCTTCGGAAATGAGGTCCATGAGTTCGAGACCCTGGTTTTGATACTGTTTTGCTACAGACACTACGAAGCGGAGGTTGGCGCGCACAAGGCGGTCAACGGCCGCCGTGTCGCCCTGGCGAATGCGCTGGGCGAGCTCGACTTCCTCGTCGACGGTCAGGAGCTCTTCGCGGCCGATTTCCTGGAGGTATCGGTTAAGAAGCGGGTCGCGGTTGGTAGGCGCCTGACTGATTTTGAGTTGCTGCATCTATTTAATCTTTTAGGGAGTACGTTAACAGATTATTTTACTTCATAGTCAACACATGCCCGCGCTTCCTTGAGCGGGGCTATGATCGCCGCAGCGGCCACGTGGGCGGGATGCTTGGCGTAGACGTCAATGTCGGCCATTGTCGGCACTGTTGCTGTTAAAACAATGTCCCAGTCTTCGTTGGGGTTCTCGTTGATGCCTGCTTCCATTGATTCGAGCACACTGATTTGCCCGGGTAGCGCCAAAAGGGCGTCTTTGAAGCGGCGAGCGGCGTCGAGACGGGCTTCGGCCGTGCCTTGCAGTTTAAAGCTGACGATATGCTTGACCATTATTCTTCAACTGGTTAATGGGTTTGATTTTAAACCCGGTGGAGCGTATTAAGCGCGCAAAGATACGAAAAAATATCGAAATGCACGCTATTATAACGCCTAAACCTTGAAATTATTGTGCTTTTTGCCTTATTATTCACCTTATTATATTATATAGGCGGCCGACGGCCGGGGAAAGAAATTTCAGAAATTGGGAAAATTAGCGTAAATTTGCGCTTTAAAACCCTACCTGCACGATGCAATTTGAAGATTTAGACCTTACTGACGACGTCCTCGACGCTCTCTATGATATGCACTTTGATGAGTGCACTCCTATTCAGGAAAAAGCTATTCCCGCCGCTCTCGAGGGGCGCGACCTTATCGCCGTGGCCCAGACAGGCACGGGTAAGACCGCGGCGTTTTTGCTGCCGGTAATCAACGAACTGGGCAAGCGCAAGCCGTCAGACAAAATCAAGTGTGTGGTCATGACGCCTACCCGCGAGCTCGCGTTGCAGATCGACGGCCAGATGCAAGGCTTCAGCTATTTCCTTCCAATCAGTTCTTTGCCGATCTATGGCGGTACGGACGGCGCCGGCTATGCCCGTCAGCAGCGCGGCCTGCAAATGGGTGCCGAAGTGGTCATTGCCACTCCCGGCCGACTGCTCGCTCACCTGTCGATGGGTTATGTTGACCTCTCGGAGGTTGAATTCTTTATTCTCGACGAGGCTGACCGGATGCTCGACATGGGGTTCTATGACGACATAATGCAGATTGCGCGCAAGCTCCCCGAAACCCGTCAGACGCTGATGTTCTCGGCCACCATGCCACCGAAAATTCAGAAAATGGCCAAATCGCTGCTTCATGACCCGGTCGAAATCAAGATTGCTGTCAGCAAGCCCACTGAAAAGGTGCATCAGAAGGTCTACCTCTGCGGCGAGCGCCGCAAGGAGGCGCTGCTGCTTCATCTGTTTGACACGGTGAACTCCAGGCGCGTAATTGTTTTTGCGTCGTCGAAGCTCAAGGTCAAGGACCTGGCCCGAGCGCTCAGGCGCAAGAAGCTGGCCGTAGGCGAAATGCACTCCGATCTTGATCAGAACGTGCGTGAGGAGGTTATGCGCAATTTCCGTGCCGGCAATATCGACATTCTCGTCGCTACCGACATCGTTGCGCGCGGCATCGATATTGATGACATTACCATGGTGGTGAACTTCGATGTGCCTCACGACGCCGAAGACTATGTTCACCGCATTGGTCGCACGGCCCGCGCGGGCGAGGAAGGCGTGGCCGTTACTCTGGTCGGCGAGCGCGAACGCCGCAAATTCAAGTATATCGAAGATTTTCTCGGCAAACCTGTAGAGCGGGGCGAGCTCCCCGAGGCGCTGCGCGACGGCAGCGAAAGCCGCGACGACGAAAAGAAGCCGCGCACTTCGTCCGGACGTAACGAGAGTGCCGACTCAGGCAAGGGGCGCGCCGACAAGCCGCGTCGCCGCTGGACCTGCCGTCGTAAGCCCCGCGGCCCGAAGGGCCCTGCTTCGTCGGGAGCTCCGGCCGGGCAATAAGAACTTTAGCGGCACTCCGCACGTTGAAAGGATAGTTAACCCACACGTTCAACTATCCTTTCAACGTATATTTATGAGAAAAATGTTTGCGGCGGCCGTGGTGCTGCTCGTTTATGCGGCCGGCGCGGCTCAGAACCTTGTCGATGTCATGCGCGACACGGTCATGACGTCGCACAAGGTCATTCCTTTCGGCTCGGGCGACGCAGGGGCCGATTCCGTGCGCCGGCTTGTCGAGATGTTCTATTACGACCAGTTTCGCAGTTTTTCGGATCCGGAGGCGCCTTACTTCCTGTTCATGAGCCGCGATGCCAAACTTGCAATGGGTATTGGTGGCGCCGTCAGGATGCGTGCGTATTACGACTGGAACGGGGCTATGCCTGTCAGGGCGTTCATGCCCTATATGATTCCGATGACGCCCGACGCGACCTCGATGCGCCATTTCGACACGACTCCCGCCGGCACGTGTCTGTTTTTCCGCGTAATCGGGCGCAACAAGCGGTTGGGTCACTATCAGCTCTATCTTGAGGCGAATTTCGGCGGGTATGACTATCGTGACTTTACTCTCAAAAAAGCCTATGCGCAAATCAACGACGTGACTGTCGGCTATGCCGTGACCACGTTTTCCGACGTCGCGGCCCAGCCGCCTATGGTCGATGCCAACGGCCCGAGCAATAAAATCTCGCCCGCCAATGTGTTGGTGCGCTATATGCCGTCGTTCGGGCGCCACTGGAGCATTGCCGTGTCGGCTGAAACTCCGTCGACGTCGGTGCGCGCCGACGGCACCCTGACGCGCGCTCTCAGCAACTGGGTGCCCGACGTGGCGGCGTTCGTGCAGTATGCCTGGGGCCGAAGTTCCCATGTGCGTCTGGCCGGCATTGTGCGCTCGCTCTCTTATCGCGACGAGGTTGCCGGCGCAAACCGCCATGAGGTTGGCCGTGCCCTGATGCTCAGTTCGGTGGCCCATCCGCATTCGCGGCTCACCACCTATGCCTCCGTCAACTACGGGCGCGGCTACGGCTCGATGGGCGGTGATTTGTCGGGTGGCGCCTATGACCTGTTGCCCGAGCCGGGTCGGCCGGGGCGTCTCTATGCGCCGGCGTCGCTCGGGTGGTGTGTGGGGTTGCAATGGAATTTCCGCCCGGAGCTGTTTGTGAGTGTTTCGGCCAGCTCCACGCGGTTGTTTACGTGTGGCCGCGAGATTGAGTCCGACGAGTTCAAGCGCGGGCTGATGGCCGTGGCCAACTGTTTCTGGAATCTGACCCCGCGCATCCAGGTCGGCGCTGAGTTTGACTACGGGCGGAGGTATGATTTTTCGGGTCGCGCGCGAAGCGCCTGCCGCGTCGGTGCTCTGGCTATGTTCTCGTTCTGATTCCGGTTAACGTCCGTTAACTGGTGGTGAAATTTAAGTTGTGATTTTGCCCCGGAGCTGGATATGTTTAACAACATATGGCTTCGGGGCTATCTATTTGGCTGAGAATTTAAGGTTTTTAATGCAAAATGATACCAAAAGTACCTTTTTTGTGGTATTTGGCGTTAAAAACTCCGTTAATATTTGTTTGTTTGAATTAATGTTTGTAACTTTGTCGCTCCCAAGGTGTATTATACCCTTTTGGGATATAATATTTATAGATCATTCATTATCATATACACAGAAATATGGGTAAAAAAATCGCTATGCTGCTTGCGGTGCTTTTTACGGCTCTGGGCGTTGCCGCCGAGGTAACGGTTACGGGTACGGTCACCGACAAGACAGAGAACGAGCCGATTATCGGAGCAACTGTTAAATTGAAAGGAAAAGCATCTGTCGGAACCTCTACGGATATCGACGGCCACTTCTCTATTAAAGTTCCCTCCGAAAACTCAGTGCTCGAAATTACCTACGTGGGCATGACCCCCGTAGAAGTAAAAGCATCGGCTAAGCCTCTCGTTATCGAGATGGAAAGTTCGTCAACGATGCTTAACGAAGTTGTGGCCATGGGTATGGCCCATACGGATAAACGACTCTTTACCGGCGCTACCACTAAAATCGACGCGCAGGAGAGTCTGCTTTCCGGTGTGAGTGATATTTCCCGTTCACTTTCCGGTCGCGCAGCCGGCGTGACCGTGCAGAATGTGAGCGGCACCTTCGGTACCGCACCTAAGATTCGTGTGCGTGGTGCGACGTCGATCTACGGTTCGTCCAAGCCCCTGTGGGTTGTTGACGGTATTATTCTCGAAGATAACGTCGAAATTGATGCCGACGCTCTTTCGAGCGGTGACGCCGAAACGATGATTGCATCTGCAATCGCCGGCCTGAACGCTGACGATATCGAGGATTTCCAGATTCTTAAGGACGGCTCCGCCACCTCTATCTATGGCGCGCGCGCAATGGCGGGTGTGATTGTCGTTACGACCAAGAAAGGCCGTGCCGGCAAGACATCGATTCGCTATATGGGTGAGTTTACCTATCGCATGAAGCCCTCCTACCGCAACTTCAATATTGCCAACTCTCAGGAACAGATGGGTATCTATAAGGAGATGGAAGCCAAAGGCTGGCTGAGCTTCGCTTCGCTTGCAAACGCTTCGTCGAGCGGCGTTTACGGCACCATGTACAAGCTCATCAACACCTATGACCCCGCTACCGGCAAGTATGCCCTGGCCAACACGCAGTCGGCCCGCAACGCATATCTGCAGCAGGCTGAAATGCGCAATACCGACTGGTTTGACCTGCTTTTCCGCGACACGATCATGCACAGCCACACCGTCAGCATCGACGGCGGTACGGAGAAGTCTACCTACTACGCTTCGTTCTCCTATCTGAACGACCCGGGCTGGACCAAGTCGAGCAACGTTGAACGCTACACCTTCAACGCAACTGCCACCTATGACCTCAGCAAGAAGCTGAAGTTCACCCTGCAGACGCGTGACAACTATCGTAACCAGAAGGCTCCCGGCACCCTGAGCCAGGACGTCGACGTCGTCAGCGGTAACGTAAGCCGTTCGTTCGACATCAACCCCTTCAGCTACGCTCTGAACACCTCGCGTACAACTGACCCGAACTCGACCCTGACCCGCAACTACGCAGACTTCAACATCTTCGACGAACTCGAGAATAACTATATCTCGAACGAGATGGTCGACCTCAGCTTCAACGGCACTCTCGACTATTCTCCCATAGCCGGCCTCACGCTGAAAGCTATCGGTTCGTTCCGCTACTCGACTACCCAGCAGGAACACTACGTTACCGACAACGCCAACCAGGCCCGTGCCTACCGCGCCGGAATCTCGCCCGAGAACGCAACTATCCGCGCCTCGAACCCCTTCCTCTACCGCGATCCGGATGATCCCAACGCGCTGCCCGAAACCGTGCTGCCCAAGGGTGGTATCCTCTACCACACCATGTATGGTCTGAAGCAGCTCGACTTCCGCGCAACCGCAAACTATCAGAACACCTTTGCCGACAAGTATCTCGTCAATCTCTATGCCGGCTACGAGGCTCAGAAACTTGAGCGCCGCACCGAGTCCTTCCAGGGCTGGGGTATGTGTTACGACAACGGCAACCTCCCCTTCTATGACTGGCGCCTGTTCAAGCAGATGACCGAGGAAAACTCAAACTACTACAGCGACTCGCGCACCACCGCCCGCATGATGGCAACCTTCGCGATGCTCTCGTTCACCTACGACTACCGCTACACCGTTGCCGGCACCTTCCGCTACGAAGGCACCAACAAACTCGGCAAGGCCCGCGAAAGCCGCTGGCTCCCCACCTGGAACTTTTCGGGCGCATGGAACGCCGACTCCGAAAGCTGGTTTGCAAACCCCGTGCTCTCGACCGCCAAGCTCCGTCTGGGCTACTCGCTGACCGCCGATGCCGGCCCCGCAAGCGTGTCGAACGCCATGGCAATCTACTATCCGTCGCGCCCCTGGCGTCAGGACACCGATGCCTACGAGCAGGCTCTCGTTCTCAGCTCGCTCGGCAACTCGGAGCTTACCTACGAGAAGAAACACGAATTCAACGTCGGCGTTGACCTCGGTTTCATCAACAACCGCATCAACCTGACCGCCGACGCTTACACCCGTAACAACTACGACCTTATCGGCTATATCTACACCGAGGGCGTAGGCGGTGAAATCGGCAAGTGGGCCAACGTGGCCTCCATGTCGACCAAGGGCGTCGAACTCACCCTGCGCACCAACAACATCATGACCAGGGACTGGACCTGGAGCACTGACTTCACCTTCGCCTACAACGACGTGAAGATCACCGACCTGAAGTCGCGTTCGCGCGTCATCGACCTGGTTCAGAGCTCGGGCTTCGCCCTCGAAGGCTACCCCGTGCGTTCAATCTTCTCGATTCCTTTTGTAGGCCTGACTGAAGACGGTCTGCCCATCGTCATCAACGAAAATGGCGAGCAGACCACCACCGATATCAACTTCCAGGAGTGGGAGAAGCTCGACTTCCTGAAATATGAAGGTCCGGTCGATCCTCCCTTCAACGGCGGCTTCGGCAACAGCCTGCGCTGGAAGAACCTTAACCTCAACGTGTTCTTTACCTACTCGTTCGGTTCGGTTGTTCGCCTCGACCCCGTCTTCTCGGCAAGCTACAGCGACCTGACGGCAATGCCCCGCGAGTTCATGGACCGCTGGGTGCGCCCCGGCGACGAAAAAGTCACCAACGTGCCCGCCATCGCTTCGCTCCGTCAGTATCAGAACGACAACGACATCCGCTACGGCTACAATGCCTACAACTACTCGACCGAGCGCGTGGCCAAGGGTGACTTCATCCGTCTGAAGGAGGTTTCGCTGAGCTATGACTTCCCCAAGAGCTGGCTCGAGACGCTGCGCCTCAGCTCAGCTTCGCTCAAGCTCTCGGCCACCGACCTCTGGCTCTGCTACTCTGACAAGAAGCTCCATGGCCAAGACCCCGAGTTCATCAACTCCGGCGGTGTGGCAAGCCCCAATCCCAAGCAGTTTACTTTCACACTCCGTTTCGGACTCTAATCAATAAACTGACGAACAATGACTACAAGTAAATACATATATGCCTTTGCGGCCGCAGCTGCACTGACCCTCTCCTCCTGCTCGGGTTTCCTCGACACTCCGACCGACACCCGCGTGGACCTCGTCAACACTGACCAGGTGAAGATGCTCATGAACTCGGCCTACCCGTCGAGCAACTACGCATGGCCTCTCGAGGTGATGAGCGACAATACCGAAGACAACAACTCTCCCGAAGGCGAAGGCCATCTCGGCATTCACTACAACCTCGGCGCCTACGACCGCGGCGATGACGAGATGTTCCGCTGGGAAACCTGCCAGTCTAACACCGGCACCGACTCACCCTCGGCTATCTGGGAGGGTTTCTATAACTCTACCGCTGTGGCCAATGCTGTCATGGAGCGCCTCGACCAGTGGCGTGAAGAAAACGGCGGCCTCGACGCCACCCAGACGGCTATCTATGCCGAAGCGCAGATTCTCCGTGCCTACAACCACTTCATCCTCGCCCAGATTTTCTGCCAGCCCTATCGCGGCAGCCTGAGCCAGGCCTACCTCGGCATTCCCTATATCACTAAGCCTGAGGTTACAGTGAAGCCTCACTATGAGCGCGGCAATCTCGAAGAGACCTACAAGATGATTCAGGCCGACCTCGAAGCCGCCCTGCCTAACATCGACAACACCATCTACGAAGTGCCCAAATATCACTTCAACTCCTCCGCGGCCTATGCGTTCGCTGCCCGCTTCTATCTCTTCACCCGCCAGTATCAGAAGGCACTCGACGCAGCCAACGTCGTTTTCGGCGGAGCGGAAGTCGACCCGACCCCCTATCTGTCCAACATCTGGTCGAAGCTCGACGCGATGACGTATATTTCCGACATGGGCCTCTATCAGGATAACATCGACAAGGCCGGCAACTTCCTGCTTTATCCGACCTATTCGGTGCAGCTGCGCCGCATGAGCGGCGGCCGCCGCTACGGCGTTATCCGCGACGCTCTGAACGCCACTATTCACGGTTCGTCGCCTGTATGGTCGGCATTCCAGTGGACCACCACCCGCGGCAAGGATAAGAAGTCATTCACCATGCACCCCTGCTTCAATGGCATCTGTATCGTGAACGGTCAGGCCGAGTATGGCTACGGCATGTGTGGCAACGTGGCCGAGCAGTTCGAGTACACCGACAAGATTTCGGGCATCGGCTATCCCCACATTACCCGCCGCGAATTCTACGGCGAGGAGACCCTGCTGGTGCGCGCCGAGGCCAAGCTCTTCCTGGGCGACATCGCCGGCGCAATCCGCGACCTCGACTACTGGGAAAAGCCCCGCCGCAACTGCCCCTCGGCCAAGGGTGATGAAAGCCGATTCAACGACTTCTCGCAGGCTAACATCCAGACCTTCTACGGCGACCGCGACCCCGGCTACGGCATTGCCAAGGAAATTCACATCGACCAGATTTGCCCGCTTGAGAACAACCCCCTCAACCCCAAGGCTAACGAGGGCGTAGTGGCCGTAAGCTCGATTATGCCCTATCTGCAGTGTGTTCAGCACATGCGCCGCATCGAAACCATCCACAAGGGTCTGCGCTGGTTCGACATCAAGCGCTTCGGCCTTGAATTCGACCGCAAAATCGGCACCGGCAAGGCTCCCGAATATCACACCATGGACCACCTCGGCATCGAAGACCCCCGCAAGGCTGTGGCGCTTCCCGCCGAAGTCGTAGCCGCCGGCCTGCAGCCCAACCCCGGCCCTGTCACCAAGACCGTGCAGTCATCGTCGGAACTCGTCCGTGTTTACTAATCCTGCCAATCAATAACGACCTCAGACTATGAAACTATATAAATTCCTTCTGCCCGTCGCTTTCGGCCTCGCCCTGGCCTCGTGCTCTGAAGAGGAGCTCGGCCCGACCATCTTCCCGACCGATCCCGAGCCCGTTGACCCCAACGGCTATACCTACAAGTTTGACCGCTGGGTCGAGCAGAACTTCCTGCTCCCCTACAACCTCGACTTCAAATACCGCATGGAAGACGTCGAGAGCAGCATGGACTATAACCTTGTGCCCGCAACTTTCGACAACGCACGCGACCTGTGCCTGCTGACCAAGTATCTCTGGTTCGACACCTATAAGGAACATTGCGGCGACGACTTCCTCAAAACCTATGGTCCCCGCATTCTCCACCTCATCGGTTCGCCCGCCTATAACCCCACCACCGGCACCGAAATTCTCGGTCTGGCCGAAGGCGGCCTCAAGGTGACCCTGTTCAAGGTCAACTCGCTCGACCTGACGAACATCAACCAGCTCAACGAATACTACTTCCGCACCATGCACCATGAGTTCGGCCACATCCTTCACCAGACCCGCACCTATCCCAAGGAGTTCGATCTGCTGTCGGCCGGCCGCTATGACTCCGGTTCGTGGCAGAGCAAGCCCATCGGCCTGATGGCTTCGCAGGGCTTCATCACTCCCTATGCTTCGGCCGAGGCGCGCGAGGACTTTGCCGAAACCATCGCCAACTTCCTGACCCGCACCGACGACCAGGACGAACTGCTGCTCTGGCTTGCCTCAAAGGGCTGGACCAACGGCATCGAGGGCGACGACACCGACGCTGACGACAAGCCCTATTACTGCTGCTACTACCTCACGGATGTCAACAAACCCGACGAACGCACCTACTTCCTGGAAAGCCAGGAGCACGCCCCCGGCGACCGTGTCGGCGTAATCGGCATGCGCGGCGAGGTGTTCTACAACGTGGCCGATGTCGAAGCCTACCTCGAGCGTCTGAACGAGACCACTCCCGGCGGTATTTTCTATGTGACCGACTCCGATACGGTCGACGGCCCCGCCATGATTGAACAGAAGCGCAACATCGTGCGCAGCTGGTTCAAGGATACCTGGAAGCTCAACTTCGACGAACTGCGCAAGATCGTGCAGCGCCGCCAGAACGACTTTGACATCGACGCCCTGCGTGCCGAAATCGAAGCAATGCAGTAAAATCAGTTGACCGATAACGTTAACCAACTTAACCTCTACAGAACAATGAAAAAGCTTTATATACTTCCTCTGCTGGTAGCAGGTCTGCAGTTTGCCGGCTGCTCCGACAAAGACGAGTCGATTTTCGACCAGTCGGCTGCCGAGCGCCTCGAGGCAGGCCAGAAGGAATATTTCCAGGCTCTCTGCGCCGACGGCGGCAACTGGGTGATGGAATACTTCTCGAACATCGAAGAGCCCGGCTACGTTTTCGTGCTCCACTTCGATGCCGACAAGTCAGTGACTTTCCACACCGACCACAAATGGATCGGCAATACCTACAAGAGCGAGCGTTCGCTCTGGGACGTTATCAACGACAACGGCAACGTTCTGTCGTTTAACTCCTACAACACCCTGTTTCACGTATTCTCGACCCCCGAAAATATCGAGGGCAACTATGCTCCGAAAGATGACCGCGGAGAAGACGTCGACGAGCTCGGATATGGCCACAACGGCGACTATGAGTTCCTGCTCATGGAAAACGACGGTCAGACCATCCGTCTGCGCGGCAAGAAGCGTGCGCTCTACACCTACCTGCGCCGTCTGCCTGCCGATGTTGACATCGAGGCGTATCTTGCAGGAGTCAGCGCTTTGCGCAACCAGTTTGACGCCAAGAACTTCCCCAACTATGTCATGACCGAAACCGCCACCGGCGCCCAATATGACATTACCGGCCTTTCGACCGGCGTGGTGAACGTTGTGCCCCTCAACTCGACCAGCCCCTACTCGCGCACCGTTACGCAGCCCTGCGTCATCACTCCGGCCGGCATGCGCCCCGAAGCAGCGTTCGATTGCATCCGCGAGGACGACTCGCACTTCTCCGTCAGCGAGTTCACCTGGGCGAGCGACGGCTCCCTCGTGGCCCCCGGCGTGCGCATTACCGCACCTGCCGCTCCCGTCAATATGATGCGTCAGGACCTCAAGAGCTGGGTCATTGTTGAAGGCTCGATGAGCCCCGTGCTCACTGCCGCACTCTCCGACGCAAATGCCGAAACCAAAAAAATCGGAGGTAGTTCCGCTATCGTCCAGGTGTATGGTCGCAATCCGGTGCTCAGTAATCTCAACATCGGTTATGAGAGTCTTTCGGGTAAGGTTCTGTTCTGTCTGAAGGGCAACTGCGGCAAGCAGCCTTTCAAATACTACGGCTCCATCGAGGCGATTGACGCCACGAAGGTGAAAATCGAACTTACTACTCACGACGATCCCCTGCGTATGGACATCATTCCCACTGCGCCCAAGGCCCAGGAGTTCTTCGACCTCTTTGCCGGCGAGTTCACCATGGTTAACGAGAAGCCTATGGATTCCTCCGTTATCCAGGTCAAGTCAGTATCGAACCCCGACATTTTCTTCACTCTCCAACTCAAGTAATTACCTCAGCATCCGCCGCGGCCTGGTCTCGCTCCCGGCCGCGACGGATGCCCGACTTTTTGTCTACAAGCTTTTATTCAATAACTTAATTCCTTACTTTTATGAGAAAGATTACTCTCATCGCAGCAGCAGCCCTGTCGGCAGCTACTGCCATGGCAGCAAGCCCTGTTGCCGCAAAGGTTGACGTTAAACCCGCCAACGCTAAAAAGTTCGAAATGGTAGCCAAGCAGAGTGCAGCTGCTCGCTTCAATGCAAATGCCGCATTCACCGGCAGTCGTGCAGCAACCGCAACTGACATGCCTCTCTATGCCACGCCCGCCTCTTTTTACAACAGTATGGACAGCAAGGGATACACCTACACTAAAAAAGATGAAAGTGCATACTTCTTCTCGCTTGTAGCCCCTAACGCCAAGGTGCCTTTCGTTTCGATAGCAGATAATGCTAATCCTGTGTGGAACTGGAGCGAATATGTTGTCAATGAAGAACAAACCGCCCTTGTGCCCGGACCCGTGCAGACCGCTACCGACGATGTCCTCGAACTTTCGACATCATACTTCACCGAGCTCACCAAGGTTACCTACACCGGCACCATAGCCGGCTCTGAGCTGACTTGGTCTAACCCCGCGGACATTATGGCCGGCCGCTCGTTTGGCGACTGGGGCGTGGAAGGCCAGGATGGCGCTTATTTCGGAGCCTCACCCGCAAGCGCTCCTACTTCCGGCAACATCTGGGGCGACATTTTTTCGATTGACCGCACAGGAGCTGAAGGCTATAATCCTTTCGGTGTCGGCGTAGAATTTGCCACCTCAGAATGGGGCGCAAAGGGCGTTGATCCCAATACCGTTAAACTCGATGCCTTTGGCAGCTACATTCCTGCCGCTGGCGCTCCCTTCCAGCTCCGCGGCCTCTACTTCTTAACTTATTATGCGTCGACCGAGGATCTGCCCCTCACTGTTTCAGTCTATAATGTAGACAAAGACGGCACCCCCGACATGTCGACTAAAATCGGCGGTGGCCAAATTGTGCTCCCCGCAAGCGAAGATGTGACTTCTGCTATGCCCAACGTCGAAATCAAGGCCATGAACATTCTCGGCTACACTTCCGACGCTCCCGTTGTCAGCGACGGCACCCACGAGCTCTATGTTACAATTGAAGGCTTCAATGAAGATTTCGTGAAGCAGTTTGCTATGATTGTAAGCAAGTGCTCGAAGATTCCCCAGGCAGACTGGAACGGCGACAACTTCGACTTCTATCGCGCTGCCTACCCCGTGAACCTTAATATGCGTTTCTCGGGCACAGAAACCGCAAGCGGCGAAACTGTCGAGCTCACCTGCCCCCACATCCATGCTTACGGTGACCCTGCCGATGCTACCATTCTCTGGCTGACTACAAACTTCCAGATCTACTACGACATCTACTTCCCCAGCATCTTCCCCGCATACGTTGACCAGACTTTCGACGTTGAGATTCCCGCAGAGGGCGGCGAAGGCCTTTGCCCCATCGACGGCTACACCGGTGTTGATAGCGACATTGCCCAGCTCTGGGAGGACGCCATCATTGACGGCGAGGTTTCTGACGATTGGATCAGCTACGAGGTTGCCTACAGCGAACCCGATGAGCTCTCTTACGTAGCAGTCAGCGCTGATGCTCTCCCCGCAGGCGAAGTTGGCCGCAAGGGTACCATCAAGTTCTCCGGCTATGGCTGCGACTTTACCATCACTGTCAACCAGGGTGACGTTTCCGGCATCAACAGCGTAGCTGCCGCCGCCAACGGCAACGTTGAGTTCTTCGACCTTCAGGGCCGCAAGCTCGGCGCCGCTCCCGCCAACGGCCTCTACATCGAGCGCAACGGCACCACCGCCGCTACCAAGCTCGCCCGCTAATCGCCCTTAGCGACACATAACCACTCAAGCAGCCGCGCCCACCACAGCGCGGCTGCTTCGCGTTTGCCCCCTCCCGCCTTACCGCGAATTACAGAGCCGGAAGGCGCAGTCGTTGAGCGCAAGCGCTTCGGTGCGGGTTATTCGAGCTTCGTAAGTCGTTGTAGGAAGTTCTGTCGGCCTCAGTATGAGCAGTCGCCCTGAAGCACATAGGTCGAAGTAACGGCCCGAAGGCTTGAAGCGCTCTCCAAAATGCTCGTTTGTGAGAAGAATGATTCGCGCGCCGGAGTTGACAGCTTCGAGCATCACTTCCTTTTCAACCGGGTGGATGAAGGGCGACACCAGCGTACCGCCATTGATTGCGCATAGCCTCCAGTCGTTGCGGGCGTGGTTGAGCTCATCGGAACTCCAGCGTCGATGAATTCTGACCGGCATGCGGTCGAAATCGTCGAGCAGAAAGAGGTTGCCGAAAGCTTCGAATCGGTCGGGGCCTATTGCGAGCGAGCGGACTTTGGTGAAGTAGCCCGGGTTGTCGCGCTTAATGGCGTAGCGTCGCGGGTTATCGTTGACGTAGTTAATCATGGCGGATAGCTGGTTGCGTCCGCGCAGAATTCTGTCGTGATAGTCAGGCTCGAAGACCTTTAATTGAGGTGTGCCTGAAGTAAGTCTGATTCGCGAGGTGGCGAGGCCTTTGATGCGGCTTATGTAGTACCCGATGTGTCGGTCGAGGGGTTCTCGCGCAAAAATGACGAAATGAAAATGATCGGGCATAATAACGCTGCTGAGAATCTGAAGCCGCTTGTCAAGACCCATTATTTCTGACATGGAGTCGGCAATGCAGTGGCCGAGGGGCGTCCACAGCGAGCGAGGAATTCCGGCGTGTGTGATTCGGGCGAAGGGTCCGCTCCGGCCGGTGCCAACAATAGTTATCATGTAAATTGAACGGCTGCGGTAGTCGTGGAGCGGGTGGCGATGGCCTGCGCGGGTGTGGTCGGGCATTGTCGGGGCGTTTTTGTTGTTGTATGCAGGGCCGCATGCGGCCCTTACGGGAACTGAACTTGCTTGGCCGGCGGTTTGCAAAGGTAGGGATTTTTTTGTAACTTTGCGTGCTTTTGACGATAACGTTCTATGAAACCGATAATATATCAGATGTTGCCGCGATTGTTCGGTAACGCTAATCCGACTTGCGCGCCCTGCGGTTCGATTGAAATGAACGGCTGCGGCAAGTTTGCCGACATTACTAACTCTACGCTGCGCGCGTTGCGCTCGCTCGGAGCCACTCATGTGTGGTTTACCGGGGTTATAGAGCATGCCCACTGCCCGGATTATTCGGCTTATGGCATTCGCCGCCATAATCCGCATGTTATCAAGGGCGAGGCGGGTTCGCCTTATGCGATAACCGACTATTATGACGTCGACCCGGACCTCGCTACCGACCCGGCACGCCGCATGGAGGAGTTCGAGGACCTGATCGAGCGCACCCATGACCAGGGGCTCAAGGTGGTTATCGACTTTGTGCCGAACCACGTCGGCCGCGAGTATCACAGCGACATGGCGCCCAAGGGCGTCAGAGATTTCGGCGCTGACGATAATCCGCTCATGGCGTTCGCTCCCGACAATAATTTCTATTATCTGCCGGGCACGCGCTTTTGCCCTGCCAACGTGCATCTGGGCGATTATGTCGAGGAGCCGGCGCGCGCGTCGGGCAATGACTGCTTCAGCCCGAGTCCTGACCGCAATGACTGGTATGAGACGGTGAAGCTGAACTATGGCGTTGATTATTGCGGGGGCTCGCAGTGTCATTTCGATCCTGTGCCCGACACGTGGCGCAAGATGCTCCACATTTTGCGCTACTGGGCGCGCAAGGGTGTCGACGCCTTTCGCTGCGACATGGCGTTTATGGTGCCGGTCGACTTTTGGCGCTGGGTCATTCCTCAGGTGCGCCGCTCGCGCAAGGGGGTGAAGTTCATAGCCGAAATCTATGATGTGAATCTCTATCGCACGTTTATCGACGCGGGTTTCGATTACCTGTATGACAAGGTGAACCTCTACGACACGCTGCGCGCCATTGAAACCTATGGCGTGGGCGCCGACCGGCTCACGGGCGCGTGGCAGACGGTGGCCGACATGGGGCCTCATATGCTCAACTTCCTGGAAAATCACGACGAGCAGCGCTTTGCGAGCGATTTCTATGCCGGCGACCCGATGAGGGCGCTTCCGTCGCTGGTTGTGGCGGCTACTTTCTCGACCGGCCCGATGATGATTTATTTCGGCCAGGAGCTTGGCGAGCGCGGCATGGATGCCGAGGGCTTTTCGGGTCGCGACGGCCGCACGACGATTTTTGATTACTGGAGTCTCGACAAGATGCGCCGCTGGCTTGCCGGCGGAAAGCCGTCGGCCGCCAATCTGACTTACGAGGAACTGACGGTCAGAAACATGTATATGAACGTGCTTAACATTGCCCGTTCGGAGGCCGCTATAGGCGAGGGGCGCTTCTTTGACCTGATGTATGTCAACTACGAGAGCGCGGGCGTAAACCCTCACCGCCATTTTGCCTATCTGCGCAACCACGGGGCCGAAACGCTGCTGATCGCTGTGAACTTCGGCGACACGGAGGCCGACATGCGCATCAACATACCCCGCCATGCCTTTGACTTCCTGGGGCTGAAGGAGCAGGAATGCTCGGCCACGGAGCTGCTGAGCGGCCGCAAGGCGCGCAAGGTGGTTTCGTCGACTCTGCCCTTTACGACCAAGGTTGGCGCCCATGGTGCCGTTATCTGGAAATTCACTCAAAAATGATAAAGACGCTATTGTATCGCCTGTATCAGCTGCTGATAATGTTGCCGCTGATGCTCGTTACCACGGTCGTTGCCGCCACGGTGACGGCCGTCGGCTGCATGGTTTTCGGCGGTCGATGGTGGGGCTATTGGCCGCCGATGGTGTGGAGCCGCATAATGTGCCGGCTGACGCTGGTGCGCGTCGTGGTCAAGGGACGCGAGCTGATAAGCGATGAGCTCGGCTACGTTTTCGTTGCCAACCACCAGGGCGCCTACGACATCTTTGCCATCTACGGCTGGCTTGGCCATAATTTCCGCTGGATGATGAAGAAGAGCCTCGAGCGGCTGCCGATGATAGGGTGGGCGTGCAAGCGCGCAGGCCAGATTTTTGTAGACAATCATTCGCCGCAGGCCATTGCGCGGACAATGAAAGCGGCCGAGCGTCAGCTTGCGAGCGGCATGAGCCTGGTGGTGTTTCCCGAGGGCGCGCGCACGCTGACGGGCGAGGTGGGCCGCTTCAAGCGCGGCGCCTACACGCTTGCAACCGAGTTTGGCCTGCCGGTGGTGCCCGTGACCATCGACGGCGCCTTCGAGGTGATGCCGCGCACATCTCTCATACCGACTTTCGGCACCATACGCCTGACGATTCATGAGCCGATTCCGGCCAACGACCCCGATCTGATCGAGCGGAGCCGCGAGGCAATCATGTCGTCGCTGGTCGGAAAAAAATGACAAAGCGCCGTTAATTACTATTTTTATAAACAATTTAATCTCAAAATCACGAAACTCCGATGCGTAAATGGCGTATTGAAGACAGCGCAGAACTGTATAACATCACCGGCTGGGGACTCAGCTACTTCTCAATCAACGAGAAAGGTCACGTGCAGGTGACCCCGAAAGAAGGCTACGCGGCCGTAGACCTCAAAGAGGTAATGGACGAACTGCAGGTTCGCGACGTTCAGGCCCCGGTGTTGCTCCGTTTTCCCGATATTCTCGACAATCGCGTCGAGAAGATTTCGCGCTGCTTCAAGCAGGCTGCCCAAACCTATGACTATCAGGCTCAGAACTATATAATTTATCCCATCAAGGTTAATCAGATACGCGAGGTGGTGGAAGAGATAGTGAGCCACGGCAAGAAGTTCAACATAGGCCTCGAGGCCGGTTCGAAGCCCGAGCTCCATGCCGTCCTGGCCACGAACATAGCCGAGAACGCGCTGATTATCTGCAACGGCTATAAGGATGAAAACTATATCGAGCTGGCGCTGCTTGCGCAGAAGATGGGCCGCAACATCTTTCTGGTGGTCGAGAAACTCAATGAGCTCAAAACCATTGCCCGCATAGCCAAGCGCCTGGCCATACGCCCCAACATCGGCATCAGAATCAAGATTTCAAACTCAGGCTCGGGCAAGTGGGAAGAGAGCGGTGGCGACCAGAGCAAGTTCGGCCTGAATTCGTCGGAACTGCTCGAGGCGGTCGACTTTCTGGAGCGCTACTCGATGATGGACTCGCTCAAGCTGATACACTTCCACATCGGCAGCCAGATTACCAAGATTCGCCGCATCAAGAATGCCCTGCGCGAGGCTGTGCAGTTCTACGTGCAGCTCGTCAGGATGGGCTTCGACATCGATTTCGTAGATATCGGCGGCGGTCTTGGCGTGGATTATGACGGCACGCGCTCGTCGTCGTCGGAGTCGTCGATGAACTACTCGATTCAGGAGTATGCCAACGACGCCGTGTCGGCGCTGGTCGACGTGTGTGTCAAAAACGAAATCAAGCAACCCAACATCATTACCGAGAGCGGACGCTCGCTGTCGGCCCACCATTCCATTCTGATTTTCGAGGCGCTCGAGTCGACGTCGCTGCCCGCATGGTCTGACTCGGAAGAGATTGACCCCGACTCGCACGAGCTTGCACGCGAACTCTACGACATCTGGGATAAACTCGACATGCAGACCATCTACGAGGCCTGGCACGACGCCCTGCAGATTCGCGACGAGGCGCTCGAGCTCTTCTCGATCGGCCTGCTTGACCTGCGCACGCGCGCCCAGGTCGAAAAGCTGTTCTGGAGTGTGGCCCGCGAGGTTGCCGAGCTCGGCAACTCGATGAAGCATCCGCCCGAGGAGCTGCGCAAAATCTCGCGCATGATTCCCGACAAGTATTTCTGTAACTTCTCGCTGTTTCAGTCGCTTCCCGACCACTGGGCGGTTGACCAGATATTTCCCATCATGCCGATCAGCCGTCTTGACGAGAAGCCCACTCGCTTTGCGACGATTCAGGACATGACCTGCGACAGCGACGGCAAGATAGCCCACTTCGTAACCTCGTCGGGCCTGGCCGACTCGCTGCCGGTCCATGCGCTCAAGTCGGGCGAGCCGTATTATATCGGCGTGTTCCTGGTCGGCGCCTATCAGGAGATTCTGGGCGATTTGCACAACCTGTTCGGCGACACCAACGCAGTGCACATCGACGTCTATCCAGACCACTATGAGATTGACCGCATTATCGACGGCGAAACGGTAGCCGAGGTGCTTGACTATGTGCAGTTCTCGCCCAAGGCCCTGGTGCGCAACGTTGAACGCTGGGCCACCGCAGCCATGAAGGCGGGCAAAATATCGCCCGAAGAGGGACGCGAGTTCCTGGGCAACTATCGCTCGGGCCTCTACGGCTACACCTATCTCGAAAAGGACTGATGGCGCGCTATTTCATGCAGCTGGGCTATCGCGGGGCTCCGTTCAGCGGCTGGCAGGTTCAGCCCGGAGCCGTGACGGTGCAGTCGGTGCTCGAACAGGCGCTGACAACGCTGCTGCGCACGCCGACCCCGGTAGTCGGGGCCGGCCGCACTGACGCCGGAGTCAACGCGTCGATGATGGTGGCCCACTTCGATGCCGACCGCCTGCTTGAGCCGCGGGCCGTAAACTCGCTCGTCGGGCCCGATATCGCCATCTACGGCATCAGGCAGGTTCACGACGACGCCCACGCACGTTTCGACGCCATTGCGCGGACGTATCATTACCGGGCCGTTGAGCGCAAGTCGCCGTTTCTGTATCCGCTGACGTGGCTGACCCGTCCGCTCGACTATGAGCTGATGAACCGCGCCGCGGCGCTGCTGCTCGAAACCGACGATTTCACTTCGTTTGCCAAACTTCACTCCGACGCCAAGACCAACATCTGCAAGGTTACGCGCGCAGAGTGGGTGGCTGACCCGGCCACCGGGGGTATGACCTTTGTCATCACCGCCAACCGCTTTCTGCGCAATATGGTCCGTGCCGTGGTCGGCACGCTGGTCGACGTAGGCCGCGGCAAGATGACGGTAGAGGAGTTTGCGGGCGTGATTGCCGCGCGCAACCGCTGTGCCGCGGGCACGTCGATGCCCCCGCAGGCGCTCTATCTGGCCGCGGTCGAGTATCCTTATTAAGATTATTAGAAACTGAAGTTGAAGGCTATGCGCACGCCGTTGCGCGGCAGGCCCGGCTCGCGGTGAGTGAGCCTGTGGACATACTCGATGCTGAAAACGCGGAGAATGTTGCCTAAGCCGACGTTGAACTCCATGTAGGGCATACTGCCCATCGGGCGGGTGCCCGCAGCCGCCGGAAAGCGTAGCAGCGAGGGGTTCTTTGCGGGATTGTTGCGGTCGCTGAGCGTGCCCCAGATGGCGTGGAATCCGACCAGTTCGCGCATCTTCAGCTTGTTGATGCCCGGAATGTAGTTGAGCAGAGCGCCGTTGGCGTTATAATTGAGGTGGAGCTCGACGTAGCTGTCGGTGACGAATTCCATGGCGTTCATCAGCGAGAATGACTTGCTTTTGAAAAAGTAGCTCAGATTCACGTTAGGCATGAGCAGCGACGGAAAGACCGTGCGCCCCCAGACGTGGCCGCCGCCGAGGCGTGTGTCGAGATGGCCCCACGACGACAGATACCAGCGCTTATCGGCCGTCATTTCGGTTTTGTTGACGCCCCAGCGCGTGCCGAGCACACCGGCCGGCGCCCAGGTGTGCGTGAGCCTGATGACGGGGTTCTCGGTGGTCAGGCTCTTGCGCCCGTTGACGCTCTGGTAGAACTTCTCGCCGGGCGCCCAGCGCAGTTCGGCCACCAGGGCGGTTTGCTGAAAGTGGGAGTAGCTGCGGCCGCAGCCGTCGGTAAACGAAACGTAGGGCGTAGCCTCCTGGCGCGAGTGGGTCAAGCCGGCCGATATGCTGAGGTGGTTTTCGGTTTCATAGTTGAAGGCTACGGTGGTCAGCCGGTTGTAGGTCATCAGGTCGTTGTTGCCGCGCGCAATGGAGTTGAAGAGCGTGCCCGTGTTGGCATAGGCCTGGCCGAGGCGGTCGGTGTCGTAGCTGTGGCTCACGCGCACCGAGCGAATCGGAAACTCGCCGGGGTGGTCCTTCTTGCTGTTGAAGCTGTATTCGAGCGTGCCGCCATATTTCCACTTGCGGTCTTTGAAGCCGTAGGCGCCGTAGCCGCTCAGAAACCAATGGGGCGAGAGCTTGCCTGTGGTCATTGCCCCGAGCCTTACGCGCCAGCCCTCGAGTCCGTTATAGTTCAGCGAGGAGAAAATCGGGCCGATGGCGACCTTGCAGTTCTCGCCTCCGGGTCTGACCCAGTCGTTGATGAGAGTGCCCAGAACCTTTTCGCCCCAGTAGTATACGGGGTTGCTCCGCAGGCGCCCGACCATGTCGGCAATGCCGGCGGCGCCCTTAGGGGTCGAGGCCGGGCGATAGGCGGCTATGGCGTCGCCGAGGTCGTTGCGCTCTATGACTTCCGAGGCAGAGTCGAACACCGACAGGTCGCGCGGCTCCATGAAGTTGTGAGAGTTATTGACGGTAAGGCGCGTGGCGTAGGCGTCGACGCCGAAATATGAAGCTTCGGCAATCACCTCGTCGCGAGTTTTGAGGCGCGAGCCGTCGGGGCCCCGCTCATACTCCTGAAGCAGATACATGTCGCTGATAAAGTTGACGTTGGCGCTCTTTGGCAGCCTCATCTCGGCCTTGCGGATAAACATTGTCGAGTCGCCCTTTACAACGTAGATGCGGCCGTTGAAACTCGGCATGGCCGGGTTGTGGGGCACGAACGAGAGCACAATCAGCGAGTCGCCGCGCTCGGCGTCGGCAATCGTGTCGGAGAGATAGAACTTATAGAAATCGGTGGCGAGGCGCCCCAGGGGGCTGACGAACTTCTGGCGCAGCAGGGTGATGTCGTTGGCCTCATAGAGGTCGACCGGGCTCATCAGGTCTTCGAACACGGTCTGTATGGAGGCGGCGTCGCCCAGCATGTCGTCCAGTCCGTGGCGGTTGCGGAGCCTGACCACCTCGCGCCGCGACTGCGGGTCGCGTCGATAGTGAATGTCGCTGACCTTTTCCTTGACTGTAAGGTTCAGCACTGGACGCCCCGAAAGTTCGGTCGAGTCGACATATTCGCGCAGAAATCCGAGCGCGCCTCCGGAGTCGATCGGAAAGTTGATTATGCCGATGTTAATGCGCTCGTAGACGCCATGGTTATAGTAGGCGTTATTGAGGCGCGGGTCGGCGAGGTGGCGGCGTTCCATCACCTTGCGCACGAACTCTACGGCCGGGTTGTTGTTTTTGGAATATTTCTCTTTCTTGGGGCGCACGGTGAGCTCCTGAAGCTCCACGTGGCGGTCAGCGGCATCAGTTACTACCGTCGCGGCCGTTGCGGCTCCCCAAGTGCAAAACAATATAGCGAGTAAGATAAAAAGTCTATTTTTCACAATAATATAAACGCATCGGCCCCCCGCGTTATTGCGCCGGGAGCCCCGATTTGCTTTTTAGGCCGATAAGCGCTAACTTTGCGGGTGTTAAACGCTGCCGGCCGGGCGTGTTTGAAAAGGCGCTCCGGAAGCGGCGAAAAGTGAAAAATCTGATAAGTCATGGGACTGGAAATCGAGCGGAAGTTTCTGGTGGCTGACCTCGAGGCCGCCATTGCCGCAGCCGAAAGCTGCGAGCCGATAGCTCAGGGCTATCTCAGCGCGGCTCCCGAAGCTACGGTGCGCGTAAGGCTGCGCGGCGAGAGCGGCTACCTGACGGTGAAGTCAAAAAACTGCGGCGCGGTGCGCGGCGAGTGGGAATATGAGATTCCGGCGGCCGAGGCGCGTGAGCTGCTGGCTCTGTCGCAGACGCCTGTCATCGAGAAACTGCGCTATGTGGTGCCCTGGGGCGGCCACAAGTGGGAGGTCGACGTGTTCAGCCGTCCGGCCGGAATCGTGGTGGCCGAGGTGGAGCTCCAAAGCGCGGAAACGCCCGTGGACCTTCCGCCCTGGATAGGCAGGGAAGTCACGGGCGATGCTCGCTATTACAATTCGTCGCTCAGTCGATTGGCTGGAGTTTGATGCCGAGCGACACCTTCTTTTTGACGTCGGGTGTGCCGCGCAGAAACACCGTGCCGCTGCCGCTGCCGGTGATGGTCAGTTTGTCGGTGGCGTGGATACCTACCGATCCGGTGCCGGTGAGGCGGGCCTTGGCTTCGCGCACGGTGACGCCGTCGGCTTCGATTGTGCCGACCCCGGTCAGGGAGTAGGTGGCCTGGTCAGCCTTGCCGTTGAGCACCATTATGCCCTTGCCGGCAAAGAGTACGGCCTTGAGTTTGTCGGCGCTGATGCCCCTGACGCTGAGGCGGCCGTTGCCCATCAGGCGGGCGTTGAACGTGGGCACGTCGGTAGCGGTCAGCACGCGCACGGTGCTGTCGCCTTCGTTTTCAACCGAGGTCAGATAGTTGGTGTAGACCTTTACGCTCGGCAGGTCGGGAATGACCGGAATGGCGCCCGAGCGCATGTCGTCGGGCAGAATCAGACGCAGTTTGAGCTTGTCGCCCGAGTTAGACGCTTCGACCCATGAAATCTGCTGGGGCACTTTTGCGTTGACAATAATCGTGCCGACCGAGTCGGGGCAGTACACGCAGTCAACGTTGAGCGGTCCGGTGACCTTGATTTGCTGGAAGCGGTTTATTTTCAGAGCCTGGCTTTCGGCGGCGGCACCCAGTGCGGCCAGGGCCATGGCAAGGCATAATGAGAATTTTTTCAGCATATACGTTCAATCTGGATAATAATTGTTTTCTATTTGGTCGATGAGTTCGAGCAGCGAGTCGGGGTCGGGGGTCTGCAGGAGTTTGATGCGTGTGGCGCGGAAGTTGGGAATGCCTTTGAACAGCGGCGTTACGGCCAGATGGCGTCGAATGTGCAGGATGCCTCGTATCGGGTCGATGCGCTCCACGCTTTCGTTGATTTGGCGGCGCAGGTAGTCAAACTGGCGGTGAACGTCGATGGGCGAGCCGGTTTTCAGCTCGTTGAAAATCCACGGGGCGCCGATGGCCGCGCGGCCAACCATCACGCCGTCGACACCATAGCGTCCGAACGCTTCGTCGACCTGCTGCTTGGTGGCGATGTCGCCGTTGCCTATCAGCGGGATGCGGAGTCGCGGATTTTCTTTTACGCGGGCAATCATTTCCCAGTCGGCCTGGCCGGTATACATTTGCGAGCGCGTGCGGCCGTGGACGGTGAGCGCCGCTATGCCGCAGTCTTGCAGGCGCTCGGCCAGCTCCACGATGATTTTGTTTTCGTGGTCCCAGCCGAGTCGGGTCTTGACCGTGACGGGGATATTGACCGCCTTGACTACCGCCGAGGTGATTTCGAGCATTTTCGGCACGTCGCGCAGCAGTCCCGCTCCGGCCCCCTTGCCTGCCACTTTCTTTACGGGGCAGCCGAAGTTGATGTCGAGAATGTCGGGCCCGGCTTGCTCCACGATTTTTGCGGCCTGTACCATCGTGTCGGCGTCGCGTCCGTAGATTTGAATGGCCACGGGGCGCTCCTTGTTGTTGATTAGGAGTTTGCGGGTGGTGGCGGCGATGTCGCGTATCAGGGCGTCGGCGCTGACAAATTCGGTGTAGACCATGTCGGCTCCGTTTTCCTTTGCAATGAGTCGAAACGAGCCGTCGGTCACATCTTCCATCGGCGCGAGCATGATTGGGCGGGATCCGAGATTTATGTTTCCGATAGTCATAGGGTTATAGTGCGGGCTTTAATGTCTTTTGCGAGAAAGAGCGACCCCGTTTCCGAGAATTTTTCGGCGCTCTCGGTGGTCAGATATTCGGTTGACCCGTTGCGGCTGACGCGCGCTGCCATTTCAGGGTGGCGTTCAAGGTAGTCGCGGAGCGAGCGGGCCACGATGTCGCCCTGAGTGACGATTCTGACCTGCGGGGGCATGTGCTTGCGGATTTTGCGCAGCAGCAGCGGATAGTGGGTGCAGCCGAGCAGCGCCGTGTCAATCAGGGGGTCGCGGTGGAGCAGCGTGTCGATATATTTTTCGACGAAATAGTCTGCTCCGGGGTTGTCGAATTCGCGGTTCTCGACCAGCGGCACCCAGAGCGGGCACTCCTGGCCCGTAGTGACGTAGTCGGGATAGAGTTTGGCGATTTCGATGTTGTAGCTCTCGGAGCGGATGGTGCCGGGGGTGCCGAAAATGCCGATATGGCCTGTCCGGGTGTAGTTGCCGATGGCTTCGACCGTAGGGCGGATTACTCCGAGCACCCTGCGGTCGGGGGCGATTTGAGGCAAATCGAGCTGCTGGATGGAGCGCAGCGCCTTGGCCGACGCGGTGTTGCACCCGAGAATGACCAGCTGGCAGCCGAGTTCAAACATTTTGACTACGGCCTGGCGGGTGAACTGATAGACAACCTCGAACGAGCGGGTCCCGTAGGGGGCGCGGGCGTTGTCGCCCAGATAGAGATAGTCATTCCCGGGCATCAGTTTCCTGATGCCTTCGAGAATGGTCAGACCGCCGTAGCCGCTGTCGAACACGCCTATGGGGCCGGGAGTATGTATATCCTTGAGGTTCAATTTTTATTTTTCAGCAGGTCGCGGATTTCGGTGAGCAGCACCTCTTCTTTCGAGGGAGCCGGTGCGGGAGCCGGGGCTTCGGCTTCCTGCTTTTTGAACTTGACAATGACCTTGAGGGCCATGAAGATGGAGAAGGCGATGATGAGGAAGTCGACGACGTTCTGGATGAACATACCGTAGTTGAGCTCGACGGCTTCCTTGACAACGGCCTGGGTGGTCGGGTCGAGCACTGCCTCGTGGAGCGTGGCCTTGAGGTCGGTGAAGTTGATGCCGCCGGTGAGCAGGCCCACGCAAGGCATGATTACGTCGTTGACGAGCGACGACACGATTTTACCGAATGCGCCGCCGATGATAACGCCGACGGCCATGTCAATGATGTTGCCTTTCATTGCAAAGGCCTTGAAGTCTGCTAAGAATCCCATGTTCGTTTGCTATATGTTGAGGTTTGGGGTTGATTGTTGATTGAGGGTAGGGGGGAGGAGGGAGAGTATGCGGTCAGTTTTGGGCCATGTAGCTGTCTTTGAACCCGAGGAAGTAGAGCACTCCGTCGAGGCCGATGGTCGACAGGCTCTGTTCGGCCGTCTGCTTGACCTTGGGCTTGGCGTGGAAGGCGATGCCGAGGCCCGCGGTGGCGAGCATGGGCAGGTCGTTGGCGCCGTCGCCCACGGCGATGGTCTGGGCTATGTTGACATTCTCGACCTGGGCCAGCAGGCGCAGCAGTTCGGCCTTGCGGCGTCCGTCGACGACCTCGCCGACATAGCGGCCGGTGAGATGGCCCGTAGAGTCGACTTCGAGTTCGTTGGCATAGACGTAGTCGAAACCGTATTTGCGGCGCAGATAGTCGCCGAAATATGTGAATCCGCCCGAGAGGATGGCCGTTTTGTAGCCGGCGCCTTTCAGCACGGTCATCATGCGCTCGAGTCCTTCGGTTATGGGAAGGTTTTCGGCAATTTCCTGCATGACGCTGATGTCGAGTCCTTTCAGCAGGGCCACGCGTTCGGTAAAGCTCTCAATGAAGTCGATTTCGCCGCGCATGGCCCGTTCGGTAATGGCTTTGACCTGGTCGCCGACGCCGGCCCGGATGGCGAGTTCGTCGATTACTTCGGTTTCGATGAGCGTCGAGTCCATGTCGAAGCAGATGAGGCGGCGCGTGCGGCGGAACACGTTGTCTTCCTGGAAAGAGATGTCGACGTCGTTGCTCGACGCGATTTCAAGGAAGCGGCGCGACAGGCCGTTGCGGTCGGCGGGGTTGCCGCGCACGGCCATCTCGATGCAGGTTTTCGACTTGCCGTTGTCGGTGTGGCGCAGCGAAATGCGTCCGGTCAGACGCTTTATGTTTTCGATGTTGAGGCCTTCGGCCGCCACTTCGGCCGTCAGTTTGGCTATATGGTCGGCCGTCAGTCGGCGTCCGAGCATGGTTATGATCCAGCGGCTCTTGCCCTGCATGGTCACCCAGTTTTCGTAGTCGTCGACTCCGGTCGGGGTGAATCGGATGTTGAGGTTCAGCTCCGAGGCTTTGAAGAGCAACTCCTTGAGAATGTGGCCCGAGGTCTCCGAGTCGGTCTTGATGAGGATGCCGAGCGAGAGATAGTGGTGGATTGTGCTCTGGCCGATGTCGAGAATCGAGGCGTTGTAGCGGCCGAGAATGCCGGTCAGCGCCGAGGTTACGCCGGGACGGTCAACTCCGGTAATGTTGATGAGAATCAGTTCAGTGCGTTTTGTGCTCATGGGTATGGTATGCGATGAGCCCCTCCATGGGGCGTTCTTGAATTCGGTCGATTGTGAATCCGCGCAGGGCGGCCGCGCGGTTCAGGGCGGCTCCGAGCGCAACGGCGACGCCGCCGGTCATGCTGACGTGGCGCTCGAGCTTGTAGTAGGCGGCCAGCGCTGCGAAGAAGGAGTCGAGTTCGGCCTCGATCATATTGCCGAGCTCGTCTGAATGGTCGAGAATAAAGGGCATGAGAGAGGCCAGGAAGGTGTTGGCGGCGGGGCGGCGATAGACCCTCTCGAGTATTTCGCCATAAGTCATGCCCAGATGCCGCTCGAGCTCGGGCCGCAGTTTGCCGGTGCGGTAAACGGTGTGGAGCAGCCGTTTGCCGAATGAGGCGCCGCTTCCTTCGTCGCCGAGAATATAGCCCAGCGGCGGCATGTTGTCAACGAGCCGGCGCCCGTCGTAGAGCGCCGAGTTGCTCCCCGTGCCCATAATCGCCGCGAGGCCGGGCCTGCGGCCCAGCAGGGCGCGGGCGGCTCCGAGCATGTCGGATTCAACCTCTGTGAAGGCGTTGGCCGGCAGGGCGTCGCGCACCTTGCCGCACACTTCGGAGCCTACGCATCCGGCTCCGTAGAAGTAGATTTCGTCGGGCGGGCAGGGCAGTGAGCCCAGGGCGTCGTCGAACTCGTGCTTCAACTCCTCCCGGCCGAGCATCAGCGCATTGATGCCCCGGGTTTCAAATGAGAATGCCGAACCGTTGTCGGCAACGGCTCTCCATTCGGTTTTTGTGCTTCCTGCGTCGGCAATGAGTATCATTTCGCAAAGTTACAAAATTATTAGGAAAATCCGACTTGCAAAGTTCAAGATTTTAGAAAAACAGTCGAGGAGCGGCTTCGCAGTCACTCCTCGCCAAATAATAAACCAATCATTATCACATTTCTTTCACACAATAGAAAAAGCGTAATTGCTATGTCTGCTTATATAACAACAGCCGCGGCGGAAGGTTCGGCTGCGGCTGAAATTTTTTCGGATTAATGAGAAAAAGAGGGGCGCTCACGCGTGCCTCTCTCTCCATTCATCACATTATGCTTATTGCTTTTCAGGGTTCAAAAAAGGTCAGTATCGACTTTCGACGACGTCCCAGTCGACAATGTTCCAAAGCGCCTTGAGCGCGTCGGCGCGTCGGTTCTGGTAGTCGAGGTAATAGGCGTGCTCCCAGACGTCGAACGTCAGCAGCGGATTCAGCCCGTGGGTCATCGGATTGCCGGCGTTGGGCTCGGCCTGAATCATCAGTTTGCCTTTTTCGTCGGCCGCGAGCCATACCCATCCGCTTCCGAACAGGCCGGCGCCCGCGTTGACAAAATCTTCCTTAAACTTCTCAAACGAGCCGAAGTCGCGGTCAATCGCCTTGCGGAGTTCGCCGCCGGGCTCGCCTCCGCCGTCGGGGTTGAGGCTGAAAAAGTAGAAAATATGGTTCCAGGCCTGCGAGGCGTTGTTGAAGAGCTTGCCGTCTGATTCGCAGATGATTTCTTCGAGGCTCATTGACTCGAAGCGGGTATCCTTGATCATTGCGTTGAGATTGTCGATATATGTCTTTTCGTGCTTGCCGTAGTGGAAGCTGACGGTCTCTTCGCTGATTGCGGGAGCCAGGGCGGCTGCGTCGTAGGGAAGTTCGGGCTGAACGTATTTCATAGTCGGATTAGCTTTGGTTTTGATTGTTTTACCGATATAACACAATAAAAGGCCAAAAGTTTTGTAATTAGCTACTTTTTAACTATATTTGCAGACCGTTAAACCGCGTGCCTGAATCGTGAATAAACCATTAAATATCTCAATTTTTTCTATGACATTTAACTTTAAATCGCTGCTGGCGGCTGTTTCTCTGCTTTCCGGAGGACTGTTTGGCGCCAATGCGGCAACCGACCTTCAGTTTTCGACCGTTGAAAGCCCCGTGTGGTATCAGGTCAAGTTTACCACAGGAGGCGCTTACATGGCTGATCAGGGCGCTGACGCGGAGGTGAAAACCGCTAATCTGGCTGATGTGGACGAGCAGAAATGGCAGCTCATCGGCGATAAGGATAATTTCACCATGCGCAGCAAGGCCGGCAACTATCTTGCCTTCAGCAACTCGTTCTATAGAACCGGCTCGACTGGTGTGGATATGGCGCTCTATGCCTCCGGCTCAAACTATGAAATCGGTCGCGTAGGTGTGTCGAACCACCTTAACCAATATCAGGGCACCGGCGCCGGCCGTCGTCTGAGCGAATGGAATGCAGGCGACGCAAACAACCTGCTTTGCTTCTATGACCTCGCCGGCGATGTGGCTACCTTGCCCGCCGATCCCGTCGAACTGCCCGAATTCAGCAACGGCGACACCGACTACTGGTTCTTTCTCCGCTTTGCCCGTGGCGGCAACTCGATGGAGTCAAAAGGCATAGGCAACTCGGTTGTGCGCACCAAGGCCCGTCCGGCTGACGAGATGCTCTGGAAACTTACCGGCACCGCCGACAACATGCAGCTCGTCAACAAGGCCGGCGGCTATCTGGCCTATGAAAGCTCGGGCAACGGCGGCATCAAGGTCGCTGCAACTCCCGACGCCAACGGCTTCAAGGCTATCTGGTCAACGAACGCCAATTACGAAAAGGCTCTTGAACTCCGTCCCAACGGCGCGCCCGCAGGCCAGGCCATCAACCAGTTCGGCGGCGAGGATTTCGATGCCGACGGCAAGTTCGGCACCTGGACAATCGGCGACCTGAACAACTGCTTCTACTTCGTTGCCGAAAACGATATGGATTATGGTGAATACACCGTCAACGGCTCCACCACCTGGACTCCCGACAACAATCTGACCCTCTGGTACACCGCTCCCGGCACAGACTGGATGGAATGGGCTCTGCCCATCGGCAACGGCCAGTTCGGCGCCCAGATTCTCGGCGGCATCCATGAGGAGGAAATCTCATTTACCGAAAAGACCCTCTGGTCAGGCACCAAGGACGACCACGGCGGCTCTAACTCCTATGGCTACGGTTCATTCCAGGGCTTCGGCAACGTGCTTATTCAAGACCTCAACGCCGAATCAGGTCTCGGCTGGACTGCCGAAACCGCCGTCAACGACTACTACCGCACGCTTGACCTCACCACCGCTACCGCTACCGTTAACTACACCGCTCCAAACGGCACCGGCTATCGCCGCGAATTCATTGCAAGCTATCCCGACAGGGTCGTTGCCATGCACTTCACCGCCGACGGCGAAGGCACCATCAACCTCAACTTCAAGCTTGACCCCGGTGTTGACGTCAGAGTCGCAACCGACGTCAAGGCTCCCGAATATGTTGACGGCACCGGCCGTTTCGGCGGCAAGTTGGAAACCGTCAGCTATGCTGCCGCCCTCAAGGTGATTCCCACCGGCGGCACCATGACCTCCGGCGCCGACGGCATCACGGTCAAGGGCGCCAGTGAACTCCTCGTCATTCTCGGCGGCTCGACCGACTATGACCCCGTTTCGCCGACCTACACCTCGGGCACCTCGAGCCTCGTGTCGGGCCTCGACGCCATTGTTGACGCCGCAGCCGCCAAGGGCTGGAACTCTATCTATGCCGACCACGTCGCCGACCATCAGGCCCTGTTCAATCGCGTTGAGTTCACTCTCGAAGGCGGAGTCAACGACCGCACAACTCTTGCACTCATCAACGAATACAACCGTGGCGCAGGCTCCGCTTCGGTGACCCGCCAGCTCGAGCAGCTCTACTTCCAGTATGGCCGCTACCTCGCCATCGGCTCAAGCCGCGGCATCGACGTGCCCAACAACCTTCAGGGCATCTGGACCGGCTTCAACACCAACCGCTGGTATAACGGCAGCCAGCATCAGCCCTGGAACGCCGACATCCACGCCAACATCAACATTCAGATGAACTACTGGCCCGTCGAGTCGACAAACCTCAGCGAGCTCCACATGCCCTTCCTGAACTACATCATCAATCAGGCAACCGTGCAGCCCCAGTGGCGCAAAAACGTAACCGACCACGTTTCTAACCCCAAGGCTACCAAGGGCTGGACATTCTTTGTTGAAAACAACATTTTCGGCGCCGGCTCGAGCTGGGGCAACAACTATGTGGTTGCCAACGGCTGGTATTGCTCGCACCTCTGGGAACACTATCTCTTCACGCTCGACAAGGAGTTCCTGGCCCGCGCGCTGCCCACAATGTGGGGCGCATGCGAATTCTGGATCGAACGTCTGAAACTCGCTGCCGACGGCACCTACGAATGCCCCAACGAAACCTCGCCCGAGCATGGTCCCGGCAGCCAGGACGCCGTGGCTCACGCCCAGCAGATCGTTTACGAGCTCTTCTCCAACACTCTCGACGCTATCGACGTGCTCGGTGAGGCCGAATGCAACATTCCCGCCGCCGACATCGCCACGCTGCGCGACCGCTTCAGCAAACTCGACCGCGGCCTCGCTACCGAAGAGTTCACCGCCGCTTCGGGCTGGAGTGCCAACGGTCTCGTGCAGGGCGACAAACTGCTGCGCGAATGGAAATATAGCCCCTACACCGCAGGCCAGAACGGCCACCGCCACCTCAGCCACCTGATGTGTCTCTATCCGTTCAACCACCTCACCCCCGGCTCCGAACTTCACACCGCCGCCGTAAACTCGCTGATTCAGCGCGGCGACGCCGCTACCGGCTGGTCTATGGGCTGGAAGGTCAACCTCTGGGCCCGCGCAATGGACGGCGACCACACCCACACCATTCTTAAGAACGCTCTCACCTCCGGCATCTACAAGAACCTCTATGACAAGCATGCCCCCTTCCAGATCGACGGCAACTTCGGCGTGACCTCAGGCGTGACCGAAATGCTCATGCAGAGCCATCTCGGCTACATCCACCTGCTGCCCGCCCTCAGCTCCGAATGGAATGCCGGCAGCATTGCCGGACTCAAGGCCCGCGGCGACTTCTCCGTATGCCTCGACTGGAAAGAAGGTGCGCTCAACTCGGCCGTCATTGTCAGCAACCAGGGTCAGCCTCTGGCCGTGCGCCTCGACAAGAACATCGAAAACATGCGCGTCAAACTCAACGGTGCCGACGTGGCTCCTGCCGTATGTCACTATGTCGCAACCGACATCAAGACCATCGAGCTCGACAATCTCAAGCCCGGCGACAAGGTTGAATTCGCCTACGACCCCGCATACGTTAACCCCAACGTGACTAACAAGGGTGAAGACTCTGCCATTGAAGCCGTTGAGGCTTCTGGGAACTTTGACGTTCAGGTCAGTAATGGCAAGGTGACCGTCAGCGGCGTGAAGGTCGCTGAAATCGTGGCAATGGATCTGAGCGGCCGTCTCATCGCAGCCGGCACCTCTTCCGAACTCACTATTCCCGCCGGCTCGAACGTTGCAATTGTAAAGGTAACGGCTGTTACCGGCGAAGTCAAGACCATTAAGGCCATTTTCTGAACCGCAACGCTTAGACAGTAAATAAATCCTCTCACCGCTCCGGCTCGCCTCGCGCAAGTCGGGGCGGTGTCATTATGTATGGGCCGCCGTGACAGGGCCGCCGGCAATATTTTTCGTTTTTGGAGGATGCAAAATTTGGAGAATTGAAAATAATGTGGTATTTTTGTATGCCTCAGGCGTCAAAATTTAATGACCGATAATTTCTATATACCTAATACGCAGCTAATTACCCCCCCCCAGTATCGTCTGATACATGGAGGCGTGACGCCCCACACCCGCTAATTACCGACTTGTCGACCCTACATCGCAGCGACCGCCACTATGGCAGCCGCCGCTTCGTCGCATCCATACTCTGCCTTACAATCACTCAATCATAACACATTCAATCTTACATGAAAAAACTATTACTAACAGCAGCTATGACCATTGCAGGTCTCGGGGCTGCGCCGGAGCTTTCAGCAAAGTCGCTGATGACTTCTCCTCTTGATCGTACCGACTGGGTTATTACCGGGTGCTCTGAACACAATGCCAATAATGAGGGCGCTGACGGCGGCTTTCGCCATATCAAGGACGGTAACCGCAACACGTTCTGGCATAGTGAATATGGTAAGACCAATGAAGGTCACAATAACAATGCTCCTCATTACTTTGTGATCGACCGTGGTGAAAATGCGGCCGAAAATCCGTTCATAGGCTTCGGCTACCAGCCTCGCCTTACGGCCGGTAACGGTTTTGCAACTACATACAGGCTTTTTGTGCTTGACAGCGTTGAAGGTCTCGAAACCACAGAGCCCGTTGAGGATGGAACAGTTGCCAATATTACAGATCGCCACGCTTCGCTGACCACATTTCTGGAAGACAAAACGCCCGTAGCGGAAGGCAATTTCACATGCAGTTGGAACGACATCAAAACTCACCATACACACGGTAAAACTTTTTCGACTCAGACCGGCCGCTATGTGCTCTTTGTAATTGACAATACGAGCAGTAATGCGGGTGATAATATGCACGCCAACTGTGCCGAATTTAACCTTTATGGGTCGACTGAAGAAGTTGATATTGAGGCTGAGTGTGCTTCTATTTATGCTTCTATTGAAGAGTGGAAATCATTTTATCGTCCTTTTGTAGGTGTAAGCGGTTTGACGGCCTTTAATGATGCAACTTACATTATAGAGAATACGGTAGACGCTGCTGAAATGCGTTCAGAAGTATCCGGGGTATCCGTATCCGAGTTGCAGCCTACCTGGTCTATGATGAGCGGCCTTGTTGTAACGCTTAAAAACGTGCGCCGTGCCGCCCTGAATAGACCGTCATACGTGACTGTAATGGCTGATTCTACCGTCAATACGGTTGCAAGTGTATCCGAAGCATGCAAATGGGTAATGTATCAGGTCGACAACTCTCGCTTTTTCAAGCTTTACAACCCTCAGACCAGGTGCTACTTAAGTGCTTCCGATAACTCAAAAGTAACAACCGACCCCGATGATGCTTGTCAGATTACTATAGCGAAGAATAATGACTCGACATATCCCGGTATTGCCCTGCCTTTTAATAACGGCAGCGGAAACCTGAGCGGCAATGGTCTGAATCTGCACTCGAACGGCACGTCGGCTATGACTGCGTGGAGTTACAATGACGGAGGTTCGTCATGGGTTGTCGGCGTGGCCGCAAGCGAAGCTGACGAACTCGATTTGTCGGGCAACACATATTACCGCATACGCTCTACCCGAGCTCTTGAAGTAGGCAAAAATAATGCGAATCGTTCGTTGGGTCTGCTCGGAATCAACACCGTACTGGAAGATAATGTGGAGATATCGGACTCTCACACTGTAATTACCCGCAATGACGGTCTGGGAACGCTATGGACTCTTCATGGCACGGATGACGGAAAGGTCATTATCCGCAATGTTGCTGCCGACTATGAGGGCAATGACGGCTGCCTCGGCATAACCGGAACGAATCCGGGGGCAACCTCGCATAGCGGAACTAACTACACTCTTGTTTCCACGTCTCCCGCGCCTGTAAAGATTGTTGCAGCTAAGGGTGCGAAAAACTCCGCGTTCAATAGAAATGAAAAAGGCCTGGCCATAGTTACTCTTGATAGAGAAGGCGCAAACAACCTTTTTATGGACCACAATAGCACGCAGCCGATATTCAGCGGCTGGAATCAGTGTAACAACGATTTTCCCAACAATGGCGGTGTCTATTACTTTGAGGTGGCAGAAGATGCGCAAAATATGATTGACAACTATGTCAGACGTGGTTGTGGCGAGCATACCGCAGCCTCCGTCAATGCCGGGATTGACCAATATGAAGCATTGCCCGCGCTTTGGGATAAGAATGCCATCGATGCCGCTCGAGCCTCACTTGCACAAGTAGAATTTCCCGAGCCAACCGTGAGAGGTGCCAATAAGAAGGTCAACTTGGATGGAATCGCGCCAAAAATAAACGAAATTTATGCAGAATTGGCTGCGAGCATTCCTAATGTGTGTGTTCAGTTCGAGAATGTTGACCGAAACAATGGCTCGGGTCACTTTATGACATACGGCGATGCTGATCCCCAGCGTTTCGGAAACGATAGTCAGGACGAGGTTATTGCAATAGCCAATGCGGAACGTGAAAGCCTTAAAGCTGTATGGACTATTGTCAAGAACCCCGATAATGCTACCTATAAATTGGTCAACTATCATTCCGGTAAAGAAATTAAACACCGCTCCGCAGGCGAAACTGCTCAGGGCCTTGCTGATACGGGTGACTACTTTTTCCTTGAACCTAATGTATCCAAAAAAGCAGGCGAAGGTGTAGTTCTTCAGATTAGAGGCGGCGATACTTGCCTGCATGAGCATTCTGACAATATGGGTAACCGAATCGTCAAATGGTCTACTGCCGCAGGTTCCGAAGCTTCGGGCTGGCGCGTTACTCTTCTGGACGATATCCTGACCGAAGAGGCTGTAAATGTCAGCCTTACGTTTGATGGTGAAAATCACTTGGTCAAGTTCTCGCACCCGACCGGCGCTCTTGCGATCAATCCTGAGGCCGCAACGTCGGTTCTGCGCATCAACATTTCGGCTGTGCCTGCTGAAAATGATGCCGATGCACAGGCTCTGGAGCCGGAATATACTGCCGACATGCTTGAAGAGGACCCCGCTGATGAAAGCCTGCTTCTCAGACTCAATCAGAAACTCGACGCTGATATCTATGACATTGATGTCCCGGCAGGAATATTTGTTGTAGGCAGCACCCCTGTCAAGGGTAACAGCAGCCGTATCACAATTGACCAGAGCGGCGGTGTGACCGGTATCGGCGAGGTGGTGGCCGCGGAGAGCGGTGTTGATGAGATTTTTGACTTGCAGGGTCGCCGTCTGAGCGCTCCGGTCAAGGGCATCAATATTGTTAACGGCAAGAAGATACTTGTGAAATAACCCACACAGTCTGAATACTATTGTCGGCTATCGGCCGGCATCAGTATATATTGATAAGAATTGAGGAGGAGGCTGTGTCAAAATAGGCGCAG